>JAAAOJ010000012.1 GCA_009908915.1 Planctomycetota bacterium
GCTCGATGCGCTGCGTCAGAAATCGTAACGGATGGGGCATGATCGCGCTTCCGTCGACGATCTGATCGGACAGCCCTATACTCGAGTTGAAAACGTGCCGAGGAGATCAAGGGAATTCACGAGGCGCCACTGTTGACGTACAGGAAGCCGACCCGGCGTCAAGACGGGTTGTTGATTCACTTCAACGTCACGAAACTGAAGACCGGGATCAAGCGATTCTTTTCTGACCCCTTCGCGGTGAAAACAGACCGGAATACGAACAAGCGGCTTCTGCGAATGCGCGACCGCGCGCCGCAGCGCCCCGTCGTTGCAATCGTTGGGCAACAAGACATGCCGAGAACCGCACCCGCGGGCCAGCCGAACATTCAGTCGAAATCGAGTATTCTGTGGCTCACGCTGCCGCCAAGGCGGCAATGGTCTGGCGATGGTGGTCGGGCCGGGAGTTCCAATCGGTGGGCAGCGAGGGGGAGTTCGCCGGGCGTCCCGCTTCGCTCTTCGGTGCCGCCCAGAGCTTCGCGGCACTGAGTAGCGGACGACCCGTCCGACGGCTTCTGGTAGTTATACCAAGCATACGAAGCTCGATCATGGTGGAGCACTCCCGAAGGGATGCCGCCGGCACGCCTCCGCCATGCTATGTCATGCTATATGCGTTCGTTACACGCAGCGGAGCGGGTGCTACACCGCGCAAGCGCTTATCGTATTCCGTATGCGTTTTCGGGATTGTCCGGCGGGTCGTTCTATTTCTTTCCCTTCGCGCGATGCGCGGCGAAGAAGTCGGTCAGCACGCGGCCACACTCCTCGGCCAGAACGCCGGCGGTGACCTCGACGCGGTGGTTGAGTCGGTCGTCATTGCAGAGCTGGTAGAGCGTCTTGACGGCTCCGCCTTTGGGGTCGGCGGCGCCGTAGATCAGCCGAGGTATGCGGGCGAGGACGATGGCCCCGGCGCACATGCAGCAGGGCTCGAGCGTGACGGCCAGCGCGGAGTCTTCCAGGCGCCAGTCGCCCAGGGCGTCGGCGGCCTGGCGGATGACGAGCATCTCCGCGTGGGCGGTCGGGTCGCCGTCGAGGTGGCGGCGGTTGTGCGCCCGGGCGAGGATGCCGCCGTCCGGTCCGGCGAGGACGGCGCCGATGGGCACCTCGTCGACCGCGGCGGCCCGTCGCGCCTCGGCGAGGGCGGCTTGCATGAGTTGCTCAGGAGTTACCTGCATTGGTGCCTGTGACGTCAATCCTGAAACCAGTTCTCTTTACGAAGACGTCGTTCAATAACGCCGCTTGGCGACACTTCAAAATACTGAGCCAATTCCTTGGCAATTCTCTCGCAACATGCGTCACTGGTTGGTTCTAAACCGTAGCCCATAAGCATTGAGCACGTCTGTTCGTATTTCTCTCGAAGATCATTGCGAGGAACCAGAACCAGTCCCGCAAATGCGTTCGCATGCCACTCAAACCACGAGTAATCATGTTCAGTCATCCCATCGGCAACAAGAGACTTCCATTCGGCAATTGTGCTGAAGCATGCGTCACTCAACACCCCAGGATGCAGCCTGACGATATCTTCATAACTGTAATAGGGGACGTCCATGCCCACGGTACTTACCCCCGTCTGATCTTCTCGGCAAGTTCATCCAGCAACTCCGGCGACACATGCTTAGCTCGCATGGTGCGAAATACCACAGGGAGCTTCTCAACAAGTTCCGCGTCTTCCATGAGATCTCGGGGCAATTGGCCTTGTTCGGCAGCAGCAAGGTCAAAGAGCTGCAGCCATTCCGTCGAGCCCTCCTTAAGGTCCAGGGCACGGGCATATTCTGCAATCTTTTCGTCACGGGGTGGCGGGAAGTGGCCGCGTTCCAGACGGCTGTAGTTGCCTGGATCAAACCCGTTCTGGAGGCAGAACTGGCGTAATCCGATACGCTGTTCTGTTCTCAACGTCTTGAGATACTCCCCAAATCTCATGTCGGACTCCTCTCTCGTATGTGCCAGTGTTGTATGTATTGTACAACAACTACATCGGCAGAGTCATGGCAAACTATGACTTTTTTTTGGGGGGGCGGGATTCACGGTCGATCTCCATGAGGATGCGGTCGGCGATGGCGTCGGTCGCCTCGTCGCCGGCGAGGTCCAGCCAGGTCACTTCCGGCCAGCGTCGCATCCAGGTGCGTTGCTTCTTGGCCAGGCGGCGCGTGTTGATCTTGATCTGCTCGACGGCCTTCTCGAAGCTGCATCGGCCGGCGAGGTGGTCGATGATCTCTGCGTATCCAACGGCCTGGGCGGCCTGGTCGCTCAGGCCGGCCGGCTCGGCGAGTAGGCCGCGGACTTCGTCGAGCAGACCCATGTCGACCATGCGTTTGACGCGGGCGTTGATGCGGCGGGACTGGTCGGCCTTGTTGCGTCGCAGGCCAATCAAGCGGATGTCGTCGCGCGGTCCGGCCTGGGATTCCCACTGCTGCTGAAGCTCGGAAATCGCCCGGCCGGTCATCTTGTGGACTTCCAGGGCGCGGATGATGCGCTTGGCGTCGTTGGGATGGATACGATCGGCCGAGGCGGGATCGATGGCGGCCAGCTCCCGGTGCAACTCGGCCGTGCCCTCGGCCTCCACTCGGGCCGTCAGGCGGGCGCGGATGGCCTCGTCGGCGCCGCAGCCCTCGAAGAGCCCGTCGCGCACGGCCTTGATATACAGGCTGGTCCCGCCAACGCACAGGGCCGGGCGGCCGCGGCGACGGATCTCGTCGATGGCGGCCTCGGCGAGGGCCACCCACTGGGCGACACTGGAGGCCTCGGCGGGCTCGACGACGTCGACAGCGTGGTGGGGGATCTCGGCCCGGGCCTCAGCGGACGGCTTGGCCGTGCCGATGTCCATGCGCCGGTAAACCTTCATCGAGTCGACGCTGATGATCTCCGCCCCAAGGCGGCGTGCGACCTCCCGGCCGGCCGAGCCTTTTCCGCAGGCGGTGCAACCCAGGATGAAATACGCGCGAATCATGCCGCCCAGTAGAGCAACTGCGGCGAGGCCAGGTCAAGCATCGCTGCCGGTGCGGTGGACCAGGGGATAGGCCTTTGGATCAGTAATCTTCCAGCACAGGTGTGTCAACCGCATGTTCTTCCGCGGGCTTGGCCAGGCCGCCCAGGCCGAACCGGGACGCCACGCGATACAGCATCACGTACAGGGCCGGAACGACCACGAGCGTCAGCACCGTTGCGAAGCCAAGGCCGAAGACGACCGCCCACGCCATCGAACTCCACCACTGGCTGGAGGAACTTCGCGTGACGAACTCAAAGGTCTTGAAGTTGAAGCTGAAGCCGGTCGCCATGGGGATCAGGCCGAGGATGGTCGTCGTGGCGGTCAGCAGCACCGGTCGCAGACGCGTCACGCCGGCTTCCCGGGCGGCCGAGAGAAGATCACGCCCTCGCCGCTGGAGCTGGCGGGTGTAATCCAGCAGCACGATGGCGTTGTTGACCACCACGCCGGCGAGGCTGATGACGCCCACGCCGGTCATCACCACGCCGAAGGGCATCTTAAATAGCAGGAGCCCGACGAAGACGCCGATGGTCGACAGCAGCACCGTAGTCATGATAATCAGCGGGGCCGAGAGCGTGTTGAACTGCATGACGAGAATCGCCACGATCAACAGCAGGGCAAAACCGAACGCCTTGCCGAGGAATGCCATCGACTCGTCCTGCTCCTCCTTCTCGCCGGCATACTCAATGCGATACGCGGCAGGCAGATCCAGACGGGGCGATGTCGACAACACATCGGGCCAGGCCGCTTGAAGAATCAGCAGATTCAGGCGGGCCCGTTCTTCACTCGAAAGGCTGTCGATCCCTTTCTTGACGAATGCGTCGCCCTGGGTTCCCAGCGCAAGCGCTGTCGGATCGACTGCTGCAATGAGTTCATCGCTGTCAAGCACCTTGTTCAACTCGGACGCCATGGTCTGGCGGTCCTTGGTGCTCAGCGAGGCCTTGCTTTCGAGGCGGCGAACGCCGCGACCGGACAGCAACCACCAGCCCAAGGCATCGTGGACAGCCGCGGCCAATGCCGGATGTCCACGGTCACCTCGCCCATTCATGATCGCCAGTAATGCCGCGGGGTCCTTGATATCGTCGCCGGCAAACTCCGTGGGGCCGAGCGTATCGAGCCGCGCCATGACGTCTTTCAGCACCTCGGTGCCCAGCCGATTCTCCGCGTCGGCGGTGACGGTCACGACGCGATCGCGGTTGATCCGATGGATGTCACCGTAGCCGGGCCGGTAGACCACGCTGCCGACGCTCGAGAGCGGCACGGCTCCGCCGCGCTCGGTGGGCACGCGCATGCGGATGACGTCGCCCAACTGGTTGCGGAATTCCTGCGGCACGCGAATGCGGATGTCGTACTCGTCGTTGAACTCGCGGTACGTGCTGACCTTCGTGCCGAAGATCGCCGTTTTGATGAAGTTCGAAATAACGGCCGGATTCACACCCAGGTCGCCGGCCCGCTGGCGATCGATCGAGAAGATCAACTCGGGCTTCTCCGTTTCCAGGTCGCTGCGCAGATTGACCAGTCCGGGGACCGTTTCGATCTTCTGCTTCACCGCATCACTCAGTCGGCCGAGGACCTTCATGTCCTCTCCGATGAGCCGGATGGTCACCGCCGAGCCGGTCGGCGGGCCTTCTTTCTGCCGTTCGACCTTGATGTCGGCCCCCGGGACGTTGGCCAGGGCGTCACGGATGTCCATCATGACGTCCTCGGACTTCCAGACCTCACCGTTGCGGTCGACGCGATCTTCAAACTCGGGAAAGATGACCTGCACGTTGGCGGTATGCGGTCCGGCCGAGCCGCCGCCGAATATGTCGAATCCGCCGGCCGAACCGACGTTGGTGACGATGTGTTCGATACGCTTCTCGCCGGACCACGTGGTGCGGAAGGGTTCGAGGCGTCGCTCAACTTCTCGCGCGATACGGTCGGTCTCTTGGATATTCGTGCCCTGGGCCGTGCGGATGTTCACGATGACCTGGTCCGGGTCGGTCTCAGGGAACAGCTCGATGCCGGCGCCAAGGCGCGTCTGGAGCAGCACGATGCAGGCCAGCAGCATTACCGCCAGCAGCAGCGTCGTACACGGCTGGTGAATCGCCAGGTCCAGCAGCCGCTTGTAGCCGCGGACGAACCGCCCGTCGCTGGTCCGCTCATGCTTGTGCAACGGCGAGGGCTTGGCGACGATGCTGCAGATCACCGGGTTGATGATCATCGCGACCACCAGCGAACAGCTCAGCACGGTGATAACCGTTATGGGGATGAAGCTCATGAAGTCGCCCATGACGTCCGGCCAAAACAGCAGCGGGCTGAAGGCGGCCACCGTCGTCGCCGTCGAGGCGATGACTGGCCAGGCGACTTCGCTCGTACCCTTCATGGCCGCTTCGATCCGTCCGTAACCGAGTTCCATGTGGCGGTAGATGTTCTCGACGATGACGATGGCGTTATCCACCAGCATGCCCAGGGCCAGAATCAGGCTGAAGAGCACCACCATGTTCAGCGTCACGCCCAGGGCACTGAGGACGGCAAAGCTCATCAGCATGCTCAGCGGGATGGCGGTCGCGACGATCGCGCTGGACCGCAGGCCCATGAAGGCCACCAGCACCAGCACCACGAGGATCAGGCCGGAGATGATGCTGTTTTCGAGGTCGCTGACCATCATGGCGATGTCGTCGCTGCGGTCGTCGGTCAGCTCGATCTGCACGCCGGCGGGCAGTTGTTTTTCGGCCTCGACGAGGATGGGCTTGACGTAGGCGGCGATCTCGGGCACGTTCGCGCCGATGCGTTTCTTGACGGCCACGGTGATGCTGTTGCGGCCGTCCAAGCGCGAGTAGGTCTGGCGGTCCTTGAAGGTGTCCTCGACCGTGCCGACGTCGCTGAGGTAGATCGTCCTGCCGTTCCGCACGGCCACCGGGAGGTAGAAGATTTCCCTGGGGTCTTTGAACTCCTCCTGCACGCGGACGTTGAACTTAATGCCGGAGGTCTCCAGGCCGCCGGCCGACTGGTTGACGTTTTGTGACGGCACGAGGGCCAGCAGTTCCTGCAGGCTGAGGTTGTACTCGGCCAGGCGATCCGGGTCGATCTCCACGATGATTTCGCGCTGCAGGGCACCGAGCACGTCGACGTCCAGCACGCCGGGGACGCCTGTCACTTCGTCCTCGAGATCCTCGGCGATCACCTTCAGCCGCACCGGCGAGACGTTGCCGCTGAGGTTGATGAGCATGATCGGAAACTCCGAGACGTTGATTTCGCTGATGACGGGTTCGACCGGTTCGTCGGTGTTACTAGGCAGCTCGGGCTTGGCGAGGTCGACCTTGTCCTTGACGCGCTGGAGGGCGTCGTCGATGTCGACGTCGGACTCGAACTCCACCTGGATGAGCGACAGGCCCTCCGTGCTGGTCGAGTTGATCTCCTTCATGCCCTTTAGGCCGGTGAGCTTCTGCTCGATTTCGTTGGTGATGGTGCTTTCGATGTCCTCCGGCGAGACGCCGACGTGGGCGGTCGTGATGAGGACCATCGGCAGGGTCACGTCGGGGGTCGATTCGCGAGGCAGCTCGGCATAGCTGACGATGCCCGCGATGATGATGAGCAGGACAAAGACCAGTATCGTCGTGCGGTTTTTGATGGCAGCGTCGGAGATAATCACGGGGCCTGCTCCGGCTGGCTGGCCTCGGGGGCGGCTTGCTCGGTTGGCGTATCAGCGTCGGCGGCATCGTCGCCGTTGAGCGGGCCGGGCTTGCCTTGCAGATCGACAATGTCCACCGGCTGGCCGGGCCCGACGCGGGCAGGCTGGAGAATGAGCGTCTCACCCGCCGCCAGGCCGGCTGTCTCGCCGTCGGCCTCGGCCAGTGCGGTCTGCTCGGCCGTCGGCGGCAGAAGGCGGACAACCTCGTTTTGGAGCATCCGCTGATCAAGATGGATACGTCGTCGCTCGGCCTTGCCCTCGACCGCCACATACGCCACGTAGCCACGTTCCAGCGGGATCACCGCCCGGACGGGGATCATCAACGGGTTGCGCAGGATCCGTCGGACCATGCGCACCCGGACGATGTCGCTGTCGCGAAGGCGTCGCGTGCCGTTGGTCTCGGGGTTCGGCACGGTCAACTCCACGCGCGTCGTCAGCGTCAGCGGGTCGGCCGTCGCGCTGATGTAGGTGATGCGCCCATCGAGTGTCTCCTTGCCTGCCGGCCCGTGCAGGATGGTTTGCCTCTCGCCAATGCCAAAGAAGCGAATGTCTTTCTCCGGCACCGAGACGACCACGACGGCGGGGTCGGCATCGACGATTTCGGCGGCGACCATGCCCGGCTGAACGTACTCGCCGATCTCCACCGGCAGGCGGTTGAGCACGCCGTCGATGGGGGCTCGCACGCACGCCCGGTCGAGGTTCGCCTGGGCGCGGGCGAGATTGGCCTTGGCCACCTTGTACTTCATCAGGATCTGGTCGACTTCAAGCGTCGTCGCCACGCCCTGCTCGTAGCTCTCCTTGATGCGTCGGACGTCATCGGTGAGGAACTCGAACTCCGCCTGGGCGGCGTCGCGGGCGGCTTTCAGCAGGTCCTTGTTCAGCAGCAGGATCGGCTGGCCCTCGCGAACGACGTCGCCCTCTTCCAGCGGGGGCGCATTGGTCTCCACGAGTTGGCCGTCCTCGAAACGGTCATCGCGGCCGGCGTAGGCGTCGACCCGGGCTGCCACCTCGGCCGCCACCCGCACGACGCGGTTGTTCTCCACCTTGCCGGTGATCTCGAAGCTGTCGACCACCTGCTCCCGTGGCCGCAGCACCAAGCCTTCAACCGCGCGCGGCGGGATCGGAATCGGCTCGCCGGGCCCGGCCTCACCCGGCAGGACCACGCCGAGCACCATCACCAGCAGCCCTCCGCCGCCGAGGATGCTCGATTGCACCCGATGGGCCAGCACCCAGGCTATTATCCGTCGCCAGAGCGGCTCGCGGCGGGCGTCATAGGCGTTGCCGTCGCTCGCAGCGTGGTCGTTCTGTTCTTCATCGCGTACGTCCTGAATCATGCGTCTGCATCCTTTGTATCCCCGCCGGTCGGGGTGTTCTCCGCAAGCGGCTCCGGCTCGACGCCCAGCGCCCGCAGCATGCCGCGCTTGATCGTGGCCAGTGTCTTCGCGTCCATTTTTACACTGAGGCCCATCATGCTGTGCAGGCCGATGCCGTCAAATAACGCCAGTACGACCGATGCGGCCATCGACGGGCCATACACCAGGTCGAACTCGCCACTGGATTGGCCCTGCTTGAATATCTGCGTCATCCGCTGGCGGTAGCGCCCGTACATATCCTGAAGCGTCTGCGTGAACGTGCCGTCTTCTTCCTCGGCCGCCGCCGTCGACCAGAACTCCAGCACCAGTCGCCCCAGATCGTCGTAGCGACTGAACTGCTCGAACCAGTAACCGAGGACCGCTTCGAGCTTCTCGCGGGCCGTACCCGGCTGGGCGATGACGCCGTCGATGGTCGCTTCGTCTTCGGCCACCGATGAAAGGAACAACTGCGTGAAGAGGTCCTGCTTGCTCCTGAAGTAGTTGTAGAGCGTGCCCTTGGAGACGGCTGCCCGCTTGGCGATCTCGTCGCACGTCGCGGTTGCGTAACCGCGATCGGCAAAGACATCTGCCGCCGCATCCAGAATCGCCAGCCGGCGGTTCTGTTTCTTGTCGTCGGTTGGTTCTTCCATGTCTATCTGTCCACTGATCAACGAGTTAAAGGTTCCTCACCGGGAATGACTGACTGGTCAGTCACTTGTTGTATTATAGTGTCCATCGGCCGATGGGCAACTTGAATTGAGACGAATATGAATGGCCTCGATGCAGGGCATGACGTCGGAGGACATGGGGGGCTGAGTGAAGAGAAGACCCTCACCCAGCCTCTCCCAAAGGGAGAGGAGTCAGAGAACCCCTCCCCCTCTGGGGGAGGTGGCGAGCCAGCGAGCCGGTGGGGGTGGCCTGAGGAAGGGCATGACGTCGGAGGGCATGGGGGCTGAGTGAAGAGAAGATCCCCACCCAGCCTCTCCCAAAGGGAGAGGAGTCAGAGAACCCTCCCCCTCTGGGGGAGGTGGCGAGTCCGCGAGCCGGTGGGGGCTCTTTGGCCAGCGCCAAGGGCCAAGGGCCTGGGGCTCAAGAAGCAAGACCCTCACCCAGCCTCTCCCAGAGGGAGAGGAGTCAGAGAACCCCTCCCCCTCTGGGGGAGGTGGCGAGCCTGCGAGCCGGTGGGGGTGGCCTGAGGAAGGGCATGACGTCGGAGGGCATGGGGGCTGAGTGAAGAGAAGATCCCCACCCAGCCTCTCCCAAAGGGAGAGGAGTCAGAGAACCCCTCCCCCTCTGGGGGAGGGGCCGAGCCGCGAGCCGGTGAGGGTGGCCTGATGCACGGCTCGACGCTGGGGAATGGTTGCAGGCTATCCAGATCGGCCAGCCAGGCGCTATGCATTCCCGTGGAGGCGCTCGCATGCTGAAGCAGGTGTCGTTGCCCGTTGGTTCCAAGAGCTTCCAGTGCCAACCCGACCAACCATTCGATCAGCGTCGGGCCCGTCGCAAGCAGCCGTCCGAGACGTCGGATGGCAAGACAATCTTCCCACGCCGCGTCAGACGTTCTCTCTGCCGTGCGATACATCGCCCGTGCCATCAATCCCTGCGCTGCGTAGCGAATCTCGTGCAGGGATGGCAGCAACATGCTGTACATGATCGCCGGTTTGCTCACGACAACCGGGCGGCGTGTTGCGCGCTGTGCCCGCCGTTACGACGCACGGCTATGAGGACACACCCGCGGCACCCACACGCTGCCCCCAAGGAAATGCCCGCGTCCATACGGACGCCCTGCGCCTGGTGTTCAGCGGATGCTGATTTCTTCGAGACGGTCGGCGTGGGTGTCGAGCAGCAGACAGGTGCAGTCGCGTCGGCCTCGGGGGTGCCACAGCGCGCCGGGGTTCAGCACGCGGGCCTCGGCGAGCCGTTCGTCGCGCCGACGATGCGAATGTCCGTGGCAGACGTAGCGGAACTGTCCCCCGCGGACCAGCTCATCGAGCAGGTGTTGCAGGTGGCCGTGTGTAGCGGCAAGGTGCTCGCCGTCGCCCAGTGGAACGGCCACGAAGTCAATAGCGAACGTCACGCCGCAGGCCTCGGCGGCCTGGCGGAGGCCGGCTTCCTCGTGGCGGTCCATGTTACCCGCCACCAGCCACGCCGGCGCGTCCGAGCCGGCCAGGACCTCGACGTCCTCGGCAGCGGTGATGTCGCCGCAATGCACGACGGCCTCGGCCCCGCGCGCGGCCAGTTGTGCCACGGCCTCGGCGAGGCGGTCGCTTCGTCCGTGCGAGTCACTGACGATACCGATCTTCATGCGTCACTCGGCGAGTTCGGCCATCAGGGAGTCCGGCACGTCGAAGTTGCTGTAGACCTTCTGGACGTCGTCGTGGTCTTCGAGGTCCTCGGTGAACTGGACTAGCTTGCGGGCGGTCGCTTCGTCGGGCGTGACCATGTTGCCCGCGACCATCGCCAGCTCGGAGCTGTCCGGCTCGATACCCTTGGCGTCGAGGGCGTCCTTGACGTCCTTGAAGGCCGACGGATCGCAGGAGATCTGGAAGAAGTCGTCCTCAAGGACCACGTCATCGGCACCGGTGTCGAGGGCGACTTCCATCAGGGCGTCTTCGTCGGTCTTGTCCGCGGCGATCAGGAACGTGCCCTTTTGCTCGAACATGTAGGCCACGCAGTTGGTCGCGCCGAGTGTGCCACCGACGCGTTCAAAGAACTTTCGCATCTCCGGTGCGGTCCGGTTACGGTTGTCGGTGAGGCAGCTGATCATGAACGCCACGCCGCCGGGGCCGTAGCCTTCGTAGATCACCTCTTCGTAGTTCTCGCCGCCCAGTTCGCCCGTGCCCTTCTTGATGGCGTTGGCGATGGTGTCCTTGGGCATGTTGGCCTGCTTGGCTTCATCAACGGCGTATCGCAGGGCGAGGTTGGCCTCGGGGTCACCGCCGCCGTCCTTGGCGGCCACGATGATCTGCCGGGCGATCTTCGACCAGATCTTGCCACGCTTGGCGTCCTGGCGCCCCTTGCGGTGCTTGATGTTTGCCCATTTACTGTGTCCTGCCATGGTTACTGCTCCATCTCGACGTGCGGCATGTCCGCGTCCGCGTTGTCGGGGGTGTCGGTTTCGGTGGCATTGCGAATTTTCGCCTGGTGGGCCTCGCTCAGCGGGGCGACCGGGGCGGGTTGATTGTCTTTGACGGCCTGGATCTTTTTCGGCGTATTCTCGAGGACCAGCCGCAGGTCCTTGCTGTCGTCCTCATCCTCACCCCGCTGCAGCGCGACCTGCCAGATGCGGACAGCGCGGTGCTTCCAGCCGAGGCGATAAAGCGTATCGCCCAGGTGGTCCCAGATAATCGGGTGATCGCCGAGGTCCTTCGCCTCATCGAGTTCGTCCGGCTTGGGCAGCTGACTGAGCAGCAGCGCGGCGGCCTCGCTGAACTTCGCCTGCTTGTAGTAGGTCCACGCCAGCGTGTCAACGATGTGCGTGGCCAGGCCGACGTCCTTGATCGCGTCGATGGCCAGTCGCTCGGCCCGATCGAGCTTGCGGCCGGCTTCGGCATAGCTGTAGGCCAAGTTGTTCTGCAGCATCGCGTCGTCGCTCCGGATCTCGATGGCCCGTTCGAGTGCGGCAATAGCCTCGTTGGTCTTGCCCAATTCCCCCAGGACCGCCGCCCGGACATTGTGCAGGTCGGCGTTGTTGGGATCGTTGACGATGATCGCGTTGATCGCCTTGAGGGCCTCGTCGCTCTTGTGCCGCCACATCAGCATCTCGACGCGGGACTGCCTCGCCACCGTCAGCGACTTGAGTTGCTCCGGCGAGGGCGATTCGACGGCCTCGAGTTTCTCGATGCGTTCATCCAGCAGTTTCACGGCCGGCTGGAAATTCTTCTCCCGCCCGAGCAGAACGGCCAGTCGCACGCAGGGATCCTGTTCGCCTTGGAGGTCGTCGGCGAAGCTTCTGGCGATTTCGATGGCTCGGTCGATCCTGCCTCGCTCGATGGCGAGCCTCATCTTCAGTTCCGAGGCCACGGCGAGAATGCTCGTGGCGTTGGTTTCGCCCTGGACGGTGCGGGCCTTGTCGAGCACGGTCTCGGCGAAGCGGTCGGCCTGGTCCCACGCTTCGGACTCCACGGCGACGTCGAAGCACTGCCACAGGCCCCAGATGCCCTCGCCGGCCTGGGCGACCGGCAGGGCCCTGTCGAACTGCCCGGCCTTGCAGTACAGCACGGCCTGGGTATGTCGCAGGGCGTTCGCGAGTTCGCCGGGGGCGTCATCAATCAGCGACCCGATCCACTCGGCACCCGCTTCGTGTCGGCCGGCCTTCTCGTACAGAGCGCCGACGATGGTAATCAGCCGAATGTCCTGCCGTGTGCCGGCCAAGAGGTTCCGCAGCAACTCGATGGCCTCGTCGTACGTCTCCTGCTCGGCCAGTACGGTCGCCAGGAGGCGTTGCAGGTCGGGGTCGTTCTCGTTCTCAGCCAGCAGACCGCGGACGAAGCTGTCCGCCTGATCGGGCTGGTCGGCATGCACATACTGGAGAATCGCCTGCCGCGCGTCGGCGTCCTCGCCGGAGGTCTTGTGGATCTCACGCCAGAGCTTCGCGGCGTCGGTGTGCTGGCCCGGGATTCGCAGGCCGAGTTGGCGGGCGAGCAGGCGTTTGGCTTCGAGGTCCGTCGGCTGGGCCTTGATAATCTCCCGAAGGCGGAGGACGACGCGGTCGTGTACGGCGGCGGGCAGGATGTGGCGATACTGCTGCACGCTGGCAAAGCCTTCGCTGCCGGCCCG
Source organism: Planctomycetota bacterium (assembly GCA_009908915.1). Classification (GTDB taxonomy): domain Bacteria; phylum Planctomycetota; class Phycisphaerae; order SM23-33; family SM23-33; genus JAAAOJ01. Next base: position 12,821 of record JAAAOJ010000012.1, read on the forward strand.
GACGAACATCTCGCTGGGCAGGCTGGCGGAGTTTCGCGCTATCTCGCCCTGCACAAGCAGGCTCGTGACGCCCGGGCGGTCGCCGTAGCTGCGGCGGAGGCGTTCGAGGACGACGCGGGCCTTGTCATGTTCGCCGGTGCGGATGTAGATTTCCGCGAGCATCGCCAGCGATTCGTACTCGCGCGGCTGCGTGCGAAACAGGTCGCGGGCGATCTTCTCGGCCTCGCCGAGGTCGCCGCGCCGGGTGTATAGGTCGAAGAGCTTGCGATACAGCCCGAGGTCCTCCGGCCGCAGGTCGATGGCATCCCGCAGCGCTTCCTCAGACTTCGCGCGGTAACGGGAGACGGCGGCCCAGTCTGCGTTGGCGATGGCGGCCTTGGCCTTGCGATCGTAGACGTCAGCCAGGGCCAGCAGCGTCTGCAGGTGCGTGCTGCTCTGTCGGCGTGCCTTCTCGAATACGGCGATCGCCTCGTCCAGGCGGCCGCGTGCGAGTTCGGTCCGGCCCAGCAGGTAGTTGTAGAGGTGGCTGTCTTCGGCGACGTCCTGGACCATGTCCAGCAGCACGGCGACGTCGTCTTCGTTCTCGGATTCGAGGTAGAGATCGAGCAGGGCCTCGTAGACGGGCAGGAAGTCCTTGCGTTCGGCGGCGGCCCGGCGGTAGTGGTCGGCGGCCTTGAGGGACTTGCCGAGTTGCTCGGCCAGCGTGCCGGCGACGTAGTGCAGGGCGTACTTGTTCTTGCCGTCGGCGGCGTAGGTCGTCCTGCTGAACTCATCGAGCAACGTCTCGGGCGGGTCGTGGCGGAGGATCTCGTCCACGCCGGTTCGAACGGCGGGCACGGCGTCGGCGTTGCGGACAAGCGTCTCAGCCAACAGCGTCAGGGCGCGTGTGTAATCGCCCTTGGCGGCGTGGATGGCGGCCAGCCGCTGGGCGGCATCGGCGTTGGAGGGGATCTCGGCGAGGATGGCCTGGAGGATGTCGACGCCGGCGTCCTGCGAGCCCAGGTCGGCGGCGACGTCGGCCAGACGCAGGCCAATGTCGGCCGGGGCCGCGTCCGTGCCGGCACGCTGGCGAATCCGCTCCCACAGTTGAGCGGGCAGGTCCGGCTTGGCGGCCTGTCGGCAGAGGCGCTCGGCCAGTACCGGCAGGGCGGCCTGAACGCCTTCGGCGGCTGTCAACTCCACCAGCAGCTCCTGTGCTTCCTCGAAGCGGCCGAGATCGATCCGCAGGCCCAGCAGGTACTGGGCGGTTCGCGTGTCGCTGCGATTGGTCTGCCAGGCGCGCTCGAGCAGTGCGGCGGCCCGGGGTTTCTCGCGAAGGAGGATCAGCAGCCGGCCTCGCAGGACAAGCAGCTTCTCGGGGTTCATCAGCAGGTCGCGAAGGGCTTCTTCCTCGCGGTAGTTCGAGCCATGCGCGGCGATCCACTCGCCGAGCCGCCGGTAGCACTCGACGGCGGCGGTGAAGTAGCCGCGGCGTTCGAGGAGTTGGGCGAGCAGCAGCGTGGCCATGGCCGTCTCGGGCTTCTCCGGGTTGGCGTTTTTGGCCACCCGGGCCATGCGGAAGTGACGGACGGCGCGGTCGACGTCCTTCTGCTGCAGGGCGAGGCGGCCGAGCGTGAACTGCAGTTCGACGTCGTCGCCGAGGTATTCGGCGGCCTTGGCCAGGTGGTTCTCAGCTTTGCCATAATCGGGCAGTTGCATGTAGGTCAGCCCGAGGACGTACTGGATTGTCGGGTTGTTGGGGTCGTATCCGACAGCCCGTTCGGCCTTGGCGATGGCTCCGGGGATATCGCCTGTCTTACGAAGGTCGCGTGCATCGGCAAGCAGTTCCTTGGCGTTGTCGGGCAGTTCGCGGTCGTAGGTCTTCTCGGCCGGGGCAGGCAAGTCGGGCAATTCGTCGAGGCTGAGGGCCGCTTCCTTTGGCAGGGGGGGCGGCGTTTCGCCGGGTGGCGTGTCGGGCGCTGAGTTGGTGGCGATGGCTTCGGCGGGCTCCGTTGGTGTGTCGGCCTGCGGTTGCGGCTGCTTACCACAGCCCGGCAGTGCGGTCGGCGCCAGTGCGACGGCGACGGCAGCGACGATGACGAGACGGTATTTCACGGGATGACCTTGTTCAGCGGATAGGTGATCAGACCGGTCGCGCCGGCCCGCTTGAGCTGCGGCACGAGGTCGCGTTCGACCTTCTCCTCGACGATCACTTCCAGGGCCAGCCAGTCGTCTTCGGCCAGGTGCGAGACGGTAGGGCTCTTCTCGGCGGGGAGCAGTTCGAGGATCGCCTCGAGGCGGTCCTTGGGGGCGTTCATTTTCAGGCCGACCTTGTCGCGGGCTTCGATCGCGCCGGTCAGCAGCAGGGCGATGTTCTCGATTGTCTCGCGTTTCCAGTCGATTCTCAGCGCGTCCTTGTTGGCGATCAGGCGCGTCGTGGAGGTCATGATCGTGTCGATCACGCGCAGCTTGTTGGCCCGAAGGCTCGAGCCGGTTTCCGTGACGTCCACGATCCCGTCCAGCAGCCGGGCCTTGACTTCCGTGGCGCCCCAGGAGAACTCCACCTTGACGTTCACGCCGTGGTCTTCGAAGTACGTCTGTGTGACCTGCAACAGTTCCGTTGCCACAATGCCGCCGTTGAGGTCCTTGACGTCTTTGACGTCACTTTCCTCGGGCACGGCGAGCACCCAGCGTGCGGGGCGCGAGGTGGCCTTGGAGTAGGTCAGCTCGCAGATCTCCTCGACGTCCGAGCCGTTTTCACAGATCCAGTCGTGGCCGGTCAGACCGAGGTCGACAATGCCGTCCTCAACGTAGCGGCTCATCTCCTGCGCGCGGAACAGGATCGCCGTCATCCGGTCATCGTCGACCGAGCCGAAATAGCTCCGCGAGGGCACCTTGACGTCGTAGCCGGCGCGATGGAACAGGTCCAGCGTGCTCTCCTGCAAAGAGCCCTTGGGAATGCCCAGAACGAGTTTGTCTTCAGTGGCCTTGTGGACCATTGTGTCTCCTGATTGCCTCCATGATAGATGCTACTTCTTCTTACGGGTTCCGCTCTTTTTCTTCTTGGCGGATTTCGATGTCGTTGACGTCCGGCTGGATGATGTCTTTGTCGCCTTCTTCCGACTCTTCTTCGTCGCCTTCTTCTTGGCGGCCTTCTTTGTCGCGTTTTTCGCGGCCTTCTTCCTTGCTGCTTTTTTTGCCGTCTTCTTTGTCGTTTTCTTTGCCGTTTCCTTTTTGGTTGTCTTCTTCGCGGTTGTCTTTTTCGCGGTCTTCTTGGTCGACTTGGCCTTCTTTTTTTCGGCCGTCCTGGCCTTCTTGGCCTTCTTCGCCTCTTTCTCTTCTTCGCGTGCCTTGGCCTCCCGGGCTTCTCTTGCGGCTTGCTCGGCCTTGCGGGCGGCCTTCTCGGCAGCCTTCCTGGCCTCGGCCTCTTCGGTGCGCTTCTTCTCGATGGCCGTCCAGTGTGTACGGATGTACTTGCGGAAGAACACGTGGGCGGTCATGTTGTCCTTCTGGTTAATCACGCGTTCGAGGAAGGCCTGGGTATCGGCGACGTCCGTTTCTTCGTCCACGCATCCGGTGACGATCAGGGCATCGACGAGTGCGGCGTCGACGGGAATCGCATGGACCTCAAAGACGGTCATCGACACCAGCGCCTCGGCGTACGGGCTCAGACCGAGTTCCTGCAGGTGGCGGCGCACGTCGCGTTTCGAGTACTGCCGCATGTATTCCACGCTCATGGAGCTGGCGCGGCCGTAGATGCCGTGCAGCACCTGGGCGATGGTCTGGGCCTTCTCGTGGGCACAGGGCAGGTCCTTGCCGATACACGCGACGATCTCGCTGGAGATGCAGACCCGAAACTCGTTGAGGTCGACGAACTCCTCACCGATAGCGGCCATCGCCTGGCCGACCTGGTCGGCACGTGCGTCATCGGCGAGAATCGCCTCGATGATCAGGCTAACGGGATCGTCGACGGCGACCTCGCTGGACTCGACCTTCTGCTTGCGAGCCTCGGTGATGAGCTTGCGGATTTTCGGTTCGTAGCTGCGGGCATTCTTCATCGGTGGGTGTCCTGGGCCGGTCCGGAGGCGTCATCGGCGTCGCTGCCGTCGGCCTTGGCCTGCTCCTTCTGGTGTATTTCGTCCATGACCTCCGAGATGAGGTTCAGCGTTTCCATGGTCTTCTTGAATCGCCGGTCGATCTTGAACTCCAGCACCGGCGTGTGCCGCATGCGGATCTGGTCGCCGATGGCTTCCTGAATGTAGCCGCGGGCGTGCCTCAGGGCTGCCAGGGTCGTTCTCTCCTGCTTCTCGTCGGCATGGGTGATCGATACGTAAACCGTCGCGGTCATGAGGTCTTCGGGCACCTCGACACGGGTCACGCTCGTCAGGGCCGGATCGAGGCGCGGATCGGCCATCTTGGCCAGCATCAACCGGCCGATAATTCGCTTGATCTGGCTGCCAACTCGTTCGGTTCGTCGTGACATTGCGTGTTCTTATCGTGTATCAGCCGCCGGGCCGCGGGGGGCGACGGCCGGATGCCGTGCCTGCTCTGGGGGGGCATGCCGTATTGTGATCGCCGATCTACAGCCACTCGATATTCTGCTCGATGACCATCATGTCGCGGTGCTGCGTGGCGGCGTTGCAGATTTTCTGTATCTTGCTCTCGACGTATCGCCGGTCGTTGCCGACCATGGCGATGGCCAGGGCGGCCCGCCGGTGCGTGTCCAGGCCGTCGACCTCGGCGACCGAAACGTTGAACCGGTGGGCGAGGCGATCCTTGAAGCCTTTGACGATGCGCCGCTTGTCTTTCAGACTGTTGGCCTGCGGGACCGCCAGGTCAAGCTGTAGCAGGGCCAGTGTCGTGGTCATTGGCATCGCTGCCTTCCCACGGGGCTAGCAGCCCGTTCATACAAAACGTGCCGCGACCCCGCGCCGCGATCGATTTCTAACCGAATTCCAAACGGACTGCTAGAGGGTCCGGGCGACCTCAACTTCCTTGTAAAACTCGATCACGTCGCCTTCCTTGATGTCGTCGTAGCCCTTGATCTTCAGGCCGCATTCCAGACCGGCCTTGACCTCCCGGGTGTCGTCCTTGACGCGTTTGAGGCTGTCCAGCTCCCGTTCGTCCTCGACGACCACGTTGTTTCGGATGATACGCACCTTGGCGTTGCGTTGCGCGACGCCCTCGCTGACGTAACAGCCGGCAATCGTCCCCAGCCGCGAGATCTTGAAGAGCTGGCGGACCTCGGCTTGGCCGAGCGTTTCTTCGCGGACCTCGGGGGCCAGGCCCTCTTCGAGGGCGCGTTTCAGGTCGTCAATAATATTGTAGATGACGCGGTAGAGACGGATCTCGATGCCCTTCTCGTCGGCCAGACGACGGGCCGACGGATCGGCCACCACATTGAAGCCAATGATCACGGCACCGGAAGCCTCGGCAAGCGTGACGTCGCCGGTGGTAATGCCGCCTACCGTCGTGTGCAGGATGTTCAGTCGCGCTTCGTCCGAGCCGAGTTTCTCCAGCGACCCGACCAGCGCCTCGATCGAGCCCTGGACGTCGGCCTTGATGATGATCGGTAACTCGTGGCGTTCGCCCTTGTCGATCTGCCCGAGCAGGTCTTCGAGGGTTTTCGGTCCGGCCGAGCCGACCTTCTGGAGGCTCTCGCGGCGGTCTTCGCGGCGGCGTTCCTCGGCCACGGCGCGAGCTTCGTCGAGGTCGGGCAGCCCGAAGAACCGGTCGCCCGCCTCGGGCACTTCGTCCAAGCCGGTAATGGCCACCGGCGTTGCCGGGCCTACCTGCTGGACGGTATCGCCCGTGTCCGTGTAGATCTGGCGAACTCGACCGAAGCCGCGCCCCGCCAGCAACACGTCACCGACCTTCACGTGGCCGTTGACATTCAGCAGCGTCGCCAGCACGCCTTTGCCCGGGTCCATGCGTGCCTCGACCACGTAGCCCTGCCCCGGTGCGTCCGGCTCGGCCTTGAGTTCGAGCATTTCCGATTCCAGGCTCAGCAGTTCCAGCAGCTCGTCGATGCCGTCGCCCGTCTCGGCCGACGTACGAACCACTTCCGTATCGCCGCCCCATTCCTGCGGCTGCAGGTCGTGCTCGGCAAGTTGGCCGAGGGCCTTGTTGGGGTTGGCGTTGGGCAGGTCGATTTTGTTCAGGGCCACTACGATCGGCACGCCAGCGGCCTTGGCGTGGTTGATGGCCTCGATGGTCTGCGGCATCACGCCGTCGTCGGCGGCAACGACGAGAACGACCACGTCGGTCATGTTCGCGCCGCGTGACCGCATGGCGGTGAAGGCTTCGTGTCCGGGCGTGTCGAGGAAAACCACGTGCTTGTCGCCCTGGTCGTAGCGGTAGGCGCCCATCGCCTGGGTAATGCCGCCCGCCTCGCCCGCGGCGACGCGCGTCTCGCGCAGGCGGTCCAGCAGGCTGGTTTTGCCGTGGTCCACGTGGCCGAGGAATGTCACGACCGGCGCTCGCGAGATCTGTTCGCCCTTTTCGCGGCTCTCGAATGTCTCGAGCATTGCTTCCTCGGCGGTCTTGGCCTTGCGGACGGCCAGGTCGATGTCGAATTCCAGGCAGACCTGCTCGGCCAGTTCCGTGCTGATCACCTGATTGAGGGTGGCCATGTGGCCCTTGTTCATGAGCTGGCGGATGATCATCGCCGATTTCAGGCCGGTTTCAGCCGAGAGGCTCTTGACGGTGATGGGCTCGTCGATTTCGACCGTGCCGGTCTTGACGCCGCCGCTACCGCCGCGGTGTTTGCCCCCCCCGCGTCCGAGCGTCGCCCGTCGGCGGCGCAGGCCTCCGGCGGCCGCCGCGAGACGGTCGCTGCGTTCCAGCAGGTCGCGGTCGCGCCACTCTTTGAGTTTCTCGCCGCTCTCGGCCAGGCCGCTGCGTCCGCCTTTGCGGCGAGGGCTGCGTTTGGCACGCTTCTTGGCCGTGGTGTCGTCGGCACTTTTGCGCTGGTCCTTGAGGTTCCGCATGCCGGGGCTTCGAAGGCCCGGGGGCGGCTGCATGGGCTGCTGACGCGACTGCGGCCGTGGTGCGTAGTCGGGCTTCTCGACGCGGACGACACGCGGGCCCTTAAGCGCGGCCGGTTTGGGCACGACCTGGGGCCCGGCCGGTGCGACGTCCTTGTCTTCCTCGTCGGGCTCCGCTTCTTCTTCAGGTTCCTCGACCTCTGTCGCTTCGCTTTCGGCCTGCGGCTCGGATTCGCTCGCCTCGGCAGCCGCAGCGGCGGCGGGTTCGGCAGGCGTTTCGGCCCCGGGGGCCTGCTCGGCCGGGGGCGCTTCGGCGACGGCCGTTGCGGCTGGCGCTTCTGCCGGGGCCTGCTCAGCGGCGGTTTCCTCCGCCTCTTTGGATGCTTCTTCGGCGGCCCGGGCTTCGGCCTCAGCTTCGGCCTTGGCCTTGGCGACGGCTTCGTCTTCCTTCTGCTTCTTGGATCGGCGGCGATCCTTCTCCGCGCGTCGCCGCGCTTTTTCGATGTCGACGTGTTCGGTCTGCTCGACAGCCGTGTGGGTGCCGCCGTCGGTACTGAACCATTCGCGGATGGTGGCCTCGAGGCCGGCCGAGACCGCGCTCATGTGGTTCTTGATGTCGACGCCTTCAGCGCGCAGCTTTTCCAAGACGTCCTTGCTCTTGACGCCCAGTTCCCGGGCCAGTTCAAAAATGCGAGTTGCCAAATGGGCCTCCCGATCGCTCGGTTGTTGCAAAGCCCCGTCGCCCGGCGTGCGCCCTGTCTCGGGCGGGCCGGCACAGGGGCCGGTTCATGCGCGATGATGCGCTAATCGGTCTTTTCGGTTTCGCCCTCGGCGGCTGGTTCAGCGGGCGTCTCTGCAGGCGATGCAGCCGGTGCGGCGTTGTCTTCCGCCGTCTCGGCGGGTGATTCACTGGGCGGGACGGTTCCGGTGTCGGCAACCTCCTTCATCTCGCCAGCGGGTTCTGCGGCCGGGGCGGCCGAGGGCGTCACGATCGCGGCGGGGGCGGCAACGTCGCCGGACTCGCCGGTCGCTTCGGCGTCGGCCTGGGCGTCAGCTTCCTCGTCAGGCGTTTCGGCCTGGCCGTCCGGCGGACTGGCCCCGGCGGTGCTGACGTGCTGGCCATCCTCGGCGACCTCGCCTTGCGGCGGGGTCGCCGCCTGCTCGGCGTTTTCGGCCTGTTTCTTCTCTTCCTTCGCTTTGGCCTGGGCTTCGGCGACACGCTTGGCCTCTTCGGCACAGCGGATAACGGCCTTCTGGGCCAGTTCCTGCTCCATGCCGAGTTCGTTGACCAGCGGCTCGGGGCCGACTTCTTCGACATCCATGACGCTGACCATGCCCATGGCGATCACCTGGTCGATGACCGTCGAGTCGATGCCTTCGACATCCCGCAGGGCCTTTTCCATGGCATCCAGACCGGTGTTGAACTCGGCCGGTGTGAGGATGTCGATATCCCAGCCGGTCAGCCGGGCCGCAAGGCGGACGTTCTGCCCTCGCTTACCGATCGCCAGGGAGAGCTGGTCGTCGGTGACGACCACCGTCGCCCGCCCCAGCTCGAAACACAGCGCGATTTCGGCGATCTCGGCCGGCTTGAGGGCGTTGGCGATGAGCATCTTGGACGACTCGTTCCAGCGGACGATATCGATCTTCTCGCCGCCGAGTTCGTCGACGATGTTCTTGATGCGGCTGCCGCGGACGCCGACGCAGGCGCCGACGGCGTCGACCTTGGGGTCGAGACTGTTGACGGCAACCTTCGTTCGGTAGCCGGCCTCGCGGGCCAGGGCCTTTATTTCGATGATTTCCTCGGCGACTTCAGGCACTTCCAGTTCGAACAGGGCGCGGATGAAGTCCGGGTGGGTGCGGCTGAGGATGATTTTGACGTTGCCCGGCGCCTCGCGGACCTCCAGGACCATCGCCCGAATGCGTTCGTCGGGCTGGTGCGAGTCGCCGGGGATCTGTTCACTTCGGGGCAGCAGGGCCTCGACGCGGTCGAGTTCGACGACCAGGCTGCCGCCTTCCCACCGCGCAACACGGCTGGTGACGATCTGGCCCTTGCGTTCGGAGTACTCCTCGAAAATGCTGCCGCGCTCGGCCTCCCGCAGCCGCTGGATCATGACCTGCTTGGCGGTCTGGGCCTGGATGCGTCCGAGGTCGCGGACGCTCATGGCTTCGCCGTCGACACTGGCGGAGATTTCGCCGCTGGTCCGGTCGATGTTGACCGCGATTTCGACGTCTTCGCCGTAGGTTTTGCGAATGGCGGAGAGCATCGCCATCTCGATGTCTTCAAGGATGACCTCGGGATCGATGTTCTTCTCCCGGGCGATGCTTTCGACCATACGGATCAGTTCTTGATTCATGGCAGTTTCCAGTCCAGTTGCCACCCCGGCCTATTCCAGCCTGCCGGGGCCAGGTTGTCAGGTTGTCTGCGGGTGCCGCTCGGCACGGGCACAAAAAAAGCGGGCCGTTTCGCCCACTTCCCAGCCCGCACATGGCGGCAAGAATCCATCGTCCAGACGGCCGACCGACTTGCCGCGCAAGTCAGCGACCGCCCGGTGATGTACCGGGGGGGCCAAGACTCTTGACCCGCCCACTGGGCGAAACCAGTCTGGTTCGCGCCTCGTTCACAGGAGCGAACCCTTGTACAGGCTCGTTGTCACGCTCGTGACTCCATGCCCGAACACTACCTTCTCCAAAGGTGAAACTTACACAACAGGCCCGGCCTGCAGCCGACCTGGCTGTTCCATCACAATGCGCACAATGCGAAAACAAGACGCCCCGAGTTCGTACCACCCGTCTTGGCCGCTACCCGTCCAGCCGCCACGGCGGGGGAGACAAAGCTCCTGTCGTCCTGCTGCAGGCCCATCCGTAGGCCTTAGTCGTTGCCTGCGCACGCGCACACAACGACAGCAATTTCCGGATTTTATAGCAGCCCCCGCCCCCGGGTCAACTGAAAACGGGCAATTTCGCGATATCAGGCCGGATAGTCGCCGGTCGTCTCGTGGCGTTTCTGGCCGGCGTGGTTCAGCAGCCATTGCGGTGTGACCTTCAGCAGACCGGCCATGAACTTGTACCGCAGCGACGGGATGACAACGGTCGTTCGGCCGTCGAGGGCGGCCAGCGACGTGCGGACCACGTAGTCGGCATCCAGCCACCAGAACTTCCCCGCGATCGAGCGGTCGATGCCGGCCACGTCGTGGAACTCGCTGTAGGTGAAGCCCGGGCAGAGGGCCTGGACCTTCACGCCCTTGCCGCGGAGTTCGGCGGCCAGGCCGAGGGTGAAGCTGTTAAGAAAGGCTTTCGTCGCGCAGTACATCACTCCGCTGGCGCCCTGGAGGAAGGCGGCCACCGAGGAGACGTTGACGACGAAGCCGCGGCCGCGTTCAACCATGGCCGGCAGGGCGGCGTGGGTGAGCTGGACCGGCGCGCGGACATGCAACTCGACCATGCCCAGCGGCTCGTCGGCGTCGGCTTCGTAGAAGAGGCTTGTCGTGCCGAAGCCGGCGTTGTTGACGAGGTACTGGAGGTTGGGCGTTTTGTGGATGTGGTCGCAGACGCGCCGGCGGTCGGCTTCGTCGGTGAGGTCGGCGTCGATGACGCCGGCGGCGACGTCGTGTGCGGCGTGAAGTTCGTCGGCCAAGGCTTCCAGCCGTTCGCGCCGCCGAGCCACCAGGACCAGGTCACAGCCGCGACGGGCGAGCTGCCGGGCGAACTTGGCCCCGATGCCCGCCGACGCGCCCGTCACCAGGGCCACCGGCCGACCATTGCCTTCAGCCGCCATGTCCTGCTCGTTGGCGTTCATACTCAAGTCTATCGGCGTATCAACTGTTGAAGCGACAGCCCGCAGGATCAGTGGCGGCTAGGTTCTGTTTGAGAAGCCCATATGTGCCGCTTTTCAAACAGAGCCTAATCCGATCTGACGAATCCAATGGTATCGAACTTCGCAGCGGCGGCAGCGTTGAAAGCCTCGGCGACGCACGTCCATGCGACGTCGTTCTTTGGTTCGATGACGACAGGCGTGTCCGGCGACATTTTGCGGCACCTCCTCAAGAGGTTCTGTAATTCCCCCGGGTCGTCGGTTCGTGCATCATTGACGACATAGAGGGCTTTGCCACCCGTCGTCATCACCTGGATGCGCAGGGCCTTGGCGGCAGTCTCGGGCGTGATTTTCGCCGGGTCGTGAAGTTGGCCGCTTTCGCGGTCATCATGGTCGGCTGGTTCGGATGCCTTCATGCCGACACTGGCAAAGCCGGCGGCCTTGGCGACGTTGATCACGTCGGCGACGTGCTTCTGCGGGACGTCCGCGGCGAGGTCGAGCAGCACGTCGGTCGCGCCGTTTTCCCGAGCGGCCTTGAGGGCCTCCAGCAGGTCGGTCAGTTGCCCGGGGTGCTTGCCCAGCAGCGTGTACTGCGGTGTGCCGTCGGCCATCCGGACCGTGACGGTGACGGCCCGGGCGGCGGCCTGCTCCTTTTTGGCGGGCTTGACGTCGATGGTGACGCTGAAAGTCCTGGCGGGCTCTTTGTCCTTCTCCCAGGGGCGACGGTAGGCCAGCGAGACGGTGGCTGTGCCGGCCTCGACGGCCTGGAACGTCGCGTGGAACACCCCGCCCGCGCCGAGACGACGCTTCTGGTCAGCCTCGGCCTGCGGCTTGACGAACTTGACGCTGCCGACCTGGCGGATGGCCCGGCCGTCAATGCCGTCCAACACCCAGGCGTAGCCGGTCGTCGGATTGCCCTTCAGGTCGATCGCGATCAACTCGCCGACCTGCGCCTGGCGCGTCTTGCCGGCGTCGCCGGCTGAGATCAGGACGGTCGGCTTGGCGAATTCGACGTCGAGGCCATTGACTTTCTCGATCGCGTCCTTCCTGACGGCCTGCATCGTCCAGCCGAAGCCGGGCCCGGCCATTCGCGTGGAACCGACCATCACCATCAGATTGCGGCTGTCCTTCTCGAACCGGTAGTCCAGCATGACGCGATTCGGCCCGTCGACGGTCTGGACGAAGACGAAGTTCTTTGCGAAGTTTGTTGTCCATGTCGTCTCATCCGCCTGCCAGGTTTTCAGCAGCGCCTGGAGCTGCTCTTTGCTGGTGATGACGCCGTTATCCGGGGTGGCCTTTCGCAGCGCGTCATCCTTGAGCGTGCCATGGATCGCTTCGCCCTGCGCCCAGGGGTTCACCGTATTCGGCAGATTCATCTTTCTCGCTTCCTCGGCCGTGTATACGCGGATGAACTTCTCGTCCTCGACCGCCACGAGGTCTGCGGCTGCCTGAACGGCATCCAGTGCTTCCCGCCACGTCAGATCCTGCAGATGCAGGTCGATGACGCCGCCCACCAGTTTTGAGGGGATGATTTGCTTGTGTCCCCATTGCTGGCCCTGTGTACTGAGAACAGCCAGCAGCTCACGTACCGATGCCCCTTCCGGCGGGGTGCGGATACTCACGTTTGCCCCCGCCTCGTCGCTGGATTCCTCGCCGGACTGCTTGCTGCCGTTTGTTTGCGGTTTGTCTTCCGGCGGGTCTTTGGCCCGCACAAGATCCATGTTGCAGATGGGACACACGCCGGGCTCGGCGGCCGCGACCTCCGGGTGCATGCCGCAGGTCCATATTTTGTTCTGTGGTCCATCCGCAGGGGACGTGCAAGAAATGAGCAGCACAAGCAGGGCGACGGCGGCGAGACGTTTCATGGCACATATCCTTTCGTCGAGGGTCTGTCCTTATTGTAGGTGCAGGCCGCGTTGACGCAATGGCGTGGCGATTCTTCGACGACTCTTGCCGCTCCCGCCGCCAGCATCTACACTTTCCCGACGGACGCCCATGGCACGCACACGTAACAACCAGATGTTCGCACTGCCCGGCCCGCCGCCGCAGGCCCTGACCGTGCGCGGCGAGAGCTACCGCCTCGTCCGCGTCTTCAAGCACGACTTCTGGGCGGCAACGTGCCTCTATGAAGTAAGCTCCAGTTTTCAAGAAGACAAGCTCCAGGAAGACAACGGCGAGCAGCAGGAGGCCCCTCTGCCCTCTGCCCCCTGCCCTCGGTCCTTTCGGCAGATCGTGGTGAAGTTCGGGCGGGCGCACGGCTTTGCCGGCGTGCCGCTCCGCTGGACGGGCGAGAAGCTGGCCGACCACGAGCAGGCCATCTACCACGCCCTGGCCGGCGTCGACGGCGTGCCCGCCTGGGTCGGCCGCATCGACGATGTGACCTGCGCTATCGAGTACATCGACGCGACGCCGCTGGATCACCTGGACCGTTCGGCCATCCCCGACGGCCTGTTCGAGCGGCTGCGGGCGATCGTCGACGCCATTCACGCCCGCGGGGTGGCCTACGTCGACGCCAACAAACGCAGCAACATCCTCGTCCGCGACGACGGCACGCCGGTGGTCATCGACTACCAGATCTCGCTGCGCCGCCGCGACGACTGGCCCCGGCCGCTGCGAGGCCTCGCCGCCGCCGTCGTCCGTTACCTCCAGGGCAAGGATATTTACCACCTCTACAAGCACAAGCGTCGCTTGCGGCCGGACGAACTGACGGCCGACGAGGAGGCCCTGTCGCGACATCGCAGCGGGGTGCATCTGTTGTGGCGGAAGATCACCAAGCCCTACCGCCGCCTGCGGCGCGGGTTCCTCCGCACGCAGCACGAGGCGGGCCGGCTCGTCAGCCCCACCGCCAAAATGGAAAACCACGACCAGCCGGAGAAGGCAACCTGGCGGAGCGACGGCGAGGACGGCTGACAGCCCGTTTGGACATGGCCCGCGTCGCAAGGTCGAGAACCAACGGGTGGGTAAGAGGTCTTCCTCAGGCCCACGGGCCCTCTTCCCTTGACCCTCTGCCCTTACGGCCGCCGTTGCGATGTCGAAGGCGTTGTTCGTACAAACGAGATGTCAGGCTGTTCGCCTGTTCAGGGCGGCAACGATCGCCTTGACGGCGGCCTGGTCGATGTTGGTATCCGTGCCGGCCCCGAAGAGGCTCGTGCCGTCCTCGAACGCCAGCGAGATGTAGGCCATCGCCTTGGCGTCCGAGCCCTTGCCCAGCGTGTCCTCGTGATAGTCCTGGATGCGGAAGGCCTCGTCGCTGATCTCGTGCATCGCGTGTACGAAGGCATCGATCGGGCCGTTGCCGTCAGCGGCGAGTATCTGCTCTTCGCCGTTGATCTCCATGCGCACCTCGCCGTGGATCATCGTGGGGTTCTCGTCGTCCGGACGCGGCCAGTAGCCCATCAGCGACAGCGGCCCGTTCGGGTTGAGGAACGTAGCCTCGAAGACGTCCATCACCTCCCGGCTGTTGAGTTCGCGGTGCGTCTGGTCGGAGTAGGCCTGAACGGCCCGGCCGATCTCGGGATGCATCGCCCGCGGCAGATCCAGCCCGTGGTCCTGCTCCAGCACCCACGCCACGCCGCCCTTGCCGGACTGGCTGTTGATGCGGATCAGGTCCAGGTACTGCCGCCCGATGTCCGCCGGATCGATGTGCAGGTAGGGGACCTTCCAGCCGATACCGAAGGTCTCGCCCGCCGCCTCGCGGCGGTGCATGCCCTTGTTGATCGCGTCCTGGTGCGAGCCGCTGAAGGCCGTGAAGACGTACTCGCCGCTGTACGGCTGGCGATAGTAGACCTCCATGCCGGTCAGCCGCTGGACGGCCGCGCCGATTTCGTCGAGGTTGTGGAAGTCCAGCCCCGTCTCGATGCCGCGGACGCGCAGGTTGTTGGCCACCGTCACGATATCGACGTTGCCCGTCCGCTCGCCATGGCCGAAGAGCGTGCCTTCCACGCGATCGGCGCCGGCCCGGAGGCTCAGCTCGGTCGACGCGACGGCCATGCCCTGGTCGTTGTGGGAGTGGAGGCTGACCAGGATCGAATCGCGCCGGCTGAAGCGCCGGCAGAAGACCTCGATCATGTCCGCGTAATCGTTTGGCGGGCGACGCTCGACCGTCGCGGGAAGGTTCATCACCATCGGCCGTTCGGGCGTGGCCCGGCCCCATGCCTCGAAGACCGCCTCGCAGACCTCCAGCACGTACTCGAGGTCGCTGTCGGTGAACTCCTCGGGTGAGAACTCGTAGCGGATGTCCGCATCGCCCATGGCCTCGGCCCGGGCGCGGATCTGCTCGGTGGCGGCGACGGCCGTCTTGAGCGTCTCCTCGCGCCCCTTGCCAAAGACCTGCTTCATGTGCAGATCGCTCGTGGCGATGTACGCGTGGACAATGCCCCGTCCAACACCCGCCAAGCTCTCGAATGTCCGGTCGATGAGGGGCTCGCGACACTGCGTGAGGCCCATGATGTATACATCGTCGGGGATGTGGCCGTCGTCGACCAGCCGCCGCGTGAAGTCGAAGTCGTCCTGGCTGGCCGAGGGGAACGCCACCTCGATGGTCTTGAAGCCGATCGCGCAGAGCATCTGGAAGTACTCGATTTTGGCCGCCGGCGTCAGCGGGTTCGGCAGCGCCTGGTTGCCGTCGCGCAGATCCACCGAACACCACATCGGCGCCCGGCTGAGTTCCTTCTCCGGCCACTGCCGGTCAGGGTTGTCGATTGGCGTCGGTGCAACGTATTTTGCGACCGCCTGGCTGCTCATTGCTCTGTCTCCTTCAGTTCGTCCACATTCCAAAATCCCAAATCCGCAATCCGTAATTCGTCATCAAAAAAAAGGCTCCGCCGTCCGTTCGGGACCGCAGAGCCTGATGGTGTCCAGTCAGTATCCGCGATCCGTCAGCGCAGAAGGAGCCCCAGCCGTAGAGCCAGGTCCAACGCATTGTGCTGACGAATCTTCATGCGGATCGTTTCTCCACCTATCTTTATATCGACCTGGATGCCCTTCCGCCAAGGGAAAATCCCGAAAGTGACGACAGGTACGACAGACCCGATCGCGGCGGACGAGCGAGCAAACCGCCAGGAGACGACGGCGCCGAGACGGCGCGGGGAGATGCGAGGGGGTTGCGAACGAACCGCTGGCTTGGCCCACCGCCCGAGACGCCTCTGTTCGTTCAGTCGTCGGCGGAACGTCGACGCTCTTGCCAATGCCGGATGATGTGCGAACGGATGGCCCGTGTCTCCGCAGGAAGGACTTTTCTCTCTGCGCTTCGGCCGTGCAGGGGTTATATAGTGTTCGAGATGCATCGTCTGCCATGGTACCAACTTCTCTGCCTGTCGGTGTCGGCCTGGGGCTTCGCCGCGTGCACCGGTCCCGGCGCCGGCGGCCCGGCAGGCCCGCGCGACGGCGCAGCCGAACTGACCATCGAGCAGGAACGCACCTATCGCGAGACGAAACAGGGTCGCTTCCTCAGCCTTGCCGATTTCGAAGCCCAGGGCCATCTCGACGGTCGGTCGCAAGCCAAGGCCTTCAACGTCTTTCCGCCCGGCGACGGCCGGGCCGTCTACACCACCGACCGCGCGCGGACCGGCGGTGGGGCGCTGGCCGTGACCGTGCCGGCCCGCCGTTCGCTGGTCTTCGCCATGCCCGCCTCGATCGACCTGGGCCGCTACACGCTGCTGACGATGGCCCTGTACAGCGAGGCCGTGCGGGACGACCTGCGGGTGACCCTCATGAGCGACGCCGGCAGCTGGACGTCCCCGCCTGCCCTGCTGCGGCCGGGCTGGAACCACGTCCGCTTTGACATCCAGCGGCTGTCGCGGCAGGAAGACTTCGACATCGGGGCCGTCGGCGGCATGCGGCTGAGGTTTGCCGATTCGGCCTCGCCTGTCCGCGTGGTGCTGGACGACCTGCTACTGGTGGACAATCGTGAGACGATCTCGCCGACGCCGCCGCAGATCGATCTGAAGCGCATCGGCCTGGACTATCACATCCGCCTGCCGGGGCCAGACGGCATTGTCCAGCTCGTCCAGAGCGACGACGGCCTGTGGCGGCTGGGCGTCCACCAGGCGACGGTCAAGTTCGCCGCCCCGGGCGAGCCGCTGCCGTTCGGCGCGACCTCGCTGGAGCGCCTCGGCGAGCAACGCATTGGCGACGTGGAACTGCTGGAGCACAACACCACCCGTGTCCGCCTGGCCGCGACGTGGTATTTCCCGGCCCGGGCGGGCGAGTGGGTCAGCCAGGGCGTGCGACACATCCGCTGGGAGTACACGATCTGCAGCGACGGACGCTGGATTACGCACATGCGGCTCAACAACGCCGGCGGTCAGCCGATCGGTACGGTGAGCGTCTCCGTGCTCGGGCGAAAGGCCGCCTGGGCCGGCGACGGCGTAAGGCGGAATCTACTGGTTGAGGATTTCGTCGGCCCGGTTGCCCAGTGGGACTACCTGGTTTCCCCGACCGGCCCTGACGCCGAGCGGCTGCGCGAGAACTACCTTCAGCCGGCCCGCATCGAGCCGAAGCTGGCACGGGCCGGGGTCATCGCGCCCGGCGACGCCAACGCCGACCACTTCGATGAGTCGCAGGGCTGTTACGTGCTGGCGGCCGAGCGGGGGCACTGCCGGTTTCGCGTGATTCCGCCCGCCGGCGGGCTGCTGAGAGGCATCTGCCGGATTCTCGGCGAGTGGGGTGAGAACGTCAGCATTCACGTCGACGGCGAGGTCATCCGCCGATTCAGCCGAACCGACGATGCGGTCCTGTTCGAGCTGCCGGGCCTGCTGACCCGGCCGTCCAACGTCGAAGTGCGCCATGAGGACTGACCCCTCGGCAGGCGCAAAAAACAGGCGGCCCGCATACGACGGGCCGCCCTTCCCGCGACCTGGAAAGACCCACAAGGGCCTTTCCAAAGCTCGTTGGTTGTTCTGTTGTCTGTGGCACCGAGGTGTGCCGTGCCGCGTTGGCATTCCATGTCTTTGTAGGAGGCGAACTGGCCGGCTTTCTAATCTCGTTCCACTTTTTTTCGACTTGGCGGGATTGTCCGGTCACGCCGAATCGTCCGTTTCGGCAAGGTGCTGGTAGAACGCGGCCAGGAACTCGATGCCCGCCCAGAGCTGCTCCAGCCTGAGGTTCTCGTTCGGCGAATGCAGGGCCGCATCCGGCTGGGCGAAACCGGTGACCACGGCATCGAGGCCGCAGACGCGCTGGAACAGTTCGGTGATCGGAATCGAGGCGCTCATCCGCATGAAGACCGGCTCGGTGTCAAAGACGTCGCGAAACGCCAGCCTTGCCGCATCCATCGCCGGCTGCTCGCGATCCAGCATGACCGGTCTGGCCGCCGCGGCGACCGTGACCTCCGAGCGGATGCCCGCCGGCGTATGGGCCGCGACGAAGGCTTTGAAACCGTTGATCACCGTCTGCGGGTCCTGCTCGCTGACCAGCCGCATCGACACCTTGGCCGTTGCCGACGCGGGCAGGACGGTCTTGCTGCCCGACCCGGTGAAGCCGCCGACGATACCGTTGCAGTCGCATGTCGGGCGGGCGCCCAGTCGCTCGAGCGCGGAGTAGCCCGCCTCGCCGCCGGTGAGAACGTCCACGCGGAACTGCTGCTTGAGATGGCTGTCGACGTCGCCGATGGCCTGCCACTCGGCCCGCTCGGCGTCGCTGACCGGCGCGACGTGGTCGTAGAAACCGGGAATCTGCACGCGTCCGTTCTCGTCGTGCAGCTTGCCGATCATCGCGGCCAGCGCGTTGGCGGGGTTCCGCACCACGCCGCCGGCCAGGCCACTGTGGAGGTCGACCGGCGGTCCGGTGAAGGTCACCTCGAAATAACACAGCCCGCGAAGGGCGTAGCGGACGGCCGGCGTCGTCAGGTCGTAGAAGCCCTCGTCGGTGATGATCAGCGCGTCGGCGGCCAGGCGATCGCGGTGCTCGGCCAGGAAGGCCTCCATGTTCGGCGAGCCGACCTCCTCTTCGCCCTCGAAGCAGACCTTGATGTTGCACGGCGGCTGCCCGACGGCCTCGACCCAGGCTTCGACGGCGGCCATGTGGGCAAAAAGCTGGCCCTTGTCGTCGGTGACGCCACGGGCGTAGATGCGCCCGTCGCGGACGCTCGCCTCGAACGGCGGGCTGAGCCACTCCTCCATCGGGTCGGCCGGCTGGACGTCGTAATGGGCATAGCACAGCAGCGTCGGCAGGGCGTCGTCCACGTGCCATTCACCGAGCACCACCGGCGGCCCGGCGGCGGGGACAACGTCGGCCGTCATGCCCAGGGAGCCAAGGCGCCCGGCGATCCACTCGGCGCAGGGCGTGCATCCGTCGGGGTCCTTTGCGTCTGCGAGGCTCTCGAAGCGGATCAACTCGGCCAGCTCGGCCAACATCTGCTCGTGATGGGTCTGGATGTACTGTGCAACGGCGGGGTTCAGCATGGTCGTCTCCGTCAACGGGCAAAAAAAGCGGGTGTCGAGCCATTGTAGCTCGGCACCCGTCCTGACATCGTTGCGTAGGGTTCGGGTCGTCCTATTTGCCCGGCAAGCCGGTGTCCTCAGTATCGACACCCTGGTGATTGCCAGCGCCGGCATTTTTGGCAGTGCCGGTGGCCGGATCATCGGCAGCGTTGGCGGCATCTTCGGCAGCCGGCGCGGGTGATGGTGCCGACGTCGGGGCCGTATCGCGGCTGATCGGTCGGGACGAGGGCGAACTGCTTCGGCCTTCACCGTCGATGTCGGTGACGACAATGTTCGTCAGGTTGGGCTTGCCGGTGGCGTCCGGCTCGTGAGGCGGCTCCTGGGGCGGCTCGTTGCGGCCCTTGCAGCCGAGCAGGGGCAGGGACAACAGCGTGACACAGACAGCAATCGCAAGGTATCTCATGGCAGTGTCTCCTCGTAGGCGGGATCGTGAGGCCATTATCGCAGGACGAGGCGGCATTTCAACCCGTTTGCCCGCACGAAGTCTCTGCCACCGCTACGCGCAGGCCACCTCGGCGGGCGCGGTGGCGTCGTCGGCCTCGGGCGCCTCGGCGTTGGCCTCGGGCGGATTGATGCCGTATTTCTTGAGTTTCGTGTGCAATGTGGCGCGCGTAATGCCCAGTAGTCCGGCCGCCCGGGTCCGCTGCCAGCCGGTCTCCTTCAGGGCACGGCGGATGAAGATCTGCTCGGCGGTTTCCAGGCTGAGGTCGAGGCGCTGGCCGTCCTCGCCGAAGGTCGGGTCGGTGGCGACGTCCGCACGGTCGATGTGGATGCTGCTGACCTGCACTCGGTCCGAGCCCTCCATGATCAGCGCACGGTCGATAACGTTACGCAGCTCCCGGACGTTACCCGGCCAGTCGTGGCTCAGGAGGATCTGCTCGGCCTCGCTGGTGAAGCCGCAGACGTCATGGTCGGGCCGGATGCCGGAGGTCTCCAGGAAGTAGCGGGCGAGGATGGCGATGTCGCTGCGTCGGCCGGCCGCTCGCAGTGGAGGCATGCGAACGGGGAAGACGGCCAGTCGGTAGTAGAGGTCGCGTCGAAACTGTCCGTCGTCGGCGGCAGCGAGCAGGTCGCGGTTGCTCGAGGCGATGATGGTGGCGTGGCACTGGATGTCCTGTGTGCCGCCGACCTTGCGGAAACTGGACTCCTGGATCACCCGCAGCAGCTTGGCCTGCAGGTCCATGGGCATCTCGGAGATTTCGTCGAGGAAGATCGTGCCTGTTCCGGCGGCTTCGAACAGGCCGGCCTTCTCGCGGTCGGCGCCGGTGAAGCTGCCGCGCGTATGGCCGAACAGTTCGCTTTCCAGGAGGGTGGCGGTCAGGGCCGCGCAGTTAACGGCGATGAAGTCATTGCTCTCGCCGTTGCGCCAGTAGTGGACGGCCCGGGCGGCCTGTTCCTTGCCCGTGCCGGTTTCACCGACGATCAGGACGGGGTTACAGCGGCTCTCGGCGATGCGTCGCATCTGCGCGAGGGTGTCGGTCATCAGTGGGCTGCGCCCGGCGAGTTCGACCATGGGAGGACAGTGGTCGCAGAAGAACTCGGCGAGTTCCTTACGGTCGGGTGGACGGTCGTTCGCACCGTCTCGCAGGCGGAGCGTCCTGGTGGCAACGTTGGAAGCCATGATTTCATCCGTTCGTCGTCAGGCCCGTTGCAGTATGCTTCCCTGCGACTGGCGGGCGGTGTCGTGTTCGTGCGGCGAGACAGTCAGCGGCGTTCGGTGGCGTCTTAGGCGACTCGCATCGGACCGGCCATGCGGCGCATCTTCCTGATCAGCGCTTTGTGTCGCAGGCAGACGGATGACTCGGAAATGTCAAAGACCTCGGCGATCTCGCGGAAGGTCATGTGGTCGGTGTAGTACATCATCAACAGTTCGCGATCCTGCTTGCGGAGCTTGCAAAGCAGCGTGGTGCATAGGTCGCGGGCCTCGAGCTTGTCGCGCGTTCGGGGCGCGTGGCCGTCGACGACCTCGGGGGTCCAGCCGTCGTCGGGGTCGGCATTCCCGGCCGCTTCGCTGAACGGCAGGACGCGGGGCATGTTGGCCGAGCTGCGGCGGCGGAGGACGCTGTCCTTGCGCATCTCGTCGATGGCCCAGAACATCCCCTTCTGCGAGGCGAAGTTCGGGAACGGCACGCCCCGGGTATCGTCAAAGGCGTTGGCGGCCTTGGTCAGGCCGAGCAGCGAGTAGCTGTAGAGGTCTTCCATCGGCACCCAGGTGTAGCGGCGCTTTAGGCGGGCGGCGATCTGTCGGGCGATCGGCAGGTGTTCGTCAAGAAGCTCGCGGGCGGCGGGGTTCCGTGCAGCTTTGGCTGTCGTTGTCGTCATGATCCTGCATCCTTCTGTTGGGTCCCTTTGACTGTTGCCGGTCGAGCCATCTCTCGACCTCACATGTTCCTTTTTTTAGCGGAAAAGCAGATTAAGGCAATTGGGCAGATATCTCAAAGAGGTAGGAGTATTCGCGATTTGAAGCAGCCGACAGGGGCTAAGGTGTCAATCTAGGATATATAACATAGTATTCATGTCTATGCTGGTAATACCAGTAGCCTGTGCAAGGCTCTTCCAGGACATAGCTTACGCTCCAGTGTGGGCAATTGCCCAGGTACCTCGGCCGATGCCCTGGCGGTTGAGTGTTTTCCCTCATTGCAGTTCGCGGGGAAATCGTGGCATATCGCTGCCAAAAATCTGGAAAACTGGATAGGGGCCGCCTTTTTCCTCGCCCGTCCAAGACATCGAGGGGCAACGTCGCCGGCAAACCCCACTGTCCGGAACGTCTCTCCCCTTGGGAGAGATGGCTCGGAGGGCCAGAGAGGGCGCTTCGGACGCCACCCAAGACCCTCACCGGCTTGCATGGATCGCCTCTCCGGCGGACGGCTTGTGGCCATCGGTGACCCCGACGGCGAGTCCCACGGCCTGAACAAACGCGGCATGAAGACCGCCTGGCTGATGCTCGTCGACCGGGCTGGCCAGTCACCGAAGAAGCTCATGTCCATGGCTGCCCTTGAGGCATCCAACGCCGGCACTACACGGATCAGCGGTGATGGCAGCCGCATGGTGAATCCAGCAGGACAGCGAGGCCAGGATGACCCATGCGCTTCAGCGTGTCCATACACCCCCGTGCGGACAACAGAAGCCAGCGGAGGGAATCGAACCCACAACCGCCGCTTTACAAAAGCGGTGCTCTACCGTTGAGCTACGCTGGCATATAACCTTCCATGACAGAGCTTACAGATCCCTGGAAGGAAGTCAACGATCGTGACGCCAACCTGGGCGACAATCGGAGTCGCTGATTTGATGCTCCGGGCCGGGAAGAAGGCCGCAAAGCACGCAACGGAAACACAAGTGAATTGGTTGACCGGCAAGGTAACGGCCATGTACCGCCTGTGGCGGCCCACCGCGCTTGAGACGACGGAGTGAAACATTTGTCCTTGACGCTGGCATTGGCGTTTGGGAGAATTCCGTCTGATGTGTCCACCTCCGTGCAGTCGGCATGGAGAGCCAACGAAGTTCTCACAGGAGTAACAGCATGCACATGATGACCCTTCTGGCCCAGGAAGATACCGATGCCGTTGACAATTTCTTTTCATCGCTGTTTACGTGGTGGAATGGTCTGCTTTTTCTGCTGCTGATTGCGATCATCGTCGGGTACTTCATGTGGCGTCGTCGCCAGATGTAGCCGCCGCATACCGGATACCGGCCCGTCATCAGATCGGCCCGACCCCAAGGACACAGGCATTGCCGGGCGGGCTCGCGCAGGCGAACCCGCCCGGCGACGCTCTGCGGCATGGCAACACAATCCCCGACGCCGTTGCGGAGCCCCCCCTCATGGCCAAGAGCCCAAAGCAGGCGCAGTCGCTGGCCCAGACGTTTCGACTTCTGGGGGACCCGACCCGACTGCGGATCCTCATGGTCCTCGGCAACGGCGAGCATAATGTCACCGACATCTGCCGCACCCTCCGCATAAGCCAGCCCACTGTCTCCCGTCATCTCAGCATCCTCAAGATGTCCGGCATCGCCGAAGCCCGACGCGACGGCAAGGAAATTTACTACTCCGTGCCCACCCCGACGCGACGCGTCATCAAGAGTCTCATCGAGCGGGTCGCGACAATCCGCCCGTCGCGATAATCGCCCCTCTGCTCCAGCCCGCTGCACGGACAGCCCATGGCACAGCCGGTCCTGAACTGGTACACTCCCGACATGGCAGACGACGGCTCCAATGCGATCTACGTGCTTCACGGCAAGGACGCGTTTCTGCGCGAGGACGCCCGCAAGGCCATCATCCATCGCCTCGTCGGCGACGCGGACCCGCAGACCTGTCTGGCGACCTTCGACGGCGAAGCCGCCCTCGCCGAGGTCCTCGACGAACTCCGCACGCTGCCCTTTCTGGCCAGCCATCGCGTTGTGATCGTCCGCGAGGCCGACGCGTTCGTCTCAGCCAATCGCGAGACGTTGGAAGACTACTTCGAGAATCCCTCGTCCAGCGGGACCCTGATTCTGGAAGTCGGCGCCTGGCCGAAAAACACGAAGCTGGCTAAAAAGCTGCCCGCCGCCGGCAAGCTAATCGAATGTGACAGTCCCCAGGGCGGCAAGCTCGTGACGTGGATTCGCAAGGCCGGCCAGCGCCATGGCAAGGTTGTCGATAACGCCGCGGCGGCCCTGCTGGCCGAGTGGGTCGGCAATGACCTGGCAACGCTGGAGAACGAACTGGCCAAGCTCGCCTGCTATGTCGGCAACCGCGAAACCGTCACCGCCGACGACGTCACCGCCGTTGTCGCCGCGACCGCCGGTCCCGAAGCCTTCGCCGTCACCAACGCCGTCATCGCCGGCGATATTGCCGCCGCCCTCAGGGCCACCTTCGCCGCCCTGCAGACACGCGGGGCCGAGTTCGCCCTGCTCGGCCAGCTCGCCTGGCACGTCCGCCGCAGCCTGCAGGCCGTCCAGGCCATCCGCGCCGGCCAGAACCGACAGTCGGCCATAAGGGCCGCCAAGGTCTTCTACAATCAGCGTGAATTCGAAGGCATGCTCAAACGCCGCGGCGAGCGGAAGCTCCAGCAGGATATGCGTCGCGTCCTGCGGGCCGACCTGGGCATGAAAGGCGGTCTGGCCGCCCGCGCCGCCATGCAGGACCTGGTGGTCCAGCTGTGCATCTGACATGACTGAACCGGATACATACCTGCCGGACGAGCAGGCCGACGCCGACCGCACTTGGCTCCAGGAATACGGCGCCGCGGCGATATCCATCGCGCTGGGCCTGGCAAGCCTGACGGTGCTGGGCGTCGGCTATGCCCGGTCCTTCTCAGCCGGCGTGGAGTTCTGGAACGTCATGTCGCTGTGTATACGCATCGGAACCGTTCTGGCGTGCCTGGGCACGCTGACGGGAATCTGGGCGCTGCTCAACGGCCGCAGCGTTCGGGGCCTGACGCTCTGCGGCGGCCTGCTGATCGCCTGCGGCGTGCTGTGGGCGTGGATGCTCGGATATCTCTATTGGTTGTAGTGGATATTGTCTATAATAGGGACGTAGAGATACCGCGCAACGGACAGGACGTACTGGGGTTTATGATGTTCCCCGAAGCTGTAATCCGGGCCGTGCTGACCGATGTCGGAAATGTCGTATTTCCGATTCACGACGGTCGCTGTTCATGCATTCTCAGCCGCCTGACCGGCTACGACCCGGGCGAACTGCAGCGTATGCTGCGCATCGGGCCTCACGTCTCGGCCCGCGTGGATAGCGGCTTCTGGTCGATGCGGGACGTCTATGACTGTGCCCTCGCGTCCATTCACCGCTACTGCAGTTGGGAGCAATTTCGCGATGCCTGGCTGAGCCTGCTCGGGGAGGATTTCCCGGAAGTCCGCGAGGCCTACGAGGCCCTGCCGGCGGAGATTCCGCTGTACACGCTGACAAATACCAACGATCTGCATCTCGAGGTGCTCCGCGAGCACTGGCTCTACGGACGGTCGAGAACATTCTGGCCATCGTGCGAAATCCGCATGGCCAAGCCTCGCCCCGACGTGTACACGTGGGTCATCAAGCAGATCAGCCTGCACCCGTCTGAGATTCTTTACTTCGACGACGATGCCGAGAACTGCCGCATTGGCCAGCAGATGGGCATGAGCGCCGTGCAGGTCACCAGCCCCCGCGTGGTCCCCGATACGCTCCGCGAACTCAGCGTCCTGACCGTCTGAGACGCCGCGCAAGACGTTTACGGGGCGTATGATATGTGGCCCGCCAAGCGACTGTGTAGACGAGGCCACAACAGAGCGTTGGTTCTCACCTGTGGCCTTACTTCCGCGGGAACGGCATGCGCGTGGCCGGTTGTCAGAATGCGTAGGCCGCAACGATCAGGACGATCAGGCCGAACAGCAGCAGCCAGAACAACAGGCCGATGCTGAGGCCAAACTCCTTTCTCTAAAGCGTCGTTCGCTCAGGACGCCCGGCGACCGCGGGCGGCCGTACGGCCGCCCGCGTAGGGGCGATCGGGGGGGGGACTATTCGACATCGAGGTCGTTGATGACCCAGGTCGCGCCGCCTTCGTAGGCGTTTTCGAGTGCGGCACCGCGCTGAGACCAGGTATCGACCGTACCGGTCAGCGTGGCCACGCCGTTGTCTACGGCGACGCTCACGTTATCGGAGTCGATAAACGGGCTCCACCAGACCTCGTCCTTGATCTCTTCGCGGATCTCCGCGTCGTCCTCAAATGTCACGACCGGTTCGTAGTCGTACCACTCGTAGGTGTAGATGTCGTAGTCGTCGACGTACGGGTCGTAACTCAGGGCGGCTGCCTCGCGGTCGACCTCCAGGTTGTTCCGCACGCCTTCAACGCCCTTGGCCGTTGCGGCGACGGTGTCGGCGCGACCCTTTTCAAACCAGGTGTCCACGGTGCCGTAGAGGTAGGCGGTTCCGTCGACAACGCTGACGGCGATCTCGTAGCGGTCGACGTAGGCGTCACGCGCCAGTGCCCGTCGGACGCTGTCGGCGATCTCCTCGTCAGCTCGCTCCGCCTCGGGGCGGACTTTCAGACGGTTGACGACGCTGCTGACGCCGACGGTGCGTTTGGCGACCTGTTCGGCAGCCCGCTTGGCCTTGGCGTTGCGGACCTCGCCACGGAGTGTGGCGACGCTGCCGGTCATGTCGACCGTTACGTTGGTCGCCAGCACGCGGGGGTCGTACAGCAGCGCGTCGGCGACGGCATTCCGCATCGCCTCGGACGACTTGTTGACGTACTTCGTCTTGCGAAGATCCTCGTCGCGCGCCCACCGCTCGACGTTCAGAGGCGAGGTGTCGATGGCCGTCACGCCGGGCACCCAGGCGGTGTAGCGGGCGCGACGCTTCTCAGCCGCCGAGCCGACGGTTCCGGTCAGCGTGACCTTGCCGTCGTCGACCTCGACGTCGATCAGGCCGTCATCGACCATGGTGTCCCATCGCAGGGCCTCTTCGATTTCGGGTCGGATCTCCATGTCGGGGCGGTCCGCCGAGTAGTTGACACTGATGTTATTGCGGACGTCGGTAACACCGCGAACGCTCATGGCGGTCTGTTCGGCGAGGCTCTTTTCCTGCCACGACTGCGTTGTGCCGCTCAGCGTCACCACGCCGTCGGTGACGCTTACGTCCAGCTCGTAGCTTTCGGTGGCGGGATCGTAGGCCAAGGCTTCGACGACGTCCCGCTTCAGTGTCGCGTCGTCCAGACCGGCCGGGGGCTCGACCGTGATGCGGTTGACCACAGAGCGGACGCCCTTGACGGTCTCCGCCAGCCTTGCTGCCCGCTGTTTTGCCAGGGCATTGTTGACGGCACCCCGGAGGGTAACGACGCCCTCGGCCGTTGTGAGGTTGATCTTGTTGGCGGGAACGGCCTGGTCGAACAGGAGTTCGTCTTCGACGGCGTCGGTGACGCTCTGATCGGTGATGGTTTCCGCGGCCCCAAGCGGCACCGCAACGGCAACGAGTGCTGCGAGCCCGGCGAGAAGCATCGTGGATAGTGAACGTTTCATGTCTGTCTTCCTTTCAGTTGGTTTCAGGTTGCTGACTGGCGCGGGTCGGTTTGACGCCGCAACCGCCCACGGGTCAGTAACGACGACGGTCGAACCCGCGATCATGTACTGAACGCTAGAAGGACGTGAAACCATTATCGATGGGGCCCGCTGACCGATTGCGGCTGGGGGCAATTCCGGTCGCCGCGGGGCATTCCCCCATATCCAACGGCGCAAAAAGGAGCGACGCATTCCGAGGTCGGGATGCGTCGCCTGTATATAGTCCGCCCGGCGGTGCGGTGCGCTTGGCGCATATCGCGGCATCTGGCGGGCTGTTGTGCCGCGAGACCGCACCGGGGCGGTTCGCTTCACGTATGCGGTTGTCTATTCCTGGATGTGGATGGCGTCGGTGGGGCAACCCTCGGCCGCCTCGCGTACGTCATCCTCCTGGTCTTCGGGGACGGGGTCGGCAATGGCGTGCGCCAGGCCGTCGTCGCCCATTTCGAAGACGTCGGGAACCGCGCTGGTACACAGCTCACAGGCAATGCACGAATCGTCAACCGTCACGTTCATCGCGTACTCCTTCGGGTTCGCCGATGGTTTCCTATTCTACTCAGGCGGCGAGGTCGTCGTTGACGGCCTCGCGGATTTTTGCCAGTCCCTGCCGTTCGATCTGGCGGACGCGCTCGTTGCTGAGCCCGACCTCCCGGCCCACTTCGGCCAGGGTGTGTCGTTTCTCGTGACCGACGATGGGGAATCGTCGCTGGATGACGCGTGACTCGGCGTCGCTGAGGTCGCCGAGGTTGTGCTTGAGCACGCGTCGGACGGTATCGACGGCGGTTTCGCGCTGGTCGTCGTGGCGGCGTTCGGGGAAGTCGCTCTGTTCCATTTCAATCTCGAACTGACAGGGCACGTGCTTGCGGTAGGTCTGGCTCTTGGAGGCCAGACGGTAGAAGCACGAGAGGATCGAGCGACACGCGTAGGTCGAGAACTTGTAACCGCGCGAGACGTCGAACTTCTCGACGCATCGCAGCACGGCCATGTAGCCCTCGGAGATCAGTTCGGTGAACTCCACGCCGGGGATGTTGGACCGCCGAGCCATCGACGGCACGAGCGGCAGATTGGCATGCACGATTGTCTCGCGAGTGCGATCGGCCCGACGCTGCCAGCGACGAATGTCGCGCTGGCGGCGTTGCGAGCGCCGACCGGTTTTGCGGCCGAGCGCCTGGGCATGGCGGAACTTCGCATAGTTGTACCGCATGAACAGCACGCGCTCTTCGGGAGCCGAGAGTGTCGTCCGCTGCGCCGTCGGCGGGGCGGTGCCGTCCTCGACCTGCGGCAACAGATGATATTCGGCTACGTCGATCTCGTCGCGCTGCGAGCCCCACAGATGCTCCTCGGTCTGCGGAAGATTGAACTCGGGGTAGTAAATGTACTCCACGCCATTCTTCTCGACGGGGCGATGGGTTGTCTTGCTCTTGGACTTGGACTTTGTCGTTGTCACTGTCGGTTCCTTTCGTTTCTCAACGCGTTTCGCCGGCGGGACTGGCCCGACTCGGCTGAATCTCCTTTCGACCCATCAATCAGTCCAACTTAGGGCCGTCTTCCGGCGCAACGCATTATGGCACGCTCTGGGCGCATTTCAATCGGGACAGAGCCCATATTGCGTATGCGGGGTTACCTGACACCATGTGGGGGAAAGCCCTATGTTCATCGCAAAACCTTTATATGAATAGACTTCAGAGCATAGTACTGTGGCATTCCGCGCCAAAAGAATAGTATTGGATGCATATTCAGTCTACGCTAATGCCCCTGATCTGGTTCGATTTTGTATTGGAAGCGAGGGCAGGTGCGAGAGGTTCCGCCGCTTTGCGCCCCGCGAGATGCGCTGCCGGCCCGGATGTCCCGCTCTCCGTGTGTCCAGGATCTGTTGCAGTGAATCTCCGGATCAGATCAGTTTCGCCATCTCAGCGCGGAGGCGCTGCAGTGTGGGCAGGGGCTGGGCTTCCATGAGTTCCAGGCAGGCGGCGATGGCCCTGCTGCGCCCGCAGCCCGCGACGGCATGGACGCCCTCGTCCTTTATGTAGAAGGCGAGGAAGTCCTGCTCCTCGATGTCGCCGTCGACGACGACCTCGTCCCATTCGGCGGCATGGCCGAGGTAATCGGTGATGACCATGTACTGGTTGGTCCAGAAGAACGGCACACGACGATACTCGCTCTGCGCGCCCAGCATGTTCCGGGCGGCAACGATCCCCTGTTGCTGCGCGACGCGCCAGTGCTCGATGCGGGTGGATTGGCCCGTCCGCCAGTCGGCGAAGGAAGCAATATCGCCGGCGGCGAAGACGTCGCCGGTGATCTGGAGATAGCTGTTGACGGTGACGCTGCCGTCGCTGTTGAGCTGGTCCGGCTTGAGATAGTCCGTCTCCGGACGCACGCCGACGCCGAGGACGGCCACGTCCGCACGCAGGGTGCTGCCGTCGTCGAGGACGACCGCTTCGAGGAAGTCGTCGCCGGCGAAGTGGCCGACGGTCCGGCCGAGCTTGAACGTCACGCCCTTGTCCTCATGCACCGTCTGGTACATTCGGCCGATCGCTTCGCCGAAGGCGGCCTTGAACGGCACGGTCTCCGGGGCGACGACGGTGACGTCCATGCCCTGTTCGACCAGGCCCGAAGCGACCTCCATGCCGATGAAGCTGGCGCCGACGACGACGGCGCGTTTGGCCTCGCCCATTCGGCGGCGTAGTTCCTTCGCGTCGGCGTAGGTGCGCAGCGTCATCACGCCGATGAGGTCGGCGCCCGGCACGTCAAGTGTTCGGGGTGTGCCGCCGGTGGCCAGCAGAAGCTTATCGCCGGTGACCTCCTCGCCGCCGGCCGACGTGACGCGCCGTTTCAGGATGTCTACGTTGGCGGCTTCGAAGCCGGTGCGCAGCTCGATGCCGTGCTGCTCGTAGAAGTCGCGGCCGCGGATGGTCGGCTCGGCCGGCTCGTCGGAACGGAGGTACGGCTTGGACAGGTCGGTCCGGTCGTACGGCGGGTCGTTCTCGTGTGTGAGCATCACGATATTGCCGGCAAAACCATTCTGGCGCAGGGCTTCGGCTGCCGTCATTCCTGCCGCCCCGGCGCCGAGGATGACGAACGTCCGCCCGTCGGCGTCCGGGTCGTGCTCGGCCATGCTGACGGCACACGAGGCGGGTGGATCGTCCGGCAGATCGACAATGATGTCCTCGCCCTCGATCGTCACGGGAAACTGCGGCAGCCCCTCCAGCGATGGCGGATCCTGCAGCGAGCCGTCCTCGGCGTCGAACGTTGCCATGTGCCACGGGCAGAGGATATGCCCGTCATGCAGCAGACCCTCGCCCAACGGCGCGCCGTGGTGTGGACATGTCGCGGCGAGGGCGCGGACGCCGTCGCCCAGCCGCACAAGCAGGAGGTCAACATCATCGACCTCGACCTGTTTCATCTGCCCCTGCTGGAGGTCGCTCAAGTGTCCAACGGTTTGCCTGCTCATGATTGCTCCCGGTGTGTGAGGGTTCGCTGTCTTTCGCCGCCACTGAATTGTTGCGGTTCGGTCGCGCCGGTTCAACCCTGGGCGGCGAATCCGCGGATCAGCGAACCGAGGCGTATAGAATGAATTCGAGGACCGACTACGGCTGCCCGGTCTACGGGACCTAGCCGCTGCAAAAATGGAAGGATGCATTCCTGACGATGTTTCAGAAGAAGTATACGTTGTTTTCCGTATTGGGCTTTCCGGTTCGACTGAGCCCCACGTGGTTCATTATCGCCTTCCTGATAGCCTGGTCGCTGGCGCGAGGGCTGTTTCCGCGGTACTACCAAGGCCTGTCGCTGGGCACGTACTGGATCATGGGCGTCGTCGGTGCGATCGGGCTGTTCGCGTGCGTGCTGGCACACGAGTTGGGCCACTCCATCGTGGCCAATCGGTTCGGCCTGCGGATGCGGGGCATCACGCTGTTCCTCTTTGGCGGCGTCTCCGAGATGCCGGACGAGGCCCCCACGCCGAAGGCCGAGGTCGCGATGGCCCTGGCCGGCCCGATGGTCAGTATTGCGTTGGGTACGCTGCTGTATTTCGGCGGCTACGTCGTGGATGCGATTCCCGTTCGCGGCGTCGTGCTGTGGCTGGCGGCGATCAATGTCATCCTGGCGGCGTTCAATCTCGTGCCGGGTCTACCGCTCGACGGCGGGCGGGTCCTCCGCGCGGGCCTGTGGAAATGGAAGGGTGACATCCTCTGGGCGACCAGGGTCGCCTCACGGGCCGGCGGTCTGATCGGCCTGGCGTTGATCGGCCTGGGCATCGCCAACCTGCTGATGGGCAGCCTCATCGGCGCAGTCTGGTGGGGCATTTTGGGTCTGTTTCTCCGCGGTGCGGCAAAGATGGCCTACCGCCAGATGCTCTTTCGCCAGATGCTCAGCGACACCTCCGTCGAGTACTTCGCTGACGAAGAGACCGAGACCGTCCCGTCGGATATCTCGGTCGGCGAGTTTGTGCATGACTACGTGTACCGCAGCGACCACCGCTTCTTCATTGCCCGTCGCGACGGCGAGCGTCTCGGCTGCATCGACGTCGAGCGGGTCAAGGACGTACCGGACGACCGCTGGGAGGAGGAAGCCATCGGCCAGTACGCCCAGGACTGCAGCGAGGCCAACAGTATCGAGGCGGGCGAGCCGGCGGTGACGGCATGGAAACGCATGCAGAACCGTCAGGCCGATCGGTTGCTCGTGACGAACGACGGGGAGGCCATCGGCGAGATCCGTCTCAACGACATCTACCGTTATCTGCGTCGACGAATGGAAATGGAAGGACAAGCCGCAAGCCGGCCGCCCGCTGCATTGAGCTCGAATCCGCTCGAGCACGTGCGTGACAGCGGCCATTGAGGATGATACCATGACGACTGAATCGACAGGCGAACCGACATCGTCCGAACAGGCAGATGCATCGAAGGGCAAGCCCCTGCAGGCTCGCGAGTTTCAGCGGTTGCTGCAGATTCGCGAGGCGGTCCAGACCGGCCAGTTTGAGAAGACCACGCTGGACGGATCGCTCGGCAGCGACGAGGAGGCTACCAGCGAGGACGAAGCGGTCTCGCCGCAGGACCAGACAACGTCGTGACAGGCCGCCCCCGAGCCGGCCGATCCATGGAAAGGACACCCGATGCTCAAGCGTATCAGGTCGACCGCTGGCTTCACAATCAAGGCACAGGACGGCGAAATCGGCGATGTCGAAGACTATCTCTTCGATGCCGCCACCTGGACCGTCCGCTATCTCGTTGCCGATACCGGCGGCTGGCTGGCCGACGTGCTCGTACTGCTCAGTCCGGACAACCTCGGGCAACCCGACTGGGACAAGGAGATCGTTCCCGTCGATCTGACCATCGAGGCCGTCGAGAACAGCCCGCCCATCGAAAGCGACATGCCCGTCTCGCGACAGAGCGAGAGGCTTCTGGCCAAGTATTACGGCTGGACGCCGTACTGGATGGAAGGTGGCCTGCCGGATGAGATCGCCGACGGCGTTAGCGCCGAGGCCGACCGCCAGAGCCGCCAGGAGGTTCAATCCCAGACGCAATCGCACCTGCACAGCCTGAACGAGGTGTGCGCCTATCGCACGCATGCAACTGACGGCGATATTGGTCACGTGCGGGACCTCATCGTCGACACGGACACCTGGGCCATCCGCTACCTGCTGCTGGACACCCGCAACTGGCTGCCCGGCAAGCACGTGCTCATTCCGCCGGACTGGGCGAAGGACGTCGACTGGGCCGAGTCGCGCGTCCATGTGACCGTCGGTCGCGACACCGTGCGCAACAGCCCGGTGTTCGATCCGGACGAGCCGCTGACGCGCGATCGCGAGGCCGCTCTGTTCGAACATTTCGGCAAGAAGCCGCACCGGGAAGCGTGAACCGTCTGTCAACATGATGGCGGACTTGGTTCCACCACTCGGCAGTGCTACACTGTTCATTATGAGAAACGAATCCGGTGTACACTCGACATCGTCTGGTCTGAGCAACCACGGCGAGATTCGGGTTCTGCTCGTTGACGATCATCCCATCGTCCGCCAGGGCGTTCAGATGCTTGTCGACGCCGAGAACGGCATGGCCGTCTGCGGGACAGCCGAAACCGTTGCCGGTGCTCTTGAGGCGATCCCGGCCTGCAAACCCACGATCGCCATCGTCGATCTGTCCCTGAAGGACGGCAGCGGCCTGGACCTGATCAAGGACATGAGGATTCGTTTCCCGGACGTAGCGATCCTCGTGTTATCCATGCGGGATGACGCGTTCTATGCTGAACGCGCCCTGCGCGCCGGCGCGATGGGCTACATTACCAAGGAGCAAGGCACTGAGCGCATCGCCGAAGGCATCCGTCGCGTCCTGGCCGGGGAGATCTATCTCACCGATGACCTCAGTTCGCAGTTGCTGGGACGTATGGTCGACAGCCGCGCCGCCGTCAACGCGCCGTCAATCAACAACCTGACCGATCGGGAATTGCAGGTCTTCGACATGATCGGACAGGGCAAGAGCACACGTGAAATCGCCGCCGCACTGCATCTGTCGGTCAAGACTATCGAATCCCACCGCGAGCACGTCAAAGACAAACTCGGTATCGCCAACGGTACGGAACTGCTCAAACGGGCCATCCAGTGGACGCAGGTCGAAGGCAACGCTTGAATTCGAGCCGCATTCCCGGCGACAAATCTTCGGTATCAGTTGAAATCGCGTCGCGTGGGGTAGACAATTCGCTCAACAACGCTCACAGACAGGCCATCCGTAGCCGAGGAGCCAAGGAGTACCCATGTCCGAGAACCCAGGTGCAACGTGGGAGGGCGACCTGACATCAGGTCGCGGAGCAATGCAGGTCCGCAACGGGGGCGAGGAAATGCCCTTCGGCTTCGGCTCGCGATTTGACGATGACGATGGCGCGACGCCCGAAGACCTCATCGGCGCCGCACTCAGCGGCTGCTTTTCAATGGCCCTCGCGCACAATCTCGCCGAAGCTTCGCATGCCCCTGCACACATCGAGACCACGGCCGACGTCCGCCTGCAGAAGGAGCCGGGCGGCTTTGCAATCGACCGCATCAAGTTGACCTGCCACGCTCGCGTGCCCGGCATCGACGAAGCAGAACTCCGCCAGCACGCCGAACGGACACGCAAGAGCTGCCCCGTCGCCAAGGCATTGACCGGCACTCGCATCGAGGTCGACGCTCGCCTGTTCGATTGAGCGTTTCCCGGAGTTCACAGGATATACCAACGTGTCATACCGCCTGGTCCGAAATGAGACGCCGAATGAGGGTATTCGTCGTGTCATTCTCGAGCAGATCGACAATGCACGATCCATGCTGAACGGACCGGAGCACCCGCACGACGCCGTTCACGACGCACGCAAATGCTTCAAAAAGATTCGCGCCGCCCTGCGCCTGGCACGCGGCCCCCTGGATGACGTCTACTCCGAGGAAAACGCATGCTTCCGCGACCTCGGGCGGGAACTGTCCCGCCTGCGCGACGCCGAGGCCATGATCGAAACCATCGACCGCCTCGCCGAGACGTTCCAGTCACAGGCCCGGCCGGCGCTGTTCCAGACCGCCCGCGGCGAGCTGGTCTCGCGACGCGACACCGTGGCCAAGCAGCAGATCGATCTCACGCAGAAGCTCCACGACGTCTCGGAGACGCTCGATCGGGCCCGCCGGCGGATGGACGAGTGGCCCGAGGTGCCCGGGGATTTTTCGGCCTTCGCCCCGGGGCTGGCGAAGACCTATCGTCGCGGCGTCGAAGGCATGGAAACCGCCTTTGACGAGCCCGCCGACGAGAATTTCCACGAATGGCGGAAGCGCGTCAAGTATCTCTGGTACCATGTGCGTCTGCTGCAGAACACCTGGCCGAAGGTCATGAGGGCCCTGCGGTCGTCGCTCAAGACGCTCGCCCGCACGCTCGGCCACGACCACGACCTCGCCGTGCTCTGCCAGCGCATCCGGCACAGCCCCGAAGCGTTCGGCAGCGAGACGGACGTCGAGACCCTGCTGGCCCTGGCCGCCCGACACCAGAAAGACCTCCGCACCGAGGCCGAGCCGCTCGGGATGCACATCTACGCCGAACGTGTCTCGGACTTCGTCGATCGCATCGAGGCCTACTGGCAGGCCTGGCACGCCGCGGACTGACCGCCGGGGCCGGCCGGCACACGTCCGCAAAACCATGCTGCAACCGGTTGACACATCCCGTCTATCGCGCTATAGTGCATGGTCTGCACGGGCTTTCCGTTCAATTGGCTAGAGCGTCCGGGCGACACGCAAGAGCCCGAGTCAAGACAACCCAATACAACCCACGGGCCGTTAGCTCAGTTGGCTAGAGCGCCTGCTCGACACGCAGGAGGTCACTGGTTCAAGTCCAGTACGGCCCATTTTTGACGCATCCCTCAGAAATCCGAGGAAGTGCCACTCAGCACCGTTTTCGTGACATAACTTCTTTGTTTGTGTTGCAAAATCGTTCTGCTTTTCGTCCACCCGACTTTTGAGGGAGGCGTCATTTTTGAAAAACCTCCCGTCAATGGAGCAAGAGAACACGGACGCCTTCGGGTGTCCGTTTTTCTTGTGCGAAGACGCGACTTGCGTCGCTTTGTCTCTAGCTCTGCTCGCGCCGTCGCCCCGGCCGTCACAGGTAGACACCGTTGAGGTTGGGCGGATCGTCCTGGCAGGCCCGCTCGGCCCGCTCGGCCAGCTTACCTTGGAGTTTGTCGTGCTGGGCCTCGACGCGATGGAGCCGTTCGACCTGGCCTTGGACGAGCAGTTCGGTGCGGACCTCGTTGTAGCGGGCCTGGATGTCGCGCATTCCTCCGAGCCGAGCATCGCGCGGATGTTCTTCGTATCGTACCGCTTCAGGGCCGACTCGATCCTGTCGGCCAACCTATCCATCGATGCCCTCCCAGACCTCGGGGGGCGCGTCGGCCAGCACCTGCTCGACGACGGCGCGAAGATGCTCCACCGCCGCCCCCCACGCATCGCGAAGCTGACCGACCTCGGGCACGCCCTTGGCTTCTGACGGACCATACGCCGCCATCGCCTGGCGGCACGCGAAGACCGCTTCTCGCATGGCCCCCGCGGCCTCGTCGAGCCTCTGTGCCTCGCTGCAAAAAAAAGCCCTTCAACTCCAGCCAGACGACGGCCTTCATCGCGACATCCCGCACTCGCTCGGAGGTCTTGACGTTCTTCAGCAGCATGACCCAGAAGCGGTCCGATCGCAGAGACTGAAATACCGCTTGCCCAGCACCGAACCGTCATTCTTGAGCCGCTCATCATCCATCGTGTAGCCCTTGATGGTGAACTCGCGAATGATCGCGGTCGCCCACTTTCGGAACTGCACGGCGCGCTCGGAATTGACCTTGTAGCCGACGGCAATAATGGCCGAGAGGTTATAGTGCTTGGTGCTGTAGGATTTCCCGTCGGCGGCAGTTATCCCAAAATCTTGGATAACTGAATCCTCCTGCAACTCACTGTCTCCAAAGCACTTCTTGAGATGATAGTTGATCGTGCGAACATCGACATCGTACAGACCCGCCATCATCTTCTGGCTCAGCCAGACGTCCTCATCGGCATAGACCGCTTCCACGCCGCCCTGACCGCTGGCGGTTATGAAGGTGAGGTATTCCGCCGCCGTGCTGCGGATCATCTGACGCTGTTGCTCTTTTCGTTCTTTCGCCATCTAGGTATCCTTCCCGCCGAACAGGTCCACGATCTGCTGCTGCGTCAGCTTGATCGTCTCATCCCGCAGCAGGCATTCGACGCGAATATCGCCTCCCGGGGCGGAATACAGAACAATCTCGCCACCGGCCGGGTTCGGGCAGGTTGTCCTTCGGCTTGGTCATCCCTGGCTCCAGTCCTTACACAGCACCTCGGCCTGTTCGAGCACGAGCTCCGTCGCCCGCTGCTGCATGTCAGGCGGATAGCCAAACTTCCTCAGCACGCGTTTCACCAAGACTCGGATTTGGGCGCGGGCATTCTCCCTGACCTGCCAATCGATGGTCACGTTCTGCTTCACCCGTTCGACCAGCTCCTGCGCGAGGAAACGCAGTTGATCATCGCCCAAAACCTCCTTGGCGCTCTCGTTGTCGGCCAGGGCGTCATAGAAGGCGACCTCATCGTCGCTCAGGCCCAACTCCTGTCCGCGAGACTGGGCTTCACGCATCTCCTTGGCCAGGCGGATCAACTCGTCGATCACCTGAGCAGCCTCGATGGCTCGGTTCTGATACTTCCGCACGGACTGCTCGAGCATCTCGGAGAACGAACGGGCCTGCACCACGTTCTTCTTCATACGCGTCTTGATTTCGTCGTTGATCAGCTTCTTCAGCAACTCGAACGCCAGGTTGCGTTGGGGAAGATGCTGCACGTCCGCGAGGAACTCGTCCGAAAGGATCGAGATGTCGGGCTTCTCCAAACCCGCCGCTGCGAAGATGTCTACGACCTCGGTCGAATACACCGCACGCGAGACGAGTTGCCGAATGGCCGACTCCATCTCATCCGGCGTCCGTTCGCTTTCCGACATCGTCGCCTTTACCAGCGCGGCCCGAATCTCCTGGAACAAGCCCACTTCGTTCCGGATCGCCATGGCTTGTTCATGCGGCACGGCCAGTGCAAACGCCTTCGACAGAGCCGTCACCGCCTGCACGTAGCGCTTCTTGCCGTCTTCCAGCCCCAGCACGAACTCCATCGCCTGGGCGACGCCGCTCATCCGCTTGGCCGGTTCAGCCGTCAGGATGGCCTGATAGTCGAACCCGTGCAGCAGGTCGCGGACGACCTCGAATTTCTCAAGCATGACCGCGACGGCCTGCTCTTGGTCAATGGTGGCCTGGCCCTTGCCGCCGCTGGCGGTGTAGGTGTGCAGCGCTCGCTTCAGAGCGTCAGCAATGCCGAGGTAATCGACCACGAGGCCGCCGGGCTTGTCCTTGAACACGCGGTTCACACGGGCAATCGCCTGCATGAGGTTGTGCCCGGCCATCGGCTTGTCCAGGTACATCGTGTGCATGCTCGGGCAGTCGAAGCCCGTCAGCCACATGTCCCGGACGATCACGAGCTTCAGATCGTCCCCGGCATCCTTGAACCGCTTGGCCAGCCCCTCACGCGCCGCCTTCGTGCGGATGTGCGGCTGCCACTCGGCCACGTCAGACGCCGACCCGCTCATCACGATCTTGATCTGCCCCTTCGCATCGTCGTCGCTATGCCACTGTGGCCGGTTTTTGATGATCTCGTTGTAGAGGTCCACGCAGATGCGGCGGGACATGCACACAATCATGCCCTTGCCGTCCATGACCTCCTGTCGCTTCTCGAAGTGGTCGACCAGGTCGTGCGCGACCAGCCCAAGTCGCCGCTCTGTGCCGACCATGGCTTCCAGCGCCGCCCACTTGGTTTTGAGCTTCTGCTTGTCTTCCTCTTCCTCGCCTTCGGTGATCTCCTCGAACTCCGGATCGAGCGTCGGCTTCTCTTCCTCGCTCAACTCCAGCTTCGCCAGGCGCGACTCGTAGTAGATCGGCACCGTTGCGCCGTCCTCGACCGAACGCAGGATGTCGTACTTGTCGATGTAGTTGCCGAAGACGGCGGGCGTGCTCTTGTCGTCGAGCTCAATCGGCGTTCCCGTGAACCCGATGAACGAGGCGTTCGGCAAGGCGTCCCGCAGGTACTTCGCCATGCCGTATTTCATCTCGCCGGTCTTCTTGTCCAGCTTGGCGTCGAATCCGTAGTGGCTGCGATGGGCCTCGTCGGCGATCACCACGATGTTGTGACGCTCGCTCAGTGCGTCGCCGTTTCCGGGGGCGAACTTCTGCAACGTCGTGAACACCACGCCGCCCGACGCCACCCGCAGCACATCCTTCAGATGCTCGCGGCTCTCGGCCTGCACCGGCTTCTGCCGCAGCAATTCACTGTTGACGCTGAATGTCCCGAAAAGCTGGTCGTCCAGGTCGTTGCGGTCGGTGATGACGACCAGCGTCGGGTTCTCCATCGCCTGGTGCTTGATGATCTTTCCGGCGTAGAACGCCATGGACAGGCTCTTGCCCGACCCCTGCGTATGCCAGACGACACCGATCCGCTGATCGCCGTCAGGGGAGCTGGCCTCGACCGTGCAATCGACCGCCTTGTTGACAGCCCAGTACTGGTGATACGCCGCCGCCTTCTTGGCGATGGTTTTGCCGTCATCCTCAAACGTCACGAAGTTCAGCACGTAGTCCAGGAATCGCTGCCGTTCGAAGATGCCCTTGACCAGCACTTCGAGTTGGACTGACCCCGTCGGGGCCAGGGCATCGCCATCGAGGGTTCGCCACGGCTGAAAGCGGTCCCAACCGGAGGTGAGCGTGCCCGCCTTGGCGGCGTAGCCGTCGGAAATCACCAGCGCCTCGTTGAACACGAACAGGCTCGGGATGTCGGCCTTGTAGGTTTGAAGCTGGTTGAAGGCGTGGCGAATCGTCGCCTTCTCCTCAGCCGGGTTCTTCAACTCGATCAGCCCCAGCGGCAGCCCATTAATGAACACCACCACGTCCGGCCGCCGGTTCCGCTTGCCTGCCTGTCCGGCAGACAGGTCCTCGATCACGGTGAATTGGTTCACCACCAGAAACTCGTTGTCGTCCAGCTTCGCCGGGTCGCGCTCCACCAGCCAGACCTTGTCGTGGCGTTCGCGCCCGTCGTCACGCCAGGTCACGTCCACGCCGTCGGTCAGCATCTTGTGGAGCGCACGGTTGTTGACGATCAGTGAGGGGCTGTCCGTCCGCGTGACCTGCCGCAGGGCGTCTTCGATGGCGTCGTCCGGCACATCGGGGTTGATCCGCACCATCGCATCCCGCAGTCGCCCCGCAAGCACCACCTGCCCATAGTCGGCCCGCTCGGGCGATTCGCCATCAGGGGCAATGTCGGGGCCGTGGACATAGCCGTACCCCAGCTCGCGGAAGTAATCCACAGTCACGAGCTCAACCTGGGCTTCATCGAGGTAACTCATCAGGTGGTCATTTCCATCAAGACATCGCGAAACACACAGAAACTCTTGGACCGATTGGTTTGCGGTTGCCAGTGCTCCGCGACGGCTCGTGCCGCTTCGATCTTCCGCAGGCCCGTCTGGAAGTAGCCGGCACGTTTGAGCACACGCTCGAACGCTTCCCAGGTGCCCCCTGTGATCGCATCGGGATCGCGGTATTTCGCTTGACTTGAAATCGTCGCAGGCACCTTCGGGTACGCAGACCGAACCGCATCCCAATCGCCAAAGTACCACGCTTCCAGTTCTTCAATCGCAAGCCGGTTCACCACCTGGTACGACTGGCCGCCGGCTTGGCTACGGCTCCGTAGCCCGGCGTTACTCGCGATCTGTTCCAGTTGCTGCTTCAAATCATGGCAAACGTCCTCATCACGATCTACAACCACCACGATCCGGTAGTCGTCAGGCAGCCACTTCGCGTATCCGTGCAGGCGATCCGGCAGACGCTTCAGCAGGTCGGCCTTGCCCTGATGCGGATAGACATCAAAGCTCAGATCGCCCAACACGCGAGGCAGCAACACTCGCAGCGCCGCCTCCATCGACGGTTCCTCCACCAGGACTTCGACATGGGACACCGCCATCACTTCTTCCCCTTCTTCGTCGGAGCGCCGGCGTTGACCAGCGGATCGCCGACACCGAGATGGCCCTCCATCCAGAGATGCCCCATTGACGCCCCAGCATCGACGAACTCGGAGACACCCTGGATTTCAACCGCCCGTCGAACCCGGCTGTACCCGTTCTCGTTGCGGTAGATCACCCGGACCTCCTCGGGATTCACGCCGTTGAGAAAGAACGGCGAGTGCGTCGTTGCCAGCAATTGCGAATGCTCCGATGCGCCACGGCATTCTTCGGCCAACTCCGGGAGTAACCGAGGATGCAAAAAGTTCTCCGGCTCCTCGATGCCGATGAACTGCGGCGGTTCCGGGTCCATCAACACCACCAGATACGACAGCATCTTGAGCGTTCCGTCCGAGACGTATCGTGACATCACCGGCCGATCGAACGGGGCGTCCTTGACCTGCAGCAGCAGCCGCCCGTCCTGCATCGGTTCGGCTTGGACGGTTTCCAGTCGGGGCACGCGACGACGTAGCGTATCAAAGATCTGTTCCAGCCGATCCGGGTGTTGTTCCTTGAGATATTGAATGACGTTGGGCAGATTATCCCCGGTCTTACTCAGCCGCTCCTGCGGGCCAGCTTCCGGCTGGCCCCGTGTGTCCTCGATGCTCAGATACGACACATACCAGCCTGTGATAAACTCACGTAGCGCCGCCACGCGCGGATGCTCGGCGAATTGGCCCAGCGTGTTGACCGCGATCAGATCAGGCGAGCGTAGCGGTGTGTCGACGCGCTCGTCCTGTTCATCCGGCATTTCACCACTAACGGCCCGCCCTTGCCCCCGCTTGTATTCCAAGAAGCGAAATGGTCGTCCTACTTGCTTTCCGCGCCGCCAAGCGAGCCACTCTTCCTCCACGACCGGCCCCCTGTTGCCTTCTTCAATCGCCAGGTGGTAGGTAATCAATGGACTTCGCGGCTTCTCCCGATACTTGATCTCAATAACAAGCGGTCCATCTTGCCCGCGAGTCTTGAGCTCCTTCGCCCGTCCTCTCCGATCCCACGCGTGCCGCAGGCCGTGCTGGAAACACTCCGACAGGAAGTTGAACACATCAAACACCGTGGACTTGCCGCTGCCGTTCGGACCGAGCAGCACCATCAGCGGTGTAATGTTCTTAAACTCCACATCGCAAAGCGCCCGGTAATTCTGAACCCGCAGGTATTCGATGCGTGGCGGATTCGGAGGACTCGCTGCGGGCGTCTTGGTTGTCTCTCTGGCCATCGTGTGATTCCTTTCACTCGTAGTTGAGTGCTGGTGGTCATTGTCTCACTGCTTCATGGGTAAGGCCAGCCATCATTTCACGACGCCTCCTCGGCGATGGCCTCGGCTTCGGGAAGTTCGATCTCACCGCTCAGGAGCTTGGGCAGTAGTGTGTCGCGCAAGTGAGACAAGATCATGTTTTGCTTAGCATAGAGCCGTTTGAAGCCCGGCTGACAGAAATCGAAGTATGCTTGCAGAACGTCATCAGGCGGAACGGGTAACTTGCAGGTACTCATTAGGCCTGAGGCGTCGAGATTGGGCACAGCCGTGCCATTAATGTAGTCGTGAATAGTTCGATCGTTGAACTTACGGATAAAGAAACGATCCAGGTAGACCGCGTGTGCTGGTGACGGTGTTGTAAACCGCTTCACGAAGTTTGAGTAGATTACGGGGTGTGTGTAAAGCTCATTGATTCGGTTCGCACACCAGAGAGGACGGCCGCAAGGCCCCGCACCAGAAGCTGCGATCAAGATGTCGTTTTCGGATGGAAGGCGTTTGTCGATGGCGTTTGCCTTCACGTAGCGGGTTGGTGCCTTGGGCGCAAACCCACCTGCTCGCAAATCCTCCATGTCGCATCCGCGTAGACAAATTGCAGGAACCGTACCTTCTTTCTGAGTATCGCTACCCCACTGGCCGCCGATGGCTTGTTCGGCTATATCGCCAACAACGCTTGCTTTCCACCCCTTCGGAATCGGACCGAGGTCGGAGTCTTCGAAGGCGTCGGGGAAGAGGTCGGCGATGTCGGCGGGGAGGCCCCCGGAAGTGGGGTCGCGGGCGTTTCCGGGGGCGGCTTTGGCGTGGACGGGGTCGCCTGTCTGCGTGCGGGCGATGGCGGCGATTTCCTTTTTTAGCCATTTGCGCCCGAAACCTGTCTTTAGCCACTTCTCGCGTTCGACCGCTGCTTCCCGCGATGGCTGCCTTTCCCAGTAAGCCACTCGCTGTGGCGGATGTGCTTTTGTCCAACTGCCCCCTTTGCCCGCTGTATGTTGCAGCCATCGCTGCCGCAGGTCTTCGGTCTGGCCGATATAAAGGCTTCCGTCGTCGCACTCCAGAGCGTAGACGAACCAGGTATCGCGCGAGGCCTGCGG
Source organism: Planctomycetota bacterium (assembly GCA_009908915.1). Classification (GTDB taxonomy): domain Bacteria; phylum Planctomycetota; class Phycisphaerae; order SM23-33; family SM23-33; genus JAAAOJ01. Next base: position 55,965 of record JAAAOJ010000012.1, read on the forward strand.
CAGAAGCCTGTCTGCGTGTTCCGCACAGGCAGACAGCGATTCATCCTGTTGCTTTGCCGCCATCTTCGCCCGCACAGGCAGGAAGTCGATGAACCAGCTCTTGAAGATCGCCGCCGCCATCTTCTCGAGCGTCTGGTTCATCCGCCGGTTCAACTCGATCTTGTCGTCCAGCTTGCCCAGCACATCGGCGATGCGCTGTTGGACGGGAAGAGGGGGAACAGTCACCTTGGCCTGATGTAGGTGATTCCGGTTCACGCCGGGCACAGCCGACTTATCCGAATATGCGACGAAGTCAATCCCGCGAAGGAAATAACTGACGAAGCGGGGGTTGTTGCCCTTGAAGTCCTTCACATACAGGGCGGTGTTGAGCGGCCAGTAATCAGTGGTGATGTAGTAGACCTCACCAATCGTGCCGTATCGCCCGGTCACGACTCCTGGCGCTTTAGCCTTGGATTCTGCATGCGTATCAGTGGGGCCAGAAGACGACACGACAGGGAATGGCCCCGGTCGGCGAGACTTGGTAGGAAGGTCGTAGCCCCTCTTGAGCTCGATCACTTCGCCCAGGGTTGTTGTCCGCCACTCACTCGCCACAGCCGACCTCCCATGCGATCTGCTCGCCGTTGCGGTCGAAAATAGTGCATCGAGTCTCTTGGCGTGTCGAGCCCAGAATCAGATGAAACCCATAAGAGTAGCCGTACTCATTGGTCAGTTGTCGCAGCTTGCGCTGATCCTGCATGTATAAGTCATGGTGCCGATTGGACGCCTTCTTTACCTCAAAACAGATGAAATCGTTGCCGCTCCGCATCGTGCGTTTGTGAATGATGATATCCACGTATCGGCCGGTCTCTGTACCATCTGGATTCGTGATTTGCTTGCCCCGCCGCGCCACGCCGTTCTCACAGCAAGCGTTGAAGTCGCAGTCGACGAAGTAATCTGGACACGCCAACTGTAGATAGTGCGCAAAACGAAACGTCAGACAGCGTTCACAAACGCCGCGGCCTTCATTCTGTTGAAATAGAAACTCATCGTGCGTGTAGAGTGTCTCAATACAATCTAGAATAATCCTCTTGATGTTCTCCAGACTGGTCAAGCTTCACCACCTCCCCCATAGCCGAGGACCTCCAAGTTCTGGCGGATGGCGGCGTCGAGTTTTTCGGCCTCGGCCATTTGCTCGTGAAGTTCCGCGAATAAGTACGCCAGCTGATTCTCTGGACTATTGTGTTTAAACATTTTCGTTGCCCTCCGGTGTCGCGTCCCACAATGTGCCTGTGGTTGGTCCGGACAGGACGAAGCGTGCGCGTTTACGGCGAAGCATATCGAAAGGGTTGACACAACGGACGTCGACGCCCAGACACACGTTGGGAATCTTGACGCGGTGGATCGAGTTCTCCGGGCGTTCGTGCGTGACGACGATGTGCCCGCCGGCGAGGGCCTGCGAGACAAGGTAATAGTCCGCGACCTGCAGGAACGTGTTCTTGGCAGCCGCGGTATAGCGCTCGTGCTGATTCACCCAGTCGGCGACAGTACCCAGAGCGGGCAGGGCGTTCGTATCGGGCGGCAGGAAGAAACCATCGCCGCGCCGGGCAGCCCACTCGGACAGTTGATCATCTCCTGCGGCCAGTTCATCACCCACGTGTTCGATGCTGAAAACTTCGCCAATGTGGTTTTGCTGCACAAGCCACTCCCAGAACGCCGGGCAGAAATCGAACCCGTAGTGCAAGTTCTTGGCCCTGATCAAGGTGTCGGCGTCGAGCAGGTAAGCCATCAGCGATTCACCCCCACGGTTTGCGCCAGTTCCTCAAACGTGGCCATCTTGCGACAGCCCAGGAGTCGGAACGCCTCCGTGAAAGAGGCACGCCCCTCCCAAGCAGCGGTGGCGACGGCGCGCGCAAGGCGATGGCTGACGCGAGCCGGCGTAGTGAGGTAGTAGTCGCCTCCGCCTTTGCCTCGGCTAGCCACCTCGCGCAGACGCTGGAGCTCGGCGTCATAAGCGGACCCAAACTGGTCGCGGTTCAGACGGCGTGCGTCATACAGACGGCGCAGAATCACCAGCGTGCTGACTTTGAATTGTCGCGCCAGCCGGCTTAGTTCCTCCTGGAGCGGCTCGGCCTCCTGGTATGCGTCACGCACGGCTGCAAGCGGCACAAGCAATTCAGCAGCAACTCGGTTGCACCAGCGTTCGACGTCGTGCGCCGGCGTGAATCGGGGGCTCACATCCGACAGCGCCGATTCACCGAGCCAGAGATGGGCCAGCTCGTGTGCCACAGTGAACATCTGAGCTGCTTTGCTGTCGGCCCCGTTGACAAACACCACTGGCGCAAACGGATCGACGAGGGCGAAACCGCGGAACTCGTCGGGGTCGAGTTTCCGACGCGTGTTGCTGCCGACGACGCCACTAACCATCACCAGCACGCCAAGCTCATCGGCCTGTCGGATGAACGTTCGCAGCGCTTCCATCCAAGTTCGCAGTCTGCGTCGCTGATCTATGCTGAAGCCGAGAGCTTCGCGGATGCGGTCGGCGGTAGCGACGATATCGTCGGAGCGATTGACCGAGCCGACAAAGGACAGGGGCGCTTCGCCGACAGACCGAGCGTACTGCTGATACCATTCCTGTCGCTGCTGACAAAGGTAGATCGTCTCAAGCAGATTCGGCGAGGGGTGGGCGACCTGTTGGCCGCCAATCGTTCGGAAATCAGGGATAGGCACCTGCTCAACCGGGGGCTCGTTCAAGAAGAGGTAGCCGATGGGTGTGTGTGTCGCCTTGGCGAAATCCTGCAGTTGCCGGAACGTCGGTTGGCGTGCGCCACTACGCCATTCCTCTAGCTTGGGGAACCGCTGACACAAGCGATCCTCGCCGACATCGGATCGCTCCATGGCCCACTCGATTATCCGCGTTGGTACTGCGACACGCATCATTTCTTCAGTCTACCCTTTCAAGGGCTGCTGCAAGCATACCTTTGCAGGTCTATCATTCACCATAACCAAGCGCTTCAAGATTCTGGCGGATAGCAGCGTCGAGGTCTTCGGCCTCGGTCATCTGTTCGTACAGTTCGGCGGACAGTTCGGCCATCTTCTCCTCAAAGGGTACGCCGTCGTCCTCGATCTCCTCGGCTCCGACGTAGCGGCCGGGAGTGAGGACGTGGCCATGGGCTTCGATCTCCTTGAGCTTCGCGGCCTTGCAGAATCCGGCGATATCCTCGTACTTGCCGGTGTCTTTCTCACCTCGCCAGGCGTGGTAGGTGCCCGCGATCTTGGCGATGTCGTCTTCGGTGAGTTCGCGGTGGGTGCGATCAGTCAGTTCACCGAGCTTGCGACCATCGATGAAGAGCGTCTCCCCGTGACGGGCGCGGAAGCCGCGTTCCTTGTCTGTGGCCTTGTTTCGGGTGAGGAACCAGAGGCAGACGGAGATAGGCGTGGTGTAGAAGAGCTGGCCGGGCAGAGAAATGATGCAATCGACAAGATCGTGTTCGACAAGAGCTGTCCGAATCTCCTTCTCGCCGGATGTATTGCTGCCAAGGGAGCCGTTGGCGAGAACGAATCCAGCGGTGCCGTGGGGCGCAAGGTGGTGGAGGAAATGGAGAATCCAGGCGTAGTTAGCGTTGCCACCGTCGACGTGGACGAACGAGCCGTCTTTCTGCTTGCGCTCGCCGCCGGGCGGCAGCGAGAACGCCCCGGAAGGCGCGTTGCCGGATGGCTGGTCGCCTGCCTGTCCTGCGGACGCAGGCAGGAACCGCTTCCAGCGGACATCGCTTTTGACTTTGGAGTAGCCCCAGTCCTCCATGTTGAACGGCGGATTGGCGTAGGCCGCCAGGTCGTCGAGGGTCATGATCGTGTCGGGCGCGTCGGTCATCGGCATCACCTTCCGGACGGGTCGCGGGATCGCGGGGAGATAACCCCCTGATCCGCAGGTCAGATATTAGCCGCCGTCGACTATTTCTGTCAAAGATTGTCTTGTCAGGGCGACATCCAGAGTACCTTGCACCCGCGGCAGATACGGTCGCACCTGGAGCGATTAGGTACTTGGAAAAAGGGATTCTCCAAGATGCCACGGGAACCAGTTCCAGGTATTAGACACAGTCGCTTGCGCACGTGGCGATTTTCAGACGCGGCCGGGGTTCAAAAGGTTCAACATGTCCAAAAGGCCCAAAAGGTTCAAAAGGTTCAACAGGGTCGCGTCGGGGGCTTTTCAACCTTTTCAACCTTTTCAGCCTTTTCAACCTATTGAACCTGTGGACCTTGGGCCCGTGTGGCCATACGGCTGGCCGTCCATGCCGGGCGTGCGTTTGCCACAGTTGGAGGTGACTCGTCTGACAGCCGTGGCACGGGCTGCAAACGAGCGGGTCAGGACGCGGGAAAGGCTCTTGACCTTTCCGTAGCGCCCTTGTTGCTGTGCCTTCACGATTCGAGCCTGAAGACGTCGCACCGTGTGATCCACTCGCCGCCAGTCGATGGCGTTGTAGTCAACCACGCCACGGATGCGCACGCTGTCGGTCGCTGCCGACGCGTTCGTTGTTTCGCCTTTCCGTGTCATCGGATTGCCTCTCCGTTCGTTGTCGTGATCTGAGACCTGTCCGAAGTCAGCACGCTTTCGCGTCGTGGCACCAGGCCACGATCCCGATCATTACGACCGGGCATTCGCTTCCTCGGACATCCTTTACCCGCAACCCCATGGGCCGACCTCACGGCTGGCTTTCCCAGTGGGAGAGCTACGGGCTTACCCTGTTTCGCTATTGCTCCCGGACACACCGGGCTCCACCTAATTACGCCGGGGATGCAACGTCTGCGATGGCCGTTGTCCGCGACAACCATCCTGATCCCTTGCCTTTTGGCCCGAGCCTACCCCCCCCATAACCCAGCACCTCCAGATTCTGCCCAATGGCGGCGTCTGCCTGTGCTTGACTGCGCGCAGCCAGGTCGAGTTCTTCGGCCTCGGCCATCATGTGTCTCTTTCCACTTTTCGCAGTTCGTGTTCCAGCGCTTCGGCGGTGGGCAGGTCGTCTTTGAGCGGGTCGGGTAAGAGGCGGTAAGTGGAGACGCCGATCGGCTGACTGGTGTCGCGAAGGGTGTATTCGACGACGATGCGGCTGCGTTCCTTGCACAGGACGATGCCGATGGTGGGCTGGTCGCGGTCGGGATCGCGCACCATGTCGTCGACGGCGCTGGTGTAGAAACTCATCTTCCCGGCGAACTCGGGTTTGAACGGCTCGACTTTCAGGTCGATGACGACGTAGCATCGCAGGTGCAAATGATAGAACAAAAGGTCGAGGTAGAAATCCTGATCGTCCACCTCGATATGATACTGGCTGCCGACGAAGGCAAACCCTTTGCCGAGTTCGAGCAGAAAATCGCGGATGTGATGGATGAGCTTTCGTTCGAGCTGCCGCTCGCCGATATCGGCCGCGAGGTCGCCGAGAAACTCGAAGACGTAGGGGTCCTTGACGACCTGGGCGGCGAGGTCCGATTGCGGGGCGGGCAGAGTCGATGCGAAGTTGGTGGTTGCGCCGCCTTGCCGGGCGAACAGGTCCGATTCGATCTGGTGGACGAGAACGGCACGGCTCCAGCCGTGTTCGCTTGTCTGCCGGGCGTACCAGAGGCGCTGTGCGGGGGCTTTGAGTTTCTGGAACAGGACGATGTTGTGACCCCAGGGGATTTCCGCCACGGGCGGCGGGGGCGTTCGGCCGTCTAAATCTCGCACAGCCTGTGCGAGTTCTGGCGAGCCCTTCGATTCTTGCACGGGCTGTGCGAGAATCTCGTCGGTCCAGGCCAGATAGAAGGCCCGCATTCGCCAGATATTGGCCGCGGAAAACCCGGTAATCCCGGGAAACTCGTTGCGAAGGTCTCGCGACAGCCGCTGCACAACCGCCTTGCCCCAGCCTTCGGCGCGCTGTCGTCGAACGATCGATTCGCCGATGGACCAGTAAAGCCGAATCAGTTCGCGATTGACCGATAGCACAGCCTTGACCTGAGACGCCCGGATGCGGGTTTTCAGGTCTTCGAGCAGTTCGGGATAGTCCACGGGTAGTTGTGCGTCGGGCCGTGGGGCAATCGATTTCTGGTCTTTGCCGCCCTGTTTATTCGCCATAGCCCAGTACCTCCAGGTTCTGGCGGATGTCACCCTTGCCGGAGGCGTTGCTGGTGAGCGAACCATTGGCGAGGACGAAGCCTGCGGTCCCGTGTGGCGCGAGGTGGTGGAGGAAGTGGAGAATCCAGGCGTAGTTGGCGTTGCCGCCGTTTACGGTGATGGTCGAGCCGTCTTTCTGCTTGCGCTCGCCGCCGGGCGGCAGCGAGAACGCCCCGGAAGGCGCGTTGCCGGCCCCGGAGCCGGGCTGGTTTCCGGGGGTTCCGGGGTCGAACCGCTTCCAGCGGACATCGCTTTTGACTTTGGAGTAGCCCCAGTCCTCCATGTTGAACGGCGGATTGGCGAGGATGTAGTCGGCCTTGAGGTCCTTGTGCTTGTCGTCGAGGAATGAATCGGCCCATTCGATTTTCGCATCAATGCCACGGATGGCGAGGTTCATCAGGGCCAGCCGCCACGTGGTGTAATTGGACTCCTGGCCGTAGATGGAGATCTCGCGGCGGACGGTCGGGCTGACCTTGCCCCCGGAAGTGCCTTTCTTTCCGTTACCGTTACTGGAGGCGTGGGCCTGCACGAACTTGGCGGCCTGGACGAACATGCCGCCCGAGCCGCAACAGGGGTCGAAGACGCGGCCCTTGTAGGGCTCGAGCATTTCGACGAGAAGACGAACGACACATTGGGCGGTGTAGAACTGCCCGCCGAGTTTGCCTTCGGCGGCGGCGAACTTGGCGAGGAAGTACTCGTAGACGCGGCCGAGGATGTCCTGCTGGCGGCTCTTGGCGTCGCCCAGGCCGATGGTGGCGATCAGGTCGATGATCTCGCCGAGGCGGGCCTTGTCGAGCGCCGGGCGGGCGTAGTCCTTGGGCAGCACGCCTTTGAGCACCTTGTTGTCGCGCTCGATAGCGGCCATGGCGTCGTCAACGAGCGTGCCGATCTCCGGGCGCTTGGCGTTCTTCTGGAGGTACGACCAGCGGGCCTCGGGCGGCACCCAAACGATGTTGTCGGCGAGGTACTCGTCCTTGTCCTCCGGGTCGGCGAGGTCGTCGGCCTGCAGGGCGTTGAACTTCTCCATGAAGGCGTCGGAGATGTACTTCAGGAAGATCAGCCCCAGCACGACGTGCTTGTACTCGGCCGCGTCCATGTTGCCGCGCAGCTTGTCGGCGGCGGCCCAGAGCTTGTCCTCGAAGCCAAGGTTGGCGGCGGTGGTTGTTTTCGTTTGCTTTGCCATGCGTTACTTGTTCCTCTTCGTCGCCTTCGCTCGAGGCTTGCCGTACGCCTGCGTCGGCGGGACGCCGGTTTTGATCCAGGCGTCGATCACGTCCTTGTGGAACCGCCAGGTTCGGCCGATCTTCGCGCCGGGGACCTTGCCCGCCTGGCAGAGCTTGTACAGCGACGATTTGGACAGCTTGACGTAGGCCGCCAGGTCGTCGAGGGTCATGATCGTGTCGGGCGCGTCGGTCAT
>JAAAOJ010000082.1 GCA_009908915.1 Planctomycetota bacterium
GCCGGAGGCAGGCGTTGCGGCGTTTTTTGCAGACGCCCGACCGAGCGGCTCGACGCCGAAAGGCCCATTCGTTGGGCGAACGCCAGAAATATGTGACATTGTGTTGCCTCTGATTCCCAGCCCGAGTGGCACTACCACGGGTTCTTATCGCGGGGCTGGCTGGCAGCGACCTCCCGTGCTGCCCGCAGTGCCTCGTTGCCCCGATCGCGTTGATCGTCAGCCGACCGCCCGATTCCATTCGCAGTCGACCAGCAAGTGTCCGTTCTCTTCCTAGTATATCGACCTGAAAGGGGTTATGTCTTCACACAATGTAACTATTCAGATTATCTGTAAGACAGGTCCCTTAAGGACTTAACAAAGGCCCGCATCAGAAAAATCCACATCTCACTATTTTATCGGACCATCCAGTCCCAGACACGCCCTTTTCGCCGGGAGGAGTTACACCGATTGCTTCGACGGCCTGTTCAGGAAACGCAAGTGACGCGGGGGCTCGCCGACGGTCGACTGGCGGCGATGCGATGCTTCATCACGCGGTGATCGCCCCGTCACAAAGGCGAAGGACGTTGCTGAAGATGGCGGCCATATGAGGGTCGTGGGTCGCCATGACGACGGCGGTCCGCTCGGTGACGTTCATCTCCATGACAAGGTCCATCAGGGCACGGCTGTTGTCGCTGTCGAGGCAGCTGGTGGGTTCGTCCATGAGGACCAGTTGCGGGCGGTGCGCGACGGCCCGCAGGACGGCGATGCGTTGCTGCTCGCCGGCAGAAAGCGAGGCCGGCAGTGCGTCGGCCTTCTCGGCCAGGCCGGCCCGCGAGAGCAACTCGGTCACGCGGGCCACGCGGTCGGCACGAGGAAACCTGTTGAGGATCATGGGCAGTTCGATATTCTCTGCGGCGGTCAGCGTCGCCAGCAGGTTCAAGGCCTGGAAGACAAAGCCCACCGCCTGACCGCGTCGCCGTGCCAACGCTGCTTCGCTCGTCGAGGAGGTTTTCTGCCCCAGCAGTCGGACGGCCCCGACCGTCGGCCTGGCCAGGCCCGCCGCCAGATTCAGCAGCGTGGTCTTGCCGCTGCCTGACGTGCCCATCAGCGCGAGCGCCTGGCCTGAAGCAACATGCAGGCTGACGTCGGTCAAGACCTGGCGCGCGGCGGGGGCCTCACCGAAGGTCATCGACACACGATCGAACTCCAGCAGGCTCATAGCTGCCTCATTGCTTCCACCACGTCCACGCGGCCGGCCCGCCGGGCGGGGATGAATGCGGCCAGCAGTCCGAAGCCGACCGCCACCAGCGGCGGCAGCAACAGCCCCCCCCACGTCAGGCGAGGAACCACCCGGCCGGACTTGACGAAAATCCGGCCCATCTCGCCCCAGGCGTCCAAGTCCAGCCCGCCCGCCTGTGACCAGGCGGCCGTCGCGCCCCAGCCGATCAGCGTCCCGACCAGCGAAGCCACCGCCACCAGCAGCAGGGCCTCCAGCAGGATCGTCAGCGCCACCTCTCGCGGTATCAGGCCGAGGGTCCTGAGAATGCCCAGCTCGCGCGTCCGCTCACTGACCGAGACATAGATGGTGTTAAAAATGCCGAAGGCCAGCACACCCAGTACCAGTATCAGCACCACCTTCGCCGACGCCCGGTTCAGCGTCACGACCTGTACGGTGTTCGGCATCGTCTCGCGCCAGGTATCGACGGTCCATCCCCACTCGGGCATGAGTTCTGCAAGCCGGGCTGCCGCTGACGGCGTGTCGTGCGGCGAGTCGAGGAACAGGGAGATCTCCCGTGAGTCGCAGGGCGCATCGTCGAGAACCGTAAAAGCGATGACGTGGTCCATCTCGCCCAGGCCGGTACTGAAAACGCCCACCAGGCGATACGTGTGGCGGCCATTCCGCTTGTCCCGGAACTCGACGGTCTCGCCGGTCTCGGCGTGCAGTTCCTCCGCGGCCCGGGCGCCGATGACGATCTCGCCGGGCGATTGCAGGTAGCGTCCCTGGATGATCCTGGCGGCAATGACGGTCTCACGCGATTCGCTGGCCGGATCCACGCCATAGACGGCGGCGTAGCCGATGGATCCAGTCTCGGAGCGGACGACGCCGGTCCGCCGCGAACGCATCAGGGCCGACCGCACGCTCGGGATGGCCCTGGCCTGCGCGAGGATGTCGGCCTGCGGCGGGAAGTCCGGGTTCCATCCGGCCAACACGTGACCGGCCTGGATCGAAACGGCATTGGCAATCATGGCGTCGGAGACACCGGCCGACAGCCCGTTGACAACGATCAGGGCGGCAACGGACAGCGCGACGGCTGCGAAGGTCACCTTCAGCGTCATACTGGCTTCTCCCTTCCTGCTCAGGCTTCGCCTGGCGCACGGCGACATTCTTTGATGGCCCGCAACGCCGGCAACGTAATGCAAGGAGGTTCGGCTTACTGGCGCGGGCGGCTCTTTTGGATTTTGGATTCTGGATTTTGGATTCTGGATTCTGGATTCTGGATTTCGCTAAAAGCATCCGTCGCGCAAAGGGAAATCCGACCTCGTGGGCATGGGGGTGCTTTGCCCTCAGGACCTCCCGCCCCCACCCCATGTCGCGCACCCGCCCGCCAGCGCAGAAACTCCGCGCTTTCACTTGGCGGGCGCAGACGCTAGGGTAAGTAGCTTTCCGGAGGTTTGAGCCTATGGACATCAGAGCGTTTCACGGACTGCACTACCCACGCGGCGACGTGAGCAACGTCATCGCCCCGCCATACGACGTCCTCACCGAGACGGACAAGGACGCCCTGCTCGGCAAGGACCCGCACAACATCGTGCGGGTCGACCTGCCGCACATGCCGCCCAAGCAGCTCGGGCCCATCGAAGCCTACAGGGCGGCCGCCGGGCGACTGGTCGAATGGCAGAGGACCGGCGTACTGGAACAGGACAACGCGCGCGCCCTGTACGCCTACCAGCAGACCTTCACGTGGGCGGGCACGCAATACACCCGGCGGTGCATGCTCGCCGGCGTTCGGGCCACCCCGCTCGGCCTGGACGTCATCCCGCACGAGCACACCTTCGCCGGCCCGAAGGCCGACCGCCTGGAACTGACCCGCCAGAGCCAGACTCAGATCTCGCCGATCTTCGGCTTCCACGACGACCCCGCCGGGGCCGCCGACAAACTCTGGGCCGCCGCCACGGACAAGCCGGACATCGCCGGCGAACTCAACGGCGTCCGCGAGGAGCTCTGGATCGTCACCGATCCCGATGTCATCAAACAGGTCGCCGCCGACCTCGCCGACGTGCCGGTCTACATCGCCGACGGCCATCACCGATACACCACCGCCCTGAACTATCTCGACAGCCTCAACGAACAGGGGCCGGTCAGCGACGACCATCCCGCCAACTTCGTGCTCTTCGCCCTGGCCAGCCGCAGCGACCCCGGCTTGGTGGTCCTGCCGACACACCGACTGGTAACCGGCCTGGCCGGCGAATTCAAGCTCCACAACCTCCGCCAAGCCCTGCCGGAGTTCCAGTGGCAGCAGGTCGGCGCCGTCACGCCCGATCTGGGCGATGCCGATGCGTACCTCAAGAACTTCGGACCGGGTGCCATGCTCTTCGTCGGCTCGGACAGCGAGGACCTGTGGGTCGGCCGCCTGGGCAACGACAACGCGATGGCCGCCGCCGCGGGCGATCACGGCGAGGCCTGGCGAAAGCTCGATGTGGCCATTCTGGAAAAGCTGATCTTCGAGCGGGCGCTGAACGTCTGGACGACCGACGAATTCAACGTGACCTACACGCCCGACGGCGATGCCGCTCGCGACGCCGCACGATCCGGCGAATGCCAACTCGCCGTCATCATGCAGGGCACGCCCCTGGAGGCCGTCGTCGACGTCGCCGACGCCAAGGAGTCCATGCCCCACAAGTCGACCTACTTCTACCCGAAAATCGCCACCGGCATGGTCCTCAAGCCGCTCGCGTAAGGTCGATCCGCCTCTGATTGCTGCGCGGCGCGTGACTCGATCAGTTCTGCCGGAGGCAACATGCTGCCCATGAAGGATTGTTGGTTAGTTCGTTGATTCGTCAGCCCGTTCGTTCATTCGCAAAAGTCCGAATCTTTCGGGACGATGACGCGCAGGCAAACGGCCCGACCGCAGCAGCGACAGATTTCTAAAACGGGCTGCTAGCCCACGAGAGAGCTGGCGGAGCGGACGTCGAACAGGCGCGGCCCGCGTGTGGGTGGGTTGGCATGGTTGGCTCCGGTTTCCGAGACCAGACGCCAGGCCTGCGTGAGGCTCTCGAACGTGCCGGCGTCGGTCCACCAGCCTTCGAGCATGTCGTATTCGAGCGTGCCCTTCTGCAGGTAGGCCTTGTTGACGTCGGTGATTTCGAGTTCGCCGCGGGCCGAGGGCTCGATGCGGCGACAGAGGTCAAAGACCTCGGCATCGTAGAAGTAGATGCCCGTCACGGCCAGGTTGCTCGGCGGATCGGAGGGCTTTTCGATGAGGTCGACGAGCCGGCCGTCGCGAAGGTCGGCAATGCCAAAACGATGTGGGTCGCGAACGGCCTTGAGCAGTACGCGCGCACCGACGCGCTGGCGGCGGAAGGCATGGGCGGCGCCGATGATGTTGCCCTCGATGATGTTGTCGCCCAGGATCACGCAGATGCGCTCGTCTCGGATGAACGGCTCGGCCTGAAGCAGTGCGTCGGCAATGCCGCCCTCGCCGGTCTGCCCGGCCACACCCAGCCGCCGCAGGCCCAGGGCGGTGCCATCGCCCAGCCACCGACGGAACTCGTCGACGAAGCCGTCGTTCGTGACGACCACAACCTCGTCGATACCCGCGTTGCGGAGGCAGTCCAGCGGATAGTGGATCATCGGGCGGTCATAGACCGGCAGCAGGTGCTTGTTCGTTGTCTCCGTCAGCGGCCGAAGCCGCGTCCCGAGCCCGCCTGCCAATACCACGCCTTTCATCGCCATGTGCTCCTCGTGAGCCTTATCGCTGCCAGGGCCAAGAACTTTAGGCGGGCAGCGCCTCACGACGGCCGTACTGCTGCTCGTAGTACGTGCGGTATTCGCCGGACTTTGCCCGCCGCCACCAGCCCGGATGCTCGGCGTACCAGGCGACCGTCTCGTCCAGCCCCGCCGGCCAGGCCGACTGCCGGGGCCGCCACCCCAGTTCGCGTCGCAGTTTGCCGGCGTCCATCGCGTAGCGAAGGTCGTGGCCCGGACGGTCGGCCACCCGCTGGATGAACGAGTCATCCTTGCCCATGATGTCCAGGAGCATCTGCGTCAGTTCGAGGTTCGACCGCTCGTTGTCGCCGCCGATGTTGTAGACCTCCCCCGGCCGGCCTCGCTCCAGCACGGCCAGAACGGCCCGGCAGTGATCGAGTACGTGAATCCAGTCGCGTACGTTCCGGCCGTCGCCGTACAGCGGCACGGGCTTGTCCTCCAGCAGGTTCGTCACGAACAGCGGGATGACTTTCTCGGGCAACTGGTACGGGCCGAAGTTGTTGCTGCATCGCGTGATGACGACGTCCAGGCCGAAGGTTTCATGGGCGGCCCGGACGAGCAGGTCGCTGGCGGCCTTGCTCGCCGAGTAGGGGCTGTTGGGGCTCAGCGGGGTCGTTTCGGTGAAGGCGTCGTCACCGTCGAGGGCCAGCGAGCCGTAGACCTCGTCGGTGCTGACGTGGCAGAACCGCTGAACGCCCGCGCGCCGACAGGCGTCCAGCAGCGTCTGCGTGCCGAGCACGTTGGACCGCACGAACGGTCCGGAGTCGATGATGCTGCGGTCGACGTGGCTCTCGGCGGCAAAGTGTACGACGGCATCGCAGCCATCGAGCACGTCGCCCAGCAGGGCCGCGTCACAGACATCGCCGCGAACGAACGCGTAGCGGGGATCGTCCTGGACGTCGGCAAGGTTCTCCAGGTTGCCCGAGTACGTCAGGGCGTCGAGGTTGACGACCCGAACGCCCGGCCGCTCGCGCAGCAGCAGGCGAATGAAGTTTGAGCCGATGAAACCGGCCCCACCGGTTACCAGCAGACGTTCAAGCATGCGTTTCACCATCGAGTCGCCACTCAGCCGCCGCCCTTGCAACCGCCAGGACAGCTGCCGCCGCGTGTACATCGGAACTCGCCCCGCCCGGCCGCAAGGCTTTTGCGAAACCGCAAATATCCGCGACCCCCGATCCGATAGACCCCGCAGACGGCTCTCTTCGTTGCGCGCACGCGTCACGGCAAGCAACAGGAAACCAGCCACATGACTACGGCCAAATGCGCGAACCTGACGTCAGGCCTCGATGCAGCCCATGTCGCTGCCCATGCGACGGGTTACGCTCACCCAGCCTACGCGCAGTCACTCGCGGAGTTCGGACGACCGATCACCTTGCCCGCCTCCGGCGCGACGCTGCTGTGCCGGACGATCCGTAATACCGGCCGGGCCGACGCGATGGCCCCCTACCCGCTGCTGTGCTGCCCGGATTGGACCGCTCTGGCCGAGGACATGGACCGCCTGGCGTCCGACGCGCACCTGCTCAGCGCCGTGGCGGTGACCGATCCGTTCTGCCCGCTGTCCGAACAGCAGATGGCCGCGGCATTCCCGGATCTCTGCCGCCGGTTCAAGGAACACCACGTGGTCGACCTCGCCGAAGAGCCGTCGAGTTTCATCGACCGCCATCATGCCCGCAACATTCGTTACGCGGCGAAGCGGATCGACGTCGAACACGGCGCGGGGACGCACGATCACCTCGACGGCTGGTGCGACTTGTATGCCTGCCTCGTCGAACGCCACGGCATTGAAGGAATCGCCCGCTTCAGTCAGGAAAGCTTCGCCCGCCAGTTTGACGTGCCGGGGCTGACGGCATTCCGCGCCTGTCAGGGCGGCCGGACGGTCGGCATGACATTGTGGTTCGTCCAGGGCGACCGTGCGTACTACCATCTTGGCGCCTATAGCCAAGCCGGCTACGACAGCAAGGCAAGCTTCGCGATCTTTGCCGACGTCATCGAGCATTTCCGCCGCGACGGCGTGCGGTGGCTGTCTCTCGGCGCCGGGGCGGGCGCGTCCGGCGATGGCGACGACGGCCTCAACCGCTTCAAGCGTGGCTGGGCGAATGCGATCCGCCCGGCGTATCTGTGCGGACGCGTACTGGACCGGTCGGCCTACCTCGCCCTGAGCGGGCCGGGCTGCAGCGAGTACTTCCCCGCGTACCGGAGAGGAGAGTTCGCGTGAACGCCCCGGCAGCGACGGCCATCGAACGCCGATTGGCGATTTCGGGCGGCGAGCCGGTTTTTGTCGAGCCGCTGCACGTCGGACGGCCGAACGTCGGCGACCGCGCCCGGTTGCATCGGCGGCTTGACGGTGTTCTCGATCGAGGGTGGCTGACCAATCACGGCCCGTGCGAGCGCGAGTTCGAGGCGAGGCTGGCCGAACACTCCGGCGTGCGACACTGCCTCGCCGTTGCCAATGCCACACTGGGCCTCCAGATGACGATGATGGCCCTGGGCGTTCGCGGCGAGGTGCTCATGCCCGCTTTCACGTTCATCGCCACGCCGCACGCGGCTCGGCTGGCGGGGCTGACGCCGGTGTTCTGCGACGTGCTGCCGGGCTGTCCGCAGGTGGACCCGGCCGACGTGGCAAGAAAGATCACGCCGCGGACCTCGGCGATACTCGGCGTGCATGTCTACGGCCAGTGCTGCGACGTCGACGCTCTGGCCGCCATCGCCCGCGAGCATGATCTGGGGTTGATCTTTGACGCCGCGCACGCGTTTGGTTGCAGTTATGGCGGCCGGGCGGTCGGCGGCTTTGGCGAGGCCGAGGTCTTCAGTTTCCACGCCACGAAGTTCGCCAACGCCTTCGAGGGCGGAGCCATTGCCACCAATAACGATGCCCTGGCCGACCGCCTCCGCGCCCTGCGCGACTTTGGCATCGAGGCAAGCGGCCGAAACGTCTGTCTCGGTATGAACGCCAAGCTCAGCGAAATTCACGCCGCCATGGGGCTGACGAGCCTGGAGGCGATGGACGAGATCATCGCGGCCAATCGCCGCAACGCGCAGGCCTACCGCGAGGACCTCGCCGACGTGCCCGGCATCGAGCTGATCGCGCCCGTCGACCCGCAACAGCAGAACGCCCAGTACGTGGTGATCCGCGTGCGAGAAGAGGAGTTCGGCCTGTCCGCGGATACGCTTCAGCGCGTCCTGCGGGCCGAGAACATCCTGGCCCGACGGTACTTCAGCCCCGGCTGCCACCGCCTGGCGCCCTACGCCGGCGACGACGGCACGGCAGCGACGCCGCTTCCCAATACCGAGACCCTCAGCCGCGACGTGCTGGCCCTGCCGACCGGCACGGCGGTTGGCAGCAAACAGATCGATGCTATCGCCTCTCTGATCCATGCCTCTCGGCAGAGGGCTTCGCAGATCAACATGCGAGGTGAGGAATGACATATGTGTTCGCGGGCAATCGTGGCTTTGTGTATTGGCGCATGCGGGCGATGGACCTGGATGTGCCGCATGTGTTCGCCGTCGATGGCTCGTATCTTCACCGCGAACTTGTTGCTCGCGAGGTGCCGCACCATCTCCTGCCCGGCAAGGCCGACTTCGTTTCTGCTTTGGCATCTCTCGAATTCGACGTTCTGGTTTCCAACGGCTGTCCGATCATTCTGCCGATTGCCTCGCTGGTGGAGACGACCGGAGCTCAGTGTGTGAATGTTCATCCTTCACTGCTCCCGAAATTGCGGGGGACTGACCCGGTCCCCGGAGCCATTCTTTTCGGCGAGGACAGCGGCGCGACCTGCCACGTGATGGACGACGGCATCGACACTGGCCCCATCATCTCCCAGGTGCGCATTCCGATGACGGATGACCTCGACGCCGGCCTGCTGTACCAGTTGAGCTTCCGTGCCGAAGTCGAGGTCTTCGAGGAAGCCCACGCCCGCAACTTCCAGCCGGACTTGTCGCTTCAGCCGCCTCCCGACGATCCGGGCAGCTACTACACCTTCAAGCCGGACGACCTGGAGTTGGACTTCACCGCTTCCGATGAAGACATCGTTCGCAAAGTCAGGGCGTTTGCCACGAGATCGAAGGGTGCCTGGTTTTCGCATCGTGGCCGGCGGTTCAAAGTACGGGCAGTTGACGTAGTAACGAACGCATATGTGTGTTGCGACGCGGGTCGCTACGGCTGCAATGAGATTGTCTTTCGCTACGAAGATGCCGTGGTCGTGGCACGTGGGCTCGAATTCCTGAAGCTCTCATGCATGGACGGCGACCTGAGCGCCGTCTGCGTGGGTGATACACTCGACACCCAGCCGTGCGGGGAGATCGCTCATGCGACCTGACGCCGCCACAACGTCAGGGGCCGTCGACTGCCCTCGCATCGTCCGCGAAGGCGGCCAGTGCGTCTTCTGTGCAGCCGGCCAGCACGCGTGGATGGCATCGCACGCACAGGTGCCACGCCCGCTTGTCCTCGACGACAGCATCCGAATCTACTTCGCTACCCGTGGGCAACCGGACGGAGCGGGACAGTTCGTCAGTCGCATAGGTTTCATTGATGTGGCCCGCGACGATCCACGGCACGTGTTGGCCGTCAGTAAGCGTCCCGCGCTAGACGCAGGCGGGCTGGGCAGCTTTGACGCGTTCGGCGTCATGCCAGCCTACGCGTTGCGGCGCGGCAACGAAATCTGGATGTACTACACCGGCTGGAACCGATGCATCGACGTGCCGTACACCACAGCAATAGGCCTGGCCGTCAGCGGAGATGAAGGCGTAACGTTCCAGCGACGTTCTGTGGGCCCCTTGCTGGGGCGCACGCCGGATGAGCCCTACCTGTGCAATGGCCCGTGGTTACTGCGGGTCGGGGAGACGTGGCACATGTGGTACGCCTCGGCCACGGCGTGGCTCGCCACGGACGACAAACCGGAATGCCGCTACGTCATCATGCATGCGGAATCGGACGATCTCCTCCATTGGCGACGCGACGGTCGCGGCTGCGTGCCGACCGTCCTACCGGAAGAGTGCCAGAACGCCCCGGCCGTACTCGAGGTCGATGGTCGCTACCACATGTGGTTCTGCTACCGACAAGCGATCGATTTCCGAAACGCCGACCGCGGCTATCGCCTGGCCCATGCGTCGTCGGACGACCTAGCAACGTGGCGCCGTCAGGACGGTCCACTGGCGTCCCTCGGTAGCCGCGGCACGTGGGACGCGGAGATGCAATGCTACCCGGCCGTGCTGGATCTTGACGGGCAGAGGTATCTCTTCTACTGCGGCAACCACTTCGGGCGGGATGGTTTTGGCGTGGTCTCGCTCGAGTGGATTCCGAATACACCAAGGACCCTAACGACATCTCAACAGGGAGTCTGTGTGACATGACTGCAAACGCTCCCCGCAATTTCATTGTAACCTGCCATGGCTGGAGTGCGTCCAAATGGACGGCCCACACGTTTTCGATGCACAGCGACGTGATTTGCACGCACAGCGCCATGAACGTCTTGTCGACGGAGATTAGGAATTACGACGGCCTGCGCGACAGCGTCCGAAAGCTGCACACCGGCTATGTCAATCGGCAGCAACGCCCCGTCGATCAATCCTATGACGAGATCGCCGGCCATGGTCGCGCCGAGGCCTACGGCAGTGTCCACCTGTACCGTCTGCGCGATCTGCCCATATTGTGGGAGCGCTTCGGCAAACCGACACGTCAGTTCATGGTGTATAACCAGATCCGGCATCCACTGAGCCTTGTCTGGTCGGGCTATGGCGAGTTCCAAACGCTCTTTCGGTTCGACATCAATGAACTGCACTGGACGCTCGGCAAATTGCTCGACACCTCGCGAGACTTCGTCTTCGACCTCGCCCGACGCTACGACCTGATGCTCGGCGACTACGAGGTCCTGGCCTTTCTGTGCGCGTGTCGTGTGTTGGGCAGTCTGCGTCTGGATATCGATGCCGAGGCCGTCGTGCGGCAGCTGCCGGGCGCGGATTTCAGGGGCCATGTGCAAATGGAGCAAATCACAAGCGACCCCGAAAGGTTCAGCGCCGTCTTCTCCGGCGCGACCGGCCTTCCGGTGGCTGTCGATGATGCCTACGTGCAGGAGGTCTTTGCCACCAAAGCCATCAACAAGCATCGACAGGACACGAAGCGTCTGACACCCCGGCAGCGATGGGAGACGCTCAAGGACTGGCAAGAGGACGCGTTCTGTCACTTTCTCGAACGCTTCGATCTGCTGCCGTTCTACACGGAGCAGGGGTACGAATTTGACTTCATCCAGGCCTGCGTCGCCTGACAGGGAGACCGCCATGCCGTCGAACCCGCGCATCTACGTATCCGTTATCACATACAACCACGGGCCCTATATTCGGCAATGCCTGGAGAGTCTTGTCGGGCAAACGCTCAAGCCGTGGCGCATTGCCGTCTTCGACGACTGTTCGACAGATGGGACGGTTGACGTTGTACGAGAATACGCCGACCGCCACGGTGATCTCTTCAAGTTGCACCTTCAGGAACGCAACCTCGGCATGGTGGAGCACACGAAGTACATCGAGACCCACCATGCGGGTGATTTCTTCACCCGCATCGAAGGCGACGACTGGTGGGACGAACGCAAGCTCGATGAGGAGTACAAGGCGCTCTGCCGCAACCCCCGGGCCGTGGCGGCCTACTGCAATGTCGCGGCGACGACGGCCGACGGCGTCCAGGGCCCACCGTGGCAGCGTCCGGAGGCGGGGCCCTTGCCAAGCGGGGAACTCCTCCTGCCCGTTGCCCTGTGGAAAGTCTTCTCGCACTCCGGAAATCTTCCCCGCAATTACCTGCTGCGGTTGAGTATGTTCGACCCGATGGCCAAGTGGTACCAACTTGGCGAGTTGACGTCACTGGGCGACGTGCATCGGCGGATGGGTCTTGCGCGGCGGTTTGAGTTCGAGGGCGTCGACTGTCTCGACCCGCTTGTGTTCTACCGACGTCACGATGCGGGTGTCAGCCGGAATCGGAAAGACGTCATCAATGCCCGAGCCGCCATATACGAAGCACACGACGCCGATTTCGCTTCACTGCCGCTGCAGCAGGAGGTCGTGGTCCGCACATGGTGGGAAACCACCATCTGCAGCGACCGCGGAGCGTTGCAGGACCCGAACAAGGCGAAGTACTTTCAGCCGGAGAAGGTCCTGGCGCGGGCCAAGGCCATGTTCACCAGACTCCGCGCTGCCCAGAGGCGAGAGACGTGGCAGATGACGATCTGGAGCCTGCGGGCGGCCACGGCGATGTATGTGGGGCAATTGGCGTTCAACGGCTACCACGCTGAGACGATCGGTCTGTGGGAGGCGCACCTCAAGCACGAGCCGATGCTGCCGGAGGCTGTGCTTGTCTTTCCGCCCGAGACGTACGCGGCACTGCGCCGCGAACTGCAGGCCCGCCTTACACCCCCCGGAGCAACGCAGCCGCCGGTCTGGGAGCAGATCGACACGATGCGGCCGCGTCTGCAGTCGCTGCTCGACGCCAAGAAGGTCTGTGAAGCGATCAACCTCTGGCAGGCGTCACTGCCACGCCCCCACGTCCGAACCTGCCAGGCGGCCTTCTCGCTTGTGCCGGATATCCACGCACAGATCTATGCGCAGATCGAGAAGTGCGAACCGGCGCCGATGCGACAGCATCTGTATGAACGATCCCATATTCTAGGTCTTCTCGATAAGGTCACACTACGTCAATCCGCCTGATATTCACGAAAGTAAGCCACATGACTGCATTGACCAGCGAACAGGAACGGATCGAACACTGCCAGCAGCAGTACCGTCTGACCTACCACGTGCCGTATGCCTTCACCTGCGACCGCATGGTCGGCTTCGCCGGCAAGGATGTTCTGGAAGTCGGCGGAAGTCTCTGCAAAGACTTCGTCATGAGCGAGCTGCAGCCCAACAGCTGGACCGGCATGGAAGCCCCCGATTACGCCGAAGAAGTTGGCGACGCCAATCCCGACGGAACCGGCGTGCAAGGCCAGACGCTCGCAGCTCTCTCCACATCTGAGCGAGGCTTCGCCGCATTGCAACTCGAACCGGGAAGCTACTCGACATTCTACGCCAATATCGAAGACCTGCCGGATGCGCACCGCGGCACGTATGACCTCGTCTTCTCCATCGCCTGCTTCGAGCACATCCTGCGGTTTCCCGAAGCACTCGCGGCCATGCACGCCGCCCTCAAGCCCGGCGGACAGCTCTGGACGATGTTCTCGCCGATATGGTCCGCCTTTGACGGCCACCACCTGCCCGCGGTGACCGACGCGGAAGGCCGGACGTTTGACAAGAAGAACTCGCCGATCCCCCCGTTCGGGCACCTGCTGATGAGTCCAGGTCAGATGTACGATTATCTCATGCAGCACACCGACCGCCAGGCCGCAGCCGAAATGGTCTATTACATCTATAACTCGCCCCATCTGAATCGATATTTCACGGAGGACTACGCAACCTTCGTACAACGTTCAGCGTTCGAAGTCGTTCGGATCGAGGGAACGTTTCCTGTTCAGCTCGCACCCGATGGTCAGCGGAAGCTCCAGACAGCGTGCCGCGGGCACACGCAATTCGCCAACAACGGCCTGCTGATGTTGCTGAGCAAGGCGGGTTGACCTTCGGGCAAACCGACGCTCGGGGACCAATTGTCCTGCAGGACGACATCGCTCAAACCGATAGATGTCTGGATGCCGCCGTGCCGGGCGTGTCGGCGGTGCTTTGTGTATATGTGAGGCAAGAAGACCGCATGACCCATAGTCGCTGCAACAACCTGGCCGAGCACTTCATCTCGCTGGCAACGGCCCGACCTGGCGCGCCGGCCCTGCGAACGGACGATGCCGACATCACCTACGGCCAGCTCGATGCCCTCAGTAATCAGGTCGCCCATCGTCTGGTCGGGGCGGGGCTGCGGCGCGGGTCGGTCCTGGCGATTTTCCATGACAAGTCCGCCTGGGCCTACGCGGGCATGCTGGCCGCCCTCAAACTCGGTTCGCCGTACGTCAACCTGGACTCCAACAGCCCGCCGCATCGCCTGCAGAAGATCCTCGACCGTTGCGGGCCGACCGCCGTCTGGACGTCGCAGGACTTCGGCCAGCGACTCGACGACGTCGCGCTGCCGGCCGGTACGGCCTGCATCGCTTACGACGAGGCAAACACGCAGGCCGCCGTCCGCCGCTGCCCCGACGACCCGCCGCCCGGCCTTGACCGTATCCACGGTAACACGCCAGCCTACATCATGTTCACCAGCGGCTCGACCGGCTTCCCCAAGGGCGCGACCATGACGCACGCGAACGTGCTCAACTTCGTCATCTGGGCGCGCGACACCTTCGACATCACGTACGAAGACGTCCTGACCGGCGCCAACCCACCGTACTTCGACAACTCCGTCTTCGACGTCTACGGATCGCTGTTCAACGGCGCGATGCTGGCGCCGCTGACCGAGGAGATCGTCCGCCAGCCGATGCAACTGGTCCGGGCCGCCACCGCGGCCGGCTGTACGATCTGGTTCTCCGTGCCGAGCCTGCTGGTCTACGTCCTGCGGATGCGGGCGCTGACGGCCGAGTCGCTACCGGCGCTGCGCGCGATGAGCTTCGGCGGCGAGGGCTTCCCCAAGGCCCAGCTCCGTACGCTCTACGGCCTGCTGGGGCATCGCGTGCGACTGGTCAACGTCTACGGCCCGACCGAGTGTACGTGCATCTGTTCGTCCTACGATGTCTCGCCCGCTGACCTCGTGCCGGACGAACTGCTGCCGCTGGGGCACATCGCGCCGAATTTTGACTACGTGATACTCGATGGCAACAACAACGCCACACCCACCGGCGAGGTCGGCGAGCTTTGCCTCATCGGGCCCAACGTCGGCAAGGGCTACTGGCGAGACCCGCAGCGGACGGCCGGCAGCTTTGTGCAGAACCCGCTCAACGATGCCTACCCCGAGACGGTCTATCGCACCGGCGACCTGGTGCGCCTCAACCCGCAGACCGGCCACATCCACTTCTGCGGCCGCAAGGACAACCAGATCAAACACATGGGCTATCGCATCGAGCTGGAAGAGATCGAAGCCGCCCTCGGTTCGCTGGACGCCGTCGACGAGTGCGCCGTCATCTATCACCGCCCTGATGAGCGGCCCGGC
The DNA here is from genome assembly GCA_009908915.1 of Planctomycetota bacterium. Classification (GTDB taxonomy): domain Bacteria; phylum Planctomycetota; class Phycisphaerae; order SM23-33; family SM23-33; genus JAAAOJ01. Next base: position 15,069 of record JAAAOJ010000082.1, read on the forward strand.
CGCATCGTCGCTTTTGCCGTCGCGCCAACGGCCGCGCCGGACGATCTGCTCGATACGCTTCGCGAAAAGTTGCCGACCTACATGATCCCGAACGAACTGCAGATTGAATCGGTCCTGCCCAAGAACCGCAACGGCAAGGTCAACCGACTCGCCCTCAAGGAGCAGCGCAAGCAGCAAGGAGTCGCCGTATGAAGCCGCTGATTGTCTTCGGCGCCGGCAAGATCGGGCACGTCTTCAGCGCGTGCCTCGATCGCGACGGTGAGTTCGACATTCTCGCCCACACGTGCGACGCCGAGTTCGTCGGCGACGGCCAGTTCCGCGGCAAGCCGCTGATCCCCTTCGAGCAAATCACCGACCACGTCGGCCCGGACCAGGCGGACATGCTGGTGGCCGTCGGGTATCAGGACTGCAACCGCTTCCGGCTGGACCGCATGCGGCAGGCGCGGGAGAAAGGCTATCGGCTCGTCAGTTATATCAGCAGCCGCGCGATGCTGCACCCGGACGTGACGTGGGGCGAGAACGTCGTCGTCCTCGACGGCGCGTCGGTCCAGGCCGGGGTCGCCCTTGGCGACGGTGTGATGATCTGGGACGGCGCACTGGTAGGACATCACAGCACCGTCGGCAATGGCTGCTGGATCACCGGCTCGGCGGCCGTGGGCGGCTCGGTCACGCTGCGCGAAGGCTGCTTCCTCGGCCTGCAGGCAACGGTCGGCCACGGCGTGACGCTCGGCCGGCGGTGCATGATCGGGGCCGGCACGCTCGTCACGAAGGACGTCGACGACGAAGCCGTCATCATCCGCCGCGACTCGCAGACGCATCGGCTGCAGACGAGCCAGTTCTTCCGCCTGACACAATCGCTGGTCTAGACGCCGGCGCGACCATCGGAGCAGACACATGGTACCGCTCGACAACCTCCTCAAGCAGATCTTCAAGGTCGGCGACCTGCCGACCGAGGCAACGATGAACGACATCGAAACGTGGGATTCGCTGACGCACATGGACCTCGTTACCGAGATCGAGACCACCTACGACATCGCCCTGACCGGCGACGAGATCGCCGACATGCAGTCGATCGGCGCCATCCGCCAGGTCCTGCAGACGCGGGGAGTCGCCTAGCGTGGATATCGTGGGAAAAACCGTGATCGTCACCGGAGCGGCCGGCTGCCTGGGCCGGGCGATCGTCGAGCACCTCCTCGACGCCGGCGCGACCGTCGTGGCCTGTGATCGCGATGCCGACGGACTGGCCACACTGGCCGACGGACGCGACGGGGTGATTCCGCGGACCGTCGATCTCACCGATGCTGTCGCCGTGGAGCAGGCCGTCACTGAAGCAACCAAACAGGCCGGAACGATTCACGCGCTGGTCAACAACGCCGGGGCAATCCGCAGCTGTCCCCTCGTCCGCGTGATGCAGAAAGAGGACCGGCTGCACCCGGTCGATCTCTGGCGGGACACCCTCGCGCTGAACCTCGATACGGTCTTCAATACCACCCGCGCCGTCGCCGACCACATGCTCCGCGGGCGCGTCAAAGGCACGATCGTCAATGTCAGTTCCGTCGCCAGCGGCGGCAATGCGGGGCAGACCGCCTACTCAGCCGCCAAGGCCGGCGTGAACGCCATGACGATGGTCTGGGCGCGCGAGCTGGGCGCGATGGGCATCCGCTGCGTAGCCGTGTCGCCGGGGTTCATCGACACTGACAGCACGCACGTCGCCCTGAGTGACCGGGCCGTCGACACGTTGCGGCAGGAAATCCCGTTGCGGCGGCTGGGGCGGGCGCCCGACGTCGCCTCCGCCGTCCTGCACGCCCTCGCCAACGATTACCTGACCGGCAAGGTCCTGCCCGTCGACGGCGGCATGGTGATTTAGTTGCCGATGCGCTTCTCGACCTCTCGCTGGAGGATATCGAGCGCATCGCTGGCCGTGGGAAGTTTGATCTGTCCCTCCTTGCTCGTCGGCAGGCGGAGCCGTCCCACCACAGGCGCGTCGACCGACAGGCCAAGTTCGGCCAGATACCGAATCTCGCTCTTGCCCATCGCGCCGCGAACGGCCTGGTAGACCTCCACGTAGGGAACGTCGATCGGCAATTGCACGGTCCGGGTCGAGTCGGCCGGAATGCTTCCCTGCAGGTCGGCCTGGCCGGAAAGGAACTTCGTGCCGTCGGTCGAGAGGGCATAGTCCACGTTCGCCAGCGGCAGGGCGGCCTGATAGGGGTTGGTGACATCCACGTCGAAGACCAGCTGCGTCGCGCGGGTCGTTACACTGCCGACGTCCACCTTGCTGATCCTGGCATCCGGGCGTGCGAATAGCGCGCCGACGTCGCCACATCCGCCGGCCAGAAGCATACAGGACATCGAGGCAACGATCAAAGTCAGTCGAAACATGCGTACTCCTTTCATGCGAGGATACACTCAAAGAAGTGTAGGCGCAGCCGACGGCACACAGAAGAAAAGTGAATTCCGTCGCCTGGCAGATGCAGGCGGGCGCGTCGTCTTTCGGACAGACGTCGAGCACGACCCACTGGCCCCGGAAGTCCTTCAGGGAAACCGGCGAATTCGCATGGTCCATCAACGTAAAGCCGGCGGCCGGCTTGCCGACGGCGTCGCTACGACTCGCGCCGGCGGCTTCCATGGATTCAACGGAGATGTTCTGATTGTCTTCACAGCCCGGTATCGATGCACCTGCGGCATGCTACGGGACTTACCACCGTTCCACGGCCCAATCGGATCAAGCCGGACGATGCGTCCCATCGGTCTCGACGTGCCGCTTGCATCTCCGCACGAGCGTGTCTCAGAAGCTCTTCCTGAATCCCGATTGGACTCGTGCGAACTGCTCTTGTTCGTTGTGGACCGCCTCGCGGCCCAAGCGCTGATCCGGGGGCGGCGTTTGGAAACCGCGGTTGAAGGCGCTTCCAGAGCCATCCGATAGAGCCTAGGATGTGTGACATGAATGACGGGACCTTCGATATCCGCAGATCGTTCTTCGCCGAACCGCTGCTGCGCCGCCTGGCGGCTTGGCCGTACGCAGCCGTGACGTCGCTGCGTCGGGCGATGTACCACGGCGGCCTGCTGCCGAGCCGACGCGTGAGCGTTCCCGTCATCTGCGTGGGTAACATCACCTGCGGCGGCACGGGCAAGACGCCGATGACCGCCTGGGTCGTCGACCGCCTCAAGCAGATCGGTCGCTGGCCGGCCGTGTTGACCCGCGGCTATAAGGCCGTCGACGGAAAAAGCGACGAAGCCATGCTCCTGCAGCGCGTCACCGGCGTGGACGTGGTGGTCAACCCCCACCGCCTTGCCGGCGCCGCCGCCGCCATCGACGACGGCGCCAATGCCCTGGTCATGGACGACGGCTTCCAGCACCTGCGGATGAAGCGCGACCTCGACATCGTGCTCGTTGATGCCAGCAACCCCTTCGGCAGCGGCGAGGACGCGCTCGGCTGCTGTCTGCCGACCGGCCGACTTCGCGAGCCACGAGGCGTATTGGCCGACGCCGACGTGCTGGTCCTCACCCGCAGCGACAACGTTCTGCCCGACCAGGTGGACGACCTCAAGCGCCTGCTCGCCCGTTACACGCCCAGCGCCCCCATCGCCACGGCCGTGCATAAACCCGTATGGGTCATGGACGAGACCGGCCGACAACTCTCGCCGAAAGCCGTCGCCGGCAAACGGGCGTTTGTCTTCTGCGGTCTGGGCAATCCACGGGCGTTCCTCAACACGGCCATCAAACTCGACGTCGGCATCATCGAAGCTACCGGGCTCGAAGACCATGTCGAGTACACCGACGAACGCATCGCCGACCTCTGCGACGCCGCCGAGAAGTGCGAGGCCGAGATCATGCTCACCACGCGAAAGGACGGCGTGAAGCTCGCCGGCAAGACCTTCACCAAACCGGTCTGGCAGCTCGGCATACAGATGGACATCACGGACGGTCGCGACGACATCGTCGCTGCCATCCAGCGCACGGTCGACGCCTACCCCCTCGAGGACGAGGTATAGCAGCCCGTTTGAAGCAATTCACGATTGACCTGTCGTTGTCTTCTGGCTGCGGTCGGGCCTTTTGCCTGCGCGTCATCGTCCCGACAATTCAGTCTCTTGCAAACTGACCCATTGACCAGTTGTCCTGCGTTTCCGCTCCTTGATGTCGCAACGCAATCCATTGCTAAAGACGCCTCCCTCAGAAATCCGAGGACGTGCCGATCAGCACCGTTTTCGTGGCATAATGTCTTTGTTTGCGTTGCAAAATCGTTCTGGTCTTCCGCCCACCTGACTTGTGAGGGCGACGTCTCTAAAGGGGCGGCCAGGCACGGCCGGCGGGCAGCACTGAGTTGGGTCGGCATGCCGGGCCACGATCAGCGAATGAGCCGCAGGGCATTCAGAACTCGGGCTCGTCATCCGGATCGGCGTCATCGGGGCGTTCGTGGGACGGGCCGCCCCGCATGGGCCCGTCGGCAGACCGGCGGCGGTCCGGGCGTCGGTCGCGGAAGACACGGTAGCGTGCGCGGATGATATCTTCGACCCGCTCGGAGATGATCTCGTCGCGTCGCTCGGCCCGTTTTCCGAGATCGCGCCGCAACTGCCGAAGCTGCGATTCCAGCCGCTGCAGGCTGTACTCGCGCACCGTCTGCTCGACATCGAACGCCTCGCCCACCGTCTGCTTCAGTTCGGCCCGGATGGCCTGCTTCCGCTCGTCGGTTTCGGCGGAGCGGTACTGCTTGCTGAGGCGGTAGATTTCGATCTTGAGTTTGGACTCGCGGATACGGGCCTCGCGTTCCTCCTCGCTCAGCGACGTGAACTGCTTCATGCGGTGGGCCGCCGCGCGGATCATCATGCGGAAGCGGCGCGGGTTCTCCCGGCGGACCTGGCGCAGCCGCGTGTGGTATTCCGGCCAGTGGGCCTTGACGAACTCCAGCACGTCCGCGACCTGCTCATCGGTCATGGCAGGCCGCGGCCCGCCCGGACGGCGGTGCGATCGGTCGTCGTCGCCAGCCCAGAGGGCAAACGGCACGAGCATGATTTCGACAGCAATGATCCGTATCAGATTCCGGCGGTTCATGGTGATTCCTCGATCCGTGTTCGTGTCATCCCTGTCCGGACTCGATGAGCAGTGCTTCGAAACTTGCGGGCTGCTCGACGGAGTCGGTCTGTTGTTCGTCCAGCCAGAAGGTGTCCAGTTCTTCCTGCAGGTCCTGGAGTCCGCCGTCGAGGACGGTGGGCTTGGAGGCCTGGGCGACGTCGGCAAATTCGGCTTGCTGTTGCAGCACGTCTTCGGCAATCAGTGCCAGTTCGACGTCGAAGGTGTCGGGCTCGTTTTCGATGGCGTCTCGCATGACGGCCGTCGGCACGTAGGACGGCGCAATCGGTCCGGGCGCGTCGGGCATCCAGAGGCGCTGGGCGCCGATCAGCACGAGCACGGCCGCCGCGGCCATGCCGGCCACGGCCATCACGCGTCCGATGCTTCGCAGGCGCAACCGACCCGCAACGGCAGCGACGAGCCGTCGCCGGGCGCGGTCGGTACTCTCGACGGGCGGCGCGGCCGGTAGATGGTCCGCCAGCGCCGTGAAGCCCTGGCGGATTTCGGCGGCCAGTGCGCGCTCGCCGTCGGTCAAATCGACGGTCTCGCCGTCGAGATATCGTGCGATGCGTTCGTATTGTTGTTCGGTAGCGTCCATGGTGGTCTGTGGTTGTCCTCGGCGACTCGGGGCCGTCGCATCAGCAGCCGGACTAGCAGCCCGTCGTCTAGAAAGCTATCGCTGCTGCGGTCGGGCCTCTTGCGTGCGGGTCATCGGCCCGAAAACTCGGTCTCTTGCGAACTAGCACGTTAATCAGTTGACCAATGAACCAATTGTCCCGCCTTTCCGCTCGTTGATGCTCGCGACACGATCCATGTCCAAGCGGACCGCTCGCCTCACGGTTCGACCATCAGTCTGCGAAGCTGCTTGATGCCCCGGTGGACTTTCGCCAGGGCCGTTCCCAGTGGGCAGTCGAACGCGGCGGCGATGTCCTTGAAGCTCATCTCACCGAAGTGTCGCAGCAGGATCATCTGCCGTGTCTGTTCATCCAGTTTCGCCAGGGCCGACTGAAGGTCGCCCGAGGCTTCCGCCGCCATCATGGCTGCGTCGACCTGCGGCCCCTCGGCCGGAAGGCTCGAGCCCATCGAGCCGCCCCCGTCGTCGGCCGCCGAGAGGCTCATCGCCCGCGGGCGGGTGGTGCGCCGCCGGATGCGGTCGCGAACCATATTGGCCGCGATCCGGAACAGCCAGGGCTCGAATCGGCCCCGGTGATCGTAGTTTTTCAACGTCCGCACGAGCTTGAGCATCATCTCGCTGAGGAGGTCCTCGGCGTCGTGGTGCCGGCCCGTCGAACGGATGAAATAGCCGTACAGCCTTTTGCTGTAGGCATTTAGCAACGCCTCGTACGCGTCGGCCTCGCCCGCCTGGGCGCGGTGCACAGTGTGGCGAAGCTGTTGCTCATCCATAGGCGTCGTCCCGTTTAACGCCCGGCCGCGGCGGGTATTGCGGGTTCTCCCGCATATTTGCCCCGCCGGCAACCGATGGTCGGTATTCTAACCACTTCGGCGTCTGCGTGCCCGA
>JAAAOJ010000085.1 GCA_009908915.1 Planctomycetota bacterium
ATCTCGACGGCACGGTCGGCATCGACCTGTCGGCGGGCCAGGACATCGCCGATGCCGCCGGCAACGCGCTGCCGACGGTCGAGCCGGCCACCGACGAGACCTACACGGTCGACAACACCGCGCCGACGGTGACGGTCGACCCACTGATCACCACGGACAACACGCCGCCGCTGTCCGGCGCGGTCGACGAGGCGGATGCCACACTGGAGGTGAGCGTCGACGGCCAGACGGTCACGCCGACCAACAACGGTGACGGCACCTGGAGGTTGGCCGACGGCACGCTTGCCGCGCTGGCCAACGGCACCTACGACGTGGCCGTGACCGCTACCGACCCGGCCGGCAACGCGGGCAGCGATGCGACCGCCGACGAGTTGACCGTCACGCCCGATACCGACGGCGACGGCGTCGACGACGCGGTCGAGGACGGCGGCCCGAACGGCGGCGACGGCAACGGCGACAGCATCCCCGACGCCGACCAGCCCGGCGTGGCCAGCCTGCCCACGGCCACGGGACGCGGCTACATGACGCTGGCGGTCGCCGGCGGTTGCGGCGAGCTGCAGCAGGTTGGGGCCGTCGACCCGAATGCGCTGCCGGCGGATCCGGCCGGCAACCCGTATCCGTCCGGGCTGGTCGAGTTCCGGCTACCGTGCGAGACGGCGCTGGTCGATGTGACCTATCACGATGCCGATACGTTGAACTTCGTGACCAGCACGTATCGCAAGTATGGCCCGATCACACCGGGCGATGTCTCGACGACGGCGTGGTACGACTTTTCGGACTTCGCGGTCGTGGTCGGCAACACCTGGACGCTGGACCTGGCCGACGACCGGCTGGGCGACGATACCGGCGACGACGGCGTGATCGTCGACCAGGGCGGCCCGGCCGCCGGGCCACCGCAGCCGATCCCGGTCGATCGGGGCTGGGCGCTGTTCCTGCTGATGCTGGCCAGCCTGGTGTTGGCCAGCCGCTACCGGCCGCGCCCGGCGCGGGACGACGGCGCGGCGTAGCGCTAACCGCGCTGCCCGGCTCTCGGGCGCGGTCCGATCGATGGCCCCGGGGTCGGGAGGGACAACTGAGACACCCACCTCCTGACTTCCTGTTCATTGTAGTCCTGCTGAAACAATTTGGACATATGGACGCCTCCTCCGGGTCAAGGCCGGTTTTGCGAGCAATGGGGTCAAGTCTGGTTTAGCGCTTTATTCTGTATACTGCCGCGATGGCCCGTCCTTTACGAATCGAATACGAGGGCGCCTGGTATCACGTGATGAACCGTGGTGCGGCGCGCCAGGCCGCATTCATTTCAGACGCGCATCGCGATCGGTTTCTTCAATTGCTGGCCGACCTGTCCGACCGGTTCGGAGTCGAGACGCATGCCTATTGCCTGATGGGCAACCACTACCACCTGCTGCTGCATACGCCGCTCGGGAATCTCGGTCGCGGCATGCGGCATCTCAATGGCGTCTACACGCAGTTCTTCAACCGCGACCAGCGGCGTGACGGAGCGCTGTTCCGGGGCCGCTACAAGGCGATTCTGGTCGATGCCGACGCCTACCTGCTGCATCTGTCGAGCTATATTCACCGCAACCCGCTTGAGGCGGGCATGGTGGAGCGCCTGCGAGATTACCCGTGGTCGAGCTATCCAGCATATGCAGGTCATGCCAAACCACCGGGCTGGCTTCGTCGGGACATGGTCTATTCGATGCTGGGCGGCAAGGCCAAGCGGTACCAGTCATTTGTCGAAAACGGGGTTGACGAAGACCTCGCCGAGTTCTACCGGGGAAAGACGCTTTCCCCGATTCTGGGCGACGAAGCGTTCAAGCAGCACATACTTGAGCGACACGGGCCCGACGACCCGGAAGTCTCCGAGCGAAAACGCGTCAACAAGCCCGTATCACTGAACAGGATTATCGGTGTGGTCACCTCGATCCTGGACTGCGACCGTAGCGAGGTCCACCAAAGCGTGCGCGGCCGGCAGAATCTCGCGCGCATGATGGTCATCCATTTTGCCCATCGAAGTGGCCAAATGACCTACCGCGAGATCGCCGCCGCGCTAGACATGAACCACTACAGCGCCGTCGCCTCCAGTGTGCGGCGACTGGAGCAATTGTGCCGAGAAAACAATCGAGTTCGGCAATTGAGGCGTGCAATTCAGGCAGATATGACGCAAGACCAGACTTGACCCCTTATTTCCGCAATGAGTTGGCGTCATGCAAGATTCAAGGCCGGAGATCGACAGATCCACATTGTCCGAAGGACGATTGTCTTCAATCAGCCTCATGCCATGACCGCCTCTTCTCTGTAGGACCCGCGGTGACTCTTGCACAACATTCCTGACACGACCGCGTTGCCCAAGGGTTGATGGAAATCGGCTAAACGGGTGCTTATACTCCCTGTCCTCCCATCACGGTTCGACACCATGCCTTTTCGCTCGATTGCGGGCTTCCTCGCATTCTCTTTTTTGTGGATGTCCCTGGCCGCATCGGCGCAGGACGAGCCGCGCGGGATGCAGCCCGCGGACTATTACGACTTCCAGATGACCTCCGACGCGCAGATTTCGCCTGACGGCGAGCGCGTGGTGTTCGTGCTCACGACCGTCGCCGAAGATCGCCGCAGCCGGGAGACGAGCCTGTGGTTGGTGCCCTCCGATAGTTCGGAGCCGCCCCGGCGTTTCACGCGCGCGACGTCCGATCACTCACCGCGCTGGGCACCCGACGGCTCGGCGATCGCGTTCCTCTCCAGCCGGGGAGAGCGCGCGCAGCTCTACACGATCCCGGTCGATGGAGGCGAGGCCCGGGCGATCACCGCGCTGGAGCAGGGCAGCATCAGCGGGTTCGAGTGGCTACCCGACGGCGCGCAGCTGCTGTTGACGCTTTCGATCGATCCGGCAGTGGAGGACCCCACACAGGAAGCCGAGGAGCCCGAAGAACCGCAGCCCGACACCACGATAGTCACGACGGCCCTGTACCGCACCGGTCCCGGCAGCTATCTGGACGAGAGTCGCCAAACGCTCTGGCTGCTGTCGCTGGAAGACGCCGAACTGAAACCGCTGGTGGCCGATGCCGCCTACAACGTGAACAACGCCGCAGTATCACCCCGGGGCACGCACGTGGCCTTCAACGCCGACAAGACCGGTGAGGAGTTCGACGCCGGCTTCAACCAGGACATTCATGTTCTGCGGCTGGAGGATGGCGAGGTGCGCACCCTTCAGACGCCCGATCGCCGCGCCGAGCGGCCGGTCTGGTCGCCTGACGGGCAGCACCTGATCTATCACCACCAGGCCGATCGCTACCAGCGTACGGAACTGCATCGCATTGCGGTCGAAGGCGGTGAACCGGAAGTGATTCACGACGGCATGGCGCTGACCACGTCGCGCGTGCAGTGGCCCGCTGGGCACGAGCAGCCGTTCTTCCGGGCGGACTATCGCGGTTCCCGCCCCATCTTCCAGTTGGCAGCCGGGGGTGCCTACAATGCGCTGACGGGCCAGCGCGCCAGCTATAGCCCGCCTTCGTTCTCCGCCGACGGCTCGCGCATGGCCTACGTCCGGCATAACGAGACGACGCTGCCGGAGGTATGGGTCGCCCGCGCCGACGGCACCGACGCGCAACAGCTTTCCTCTTTCAACAAGGCACTGCTCGACACGCTGGTCGTCCAGCCCTACGAGCGCTTTTCCTTTACCCACGACGGCGGCGGCGAGGCCGATGCGTTCGTGCTCAAGCCCTTGGGTTACGCGGAAGGAAACACCTACCCGCTGGTACTCAACATCAAGGGCGGGCCCGGCGGCATGTGGGGTCATCAGTGGTTTCATGAGATGCAGATGCTGGCCGCAGCGGGCTACGGGGTCGTCTTCACCAACTACCGCGGCAGCACCGGCTACGGTCACGAATTCCAGAGTGAGGTACGACTCGACTACAGCGGCGTCGACTTTCGCGACAACATGACGGTTGTCGATGAGGCGCTGGCGCGCTTCGATTGGATCGACGAGGAGCGGCTTTTCGTGACGGGCGGCAGCCACGGCGGCTTCCTCACCAACTGGATCACCACGCAAACCGACCGTTTCCGCGCGGCCGTCACGCAGCGCAGCGTCAGCAACTGGATCTCCGAGACCGGCACGCAGGCCTTCCCGCCGCGCCAGATGAACGCGGAGTTCGGCGGATCGCTCTGGAACAACTTCGACTATTACTGGGACCGCTCCCCGCTGCAGTTTGCCGACCGAGTCACCACGCCCACGCTCATCATCCACAGCGAGCAGGATCACATCACGCCCATCGGGCAGGGGCAGGAATGGTTTTATGCGCTGAAGAATGCAGGCGTTCCGGTTGAGATGGTGATGTTCGAGGGCGAAGGCCAC
>JAAAOJ010000001.1 GCA_009908915.1 Planctomycetota bacterium
ACGGCGGCTTCGCAGGACGTGGTCTTCCTGGCCGTGCATCCACCGGTCATCAAGGACGTCCTGCCGCAGTTGAAGCCGCACTTGCAGGCGGACGCGGTCCTGGTGTCACTGGCCCCCAAGTTCACCATCGCCAAGCTGTCGGAAATGCTCGGCGGCTTCGACCGGGTCGTGCGGATGATCCCCAACGCCCCGTCGGTGGTCGGCAAGGGGCTGAACCCGGTGGCCTTCGCTCCGGCCATCGAGGCTGATGACCGCGAGTCGATCCTTGAAATGCTCCAGCCTCTGGGTGACTGCCCTGAGGTGCCGGAAGAGCAGCTCGAGGCCTACGCGATCATCGCGGCCATGGGGCCGACGTACTTCTGGCCGCAGTTGTATGAGCTGAAATCCCTGGCCGAGTCGTTCGGCCTGTCGGAGCAGGCGGCCATGGAGGCCATCGACAAGATGCTCTGGGGCACGGTGGCGACGATGAAGGACTCGGGTCTGTCTCCCGAGCAGGTCCAGGACCTGATCCCCGTCAAGCCGATGGCTGACGAGACCGCCACCCTGGTGGCGGCCTATCGGCAGAAGCTGACCGGCCTGATGGAGAAGATCAGACCGTGACACACTCCTTGGCGAATATCCTGGCGCAATGTCCGTGCAGTGGCGGCGGAGGCGGCTCCGGCGGCGGCATGAGCCAGTTCGCTTGGCTGATGCTCTTTGCGTTGGCGTTTGGCCTGTGGCAGGCCGTGAAATGGACGCGAGCAACCTGGAATACGGAAGGAACAAGCAATATGTCGAGATTCACCAGAATTGGACTGATCGTGGTGCTCGTGACCAGCATGGGCGCAGTCGTGGGCACGCAGTTGATCGCAGCCGACGAGGCCGATGCGCCTCAGGGCAAGGCGACGACGGAAACCGGTGGTGTGCCGAAGCTGCTCGACCTGGGCTCTAAGAGTTGCATCCCTTGCAAGAAGATGGCCCCCATCCTGGAGGAGCTGAACAAGGACTACGCCGGTAAGTTCGACGTGGAATTCATCGACGTTGGCGAGCGCGAGAATGCCGCCAAGGCGAAGCAGTACGGCATCAAGCTCATTCCCACGCAGATATTCTTCGACAAGGACGGCAAGGAACTCTGGCGACACGAGGGCTTCCTTGGCAAGGCCGACATCCTGGGCAAGTGGAAAGAACTGGGTTACGAGTTCGGCGGGGCTGAGCTGCCGAAGATCGAACGTTGGGAGCCCGCGAAGAAGGACGCGCGGTCCAAGGATCAGATCTGTTATATGTGCGACGGCGACATAGAGGAGAAGACCGCCGTCATCGTCAAGACCGACAAGGGCGACGTTCGCCTGTGCGGCCCGCACTGCTACTTCATCATGTACTCCTGCCTGACCGAGGACAGAACCGGCTTTGAGAAGAAGGTATCGGTCACCGACTGGGCGACGGGCAGGCTGCTTCCGGCAACCGAGGCCGTGTACCTCCGAGGCTTGGAAGAGAAGAGCGGTCGGCCCTGGGTGAAGGCCTTTGCCACACGCGAGGCCGCGACGGCCGAGATGAAGTCCTCGGGCGGCAGCATCGTCGCGTGGTCGGCGCTTCAAGAGAACGAACTGTCGCACCGCTGTGGATTCTGCGACCGATCCTGTTACTCCCAGGACGTGGCCAAGGTGCTGATCGACGGCGTCCACAGTTACGGCTGCTGCGCGCACTGCGCGATGGGCGTGGCTGCCCGAACGGGCAAGGATATAGAGGTCCGCCAGCCTGACGGTCTGACCGGCGAGATGGTTGTCGTCAGGACACTCGACGGCAAGATTGCTTCGATTGAGCCGGAGACCGCAGTCGCTTGGTACGGCAAGAAGAAGACCGCCGACGGCAAGTGGGTATCGGCTGGGTGTTTCCACCAGGGATTCTTCCGCACGCCGGAGAACCTCCGCAAGTGGCTCGAGCAGCGTCCCTATGAAACCGGCCAGATCATTACGATCAACCAGTCGCTGGCGGACAAGATGAAGCTCTCGCCGCAGCAGATCTCCAAGGCATGCAAGATCGGGGAATGTGCTCCGAAGTAAACAGGTGGAACAACAAGAATCCCGGCCGTCAGCCGATGGGAGTGTCGCTATGAAAGTCCATGCATCACTGGTTGCAGCAACAATACTTGTGCTCGGGGCCTTGGCTTTGGCCGAAGAAGCGGCGTCACGTCCCGCGACGGCTCCGGTCGAAGATCGCAACACCGTGGCACGGGCGTATCCGAATCTGGCCTCGGCTGCGCTGGTTCATGCCCGGCCGGTGGAACTGCCCGATGGCGTCCTGCTGCGAGCCGGTGACCTGAAGATTGCACAGAAGGACATTGATGCCGAGTTCGCCAAGGCCCCTGAGACGATGCGAGAACAACTCCGCAAGAACGCCTTCTTCTTGCTGGAGCAGATGGCCACGCGGCAACTGCTGGTCAATGAAGCCAAGGCAGCGATGACCAAGGACGGTAAGGACGCCTCCAAGCTCTCCGAGCAGGAGCTTCTCAAGGCGTATTTCGACAAGCTCACCGCCGACGTGAAGGTCACTGATGCCGAGGTAGCCGAGTTCTACGAAAAGAACAAGGACATGGTGGGCGGCCAGCCGCTGGAGGCGGTCAAGGAGGCCATCGCCAATTTCCTGCGGCAGCAGAAGCAGCAGGAGATCGTGGACAACCACATCCGGACACTAGGCCAGCGCCAGGCCGTCGAGGTGGCGTCCGCCTGGCTCAAGCGCCAAGCTGAACTGGCGATGGATAATCCGGTGGACAAGGCCCGTGCCAGCGGCAAGCCTTCGCTGGTGGATTTTGGGGCCAAGGGGTGCATCCCGTGCGACAAACTCGCCCCGATCCTGGAGGCCATGAAGATCAAGTACAAGGGCAAGGCCGACGTGGTCTTTGTCTCCGTACGCGAGCAGCAGATTCTTGCATCGCGCTACGGCATCCAGTCCATCCCCGTGCAGATATTCTTCGACAAGGACGGCAAGGAAGTGTTCCGCCACTCCGGCTTCTGGCCGCAGGAAGAACTTGAAAAGAAGCTGGCCGAGATGGGCGTGAAGTAAGGAGTCGTTATGAAAGCCAAGAAGATCATTGGCAAGGTGCTCATCGCCTTCCTGCTGGTGAGCATAGGCGTGGCCATCGGCAAGGAAATGGCTGCGAGGAATGCTCCGGCCACTGTGGAACCGGTAACTGCCCCAGGCGAGACGAAGGTGGTCGTCTACTACATGCACGGCATTCCCTGCATCACCTGCACCTGCATCGAGACGACGGCGGAGAAGCTCGTGCGAGAGGAGTTCGCCGAGGCCGTCGCGGCCGGGACGATGGAGTTCGTCTCATTGAACTACCTGGAGCCGGAGAACGCGGCCCTAGCCGACAAGTACAACGTCGGGAGCAACATGGTCATCGCGGTTCGGTTCGAGGACGGCAAGGAAGTGTCTCGCGTGCGGCTGGACGAAGTAATGGAGCTGGCTTCGAATGCCGACCGGCTTACCGATTACCTGCGGACGGGCATTGCCTCGGCTCTGGAAGGAGGCGGCGAATGAGTTTTCTCGCGGTCCTTGCCGGGGTCTTCTGGTTCGGCTTGCTGACGGCGGTCAGCCCGTGCCCGCTGGCGACGAACATCGCTGCGATTTCGTTTCTCAGCCGCAACGTCGGCAATTCCAAGCGTGTGCTCCTGTCGGCCGCGCTGTACACGCTCGGCCGCACGGTGGTCTACGTGGGGCTGGGCATGGCCCTGCTGTGGGCGTTTCAGGCCGCCACCGGGGGCGCGGGAAGCCTGAAGGAATATGCCAGCCCGACCTCCCGAAGTCTTCAGCACTACGGAAATCTGGCGTTGGGTCCGGCGCTGCTGCTGATCGGAATGATCCTGCTGGGACTGATCGAGTTGAACATCTCCATCGGCGTGGGCGGCTCGAAGCTCCAGGAACGCATCGCCAAGGGTGGCGCGATCTGGGCTTTGCCTCTGGGCATCCTTTTCGCTTTGGCCTTCTGCCCGCCGTCGATTGCCCTGTTCCTCAGCGCCCTGGTCATCTCGCTGGAGCATGGCTCAACCGTGTTGCCGCCGGTGGCCTATGGGATCGGCACGGCCGTTCCGGTCATCGCCTTCGCGCTGGTGATTGCTTTCGCCAGCCAGTACGTCGGCAAGGCGTTTAGCGCGATGACCAAGATCGAATGGTGGTTCCGGTTGATCACCGGCATCATTTTCGTGGTGGTCGGCGTCTATTACACCCTGACGCACATCTATGGGCTGCGTCTGACATTCTGAGAGTGGACTTTAGCCATCTTTTGGCGTCATAAGGACTGATAAAAAAGTAGCCGACTTCCCGATGGGATTGTTATCACGCAACCTAACGGGAGAGTCGGCAT
>JAAAOJ010000026.1 GCA_009908915.1 Planctomycetota bacterium
AATGTGCCGCAATGAGAGACAAGAAGGCTGCCAGAAGCCGGAAAACCTGACGGGCAAGCCCGAGGCCTGTTCGCCGGAGCGGATTCGCAAGTGTCACGGCGACGCGGACGCCCACCCTTGAGTCGAAGCGGCGGGCTGCGAGCATCCCGAACGCCTCCAGGGCAAGCCGGGCGACTGCTCGCCGGAGCAGATTCGCCAGTGCCATGGCGACGCGGCCAGCCATCCGTGCGAGCAGAAGTAGCTGGCAGATTCGCGAACGAAAGGACGCCCAACGCATGAAACTCGGCATGGTGATCACTCAGACGGACCCGGAGACGGTGTTTAATGCCCTGCGGCTGGCGTCGTACAGCCTGGCCCAGGGAGACCAGGTGCGAATCTTCCTGTCGGGCAAGGGCGTGGAGATCGACGAGATCGAGGACCCTAAGTTCGACGTAAACGGTGAAGCCCAGAAGGTGCTTGACGCCGGCGGGGAATTCCTCGCCTGCGGCACCTGCCTGAAGCTGCGGAACTCCGAGGGCTCCGAGGTCTGCCCGCTCTCGACGCTCAAGGACCACTACGAGGTCGTCCGTGATTCGGACAAGCTCGTCACGGTATGACCATCCAAGACGCATCCATCATCGAGGTACACGGCCTGGCCAAGCGGTTTGGTGACGTGCAGGCCGTGGCGGGCATTGACTTCGACGTACGGGAAGGCGAGTTGTTCGGCTTCCTCGGCCCCAACGGCGCGGGCAAGAGCACAACGATCAACATGCTCATCGGCTTGGCGAGAGCCGACGCGGGCACGATCCGCATCGCGGGAATCGACGGCTCGAAGAACCCCAAGGCCGCCCAGCACCTGATGGGCGTGGTGCCGGATGAGAGCAACCTGTACCCCGAGCTGACAGGGTTTGAGAATCTGAGCTTCTGCGGGGCGCTCTACGGCATGCCCAAGCGCGATCGCGAGGCCCGCGCCAAGGAACTGCTGGATCGCTTCGGCCTGGCGAAGGCAGCCAACCGCAAGTTCGGCGGCTACTCCAAGGGCATGAAGCGCAAACTCACCATCGCGGCGGGCATCATCCACGCGCCGCCCATCTTGTTCATGGATGAGCCGACCACCGGCATCGACGTGGCCAGCGCCCGGCAGATTCGCCAACTCATCGCCGACCTGAACACCGCCGGGACGACGATCTTCCTGACCACGCACTACATCGAGGAGGCCCAGCGGTTGTGTGGGCGCATCGCCTTCATCGTCCGGGGCCGAATCGTCCGCACCGACACGGTCGAAGAGCTGATGCGCCGAATGGACGGTCGCCACGTGGTGCGGTTCGCCGTCTCCAGCGGAGCGGCAGAAGTCTGCGAGGCGATTGTCGCTAAGTGGCCGAACCTGCACTGCCAGGCCGTCGCTGAGGACCACATTCGGGTAGAGTCATCGGAGCCGGTCCGCGTGGGACCGCTGGTGCGGCTGCTGGAAGATCGCGGCGCGGAGGTCTCCGAGGCCCGCAAGCTCCGACCGTCGCTGGAGGACGTCTTCGTCGAGATCACCGGCATCGAAGCCGGCGCGATGAAGCAGGAGAAAGAACAGCCCGGGAAAGGAGGCGGGCGATGAAGGCGTGGATCGCATTCTGGAATATCCTGGCCAAGGACTTCCGGGCCTACTA
This sequence comes from Planctomycetota bacterium, assembly GCA_009908915.1. Classification (GTDB taxonomy): domain Bacteria; phylum Planctomycetota; class Phycisphaerae; order SM23-33; family SM23-33; genus JAAAOJ01. The sequence goes on from JAAAOJ010000026.1 coordinate 1,638, forward strand.
CCTCAAGCCGCCGAACATCAGTTGGGGCCTGATCTTCCCGCTGGCGTGGACGGGGATGTTCTTTATCCGCTCCGGGGCGGGGCTGGACAGCGTGCCGGCGTTGCTGCCGGGCGTGATCGCCGTGTCGGTGCTGTTCGGGACGACGAGCCTGCTGTCGGTCACCGTGACGTTCGAGAAGAAAGGTCGATCTTTCGAGAGGCTGCTGCTGGCCCCGATTCCGCTGGAGCTGTTGATGGTGGCCAAGACCGGCGGCGCGATTCTGTTCGGTATCGCCAACGCCTTCGTGCCCGTTATCTTCGCGGCGTTTCTGATGGACCTCTCGGCGGTCAACTGGGCAACGCTCGTCCCCGCCATCGTGCTCATCGCGATCAGCTCGACGTTCCTGGGCCTGTTCATCGCCGTCTCGGTCAGCGAGGTCTTCGAGGCCCAGACGTTCTCGAACTTCTTCCGCTTCCCGATGCTCTTCCTATGCGGGCTGTTCTTCCCCATCGAGCCGTTGCCCGTCTGGCTTCGGCCGCTCTCTTACGCGCTGCCGCTGACCTACGGGGCCGACGTGCTGCACGGCTCGATCCACCGCTCGCCGCACCTGCCGCTTCCGGTCGACTTCGGCCTGCTGCTGGCGTTCTGTGCGGTGCTGTTTGGCTTGAGCTTGCGAAACATCCGAAGGAAGTGGATTGTGTGAATGTGCGGACGGTCTCCTGCCAAGCTCTTGCCCGTCACGCCCAGTTCAGGAGCGATCTATGCGATGGACATGTCTGTCGAAAGGCTGCCCTGATTCATCGGGTCTGGCTCCTTATGCGTGGCGACTCTCACCACCACGACCGTCGCCGCGACGACGATCGCGGCCGCCAAGGCTGACTTCTGCGCACGGCTCAGCTTGGAGAGCCACATGTCCTCGCTCCTTGTATGTCGTTCCGGGGCAACGTCGTTGTCTTTTCCTTGCTCTAAGCAGTTCGGCGCGCGGCATTCCACGCAGTCATCCCGCCGATGAGGCTGAACACCTGCTCGTATCCGAGTGACTTCAGGAAACTGCCAGCAATGTTCGATCGGTAGCCTGAGCCGCACACGGTCGTGATGTGCCTTTGCTTGGGCAGATCCGTGCCGCGGTGAATCAGGTCCGAAATGGGCGTATGCACGGCCACTTCGATATGCCCGGTTTGCCACTCAGCGTCAGTCCGAACATCCAGCACCACATGGTCGCTGTACTTGGCCAGGACGTGATTGAGACTGTCCACCGTCAACTGCGGCAGATGGTCGAGTTGTTTGCCCTGCATGGCCCAGCCGGATACCCCATCGGCCAGGTAACCGATCAACCTGTCGTACCCGGCACGCCGGAATCGGAATGCCGCTTCCCGGGCGTCCGCCTCGCTGTCGGCGACGACGATGATCTCCGATGATGCGTCGACGACCATCCCGAGCCAGTTGACGGAGTTGGGCCGCATGCCGATGTTGATCGAACCGGGCAGGAACGCCGCCCCGAAAGCGACCTGGTCGCGGACGTCCACCAGTTTCGCTCCATTTCCAGATGCCTTCTCAACCTGCCCGGCGGCGAGCCGAGTGAACGCCGGCGTCTCCCTGAGCAGCGCCGGCCCTTTGCGGTTCTTCTCGACCATGTCGGCAAAGTTGTCCGGCCGGACCTGGAAACCTTCCGTCATGAGCTTGTGGAACTCATCGAACGGCATCTCGTTGAGCAGCGGGTTGTTGCGCCGCTCGAAGCCGAGGGTCGTCATTGGCTTGGAACTCATGCCCTTGCCACAGAGCGAACCCTCGCCGTGTGCGGGGTAGACCTCGGTCCAGTCGGGGAAGCGGGAAAGCTTGCTGTAGAGGCTGTCGTAGAGGTTCTTCACCTGCTGATCGAGCAGGTCCTCGCCGGCCAGGTCGGGCCGGCCAATGTCCCCGACGAACAGCAGATCGCCCGTAAGCAAGGCCTGCACATCGTCGGACCGCGCGTGATCCGTGACCGCCAACGTCACCGAGTTGGGCGTGTGGCCGGGCGTCTCGATGATCTCGATCTCCGCCGCACCGAACCGGAATCGTTGACCCTCGCAGACCGGCTCGTGGGGGTACTGGGCTTCGACGGCGGGATGGACGTGGATGGTCGCGCCGGTCTGCGCGGCGAGTTCCCGGCTACCCGTGATATGGTCGGCGTGCAGGTGCGTGTCAAACACATCGGTGATCTGCAGGCCGTTTTCCTGAGCGACGTCCAGGTACCGCTCGACGTGGCGCTCGGGATCTACCACGCAGGCCACGCCTTCCTTCGGGCAGCCGATAAGGTACGAGTAGCAGCCCAGCCCCTCGACCTTGAACTGTTGGAAGAACATCTTTGCACTCCTATCGAGATCAGTTATCGAGATCAGTCATCCAGGCGGAAGCGGGCGGACCTAGTGGGCCGCCCGCTCCCGTCGCCGCTTGTCAGGAAGGTTGCACCCAATCAGGCGTCCTTGAGTTCCTTATGACAGAGCCACCAGTCGAGGCTCTCGAACTTGCCGGCCTTTGCGTCGCTCAGACGCTGCCTGGCCGACTCCATATCCTTGGCTGGCGGCAGGATGACATGGTCCTTACCCACTACCTCGCTGTCGGGCCACTGGGCGGGCATGGCCACGCCGTGCTTGTCCGAGACCTGCATGGCCTTGACCGCTCGCAGGATTTCATCCATGTTGCGGCCGAGTTCCTGCGGGTAGTAGATGATGATGCGGATGACACCCTCGGGATCGACCACGAAGACCGCGCGCACGGTGTTGCTGCCCTTGCCCGGATGGATGATGCCCAGGGTCGAGGCGACCTTGCCGTCGTCGGCGATGATCGGGAACTCGATCTCCACGCCGACATTGTCCTTGATCCATTCCTCCCACTTGATGTGGGAGAAGACCTGGTCCACGCTCATCCCGATCAGTTCGCAGCCCAGGGCCTTGAACTTGTCGTATCGCTTCTGGAAGGCCACGAACTCGGTGGTGCAGACCGGCGTGAAGTCGGCCGGGTGGCTGAACAGGATGAACCATTGGCCCTTGTAGTCGCCGGGCAGTTGCTTCACGCCTCGCGTGGTGACGACCTTCAGCTCGGGGAACTTGTCGCCGAGAAGCGGCATCTTCGTTTCGTTGCTCATTCAGATCTTCCTTTCCTGTTGAGTTTGTCTATAGCGTACCGCCTCGTGCCCGAGAAGTCACGTGCCTGGATACAGCCGCATCGCCAACTCGGCTACACGGCGGCCAAGGTTGCGGGCCGTCTTCAGGCCATCCTCGTCATCTTCAATGCCGCCGGGGCCTCCACTGTACAGCGCGGCTCCGAAGTGGGCCGAGTCTTTCCCGTCGCTGACACAGACCATGTCGTGGCACAGCATCGCCGCCCGCACGGACTGGAGCGTCAATTCCTGTCCGCCGTTGCGCACGCCTCCGACGGCCAGCACGCCGCCCACCTTGTCCCGCAGCAACCAGCCGTTGCGACGAAACATCACGCAGCGGTCGAGCAGCGCCTTGCACTGGGCCGTCATGCCGCCGAAATACACCGGCGTGCCGATGATGATGCCTGCCACGTTCGTATCGGCGAGCACGGGGATGAACTCAGCGAAGTCGTCCTCCCAGCCGCAGATCAACCCCTGCCTGCAGATGTTGCAAGCCATGCACGGGCCGATTGTCTTGCCGGCCAGTTCGATCAGTTGGACCTCGACCTGGGAACCGGCGTCTTTGGCCGCGTCCAGGCAGACTCGCATGGCGTTGAATGTCGATTGCCCCTGGCGAGGACTGCAACAGATGCCAAGAATGCGAAGACTCATTGTTCTGCCTGCTCCTTTCGTGTATCAGTCACGCTTGGTCCTCTCACCGAATCCAACGATTCATCTTGCTCGTTCTGGTCCAGAATCGGCTCGACGGCGGCGGCGAAGGCTCGGGCGGCGGGACTGTCGGCCACCGATTCGACGAATGGCTTGCCGGAGTCGCCGGAGGCCACGATCCCGGGGTCGAGCGGAATGCGGCCGAGGAATGGCACGTCCATTTCCGTCGCCAGCCTCTCGCCGCCGCCGACCTTGAACAGGTCCACCTGTTGGCCACAGTGCGGGCAGACGAGTCCGCTCATGTTCTCGATGATCCCGGCCACGCGGAGGTGGAGCGTCTTGCAGAAGGACACGCTCCGCCGCACGTCCGAGATGGCGACATCCTGCGGCGTGGTGACCACGACGGCCCACGCGCCCTTGCCGACCAGTTGCGCCACGGCCAGGGGTTCATCGCCCGTGCCCGGCGGCGAATCTACCACGAGGTAATCCAGCCGGCCCCACTGGACGTCCTTGAGGAACTGGCGGATCACGTTGTACTTCATCGGCCCGCGCCAGATTACAGCCTCGGCGGCGCGGTCCAGCAGCAGGCCCACCGAGACGACCGACAGGTTCTCGTTGATATGGATCGGCGCGATGTCGCCAGTGGCATCGGGCCCCAATCGCTGGCCGTCCAGGCCAAGAATTGTCGGAATGCTCGGGCCGTGCAGGTCCACGTCCAGCAGCCCGACCTTCTTGCCGGCCTGGGCGAGCGACATCGCCAGGTTGGCGGCGACGGTACTCTTGCCCACGCCGCCCTTGCCGCTGAGCACGAGCATTGTCCTGCCAATCCGCTCCATACGCGAGGCAAGCTCGAGTGCCTCCAGCTCGCGCTGGGAGTCATCGACCTGGTGAGTATCGGAGTCTGTGTGGCTCATACGGGTACGCGCTCCTTCTGATCGTTCTTATCGCAAGGGATGCAGACATTCTCTTGCCCCCGTTCGCGCAGGCGCGTGGACATCACCATCTCGCCGCACGACTCGCACGGGATGCTGTCCCGGATCCGCGCTGGCGACGGCAGGCAGGTCAGAGCGTCCCGGCGAACATCGAAGAACTCCGAGGGGTCGCGCGACAACAGGTACTCGATCTGCCGGCCGCGACGCTGGTCCTCCGGCATCTCGTCCATGCCCGGCGGCCTGGCCGGACGAAGGCAGAGACGAAGCGATCGTCCGTTGGCACGGGTGGCGAAGGTGAAGACCATCTTGCCGTGATCGCGAAAGAAAAGGTTGCCCTTGCCGAAGGTGCAGCCAGTCAGCACCTGGATGGCGTCCACGGCGCAGGTGTCGTTCTCGACGATGGCGATGAGTTCCTCGTCGCCCGCCCGCCGGGCCGACAACTCCCGCATGCCCAGCTTGGCCGCGCAGTACCCGATTACCACGCCGGGGCACAGGTGGCCGTGGAACTCCACGCATCTCTTGAGGTCGTCCGGAAGCTCACTCTGCACGCGTCATACTCCAACGGGTTCTGTGGTGCAAATAGCCTGCAACTGCTCGATCAGCGACCGGTCGAAAAACGCTCTCGTCGGCGTTGTCCGCCATGTACAGGATGCGCTGGGCCGCATCGACCGACTGACTCATCGCGTCGGTATCACCTTCGAAAGGCTCCTGCAGCGCGCCTTGGATGCACCGGCGGGGCTCTTGTTCCGCAATGATCGTCTTAACGCCCAATTCGACGACATTTCGGCCGGCCCGTATGCCTGCGCCTTGTGGAGCGTTGAGGTTCTGTGTGCTGTCGGTGGCATTGGATTCGCCTGCGTCCGTATCGACGATCACAAAGCACTTGGCCCGGTGGAACCTTGGGTCGATGGGCGCGCTGCAATCACGGGCTTGCGCGGTGACGTCTATTTCCTCTATTTCCATAGTGTCTCCTTCCATGGCTGAACGACAGCAAGGCCTGTGCCATCCAAGCCAGACACAGACGGCTTGAGGTGTAACCATCGTTATGTAAGGTGATTAGCTCGGATGCTTGGTGAAGACGCGTTACAGATCTGTGCAAGACATGGCGAGTAGTCGTTCACAATGCCCGATTACCGTCGGCGTCCCCGCCCGTCGGCGTCGGGCGTGTCGATGTCGTATTCGTTGATCTTGCGATACAGTGTGCTGACGCTGATGCCCAAGTCGTCAGCCGCGAGCTTGCGGTTGCCATTGCGGCGTTGAAGTGTTTCGGTGATAAACAGCTTTTCGATGGCCTCCAGGCTCATCGGCTGGCCCTCGGGGCCTGCTCGCCCGCTTGTGGGGCGCAGCTCCGGCGGCAGGTGGCTTAGTTCGATCATCCCGCCTCGGCAGAGCACGAAGGCCTGTTCGACGATGTTCTCCAGTTCGCGGACGTTGCCCGGATAGTCGTGTTCCATCAGGCGAGCCAGCACCTCGTCGGAAACGCCCACGATCTCCTTGTCGGAAAAGCCCTGGAGGCGATTGAACTTGGCGATCAGGTGGTCGATTAACAGAGGGATGTCCTCGCGGCGCTTCTCCAGGCCGGGCAAGGTGAGGTGGACTACGCGAATGCGGTAGTACAGGTCCTCGCGGAACGCTCCGGTTCGGGTCAACTTGGTCAGGTTTTTGTTGGTGGCGGCGATCACGCGAACGTCGACGGGTATGGGTTTGATGCCGCCCAGAGGCTCGACAACTCGCTCCTGGAGCACCCGCAGCAGCCGCACCTGCATGGCCGGCGAGATGTCTCCGATCTCGTCCAGGAAAATCGTGCCGCCCTCGGCCAACTGGAATCGCCCGGGCTTGTCTCGCTTGGCGTCAGTGAAGGCCCCGGCTGCGTGGCCGAACAACTCGCTTTCGAGCAAGGTATCCGGCAGAGCCGCGCAGTTGACGGCCACGAAGGGTTTCGTCTTGCGAGGCGAGAGATTGTGGATCGCCCGGGCGAAGAGCTCCTTGCCCGTGCCGCTGGGGCCTTCGATCAGGACGGTGGAACTGCTGGCGGCGATCTGGGGCATGATCTCGAAGAGGCGGATCATGGCCGGACTTCTGCCGACGATGTCTTCGAAGCTGTAGCGGGCCTGTAGCTCCTTCTGAAGCTGCTCGACCTGGGTGAGGTCCTGGAACGTCTCCACGCCACCCATGAACTGGCCGTTGCGGTCCTTCAGAAGAGCCGTCGCAATTCTGATAGGAACGCGCCGGCCATTCTCGTCCACAATGTGGGCGGTGGCGTTGACAATGGGCGTTCCCGTCTCCATCGTCCGTCGCAAGGCACAGTTCCTCTCACAAATATCGGCCCGAAACACATCGCAGCACGGCCTCCCGATGGCTTGTTTCCTCGACACGCCGGTAATGCGCTGGGCCGCCTGGTTGAAAGCGGTAACTCGCCAATCTAGACCCACCGTGAAGACGCCCTCGTTGATCGAGTCGAGGATCGTGACCTCTCTGTTTGGTATATCGCTTACCTGCATAGCCATGACCTGCTCTTTCCGAAATGTTCTGGCGCCTCAACAATCGCGCATTATAGCGCATTATCGACACCATAATCAATCATTTTGACCGCTACACGAATGCCAAGCGAGAACGTTATCTTCGCAAGCCATTTATATGAAACGAGCTACGCCTGTAGGTCAGCAATGGCACAGAACTTGCTATTCGTCCTACTGAAATGAAGATCGCGATACCCCATTGGCAAGGCCGGGTCAGCCCCGTCTTCGACGTCGCCGGCAACATGCTGGTCGTCGAGATACGCGACGGGGTCGAGCACTCTCGCGAGGATGTCGCACTGGACGCCGATGATCCGCAACTTCGGGCGGCTCGTCTCGCCCAGACCGGGGCCGACCTCCTGATCTGCGGCGCGATCTCCTGGCCGCTGGAGATGGCGCTGTCGGCGGCCGGGATTGACGTGATCCCGCAGACCTGTGGCGACGTCGAGCAGGTTCTAGTGGCCTTCACACAGGGCCAGTTGCAGCAGGATGCCTTCCTGATGCCTGGCTGCTGCGGGCGACGTCGACAGTTCCGCGCCAGACGACGACGCGGCCGACGTTGATGGCTGACGGGGATAGATGAAACGAACAGACTTCCCGGACAAGGGAAAGAGGATAGCAAGATGCCCAGAGGTAATGGAACAGGCCCGCCCAGCGGCGGCGGGCGCGGACGAGGCAGGATGGGCGGGCCGTTTGCGGCCGGCCCGGGCGGGCAGTGCGTCTGCCCGAAATGCGGGCACAAGGTGGCCCATGTGCCGGGCCAACCCTGCAACCAGAAGGCCTGCCCGAAGTGTGGAACGACCATGACTAGAGGCTGAGTTCAGCCTCGCAGAAGGAAGGAATGTAGACATGCCAGGTGGCGATGGAACAGGCCCGGGTGGACTGGGCCCGATGACGGGACGAGCGGCAGGATACTGTGCGGGTTACCCCGTGCCCGGATACGCAAACGGCGTCGGTGGACGCGGTTTCGGGGGCTGGGGACGTGGCCGCGGCGGCGGTCGGGGCTGGCGCAATCAGTTCTACGCGACCGGCCTGACCGGCTGGCAGCGGGCGGCGATGGGCTGGCCCGCCTTCGGCGGCGTGATGTCCCCGGTGGCTCCCTATGCCGCGCCCTTCGCGCCGGCGATGAGCGCCGAGCAGCAGGTCGACGCGCTGAAGGGACAGGCCGAGTACTTCGAGAATGCCTTGGACGGGATTCGCAAGCGGATCGAGGAACTGGAAGCCAAGGGCGGCAAGGACTGATTGCTCCAGCCCACAACAGACCGCAAGACAGCCATCGTTCGATGGAAACACCGCCGGGGCTTTCGGGCGCTGAGACATCCGGACCCCGGCGGTGTTTCACCGGGCCAGGAAAGGTTCAGACATGAAGATCGCTGTTTCAAGTGGGAAAGGCGGGACCGGGAAAACCACCGTCGCCACGAACCTGGCCGTCACGGCCGCCAGGGCCGGCCGGAGCGTCGGCTACCTGGACTGCGACGTCGAGGAACCCAACGGGTTCCTGTTCCTCAAGCCGCAGATCGATCAGACGCAGCCGGTGAACGTGAGCATTCCCAAGGTCGACCTCGACACGTGCAACGGCTGCGGCCAATGCGGCAGGATCTGCCAATACAGCGCTGTCGTCTCCATGAACAAGCAGGTGCTGGTCTTTCCCGATCTGTGTCACGGCTGTGGCGGCTGCTGGCTAGTCTGCCCGACCGGGGCGATCACCGAATCTCATCGCCAGACCGGCCAACTGGAGTCGGGATCAACGGACGGCATGCAATGCGTTCAAGGCCTGCTCAACATCGGCGAGGTGATGAGTCCGCCGGTTATTGAGGCCGTCAAGGATGCTGCGCCCGACGTGGAGATCCTGGTGATCGATTCGCCGCCCGGCACATCGTGCCCGGTCATCGAGAGCGTCCGCGACAGTGACTTCGTGCTGCTGGTGACCGAACCGACGCCATTCGGCCTCAATGACCTGAAGCTGGCGGTCGAGATGGTTCAAGCCCTGAAGCTGCCCTTTGCCGTCGTGATCAATCGCGCCGACGTGGGCGACGGAGACACCCGGCAGTACTGCCAGCGGCAGCGAATCGACGTGCTGGCGGAGATTCCGGACGACCGGCAGGTGGCCGAAGCCTACTCGCGGGGCGAGATGGCATGCGATGCGGTCCCGACATACCGCGAGTTGTACAGCGACCTGCTGGACTCGCTGACCAAGAGAGTTCCTGAACATGCCGGGTAGAGACTGGCATGCGGATATCGCGCTCCTGCAGGAACGCGAGCACAAGGCAAGGGCTATTCTGGGTGTTCCGGAGGACGCCGGGCAGCAGGAAATACGCCGGGCTTTCCGGCGGGCCAGCCTTGCCCACCATCCCGACCTGAATGGTGGGGATGAAGAATGCTCGCGGCGTTTCCACCTCGCGTGCTGTGCGTACAGGTTCCTCAGCGAGGGCGAGGCGTGCGCTGCACTGGATGAACTGGATGCCCCCCGAGAGGCGATGACGGATGGCAAGTACCGGTTGGACAATCCGTGGGGGTACTGGTGCTGGTGGCGCGAGAGATTCTTCGGAACATGAACGCAGGAGTCAATCAATGCCTATATTCGAATATCGGTGCGGTCAATGCGGGCACGTGACAGCCTTCCTCGAGAAAGCGGATGTTCGCCACGCACACACGTGCGAGAAGTGTGGCTCGAAGAATACCGAGAAAGTGTTCTCGACATTCGCAGCCAAGTCGGGAACTTCGTCATCTTCCGATTCGAGCTGCCCAACCGGAACCTGCCCGCTCTCGTAGCATGGGCACCAACATGAGGAAAATATGAACACACTGATTCTGTTCAATCATCAGCCATACGACGGGACGGACATTGCATGGAACGGCCTGCGACTGGCTGGGAAACTGCTCGACGCGGGCATGGAGCTGCGAATCTTCCTGATGAATGATTCCGTGGACCTCGCACGTGACGCTGCCAAAGGACCTGCGGATTACTTCGACTTGGGACAACTATTGAAAGACCTCATCGCCAGGGGCGCAACCGTCAAGGTCTGTGGAACATGCAAGGCCAGGTGCGGGCTGCACAAGAACGAACCATACTTTAGTGGTGCGAACGAGGCAACCATGGCTGAATTGGCGGAGTGGGTCAGCCAGGCTGACAGAATCGTTACGTTGTAGGATCACGATGGACCCCAATGCTGCAAATGATGACTTCTATGAGCAGATCAAGCCTCGCCTTCATCGGCGGATCGGGCGAGAGGTGCGTCTGGCTCACAGGATATTGGACCTCGGCTGTGGTTCGTGCGACCTCGTTCGTTACCTGGCGGCGTCGTATGGGCAAGAGGTCACCGGCGTGGACATCTCGGATGGCAGCTTTCCCTCGCGCCGGCACACGGCCGATGGTAGCCATTACCACTGTCTGAAGCGAGACGCGGCACATCTGACTTTCGCCAAGGATGGATCGGCCGACGCAATCGTCAGCATGTGGGCCATGCACGAGATGGCGAAGCCGGAGGCGATTCTCCGCGAAGCGCACCGAATCCTGCGGCCGGGAGGCGAGATCTTCATCATCGACTTCCCGCGCGACTCGCTCGCTCAGCAGCTTTGGAACGAGGATTACTATCGCCCCGGCGAGATCGAAGCCCTGCTGCGGAACGCTGGTTTTGAGCAGGTGCAGGGCCGGGTAATCGAGCAAGAACAGGTGATGTGGGTCAGAGGCTATCGCCCACGATCTCGTACAGGAGAATCATAGCCATGCCATGGATCAAACAGGAGATGTGTACGGGGTGTCGTCTTTGCATCAAAGAATGCCCGGTAGACGCCATTGCCATGAATGGTAGCGGCTTTGCGACAATCGACGAGCATGAATGCATTCGTTGTGGGCGTTGCCACGATGTATGCCCCCAAGACGCCGTGCGTCACGATAGCGAGCGGATCGGCCAGGAGATCGCCGAGAATCTCCGCTGGGTCCGCAGGCTGCTGGGGCATTTCCGCGAGCCGGAAGAACAAGCTGCCTTCATGGAGCGCATGGCTCGGTTCTTCAAGAAGCAAGAAAAGGTCAGCGCCCGCACGCTCACGGTCATTGCGGAGGCCAAAGGCGATCCCGGCAAGTTCATCGATGCCGCCATTGAAGAGTGTTCTGATAACCACGCCCCGGACTCATCAAAGGGATAGCAACAGATATGGATATCAATGCAAAGGAACTGGTCGTCATCAGCGGCAAAGGTGGAACGGGAAAGACGTCCATCGTCGCCTCGTTCGCCGCCTTGGCCGACAAGGCCGTGCTGGCCGACTGCGACGTGGACGCAGCCGACCTGCACCTGGTCTTGGAGCCGAAGAGCGTCCGCCGCGAGAGCTTCTCCGGCGGCAAGCGGGCGACGATCAAGCGTGACGATTGCACCGCCTGCGGCACATGCGACGAATTGTGCCGCTTCGACGCGATCTACTTCGATGGCCCGGGCAACGGCAAGGTGGACAAGACATTCCGGATCGACCCCATCGCCTGCGAGGGCTGCGGCGTCTGCGCTTGGTTCTGCGCGGAGAATGCCATCGAGTTCACCCCGGCCGTCAATGGCGAGTGGTATGTCTCCGACACGCGCCACGGCTCGATGGTGCATGCCAGGCTGGGCATCGCCGAGGAGAACTCCGGCAAACTCGTCAGTACCGTTCGCAAGGAAGCCGGAGCGATTGCCCAGCAGCGCGGCCTGGAACTGGTGCTGATCGACGGGTCGCCCGGTATCGGCTGTCCGGTGATCGCTTCCATCACTGGTGCGGACCTGGTGTTGATCGTCACGGAACCGACGCTCAGTGGCCTGCACGACCTCGGCCGGGTGGCGGATGTGGCCAAGCACTTCGAGATTCCAGGGATGGTGTGCATCAACAAGTGGGACCTGAACCCTGACGTAGCGACCGAGATCGAACGCCAAGCTCAAGAGCGTGGTCTGGCCGTGGCTGGACGCGTTCGATACGACCGGGCAGTAACCGAGGCCCAGATCCGCAAGCAATCGGTCGTCGAGTATCAGTCCAACGGGTGCGCCGAAGACATCCGAAACGTCTGGGCACGCGTTGAGGACAATCTGAGCACCGGGGCGAAGAAGAATGAATGACACGGTGTCAAGACGATCTGGTGAAGGAATGACTCACCTTGCCGGGAGCCTGTTCGACTTCGGGCCGATGGCTCGCGAGTATGACCGCTGGTATGACACGCCGGCCGGGCAGGCCCATGACCGGGTGCAGAAGAATGACGTGCGGCGGCTTCTCCGGCCAGCCTCAGCCGGTCAGACCTTGCTCGATATCGGATGCGGCACGGGGCACTGGAGTTCCTTTTTTGCCGAAATGGGTTGCCAAGTCACGGGGGTTGATATTGCGCCAGAGATGATCGAGGTGGCGCGGGCCAAGGTGCCGGAGTGCTCGTTCCAGGTCGCCGATGCGCATGATCTGCCCTTTGACGATGGCACATTCGATGCCGTCGCGGCCATGGCGACGCTGGAGTTCTTGCCCGATCAGGCCGCAGCCATTCGTGAGATGGCTCGTTGTGCCAAGGAGCGTGGGCGTCTGCTGGTCGGCACGCTCAATCGCCTTGCCCCGCTGAATCAACACCGCATCGCCAAGAGCAGACCGCCGTACTCAGCCGCACACCTCCTCTCGCCGGATGAACTGCGTGACTTGCTTGCTCCGCTGGGGCGCGTTCGGATGGTTGGGTCATCACCTCCGGGGCATGGTCACCGGCTGCCATTGCCCAAGCGCGTCGCGGGTCGTCTTGCCGGACCGCGGGGCACGCTCAGCGGCCCCTTTGTCGTCGTGGAGGTGCGCCTATGAACATGCAGGCCGAGATCAGCCTCTGCCCGCTGCGAACCGACGACCTTGACCATGCCATCGTCAACGCCGTGAATTACGAGTACTTGTCGTTCGGGATGCTTCGTCAGATCACCGACGGGGAGATCGACGGCTACACCTACCACCGCGACGACAATCCGACCGTCCGCGAGGTCGCAAGGCGCATCGCCGAGCTGGAAGGCGCGGAGGGCGGTGTGGTCTGCACCACGGGCATGCGCAAGAACACCGGCCGCTTGTCCACTGGCATCGAGCCTTCGGAGAAGCTGATCACGGACATCAAGCAGGCGCTCGCCTGCCTGGCCCAGGGGGTGAGGCTCAATGGCTGACGGACGAATCACGATTCTGGTGGAGAACACCGCCGGGAAGCGCGGGTTGCTGGGCGAGCACGGCCTGTCGTTCTGGATCGAGTCGGACGGCAAGCGTTTCCTGTTTGACACGGGCCAGGGCCACGTCCTGCTTAGTAATGCCCGGCAACTGGGCATCGGGCTCGACAACATTGATGCCGTGGTCTTGAGCCACGGTCATTACGACCACACCGGCGGTTTGGGCGATGTGCTTCGGAATTCGCGGGCCACGACCGTGTACGCGCATCCGGCTGCGTTCGATGCCAAGTACGCCCGAAACCCGGACGGCAGCGCCCGTAACGTCGGCATGCCGGGCCTGGATGAGCGGATGATCCGCGACATGGCCGAACTCGTGCTGGTAGAAGAGCCGACCGAACTGTGCAACGGCCTGCATCTGACCGGGCCCGTGCCGCGAACGACCGACTTCGAGGATACGGGCGGAGCGTTCTTCAAGGACCGCGCCTGCACGCAGCCGGATCACCTTACGGATGACCAGGCGGTCTTCATGGAAAGCGAAGCAGGCACGGTCGTGATCCTCGGCTGTGCGCATGCCGGCGTTATCAACACGTTGCGGCATGTTCAGTCGCTGACGGGCAACCGCCCGGTTCACACGGTCATCGGTGGGATGCATCTGCTGCATGCCACTGGCAAGCGGATGGACAAGACCGTGGACGAGCTGCGCCGCCTGGATATGCAGCGCATGCTGCCGTGCCACTGCACCGGCATGGCGGCCGTCGCCCGCCTGTGGCAGGAGTTCCCCGGCAGATGTGCTGCCTGTCCCGCAGGGACCGTCCTGGAGGTGCCGGCATGATGAGCCCTTACCTCGAAAGTCTCCGCTCTCGCATAGGGTCCCAGCCAATCCTTCTGCCCGGCGTGCGCGCGCTTATCCTGAACGAGCGTGAAGAGGTACTGCTCCAGCGCAGGATGGATATGGCCCTGTGGGGCCTGCCCTCGGGGTCGGTCGAATTGGACGAAACCGCCTTCGAGGCCCTGAGACGCGAGGTACGCGAGGAAACAAGCTTGGAGGTACGCCAGGCCGAGCCGATGGCCCTGTATTCCGGGCCCAGCCAGCGCTTCACATACCCCAACGGCGACGAAATTCAGTGCTTCTCGGTCGCCTTCATCGTCCGGGAATGGGCCGGTGAGCCCGAGGCGGACGGCGTGGAGGGCTGCGACGTCCGATTCTGGCCGCTGAATGCCTTGCCGGACGACCTGATTCCCATACACGCCGGAACGCTGGACGACTTCAGAGACTATCATGGCAGTTTCATGATCTCAGGCAATCCCCAAACAACTGAAAGGAACAATGAATGAAAGCTTTGTCCCAAGACGTGCTTCAAGCGTGGGAAGATCGGGACGGCCCGGTGATCCTGGCGACGGTGAGTCCGGACGGTATCCCGAACATCATCTACGCCACCTGCGTGGACGCGTTCGGAGACGACCGGCTGGTCGTCGCCGATAACTACTTTGACAAGACGCGAAGGAACATGCAGGCCGGCGGAAAGGGCTCGCTCCTGTTCCTCACGAGTGACGGCAAAGCCTACCAGGCCAAAGGCACGCTGGAATACCACACGGAAGGCGAGATCTTCGATCACATGAAGACGTGGAATCCCTCCCAACATCCCGGCCACGCAGCCGCAGTGCTGCGAGTCGAGGAAGTCTACTCCGGCGCAGAGAAGCTATGTTGACGCAGAGCGGCACGTCATCTGCGTAGCGGCTTACGGAGACCAGATATGAGACTGACAGTCAAGGTCCTGATCATCGCCTTGATCCTGGCGGCAGCGTTTCTGCTCACCTTCGCGGTTTGGGGGGATCCGATGGAAGCAGCATTTGCCGGTGAGGGGTTTGCCGTCGATCTGGCGGATCGCCCTGCGGTGGGATGGTTGATGGGCCTCGGGCTGCTCGTGGCCGACCTGGTGCTTCCGGTCCCGGCGACCGGCGTGATAAGCGCTCTAGGGACGGTCTACGGGTTCTGGCTCGGCTGGTTGATTAGCGCAACAGGCAGCACTCTGGCTGGACTGGTCGGCTACGGACTCGTCCGTTTCGGCGGAGACCGTTTCGCCTCTCGACTGGCCAGGCGTGAGGAACTCAAAGATCTGCGTCACTGCTTCAACCGATATGGCGGCGTGGCAATCATCGCCAGTCGTGCGTTGCCTGTCCTGCCTGAAGTGATGGCCGTGCTGGCCGGACTTGCCCGGATGCGGTTCCGCCTGTTCCTGGCAGCCATATTGACCGGCACGATCCCGGCCGCCGGACTCTTTGCCTGGTGGGGCAGCACAGCGGGCAAGAACGCCCCGGGCATATCGTTTGTCGTCGCCGTGGTTGTGCCCTTGGGAATGTGGATTCTCCTGCTTCCCTTGCTTCGCCACCGTACCGTCCGTCCGACAGACAAGGCAATCAAATGAGTTCTATCTTCGGCCCCGTACCGTCTCGTCGACTGGGACGCTCGTTGGGAGTGGACGTCGTTCCGTTCAAGACGTGCAGCTACGACTGCATCTACTGCCAGCTTGGCCGGACGACCCATGAGACCATCGAGCGACGCCAGTGGGTTCCGCTGAATGACGTTCTGGAAGAGCTCAAAGACAAATTGGCGAGCAGGCCGGACTACATCACGCTCAGCGGGTCGGGCGAGCCGACTCTCTACGCCCCCCTGGGCGAGCTGATCACTGGTATTCGTTCCATGACGGATGTTCCCGTGGCGGTGCTCACGAACGGCTCGCTGCTGTGGCAGGACGACGTCCGTCGGCAGTTGATGGACGCCCATCGGGTGGTCCCGTCGCTGGACGCCGGGCAAGAAAGCATATTCCAAGCGGTCAATCGTCCGCACGCGAGCATCTCGTTTGATCGCATGCTGGAGGGGCTGATCGACTTCCGTGAAGAGTACCGCGGCGAATACTGGCTGGAGGTGTTCCTGCTCGCCGGACACACCGCCGTCGCCAGCGAGGTCCGTAGAATCGCCGAATGCGTGCAGACGATCAAGCCCGATCGTGTGCAGTTGAACACCGCCACGCGCCCCACGACTGAGGACTACGCCGTGATGGTGAATCATGCACGCATGGCAGACATAGCAGGTCGGTTCGAGCCACCCGCAGAGGTCATCGCCGACTATCGCGGGGTCCACGCCCGAAGCGACTTCAAGGCCGGGCGCGAAGGTGTCCGGGAGATGATCCAGCGACGGCCCTGCTCCCTGGACGACATCGCCAATGGGCTGAATATGCACCGCAACGAGGCTATCAAGTACATCCAGGAATTGAATGCCGAGGGGGTGCTGACGAAGCGGACGTCTGGCGCCACGCTATTCTACAGCATTACACACGATATCAGAAGAACCCGACAATGAAGGAGACAATATGCACAGCGCAGACATCGTAGTGCTTGGCGGCAGCGCCGCCGGCATCACGGCCGCCATCACGGCGCGCCGCCACCACCCGGACAAGAGCATTCTCCTGGTTCGCAAGGAGAAGCAGGTCCCCATACCGTGCGGCATACCTTACATCTATGGAACGCTGGGCGGGCCGGAGAAAAACCTCATTCCGGACACCGTCCTCGATTCCAACAAGATTGATCTGCTCGTTTCAGAGGTTACGCAGATCGACCGCAAGCAGTGTGTGTTGGCGACTGGGGAAGGCGAAGTTCGGTACGAGCGGCTGATTCTGGCGACCGGCTCCATACCCACCCAGCCGCCGATTCCCGGCGTCGACCTTGACGGTGTTTTCACCATTCTCAAGGACGTGGAGCATCTTGTGCTCTTGCAGCAGCGACTGAAGCAGTCCAGGAACATCGTCATCATCGGCGGCGGCTTTATCGGCATCGAATTCGCCGACGAGATCAACAAGATCGACAGCAAGAACGTCACCGTCCTGGAACTGGCCGCCAACTGCCTCAGCCTGTCCTACGACGCCGAGTTCTGCTCAGAGATGGAGACACTGCTCCTATCGCGTGGCGTGACCGTTCGTACATCAGCCACGGTTGCGCGGATCGTCGGCGACGGCCACGTCAGTGCCGTCGAGATGAAGGACGGGAGGAGCGTCTCGGCCGATCTGGTGATCCTTGGAATCGGCGCCAAGGCAAATGTCGACCTGGCCAAGGAGACGGAATTGCGGCTGGGGCTCACCGGCAGCGTTGCGGTGGACCGCACGATGCAGACGTCTGACCCGGCCATTTTCGCCTGCGGGGACTGCGCCGAGAAGATATCCTTCTTCGGCGGCGGGCCTTCGCCGTTGAAGCTAGCATCCATCGCCCAGCTTGAGGCTCGTATTGCAGGGGCCAACGTCTACGGCCTGCGACGCGAAAGCGACGGCACGCTGGGCGTCTGGTCCACCGCTGTCGGCGATCTGGCCATGGGCACCGCTGGCCTTACGGAATCCATGGCCAAGGACCGCGGTTACGAGGTGGTGGCCGGCACGGTAGAGACGCCGAACCGCCATCCGGGCGGCATGCCCGGCACGGCTCCGGTGAAGGTGAAACTCGTATTCGAGAAACATTCTCAGGTGCTCTTGGGCGGCCAGGTGCGGGGGACCGCCTCGGTCGGCGAGTTGATCAACACCATCGCCGCCTGCGTCCAAAAGCGGATGACGGCCGAGGACATCGCCATGTTCCAGATGGGTACGCATCCGGCGCTGACGGCCTCGCCCATCGCCTACCCGTTGGTGAACGCTGCGGAGGTGGCCATAAGCTGTATGCAGTAGAATTCTGCGGAAGGATTCGATTGTTGTCCTGACTGAAGGTGGAGTCGGTAATCTGCCCGACCATCAGCGTGCCGCGATCGGTGTTGGTCAGGCGGTTATGGCCGTCGTAGATGTAGAGTTCGTCGTAGCCGGTGGCCAGACGATTGGCCCGCGTCAGACGCGAGGCCCGGTCATACGTGTAGGTACACGAGTCGAACGTGACGGTATCAGCGGTGTCGGTTGATTGATTGTCGAATATCCATGCGACCATGGCCGAGGTCCCTTTCGGCATGCATCGTACCGCAGCCGTCCACCGCTCGCCAGCACTCGCACATTCAATTGGTGGGTGCGTAACAAGGTGCGCACCCTACGACTCCTCACGGCCCCTCAGCCCCGATTCACCGCCTGAACTGCGCAACTTGGGCTAACGTTCCTGTCATCAGGATCGGTAGAGGGCTTGCGACTGCAAGTCACGGGCCATGCCCACACGCCCCCCCAAAAAACCCCGCCGGAGCGGGGTCTTCTTTTCTGTTTCGTCTGGTGGTGGGCTATCGCGTGCGGCGACGAAGGACCATCAGACCGCCCAGGCCCAGCAATGCCATGGTCGCCGGTTCGGGGACGATGTTGATCGTGCCGTTGGTGATGTCGGCAGAGGTATCCGCAAAATCCGTCGGGCCGTTCAGCGTCGAAGACATATTCAGCGTCCAAGAGGTTACAGAATCGCTAAAGAAGAAGCCCGTGGTATCGATGCTCAACGTCGCCAATAGGCCATCAGCAGCAATCGTCCCGCTCTCCAGAAGAACGCCTTCAGCAGCGAGTTGTGGGATGTCAGCGCCGCCAAGGTTGTCACTCTGGCCAAAATTGGGCTGAGCCCCAAAAATCGTTCCCGTCAGAAGGTCGGCGGTGACGGAAGGGCCATCAATACTGCCACCGGCTTCTGGGCCGCCATCGGCAATTTGAACATTAAGGTTCAGCCCCGCTACGGCATCACCACCGCTGACATAGACAGGAATGGTCTGGCCCGCCGTATTCTCCAGCAAGTCGTATGTACCCAGCGTGATGACCGGGGCGGCTGAAGCGGAGGCCACCATCATAAGAAGGAGCAAAGCCGGTATTACCCAATTGATGCGCATTTGAATACTCCTTTTTTGGCCGGACAAGCAAAGAGCGACATACTTGTTCCGCGAACCATTGATCTTCTCCGACAAGCATCGCCATGACGAAATACTATTTTCAGTTCAAATCAACCTTGTGTCAAGACGCCTCCCTCAGAAATCCGAGGACGTGCCGATCAGCGCCGTTTGCGTGACATAACTTCTTTGTTTGCGTTGCAAAATCGTTCTGCTTTTCCGCCGACCCGACTTTTGAGGGAGGCGTCTGTCAAGGCTCATATTGGAAAAAAGCTCTTCAGGTGTGCGACGTTG
>JAAAOJ010000038.1 GCA_009908915.1 Planctomycetota bacterium
CTCTGCTACATTCCCCCGCCAAACACCGTCCCAAACGCCCCTTTCAGGCCCAATCCGCCATTCGCGTCATCAACTCCAGATTATTTTGGACAGCAGTGGCAGGAGGCGGCCTTCCTGAATCCACTGCCGAACGGCGGCTTCATCCACCGGGCCATATTGCTGACCCTGAACAACACAATACCACTGCCCCATAACGCACATCCCTTCTCGGCTAACCGGCCGTGTAACTCAGAACCATTCCTTCGTGCCGACCATGTAAGTGTTGTAGAACTCTTCATCAGACTTCGTGAGATAGATGATGCCCTCGATCAAGCCGATCAGCCCGCCGATACCACATGTCACGACCGTCAGGATAATCTGGATGATGCCCGCCTTGGAATAGCCAAGCACGAACTTGTGGATGCCCCAGCCCCCAAGGACAATCCCAAGAATGCCACAGAGGATTTTCTTGCTATTAGCTTCGCTTCGATCCGGGGTAGCGCCGGGCTGGGGAGCGGGCGGTTGTTGTGGAACAGGAGGCTGCTGGGCAGGGGGAGGTGTCTGAGTCATGCGAGGTTTCCTTTCCCTCTGGAGTCCGAAAAGTGGATTTGCGTGCAACGGCAGCGGCTGGCATCCTGCCTGAACCGCATCACACGCCATGGATTATGCCCTGCCAGACCGCCAGCGTCAAGCAATCGATCTAGCAGCTGCGGTAGTTCAAGCGGACCTGGGAGCTCTAGTATTCTGTCCCACGACATTTGTCACCCTGAGCGGAGCCCCGCAGGGGCGGAGTCGAAGGGTCTCAAGGTCCCGTCGCTGGCAGCCGGTTCCTTGTGGCAGGGCGGAGGGGATGGTGGCAGTGAGATTCTCCGACTGCGCGGCTCCCCTGCTCACCGCTTCGCTCAGAATGACACCCGTCAATTTGGCTGGGACAATGTACTAGAGACCCATGCCTGCGAAACCAAAGCCCACAAACATGACCAGCCAGAACAAGACATACACCAGCCACAATGACCCAAGCACAGTGGCGATGATGCCCAAGATGCGACCGGCCGTACACATCCCCTCCCCCGTATAACGACCGGGGGTCTGGCGGATACAGTCCATACCCTTTCTCGCCTGCTTGATGGCTATCACGCCAAGGACCACTCCCACACAACCAAACATCAGCCCCGCAATACCACAGACCAGCGCCACCACCGCGCCGGGTGCCTGCTCGCGATTGAAGGATTGCATGGGCGGCGGAGCACTGCTGAGGACCGACGCCAGGGCGGGCACCTGGGAGGCCGGCTGCCAGGCAGCCATGCCTTCGGTCCAGACCATGTCATTGGCGGTGAGGCGCCCCTGGATCACCCAGTTCCTGAAATCCTCTTCACTGACAGGGCCATACTGCTGCCCTTGAACAATACAATGCCACTGGCTCATCTCGTTCTCCCGAAAAGGTTAAGCGAACAAGGCTTCGACGAACGTGTCGGGGTCGAAGGGTTCGACGTCTTCGTAGGTCTCGCCGAGACCGACGAACTTGACGGGCAGGTTGATCTCGTTGCGAATCGCCACCACGATGCCGCCCTTGGCCGTCCCGTCCAGCTTGGCCAGAAAGATGCCCGACACGTCGATGGCCTGCACGAAGGCCCTGGCCTGTTGGATGGCGTTCTGTCCGGTGGTGGCGTCGAGGGTCAGGAGGACCTCGTGCGGCGCGCCGGGCAGCTTCTTGCCAACCACGTCGCGGATCTTCGTCAGCTCACGCATGAGATTGTCCTGCGTGTGCAGGCGTCCGGCCGTGTCGACCAGCAGGACATCGGCCTCGCGGGCAATGGCGGCGTCGCAGGCATCGTAGGCCACGCTCGCCGGGTCCTTGGCCGAGCCCTTGATGATGTCGCAGCCAATGCGGTCGGCCCAGATGGTCAACTGCTCGACGGCGGCGGCCCGGAAGGTATCGGCGGCGGCGAGGACAACCTTCTTGCCGCCGCTGTGGAACTGGTAGGCCAGCTTGGCGATGGAGGTGGTCTTGCCCGCCCCGTTGATGCCGGCGACAAGGATCACCGTCGGGCCGGACTCGGCGAAGTGAATCGCACGGTCGGCCTCGGGCCAGTAGGTCTTCAGCTCGTTCTTGAGGAAGTCGATGACCTCCTCGCCCTTTTCGATGCGGCCTTCACTGCTGGCAGTGCGCAGGTCGTCGATGATTTTCATCGTGCCCTTCACGCCAATGTCGGCCTGGATGAGCATCGCCTCGAGTTCGTCCAGCAGTTTGGCGTCGATCGTCCGGCCGACGAGCAGGCTCTTGAGCCCACCGACGAAGCGCTGCTTGGTGCGGCTGAGCCCGTTAAGCAGTTTCTTGAATATGGCCATATGCCACCGGTACTCCTTCTCTCAGGTTCCGATGCCACCACATCGTCTCTTGCATACCGCCATGCCACCGGTACTCCTTCTCTCGGGTTGCCGTGCCGCTACATCACCGGCGGCAATCGTACCGGCCACGCCGCGTGCGTTCAAGACCGAGCGCCGCCGGCCTGGGTCATCACATGTGTCCGCGTGGCGTGGCCATCTTGGCCATGCGTGGCACGGGCGTCTCGCCCATGTCTCATACAGGACGCACTAAAAAATACCTGCGCGGTGCAGCGCTCCCGACGGGAGTGCTGCACCGCGCAGATGTAAAGGGGCTTGTTGTGTGGCCGGGGCGTGTCTCGGCCCTCAGCATCGACGAGCCCGTGCTGCCCGCCAACGGGCTGCTATCGGTTGCCGGCTTCAAGCGAACGGAGGAAGTCCTCGTTGCTGTCATGCTTCTCGATCGCCCGCAGCAGCGAGGGAACTTCTTCGTCGATCTGCATGCTGGCGAGGGTACGACGCAGGGCGTGCATCTTCGGCAGCTGCCACGGTTCAACGAGCAGCTCTTCCTTCCGCGTGCCGGACTTGGGAATGTCCAGCGCGGGCCAGATGCGCTTCTCGGCGAGTTTGCGGTCGAGTTGCAGTTCCATGTTGCCCGTGCCCTTGAACTCCTCGAAGATGAGGTCGTCCATGCGGCTGCCGGTTTCGATAAGGGCTGTGGCGAGGATGCTCAGGCTGCCGCCGTTCTCGATCTTGCGGGCAGCGCCGAACTGTCGCTTGGGCGTCTCGAGGGCACGGATGTCCACGCCGCCGGTCATGGTCCGGCCCGAACCTTCGACGTTGCGGTTGTACGCGCGGCCGAGGCGGGTGAGGCTATCCAGCAGGATCACGACGTCGCAGCCGGACTCGGCCATTCGCTTGGCCCGGTCGAGCGTGAACTCGGTGACACGGACGTGATTCTCGACCGGCTGGTCGTTGTTTGAGGCGATGACCTCGGCCTTTTCGCACTTGCGGCGGAAGTCCGTGACTTCCTCGGGCCGCTCGTCGACGAGAAGGATCATGAGGTGGCACTCAGGGTTGTTGGTAGAAATCGCGTTGGCGATCTGCTGCAGGAGGATGGTCTTGCCGGATCGCGGCGGGGCGACGAGCAGGCCTCGCTGGCCTTTGCCAATGGGGCAGATGAGGTCGAGGACGCGCATCTCTATCGGGCCGCCGGGAGTCTCGAGTTTCAGTTGTGGGTGCGGGTCGACGACGACCTGGTCGTTGAACGGCACGATGTCCTGGTATTCTTCCGCGGGCTGGCCGTTGATCTCTTCGAGGATATCCAGCCGCGGGCCGCCCTTTTTCTTGTGCGGGGGCACGACCTTGCCCTTGATGTAAAGGCCGGTCTGCAGGCCGCGATGGCGGATGAAGTCTTTGCCGACGAAGACGTCGCCCGGCGTGGGGCGGTAGTTCTGGTCGGGCTTGCGGAGGAAGCCGTATCCCTTTTCCGTTACGTCGAGGACGCCTTCGCCCTCTTGCATCGGTTCCACTTCCTGCGAAGACTGTTTGTTCTTGGATTCGGTTTTGCCGTTTGTGGCAGTCATTGCACAATCACCTTCTTGACAATGGGTTCAGCGTGAAGCGGCCAGCACAGAGAGATACACGTACGGAGCGTTGGCCGCCCTTGGCTATGAATTCGTCCGTCCTGAGGCTCTGAACTGAGAAACGACCGGCGAGAGCGTTGTTGGGGTTCAGAGGCTCAGAGGTTCCCACCCTCGAACTACAAATCTATTGTTAACAAACTTCCCGAAAAGTACAACTCTTTTCGGAAGAAAATCTTCAGAAAGATCACCCGCCAGTCGCGCACCGCCGGCGCGGCGTCAATCCCTCTCACCGGCGGCGACCGCAAGCGCGGCGGCGAGGTCGAGTGTCTGTTCGTACAGTGCCTTACCGAGAACCGCGCCGCCGCAGCCAGCTTGGCGGCACCAGCGGATGTCGTCGATCGAGGCCACGCCACCGGAGGCAATGATCGGCACGTCGGTCGCCTGCACGAGTTCCGCTGTCGCCTCCACGTTCACGCCGGTCAGCATGCCGTCCCGGGCAATGTCGGTGTAGACAATCGCGCCCAGGCCGCTGCCGCTGACCTGCCGGGCCAGGTCGATCGCCATGAGATCCAACTGCTCGGTCCAGCCTTCCGCGGCGAGTCGCCCGTCGCGGGCATCAAGGCCCAGGGCGATCCGGCTGTTGTCGATCCGCTCATCGGTCAGCAGCGAGTCAAACCATGCGCGGTCCTTCATGGCCGCCGAGCCGATGACCAGCCGCCGCACGCCGAAAGCCAGGATCATCTCGACGCGTTTGGTGTCGCGGACGCCGCCGCCGCACTGGACGGCCGCCCCGGCCGCCGAGGCCGTCTCGCAGATGGCGCGCAGATGGCGCGTATTGGTCAGCTCGCCGCTGCGGGCCGCGTCGAGGTCGACAACGTGAATCCAGCGTGCCCCGGCGTCAAAGAAGCGTTTCGCCTGCTCGAGCGGGGAGTCGCCGTAGGTCGTCTGTTGGTCGTAGTCGCCTCGCTGAAGGCGAACGACCTGGCCGCCCCGAATGTCGATCGCCGGCAACAGATCCATCACACCTCCACGAAGTTACCGAGCATCTTCAGCCCGACGTCCTGGCTCTTCTCAGGGTGAAACTGCGTCGCAAAGGTATTGCCCGACCAGACGGCCGCCGTAAAGGTATAGCCGTAGTCGGTCGTCGCCGCGACGATTTCGTCACGAATTGTCACCACGTGATAGCTGTGGACGAAGTAGACGTAAGCGTCCTGCGGGATGCCCTGGAAGAGGGGGCAGTCGACGCGATAGCTGATCTGGTTCCAGCCCATGTGCGGAATCTTGAGGTTCTGGCCGCTGAGTGACTCGGGAAACTCGAACCGCACGACCTTGCCGGGAAAGACACCCAGGCCGGTGTACTCGCCGTCTTCGTAGCTGATGTCGAAGAGCAACTGAAAGCCGAGACAGATACCCAGAAACGGCGTGCCCGCGCGGATCGCATCGAGAAGCGTCGGCACCATGCCTGTCGAGTTCAGGCGGTCGATGGCATCGCCAAAACCGCCCACGCCCGGCAGGACGATCTTCTCGGCGCTGTGGAGGTCGCCGGCCGTGCCGACAATCTGCGCATCGCCGCCGACGCGCTGCAGACCTTTCTGCACGCTTCGGAGGTTGCCCATTCCGTAGTCAACAACTGCAATCATGGGACGTCGCCCGGCAACCGGGCTCGATGAATTACGGGCTGGGCGGCAGCGAGCTGCCGGACCGGACGGCGAAAATTTCGACGCGGCGATTCTGCGACTTGCCCGACGTGCTGGAGTTACCCGCGACAAAGTGCGTTGCACCCATGGCGATGGTTTCGATGTCCTCGGCCGGGATACCCTTCTCACGCAGATAGCGTGTCACGGCCATCGCCCGGTTGGCCGAGAGATCAAGGTTGTCGGCCCAGAACTTCTTGGATTTGACGATCGGGTCGCTGTCGGTATAGCCATACACGCGAACCGGCATGCCGGCGTATCGCCCTCGCAGGGCGGTGGCGATGCGGTCCAGGGTCCGCTTGCCGGCGGCCGTCAGCGACGCCTTGCCGGAGGAGAACAGCACGTCGCTGCCGACGGTGACCTTGTCGCCGATGGTCGTGCGCTGCCAACCCGCCTCCGTGCCGGTATCCTGGGCCGGCTGGGTGGCCGGCTCTTCCAGTTCGGCGATGCGCTGCTGCTTGGCCAGCAGCTCGGCGTCGCGGGCCTGCAGGTCCGCCTGGAGATTGCTGTTCATCGTCTGGAGTTCGCTGATCTCGTCGCGATAGGCCTTGTTCTGCATCTGCAGACGGTCCTTCTGGTCGCGAAGGGCGGCGATCTCGGCCTTCTCCCGTTCATTGCAACCGGTCGCCAGTGCCGCACCGGCAATGAGGACCATCCATATGATTCGTGCATGTGTCGGCATGGTATACCTTTCCTTCGTTTCTGGCTTGTCGCTTGCACCGCAACGATTCCGCGGACAATTATACATACCTTCGGCAGAATACAACAGTCCGCTCCGGCCCGTTTTGCCGGTCGCCTTCGCGGGGGCTAGCGGCCCGTTTTCTCGCCCTTGCCCGCGGCCCGGCGCTGCTGCTTGTCCAACGTGCCGACACGTTCGATCTGCTCGTCCTGTCGGCCGCGGCGAATGTCGCGTATGCCGCGGAAAAACACCCTAAACAGCGGAATCAGAACCGCGCCGAAAATCAGCGAGCCCAGCACGACCAGGGCTGTATTGTAAGCCTGATTCTTGCCGTACAGGCTGAACTCGGCCGTATTGCCCCACTGCAGTATCACCAGCACGACTGCAGCGGCCAGGATCAGCCCGATGATCACGGACAGCACATAGCCCCGTAGCGTTTTAAAATGCATGCCTCGCCTGCCTTTCTATCGGTTCGCCCGTCGCCCACACGGCGGCCGGATGGATCACAGCCCGGCGAACTGACGGTACGCGTCCAGTCCGGCTGCAAAGCTGTCGTAGAATATCATAACGGTTACCGACGCCAGTGACAGCCACGGCCCGTAAGGCAGCTCGTGCTGGCCCTTGCCGAACAGCAGTGTCAGCGCCCACAGCAGCCCGAAAAACGGCGCCACGAAAAATGCCGCCGACGGTACGATCCATCCGCAGACGGCACCGACGGCCGCCATCAGATGCACGTCGCCCAGGCCCATCGCTTCCTTGCCGAAGCCTACCGTGCCGAATATCCGCATCCCCCAGATCCACGCCCCGCCGATAAAGTAGCCAAACAGAGCGCCGGTCAGCCCACCCATGTGCCAACCGACCCTCCCATCCGCCTGGGCCATCAGCCACGCCCACCCGCTGGAAACCGCCGGCACGTGGGCCACCAGCAGCCCCGACAGCAGCCCCCCGCCCAGCAACGGCAACAGGAACAGCACCTCGCGCAAGATCTCGATGCGGGGATTGACGCCGCTGTCCGACGAATACGCCACCGTTACCGGTTTGTCTTCGCGGGCCTTGGCCGAGGCGGGGTCGCTCTCGGGGTCCTCGGCCTGCTCGGCCTTGGAGGCCTCGGCGTCAATGAAGCTCGGCAGGATGATGCCGCGATACTGCAGCCACAACGCCACCGCCAGGCCCACCAGCGCGCCAATGCTCCCCACCGCCAGCGGCGCCGAGACAAACGGCAGCAGTGCCGGCTCGGGACTGGCTGCTGCCGCCACCAGACCCACCAGCGAGACGAACCAGCAGACTTCCAACGGCACGGTAAATGTTTCGGCGTCGATCACCGAGCAAGCGAACAGCCCGCAGACCAGGGCCACGTGGGCCGCGTAAAGCGGCCAGGTCTCCGCGAACGGTCCCAACCCGCTGCGGAGTTCGAGCACGTAATAGCACATGTACAGACCCGCGACGAGAATGCCGGTCGTCGCCTCGACAACGAGATACCGCGGAGCAATCTGCCCGCCACATCGTCGACACGTCCCGCCGAGCATCAGCCAGCTCAGCAGCGGAATATTGTCGTACCAGCTGATCGCCCGCCCGCAGGCCGGGCAGTGGCTGCCGGGGAAGGCGATGCTCTCGCCACGTGGCATGCGGTAGATGATGACGTTCAGGAAGCTGCCGAGGCAGGCTCCGAAGATGAACAGGAAAACCGTCCAGAATAGGTGCATGCGACTGTCCGTTATCGTCGCCGGCTGTGGCAATCGTCGCTGCCGTGCCAACGAACTGAGCTGGTAATAACTGTCGCGCAAGCTATCAGGGCGCCCCCTCGAATGCAAGGCCTGCCTGCGCATGCGGCGACCCCCGTGACGGCAAGTCACCCGTGAACAGCCCGTCTGGAAATGGCTCGCGTCGCGAGCATCAAGGAGCGGAAACGCAGGCGAATGGGTAAATTGGTCAACCGACCGAGTGTTCGGGACGATGCCGCGGAGGCAAAAGGCCCGACCGCAGCAGCGACAGCTTCCTAAGCGAGCCGTCAAAACGCGGTCCGTGTTCAGGCCTCGCGCCGGCGACGCAGCCGGCGAAGCAACCACAGGCCAATCGTGCCCGTCGCCAACACCGCCAGAACAGCCGCGTCCGGCACGTAGCTCGCCCGGACGACGGATTCCGTGGCCTGCGAGGGCCGCTCGATCTTGACCTCGGCGGCCAGCCGGGTGACGTCGCCGCAGCTCGCAGACGCCGCGAAAAGCGTCAAAAAGACGAGCACCATCGTCGCCATCAGCAGGCAGGCTCGCCTGCGCGTTGAGACCATGTCCATGCCCTCCATCCAATATGCCCAGCGGGTTCGTGCCGACCGGGCCACGAGGCGGCGCCGACACCCGGCATCGTGATGCTTCGTGACGCCGCTTCACGTGCGAC
This sequence comes from Planctomycetota bacterium, assembly GCA_009908915.1. Classification (GTDB taxonomy): domain Bacteria; phylum Planctomycetota; class Phycisphaerae; order SM23-33; family SM23-33; genus JAAAOJ01. The sequence goes on from JAAAOJ010000038.1 coordinate 8,655, forward strand.
GCCAAGCTCCCGCAACTTATCGCGTCTCGCGCGCGACAGCCGCGCGTCGGCCGACACGGCGCCGGCACCACGGCGCCTCCCCGCGAAACCGTCCGGATCGCAGCCTCCCGGCCGGCCGATGTCCGACTGCACGGCACCGTGGCGACCGTCTCCAACACGACGTGCTGGCAATGCCTGTCCGATACCCGTCACCTGGGATCGCGAACAGGGCCTGATGGATAGATACGATACCGATCCGGGGATGGCGAATTATGTCCGCACGTCGCGCCGCCTTGCCGCAGGCAGCCGGCTTACAGACCCTTGCATCAGCAGACCCACCGTCGCCCTCGGCCAGACCGTCGGCGCCGCCGTGAATGAGAATCAAGACACCGTCGACCGCGAAGTGCGCGACACAGGATTCCGACACGGTTGCGGATTGCATGGAAACGATCAGCACCGTTGACAGTGAGGCGGCGGTCTTCGGACAACCCTTCGCCCGCAAGAGCAGGGGGGAAGAACGACGACGTCCATTATCCTTGACGCCTCCCTCACAAGTCAAATGGACGGAAAATCAGAACGATTCTGCGACACAAACAAAGAAGTTATGTCACGAAAACGGTGCTGAGCGGCACTTCCTCGGATTTCTGAGGGAGGCGTCTTCGTTCTGTTCTATCCCATCTCGGGCATGGGCGGGGGGCCTTCGGGTTTGAACTCCTCGGCCGGCGATTCAACAACGCTGCCAGGCGCGCGATCGGCGTCCTTGGCCTGCTCGGCCTGGAGGAGTTCCTCGACGGTGGGTTTGTCGAGCGTCTTGCCGTCGATGATCGCGCGGACGTCTTCGGCCGAGAGGGTCTCGTACTTCATCAGGGCCTTGGCGAGGCGATCAAGGGCGTCGCGATAGTCCTTGAGCAGTCGCTCGGCGCCGGCCCAGGCATCGTCGATAATGCGGCGGACCTCACCGTCGACGACCTCAGCCGTCCGTTCGGAATAGTCCTTGCCGCCGGTGTCCATGGGCATGAAGTGGCGGTCTTCGTTGCTGTAGTTAATCATGCCGAGCTTGTCGCTCATGCCCCAGTCGAGCGCCATCTTCTTGGCCAGTTCGGTGGCCTTGGCGATGTCGTTCTGGGCGCCGCTGGAGATGTCGTCGCAGAAGAGGGCTTCGGCAATGCGGCCGGCCAGGGAGACCTGCAGCACGGCGTTGCAGTAGCGACGCGTGTAGAGATAGCGGTCCTTCTCCGGCAGGGAGAAGGTCGCCCCGCCCATCGGCCCGCGGGGGATGATGCTGACCTTGTGAAGCGGGTCGGCGTTTTCCACGAGTTCCTGGACGATGGCGTGGCCGGCCTCGTGGTAGGCGGTGATGGTTTTCTCCTTCTCGTCGATGACGCGGCTCTTGCGGCTTCGGCCCCAGCGGACCTTGTCGCGCGCCTCTTCGAGGTCGTCGTGCTCGATGTGGTCCTGACCGTTGAGGGCGGCGGAGATGGCGGCCTCGTTGACGATGGCTTCGAGGTCGGCGCCGCTGAACATCGGCGTGCCGCGTGCGAGGCGGTTGAGGTCGACGTGCGGGCCGGTGCGGACCTTCTCGGCATAGATTTTGAGGATGGCGAGTCGGCCCTGCAGGTCGGGCAGGGGGACCTGGATCTGGCGATCGAAGCGGCCCGGGCGCGTCAGCGCCGGGTCGAGCACGTCGGCACGGTTCGTTGCCGCGATGACGATGACCTGGTCCGAACTCTCAAAGCCGTCCATTTCCACGAGAATAGCGTTGAGGGTCTGCTCACGTTCGTCGTGGCCGCCGCCGTTGAAGCCCATGCCTCGCTTGCGACCGACGGCGTCGATTTCATCCAGGAAGATAATGCACGGCGCGGTGTCCTTGGCCTGCTTGAACAGGTCACGGACACGGCTGGCGCCGACACCGACGAACATCTCCACGAAGTCGCTGCCGGAGATGCTGAAGAAGGGCACCTCGGCCTCGCCGGCGATGGCCTTGGCCAACAGCGTCTTGCCGCAGCCCGGTTCGCCCACGAGTAGCACGCCGCGCGGCACGCGGCCGCCCAGGCGAGAGAATTTCTTCGGGTTCTTGAGGAATTCCACGAGTTCGCTGACCTCGTCTTTGGCCTCCTCGATACCGGCGACGTTCTCGAAGGTAACCTTCGATTCTTCCTTGGTCATCACCCGGTGGCGCGAGCGGCCGAAGCTGCCCAGAAAGCCCCCCCCGCCGGCGGCGCCGCTGATGCGCCGGAAAAGGAAGAACCATATCAGCAGGATCAGGCCGACCATCAACAGCAGGTTGATCAGTACACCGGAGTCCCACCACGTATCCGGCGTGGCCTCGACCTGGGCCGTCGAGCCGACCTTCTTCAGGCGGCGCGTGAGTTCGACGCTGTAGTTCTGTATGTCCGGCGGGAGGACGGCGGAGAATTTTCGTGGCTTGCCTTTCGGCCAGGGGGCGTCTTCTTTCACTTCGCCGCGGATTTCACGGCCTTCGATCACGACCTCGCCGGTCAACTGGTTGTTGTCGACGAATGTCTCGAATTCACTGAACGATACCTCCGCGCGATCGTCGAACTGGTTGGTCAGCAGGACGGCCAGGAGGAGGCATAGAGCGATGATGACGACCCAACCGAGCAGGCTGCGGCTGTACCGCGGGGGCGGAACGTTGGGTTTCTGCTGGTTCGGATCGCCGGACGGCCGGTTGTTGTCGGGACTGCCTTGGGTCATGATCTCCTACCGGATAAAGCTCTGTGTCGGGGCGTTTGCCTACACCATTCTACGCCAGGATGTCCAGCCGTGTTGCAGGAACGTGCCGCCCTGCCCGGCAGGTCGATGCGGTTTCAGGCGCCGCCGCCCCAGTCGCTTTCCATCTGTTCGACCACGCGCCGCGCGATTTCGTCCAGGGCGTCCTGCGTGCCGCGGAAGAACCGTTCATTATACGGCGCACTGGGCAGGTATGTCGACGCCACGACAAAGCCCCGTCGTTCGACGAGCACCTCACCGGTTCGCAGGTCTTCCCAGCGGAAGCTGAGAATGTAGGCAACCTGCATCTCGCGTGGATCGCCCGTGTCGGGGTTGAAGCTGAGGGTCTTCTGGGTGATACCGTCAATCGAACCGGTCAGCAGGGTATTGGCCTGGCCGCGGCTGGTGACTTTGTAGTCGGAACTGAGGTTGATGCGATCAACGATGGCCTTGGTCAACTGGACTTCGATGTCACGACGATAGACGTCCTTGCCACGCGTCCAAATGGGGCAGGCCACGGTTCGGATACCCGGACGATACAGGCTCGCCGCGGTATAGCCGCCCACACCGTCCTGGCTCATGCAGCCGGCGCAGGCCAGCACGGCCGTCAGGGCCAGCAGGCCCGGCAGGATTCGCAATGTTCTGTGCATGGTCATGGGGTCCTTCTCAATCCGAATTGCATACGGACAATTCGTGGTCGTTGGAACTCATTGCGGCGGTACGGGCAATGCTTCCAGACGCGTGGGTCCTTCGACGTCGCTCGTCTCGTCCACTTTATCGTCGTCAATCGGTTCCTCGTCAGGGACCGGGGACTGCGCGCCGCTGGCGGGCATGGCGGGTGGCTCGTCGACGACCACGTCACGCCGTCGCCCCAGCTCCGTGCTCAGACGCGGCGGCTCGCCCGGCGGCAGCGTGACGGACGGCGACGCGCTGTCCTCGGCCTGCCGCTTCTCGATGCGGTCGTCCGTCGCCTTGTCGCGTCGGTCGGAACGCGGAGCCGGCTCGGCGGGCTCCACCGGACCGATCATCGCCAGCCGCTGGCGTGCCTGCTCGGCCCATTGGGTGTCCGCGAAGATTCTGACACCGCGCTGGTCTTCCGTGTCCAGCAACTGTTGATAGTAGTAGGCCGCCGCCCGCGGGTGCTTCGTTCGTTCGTAGAACCACCCGATATGGTACAGTTTGTGTGCGCGAATCCGCCGGATTTCTTCAAGGATCGTCGCAACGTTCTCCCGTTTGGCGGCCCGTGGGTAGGCGGCGGCGAAGATCTCAAATCGCTTCTTGGCGTTCAGCAGCGGAGCGACGTCCCACTCGACACCCTTGTAGCTCAGCAGGTAGCTTTTGGGCACCTGGAGCATGGCGTAGGCACGCCGCGGCGAGGAGGGGTTCTCGCGGATGAACTGCTCGTAGATGTCAATGGCTTCCTTGAACAGGCCGTTGTCGAAGTAGTGGTCCGCCACGCGCAGCAGCGACCGCTCGGCGAGTTCCGTACCCGGGGCGGCCGCGGCGATCCGTTGGAGCATGTCGATGGCATCGTCCTGAACGCCGATACGGAAAATGCCCCACAGGCGACGTTTGCGGCCTTTCAGGAAGGCGTCGGCGATCATGTACTGGCGGTCGAGGGCGCGCTGGAAAAACGCACCGTTGGGATACGTCGATATCTGCCGCGTGTACCAATCGTAGGCCTTCCAGTACCGGCCCCGCTTGATCAGCGCCTGGCCGGCGAGGTTCATGGCCTCCTCGCAGCCGGGCGACTGGGGATACTGCACGAGGAATTGCTCAACGCGGTCGATGATCGTCTTGACGCGGCCGGCATCGACGTCCTGGCGGATCGAGGCGAGGTCCCCCATGGCGGTGCCGGGCTCGGGCGCTGCGGCGGGGACCCACTTTTCGCCGTCCCAGAGCATTTTGCCGTCTTGCCCCGCGGCCAGGCCAGCGCACAGACAAACGGCCAGCAGCACGGTCAGGGCAGCCAGCGCCGTCGGACGGGCGAGGGAGATGGCAGGCACGACTCTCAAGCGTTCTCTCCGGGTGCTGCCCGTATTCCCAGATGCACGGGCTGCGCACACAAACGATGCATTTTAGCGACTTCGTCGTTTGAATCAAGCAAACTCCCGCACACCAGCTATCTGGCCATCGCATGTAAGGCGTTTTTCTCCCTGTTTCTGATGTTCGGCGCACGTTCAGTTGCGCTCGTCACGGGAATCGTGTAAGGGCGTATGTATCCTTGATGGGATACTCCACCGCCTGTCGCAACGGCCGTTGCGTGAGAACATGATTGCCCCTGCAACTGGACATCGGTGCGAGCAGGGGCGAAAATGGCGACCGGCCGATGCAGCCCCGGCCGGAGAGCCACCGCATGAGCGAACGACGACGCAGACTTTTTGACCCCGCCGAGGCCAGGGGCCCGCGCGACGCGCCCGACGTCGGCCGCTACCGCGACCGCCAGGCGCCCGGTCCGCAGCCCATGAGCGTCAGCGTCCTCGTGGCCCGCGTCAAGGACGCCCTGGCGGCGGCCTTCCCCGAGCGCGTTGCCGTCATCGGCGAGTTGAGCAACGTCTCCCGTCCGGCTTCGGGGCACATCTACTTCCGCCTCAAGGACGGCTCGTGCCAGATCGACTGTGCCATGTGGAAGAGCCGTGCGAGTCGACTGAAGTTCGAGCCCGCCGACGGCCTGGAGGTCGTGGTCGAGGGCAAAGTGGACGTCTACGACGCCCAGGGGCGGCTGCAGCTTTACGCCGAACGCATCACGCCGCGCGGCGAGGGGGCGTTGGAACTGGCCTTCCGCCAGCTCAAGGAAAAGCTGCAGGACGAGGGGCTCTTCGACGCTGACCGCAAGAAGCCCATCCCGCGTATCCCGCGGGCCATCGGCGTGGTGACCAGCGGCACGGGGGCGGCCATCCGCGACATTCAGCGGACGCTGCGGAAACGCTGGCCGGCCGCGACCGTCTACCTGCTGCCCGTGCCGGTTCAGGGCGAAGGCTCGGCCGCGAAGGTTGCCGAGGCCATCCGCCTGCTGGACGCCAGCGCCGAGCATCTGGGCATCGACACGCTGATCACGGGCCGGGGAGGCGGCAGCCTCGAAGATCTCTGGGCGTTCAACGAGGAGCCCGTAGCCCGGGCCGTCGCAGCCGCCCGCACGCCGGTGATCTCGGGCGTCGGCCACGAGACCGACGTGACGATCTGTGACCTCGTCGCGGATTGCCGCGCCGCGACGCCGACCGCCGCCGCGCAAGCCGCCGTGCCAGACTGCCGCGACCTCGCCCGGCAGACCGCCGACCTGCGAGCCCGCGCTCGACGCGCTCTGCTCGACCGCCTCGAAGAGGCAAACGCCGCACTGGCTGCCATGACGCGAAGCAGCGTCTTCCGCGATCCGCTCGGCCGCGTCCATAACCGCATGCAACACGTTGACGAACTCGCCCACCGCCTCCGGGCCGTCACGGGCAGCGAACTCGCCGAGCACCGCCGACGCCTCGAACCGACCGCCAATCGACTGGCCGCCCTGCACCCGGCCCGACTGGTCGAAAAGGGCCGAGCCCGTATCGAAGCGATGATCTCGCGACTTCGCTGGGCACTGGGGGCAAGCGCGAAACGAGCGGGCGAGCGACTCGGCCAGGCGGCCGCCGGCCTGCGGGCCGTCCACCCCGCGGGGCGTCTGAAGCTCGACCGCCAGCAACTTCGCGCGGCCGAACGACAGCTCCAGTCCCTCGACGTCCAGGCGGTCCTGCGACGCGGCTTTACCATCACGCTCGGCCCCGACGGTCGGCCGCGAAAGTCGGCGGCTGAGTTCTCGCCCGGCGACCGCATCATGACCCGGCTCGCCGACGGCGAGATCCGCAGCAACGTGGCCGACGATGAGGCATCGGCAGCGCCGCCCCAAGCCAGACCTCGCAGCAGATGCACAAAGCCGCCGCCCGGCCCGGCACTGTTTGACAATCCCGGCGAGACCGATTAAAAGCGTCCCAGGAGACAGACCCACCATGACTGAACCGACCCCCGAATCTACCGAACAGTCCGCCGGCGACGAGGTTCCCATGACCTTCGAGCAGGCGATCGAAAAGCTCGAAACCATCGTCGACGAGATCGAAGATGGACGCGTCTCGCTGGAGGAGTCCATCGATCGCTACGCCGAAGGCACGAAGCTCGTCAAACGCTGCCGGGCCATCCTCGACCAGGCCGAAAAAAAAATCCAGATGCTTGCCAAAGGGGAAGGCGACGAGCTGACGCCCGACGGCGAACTCGCAGACGACGAGGCATGACGTCCTTCATTCGTGCATGGGCGAAGACGTCGCAGGGACAGCTCGGAATGTGGTGGCGACGGCCTTTTTCCTTCGGTTTCCGACGGACCGTCGCGCATAATGGCCTGTCCCAACGTGGCCGCCTGGATATCCGACGCGACCGTGGGGTCGTGCCCAGCCCGCCGCCAGTGCCAATGGAGTCACCCGTGAACCAGACTGCCCTCAATCGTGTTCTCATGCTCGCCGTGATTTGTGCCGGATGCATCCTGCCCGCCTGCGATGCCTCCGAACCCAGCGTCGACAACGACGACACTGAAGCCACGCCCGCCGCCGGCGACGCCGCGGACGAAGCGCCCGCCGACGGCGAGACCGCCGAGCCCGTCGACACCGCGGAGGCGCCTCTCGAGACACAACCGGCCGACAAGGCCGAACCCGCCCCGGCCGGCGAAGCCGACGACAGTGAACCCGCCGCCGATACCGAAGCCGGCGAGGAACCCGCCGCGAAGGCCGCCGAGATCGCACCGGACATCACCGACGAGACGGTCATCGCCAGGGCCGGCGATGACGAGATCACCGCTGGCGAGTTGCGGGCCGAAGTCGCCGCCATCCTTGCGCAGGCTTCGCCCCGGCAGGCCGGACGGGTCACGCCCCGTCGTGTGCTCGACTCGCTGCTCCGCAAGGCGCTCATCGAAGCCTACGTCGAGGCGCAGGACCTCAAGCTCGATGACCAGGCGTTCGACGAGATGAAGGCCCAACTCGCCAAGCAGGCCGAGAGTATGGGTATGACCGTGGAAGAGGTCATGGCGAAGTCCGACATGACGATGGACGACCTGAAGCTGCAGATCAAGATGCGCAGCCACGTCCAGGGTCTGACGACGCCGCAGAAGCTCCAGGCGTTCATCGACGAGCATCCGAGCTACTTCGACGGCACGAAGGTCACGGCCAGCCATATCCTCATAAAGCTCGAGCCCGCGGCGACCACCGCCGACCAGAAAGCCGACCTGGCCAAGCTAATCGCTATCAAGAAGCAAATCGAGGCCGGCGAAATCGACTTTGCCGAAGCCGCCCGCAAGCACAGCCAGGGCCCGTCGAGCGTCGATGGCGGCGAGCTGCCGAAGTTCACCTTCTACAAGATGCTCGCGCCCTTCGCGACCAAAGCCTTCGCCATGAAGGCCGGCGAAATCAGCGACCCCGTCCGCACGAAGTACGGCTTCCACATCATCCACAAGGCCGGCGAAGCCAAGGACGAGCAAGCCCGGACACCGCCTCTCAAGGCCAAACAGAAGATCGCCGCAACGGCCATCAGCTCGCAGGTCCGCAATGACGTGATGGACCAGGCCCTCGAAGACGAGGCCATCGTCGTGACCGACGCCGGCGAGACAATGATCGCCCCGGCCCCGGCCGACGATGCCTCCGCCGAGGCAGGCGAGTCCGCCGACGCCAACGACGCCGAGGCCGGGGACGGCGGCGACGCAACCAAATAGCATGCGAACGAAAACTGACGATTCAGGCGTGGTCGCTCAGCGGGCGGCCACGCCTTGATGGTGCGCCGCTCCGGTCAAGGTTGTGGGATGCCCGAGCAAGAAGAGGCCCGCCGGACCTGATGTCCCGCGGGCCTATTGCTTGTAAGTCGACCTCGCCCCGGGGCGAGCATCTCAACGGCGTTGGTGCGGCCGGCCGAGGCTCTGCTCCCCAACAAAACGCCTCGTGTGGGTAATGTTCCAAGCCGCCGGGGCCGCCGAGACGCCTGCCTGCACAGGCATGCTCTGCCTTCTCCGCGGGTTGGTGGCATGATCTTGCGTTATTACAGCTTCATGGCCATTTCGGCGAGATCGCACGTGCGGTTCGAGTAACCCCACTCGTTATCGTACCACATGGTGACCTTGACCATGTCGCCGCCGACGACCTTGGTGTTGCCGCTATCGAAGACACTGCTGGCCGGGTGGTGGATGATGTCCGTCGAGACGATCGGGTCAGCGGTGTACTCGATGACGCCCTTCATCTCGCCTTCGGCGGCGGCCTTGATGGTCTCGTTGACCTCTTCGATGTTGGTTTCCTTCTCGACGTTGATCGTCAGGTCGGTGATGCTGCCAGTCGGGACCGGGACACGCAGGGCATAGCCGTCCAGCTTGCCGTTGAGGTCCGGCAGGACCAGGCCGACCGCGGCGGCGGCACCGGTCGTGGTCGGAATGATGTTGACAGCGGCGGCCCGGCTGCGGCGCGGGTCCTTGTGCAGCTGGTCGAGCGTGTTCTGGTCGTTGGTGTAGCCGTGGCAGGTGACCATCAGGCCCTTGGTGATGCCGAACGTCTCATCGAGCACCTTGACGACCGGCGCGAGGCTGTTGGTCGTGCAGGAAGCATTGCTGATGCAGGCGTCGTCGGCGGTCAGTTCGCTGTCGTTGACGCCCAGGACGACCGTCTTGGCCGAACCCTTGGCCGGGGCGGTGATGATGACCTTCTTGGCGCCGGCGTCGAGGTGGCTGTCATACCCCGGCTTGTCGTCGGTCTTGTTGGCGCGGAAAATGCCCGTCCCTTCGATAGCAACGTCGACGCCCATCTCGCCCCAAGGCAGATTGGCCGGATTCTTCTCGCTGAGGATCGGAATCTCTTTGCCGTTGACGACGATCGCGTCTTGCTTTGCGACGACCTTGCCCTGGAAGCGGCCCTGCGTCGAGTCGTACTTCAGCAGGTTCGCCAACTGATCGGCCGAGCCGAGGTCATTGATCGCGACCACTTCAAACCGCTCGGGCTGCTCTGCCATCACACGGAAGACGAGGCGACCGATACGACCGAAACCGTTGATACCAACTTTGATTGCCATGGAATATACTCCTTCGGGGGTGGTGGGTGTCGATTCCTGCCTCTACGGACAGCCCGCCAAGGCGTCCAGCGCCTAATGGCGGGCCACGTAGACTACTCGCGCAACGTCGCGAAGTCAACCCGTCTTTTTGGCCCGGCTCGCCGGGCAAAACGCGGTTGCAAAACCACGCCGTCGCCGATAGATTCAGACGGCACGGGAATTGTATACACAGTGACCTCCACCTGTGACGTCAATGCGGGAGCAAGGCATGAGCGAGTCGAACACGCAAGCGGCCGAAGCATCCAGTCCTGATCGCGTGGCATGTTCACCCAACAACGACCCGGGTGTGAGGCTGTTCATCGCTGCCGGCCTGCTGCTGGCGATGGGCGTCTACTGCGTCATCGACATCATGCGAGGGGCCTACACCTACGTCAGCCCGTCTGAGGACTTCAATGCCTTCGCATCGTGGGCGTTCAACTTTGCGGGGCAGTTCGTCTTTTCTCTGCCCGGCCTGGTGCTCCTGGTGTGGGGTGTTTTGTACTTCCGCCGCACGTGCGTCGCCGACGCGGCGGGCATCCACTACGCCTACTTTTCCAGCGAACCCATCCGCTGGGAGCAGATCGAACGCATCGACGCCTCGCAACTCAAATCCAAGGGCATCCTGAAGGTCCACGCCACGGACGGCCGACACGTCACACTCGACAGCTGGAAGCTCAAGAACTTCAAGCCGCTGGTGAGCTACGTGGAGCAGAACGTCCCGGTCGAGAACATCGACACCCAATCGTCGAAGCAGTAGCCTACCCCAAGGCGACGTCCAGCGTCATCATGATCGCAAAGCCAGCAATCACGCCCATGGTGGCGATGTCGACGTTCTTGTTCCGCTGGGCCTCGGGGATGAGCTCCTCGGCTACCACGAAGATCATCGCGCCGGCCGCAAAAGCCAGCGCGTACGGCAGGATGGCCGCCATCGCGTAGACCGCGAACGCCCCGGCAACAGCAGCGAGGGGTTCGACCATGCCGGAAAGCTGACCGTACCACAGAGCACGCTTTCGGCTCATGCCCTCGCGCCGCAGCGGGAACGAGACGGCCGAGCCTTCCGGGAAGTTCTGCAGCCCGATGCCCAACGCCAATGCCATCGCCGCGCCGACCTGCTCGATCTGCGCGTCGCCGACCATGCTTGCCGCCGCCCCGAACGCCACGCCAACGGCCAGGCCCTCGGGGATGTTGTGGATCGTGATCGCCAGGACCAGCAGCGTACTGCGATGCCACGACGTCTTCGGTCCTTCCGCGATCTTGAGGTCGGGGTGCAGGTGCGGCAGGAAGCGGTCGATCAGACGCATGAATATGCCGCCGACGACGAAGCCCGCCAGCGCCGGTAGCCACGCGATACCCCAATCCGCGTAGAAACCCAGCCGCCCGCCTTCTTCGCACATGGCGATGGCCGGATTGAGCAGGCTCCAGAAGCTCGCGGCAATCATCACGCCCGCCGCCATGCCCAGCGCCGCGTCCAGGAACCGCCGCGAGATCGCCTTGGTGAATATCACGAGGCTCGCGCCAAGGGCCGTGATGCCCCACGTAAACAGCCCGGCGATCAGGGCCGCCTTCATCGGGTTCGCTGCTGCCCAGTCAAGCATGTGCATTTCATCCTTATCATGCAAGATATTGCTGACGTGCCATTCTATGCCTTTGCCACGACAGAACAAGTCGACAAGTCGGCATGCACCCGGATGAGCAAGAGACAGGTGTGTCATCGAAGACTCGACACAGCCTACAGCTCCGGGACCTCTCTCCCTCTGGGAGAGATGGCGAGTCTCCGAGCCAGAGAGGGCTCTGGGCGGGGCGCCTTGGGCCTTCGCGGCGTCAAGGCGCCCCTGACGGGGCTTGATCTTGCGGACCATTCGACCCCCACGCTGACGCGTGGGGCTATTGACCGCCGCCCCTGCCGGGGCTGAAGACAGGCGGCCGCAGGCTGCGTCAAGTCCGTCTTCGGGCGATGACGCACCTGTCTTGACGCCTCCCTCACAAGTCAAATGGACGGAAAATCAGAACGATTCTGCGACACAAACAAAGAAGTTATGTCACGAAAACGGTGCTAAGCGCAATTTCCTCGGATTTCTGAGGGAGGCGTCTGTCTTGGGCTGAAGAAGCGCAGACCGACATGTGTTCCGGCGTCGTTCGTCAACAGGGCGTATGGTTCGTGCCGTAGAATAATGTCGCACACCACTTCGCCCGGACCGGTCGGTCGCGTATGATGTCTGCATGGCTCACCCCGGCAATCCCGACGTTTCGTCCGACGAGGCTGCCCTCGATGTTTTTCATTCACCCCTGGTCGATCGCCTGCGCGAGAGCAACCCGGCGAACGTCTGGACGCTGCCCGGCGGGGCGCTGCGGCTGCCACGCGTCTTCGGGTTCTGCCGCGGCGTGAAGCGCGCCCTGGCGATGGCCGACAGGGCCGTCCGGGAGCACGACGGTGAGGGCCGCATCATCCTGCTCGGCGAGATCATCCACAATCCGTGGGTGAACGACTACTTCCGCAGGCGCAGCGTGAGCATCCTGCCGCACGAGGAGATCTTCTGCGTCGAGGCCCACCTGCGGCAGGAAGACCTGGCGATCATCCCCGCCTTCGGCGTGCCGCTGGACGTCAAGCATCATCTGGCGAAGATTGGCTGCCGGACGATCGACTGCAGTTGCGGCGACGTCATCCGCCTGTGGCGCTGGAGCGAACGGGCCGTCTCCGAAGGCTTCGGCGTGTTGATCTTCGGCCGGGCGACCCACGACGAGACCGTCGTCACCAAGAGTCGCCTCGCCGCCGCCGGAGGAAAATACCTGGTCGTCGAGACGCTCAACCAGGCGCGAAAGCTGGCCGAGGACCCGACCGACGAGCGGTTCCGGGAGCTTTTCGGGCCCGAGCAGACCAACGCCCCGGACCTCGACCCGTTCGGGCATCTCGCGCTGGTCAGCCAGACGACCATGCTCTACAGCGAGACCGTCGCCGTCCAGCAGATCGTCCGCGAGGCCTTCACCCGGCGTTTCGGCGAAGACCAGGCCGAGCAGCGTCTCCGCATGCAGCCGGCCGTCTGCAAGGCCACCCAGAACCGCCAGGACGCCGCCGTCGAGCTCTGCAGCAGCGGCTGTGATGCCGTGATTGTCGTCGGCGGTTTCGGCAGCAGTAACACCCGCCACCTGCACGCCCTGGCCTGCCAGTACGCGCCGGCCTGGTTAATCGAGGACGCCACCGCCATCACCTCCCCGCACGAACTGCGGGCCTTCGCCCCCGAGACAAAGACGGCCAGGACGGCAAGCGACTGGCTGCCGGAGAAACGGCCACTCGCCCTCGGCGTACTCGCCGGGGCCTCCAGCCCGGAGGTGGTTATCGGCGATGTCCTCAAACGCCTCGCCGAGTTCCTGCAGTAAGCCGCCGGGCGTCTGTTGCATGGCGTTTTCACACGCCAAGTGACTATAATCGGTGACTGTGAAGCACCTGCTGCACAACCTGCTGACGCACCTGCCGTCGCGCCACCGGCGGCGACAGTGGAAATACGTCTCGCCACGGCGCCGCGTGCTCGGGCTGTCAATGCTGGCTCTGATCCTCCTGCTGCTCTACGCGGGGTGGTATCTCACACACGACTCGCGCATCCGGCGCGAGGCCAAGCTCGCCCTGGAAGGCCTGACCGGCGCGGACGTCGACGTCGACACGGCCGACTTCAGTGTCTTCGAAGGCGTGCGCCTTCGAGGCGTGCGAGTGCGGATCCGCGACGATGCCTCGCCGTTCCATTTCTTCACGGCTCGCGAGGTCGTCCTGCGTTACGACCCCTGGACGCTGCTGAGCGAGCGCACGTTGCGGCCGACCGAGATCGTCTGCATCGAGCCGGTCATCAATCTGGAACACGACGAAGACACCGGCGTGTCCAACGCCGAACGCCTGTCTCGCAAAGCTGCCGCCCGCGTGGACGGTCCCCGCGACGGGCCGCTGCCGGCCATCCGCCTGACCAACGGCCTGCTGCGCAGTCGCGTCAAACAGGGTCGGCAGCGAAGCATCGTCGCCGAGGAACCCATCGACTGTACCTTCGAACCCATCGGCCCGCAGGGCTACGCGGTGAAGGTCTTCGGCCCGCACGGCGGCGAGACCGACGCGATGTGGGCCTCGTTCGATCTAGATCTGGCAACCGGCCGACTGCGGGACGTGGAATTCACCGGCACGCATCGGCTGTTCCAGTTGCTGCCGCCGCGCTATCACGACTGGCTGCAGCGGTACAGCGTCGCCGGCGACTTCCGCCTCGTCCGCGAGGGGTATACCGACGCGGACCGCGACCGCTACGAGATCGAACTGTGGGACTTCTCGCTGCAGCTGCCCGAGCAGGAAGGCGGCCTGGTCCTGCGAAAGGTTACGGGGCGGCTGCGTTTCAGCCCGGAGGGCGTCGTGCTCAACGATGTCGAGGGCATCGTCCCGCAGGCCAATAACGCCCGGTTCAAGCTGCAGGGCGAGTACAGCGGACTGAAAAAGGACAGCCCGTTTATCGTCACGGTGTCGATCGAGGACTTCTCCCTGCCCGAAGAAGCGAGGGGCGAGATCGGCAAGATCGTCGACTTCATGCGGCGGCACTTCGCGCCGGAGGGCACGGCAACGCTGACGCTGAGCTACCAGCGGCTGGCCGACGGACGGTTTGTCGTGGCCGGCGAGCTTCAGCCGCAGGGCATTCGCATGAAGCCGGACTGGTTCCCGCTGCAGGTCGAAGACGTCCGCGGCCGGGTGACCTTCGACGAAAAGAAGAGCTACACACTCAATCTTCGCGTGCGTGTCCCCGAAGGGCCGAACGGCGATGGCGGGACGGCGACGGTGACCGGCAGGATCCGCCACCCCGAGCCGGACGGCAGGAGCCTCTACGACATGACCGTTCGGGCCGAGGACATCGCCTTCAGCGAGAACCTTCGCGAGGCGCTGCCGGAGCGATTCGCGTCGATGTGGGGCATGCTGAACCCCGAGGGCGTCTGCGATGCGCGGGTGCGTGTCAACCGCCACGCCGCCGACAAGTCGAAAGACATCGAGATCGACCTGCTGCTGAAGGGCAAGGCCTCGGCCCGCTATCACCGCTTTCCGTACCCGCTGGTGAACCTCACCGGCCGCATCGGGTTTCGCGACGACGACGTGACGATCCCTCTGGTGGAAAGCGAACGCGGCAAGGCCCTGGTGGCAATCCGTGGCGGGGCCAGCGGCCTCGGCAGCGGCGAGCCGACCGTCGGGCTGCAGATCGAGGCTGTACGTGTGCCACTGGACGACGCACTCCGCCAGGCGCTACCGGAGCGGATCCGCGCGTTCATCGCTCGCCTCAACGCCAGCGGCCGGGCGGGCCGGGCCCGTGCCGATATCACGCAGGAGCCCGGCAAGCCATTGGCCTGGTCCGTGACGGCCGACCTGGCGGCCATGGCCCTTGAACACGAGGATTTCCCGTACACCGTAACGGACGCCGGCGGAGAGCTGCGGATCAGCCAAAACCGGGCGAGGCTCCGGAAGCTGCAGGGCCGACACGGCGATGCCACGGTACAAATCGACGCGACGATGAGTCTCGACGAAGATAGACCGCAATACGCCGCCACGCTCCGTGGCGAGAACGTTACGTTGGATAAAGCCTTCCACGACGCGCTGCCGGACAGCGCCCGCGAGGCCTGGGCCAGCCTTCGTCCCGCCGGCCGGGCGGACCTGACGCTGCACCTCCAGGACCGCGACGGCGATGGCGCGACCGACGGCGATTACCGCCTGATCATCAATGCCCGCGAGATGGCGATCCAATACCGCGACTTCCCCTATCCCTTCAGCGGCATCCGGGGTCGGGCCGTCGTCACGCCCGGGCGCATCGCCCTGCAGGATATGGTAGCCCGCAACGGCCGCATGACCGCCACGCTTAACGGCACGATCGACACCAGACACGCCGGAACAGACGTCGCCCTGGCGATCAGCATCAAGGAGATGTCGATCAACAAGGAACTCCTCGACGCCATCCCGTCCGACCTCGTACCGCTGGTCAAACGCTTTCGGCCCGGTGGACGCATGAACGCGGAGATCAGCAAGCTGCTGATCGCACGCCGCCCTGCCGCGGAAGACGCTCCGCGTGAGGATCCGGGCACACTCAGTCGGAGGCGGCCACGGAAGGCGGCGGCCGCCGGCCCACAGGTCCGCTGGGTCGCCGAGGGATCGCTGGCGTTCCGCGACGTGGCGTTCGATATCGGTTTCGGGTCGCGCGAACTAACCGGCATTCTCTCCGGCAAGGCCGGTCAGGAGGACGACGACCTCGGCGCCAACGCGGACGTGCGCCTGGAAGAACTCGAACTTGGCAAGCACGTCATTTGCGACGCGCGGGGACGGATCATGAAGCTTCCCAACAGCGACGTGCTGCGGATTGACCGCATCGAAGCGCGCGCCCACGACGGCGTGCTTGTCGGCCAAGCCAGCGTTCGCCTGACCGACCCCGTGCAGTACAAGCTGAGCATGGAATTCGAGGACGTCGATCTCGCCAAGCTGTTCAACGCCGGCGAGCCGGACCGCTCCAAATGGATCGATGTGCAGGGCCGTGTCGCCGGACCGCTGGTGCTCTCGGCGACGGCCGGGGCCAATCCCACCCGCCAGGCCACCGGTGAACTGGTTATCAGCGACGCCAAGCTTTACAAGCTCCCGATCATCCTCGGGGCGCTGCAGATCATCTACCTCCAACTGCCGGGCGATGGGGCGTTCAACCAGGGCACGGTGAAGTATGTGCTGCGGAACAACACGCTGACGTTCCGCGAAATCTATCTCAGTGGCAAAGCCATTTCCGTCCTGGGCGCCGGCTCGTACGACCTCAAGAAGGATCGGTTGAAGCTGACGTTCCTCACCGGCCCGCCGGGCAAACTGCAACGGCTCGACGAGTTGACCGAGGACGTGCTGCGCGCGCTGTCGAACACGCTCGTGGAGATCCGTGTGACCGGCCCCCTCAAGAAACCGAAGATGGACACCGTTCCGCTCTCGCCACTGGATACGATTCTCCGTCGACTGCTGTCGCCTTCCCTTCAACCACAATAGCCATGGAGGACACTCCAGCAAAGAGAAGACTCAACGCTCACGGACTCGACGCTCCCGAAAATGCAGATGACGGGCGCTTTCTTTCTCGTTGTGTTGCGGTTACGTTCTAATCTCGCTTCTTTGAACATGCTCTTTGAGACGTGGAGCTTCCAGATTATGACAGATACGAAGGTAGGCATTATCGGCGGCAGTGGCCTGGGCGAGGCCCTCTGCAGCGACACAGCGGGCGAGGGCACGTGTCCGGACACCCCGTTCGGCAAACCCACCAGCCCGATCATCGAAACCACGTGGGACGGCACGGCCATTGCGATGCTGAACCGCCACGGCAGCGGCCATACCACGCCGCCGAGCATGATCAACTACCGCGCGAACATCTACGCGCTCAAGGCCATCGGCTGCACGCATATTATCGCCAGCGGGGCCGTCGGCTCGCTGCGGGAAGACATGGAGCCCAAGCACCTGGCCATTCCCGACCAGGTCATCGACAAGACCTCCCGCCGGGTCGGCACCTTCTTTGACGAGCTGGCCGTCCACGTCGAGTTTGCCACGCCGTTCTGCCCCGTGCTGCGTGCGCACCTCAAGAACTGCGGCGACGCCGTCGAGACAACCGTCCACGACGCCGGCACGTACGTCTGCATGGAAGGCTCGGCCTTCAGCACGCGGGCCGAGAGCGAGATGCACCGCCAGTGGGGCGGTGACCTCATCGGTATGACCATCATGCCCGAGGCCAAGCTCGCCCGGGAAGCCGAGATCGCCTACGCCGTGGTCGCCCTGCCCAGCGACTACGACTGCTGGCGCCCCGTGCCCGGCCAACTGGACAAGCACGAACTGCTCAAGGAGATCATCGAGAATCTCCAGTCCGCCACCGCCAACGCCATCACGCTCATCAAGGCCGCCGTCAGCCGTTTCGGTGAAATCGCGGACAAGCCCTCGCCCGCCCACAGCGCGCTGGAACTCGGCATCTGGACCCAGCCCGACCACATCCCCGCCGAGGTCAAAGACAAACTCGGCCTGCTGCTGAAGAAGTACGTCTAGCAGCCCGTTGAGAAATGGATTGCGTCGCGATGTCAAGGCACGTTGCCGAGCATCAAGGAGCGGAAACGCAGGTGAATGCGGGCGTTCATCCAGTGTTCGGAACGACGACGCGCAGGCAACAGGCCTGGCCGCGGCAGCGATAGCTTCTAAGCGGACGACCAGCGTTACGGCAGGAGGTTCTGGTCCCAGCGTTCGGCGCGGCGGGGCGGCCGGCCTTCCAGGAGGTCCATCACCGACAGCATCGCCAGACGGGCGTCACCGACCGGATAGTAAAAGGCGTCCCAGTTCTCGCTGTCCTCGCCGTCATGATTGGGGATGACCCAGTCGAACCGCCAGGCCATTTTCATCTCACGGTAGGCGCTGGTGCAGCGGCGCTGGATTTCCTCCAGATCGGTCAGCGCGAGCGGGCCCTTCTGGCGTTGCGTGCGGCGTAGGAGCTTGCGTCGCATGATCTCGGCAACGAAGTCCCCGATGTTGACCGGGTGCTCGGCCTGCTTGATGCTCTCGACCTCTTCCTGCGACAGCGGCGAGAGGAACACGCTCGGCCGCTCGATATCCTCCGGCAGCGGGCATCGCAGCAGCTCCGCGGCAACGAACGGGTTGCCCTCGTAGAACACGTCGCCGCGGTCGAGCATCTCGCGCAGCTCGGCGAGGTCGACGGCCTGGAAGTCGCCCCGGACCTCCATGACGAGATAGTTCTCGTCCTCGCGAAGGGCGAGGATTTCCGCGCGGCTGCGGAAGTGGTAGTCGCGGCCGTCCACCTCGCCGGGTCGGGGGTCGCGATCGTTGTACAGCACCAGCGGCTGGAGGTCGACGGCGAGATCGGGTCGCAGCCGTTTGATTGCGGCGTGCAGGGGGCCCTTGCCGATGCACGACGGTCCGGACATGATGACGAAGCTTCCCATGAACGGTTCCTCTCCTGTGAAAACCGGATGCTGTTGTGCCATGAATTATAGACATCCCCGCCCCGATGACCAGCCCGGATGGCGGCATTCAGCACCACATGCCTGCGGCTTGTCCTGCCAAGCCCAAAGAGGCAAAGCGCGAAGCAGGCACCCGGGTCCTGTACGTGGGGAATGCCATCTCGATCGAGCAAAGCGAGTCGAGGGATCTCAACGTCACATGGCCGGCAGCCCGCATAGCAGGAACGGGCTGACGGTGTCGCAGGATTCAAACCCCTCGACTTCGCCCCTTCGGATGTGCGATCGGGGTGAGAGAGTTTCCCTCTGGAACGGTCGACGCCTGCCTCGACACTCTGTCTGCAGCGGACCTCACACGACGGCGGCCTTGCGGGTTCGTTGTCGGCGCATACGTCGAGTGATGCCCTTTGCCGAGATGGCCAGCCCGTAGGCCGCGGCCGCGAGGACGATGGTCACGGCCCCGGTCGGCAGGTCGGGGGCGTAACTGACGGCCAGGCCCGCCGAGGTCAACAGCATGCTCAGCAGCGTCGCCAGGAGCATCATCACCCACAGCCGCCGGGCGAACTGGCCGGCCGCCGCGACCGGAAGCGTCAACAGGGCGATGACCAGCACGATGCCCACCACCGTCACCAGCAGCACCACCGTCAGGGCCGTCAGCACCAGCAGCAGGAGGTAAAAGGCCTCGACGCGGACGCCTCGCGTGCGGGCGAATTCCTCGTCGAAGCAGAGGGCCAGGAACGGCCGGTAGAACGCCGCCGCCACGACCACCACGACCAGGTCCAGCGCCGCGATCAGCCAGAGGTCCTCGCCGGAGACCATGAGGATATTGCCGAAGAGATAGCTCATCACGTCCTGCTGGTAGCCGGGCGTGCGGGCGATGAAGATCACGCCGACGGCCATGCCGGTCGCCCAGACGGCGCTGATAATGGTGTCCTCGCGCTGGCGGAAGCGGAGGCTGACGATGCCGATGATGCCCGCCGCCAGCAGAGCCGCCGCGGTCGCCCCGTGCAGCGGCGAAAGCCAGGTCACACCCTGGACGTCGCGCAGGTAGACCGCCGCGCCCATGCCGCCGAGCACGCAATGGGCAATGCCCCCCGCAACGTACGTAATCCGCCGGGCCACGACGTACGTGCCGACCACACCGCAGGCGACGCTGGCCAGCAGACCCGTCAGCAGGGCATACTGCAGTAACGGCGCAACGCGAAGGGCTTGGATGAACTCAGCCATCGGCGGCCCCCTCCCGGGCGCTCGCTTCATCATCAAGATGCACGTGATGATGCACCAGCGAGACCTCCTGGCCGTACATGGCTTCGAGGATCTGCGGCGAGAGCTGCTGCGTGGGGTGGACGGCCACCTCGCGATTGACGCAAACGACCTTGCTGATACGGCTGGCGACGAAGCCGATGTCGTGCGAGACGATCATGACGGCCATCTGCGTTTCGATGCCGGCCAGCAGGTCCTCAAATTCCTTCTCGACGCCGACGTCGAGATTGGCCGTTGGCTCGTCCAGCAGCAGGAGTGTCGGCTGGGTGACCAGGGCCCTCGCGATGAGCACACGCTGTCGCTGGCCGCCGGACAGGGCGGCAAAGGGTCTGCTGCCAGCGCTGTCGAGCCCGACGCGGTCCAGTGCGTCGCGCGTCGCCCGGCGGTCGGCGCGGCTGTACCAGCCGATGCCGCGCGTCCGCCCGAGTCGGCCCATGATCACCACGTCCCAGGCCGTCACCGGGAAGTGCGGGTCGAACTGCACGTATTGCGGCACGTAGCCGATTTGCGGCCGCACCTGCGCGGGCCGTCGCCCCAGGACGCGGACGCTGCCGCGATCGGGCGTCAGCAGCCCCAGCAGCAGCTTCAGCAGCGTGGTCTTGCCGCCGCCGTTAGGGCCAACCACCGCGACCGTCTCGTCGGAGGTGACCTGCAGGTCGACGTCGTGCAGGACGTTGCTTAGGCCATCGTAACTGAAGCTCAGGCCGCTGATGTCAACCGCGTGGTCCATGGTGCTCCGGAGGTCATTCCTCGTCGGGTGACAGCGCCTGGCTGATTGTCGCGGCGACGCTCTGAAGGTTGCTGATGTAGTCCCTCGCCAGCGGGTCGATGGGCACGACGGCACCGTCGATCTGCGCAGCGATGGTCCGGGCCGCCTTGTCAGAGAACTGCGGCTGGACGAACACCACGCGAACGCCGTCGGCCTTCGCGCGGTCGATGAGTTCCTTCACGTGCCGCGGGCCGGGGCTCTTGCCGCCGATCTCGACGGCCTCCTGGACGAGGCCGTAGCGGCGTGCAAAGTATCCGAAGGCGGGGTGGTAGACGTAGAACGTTCGGCCCTTGAGCGGCTCGAGGGCCCGGGCGATCTCGCCATCGAGGGCGTTGAGGTCAGCCTGCAGATCGGCGAGATTGGCCTGGAAGTCCTCGGCGTGGGCGGGGTCGATCTCGGCCAGCGCGTCGGCGATATTGGCGGCGATCCGGCCGGCCAGTCGCGGCGACATCCACACATGCGGGTCCATTTCCCCGGCAGCGTGGCCGTGGTCATCGCGGGCATGGTGGTGGTGGGCGTGATCGTCGTGCTCATCGTGGGCAACCATCGGTTCGAGGGTAATGCCCTGCCGCGTATCGACGATGCGGAGCTGCTCGTGCAAGGTAAGCTTCTCCAGCAGCGACGTCTGAAAGGGCATGCCGACCGTCAGCAGCGCCCGGGCCTGACCGAGGCGAACCATCTGCTTGGGCGTGGGCTCGTAACTGTGGGGGTTGTCGCCGGGACCGACAAGCACTTTGACGTCTACGTGGCCGCCGGCGATACGCTCGGCGAGGTACGCCTGTGGGAGTATGCTTACGAAGACGGTGGGCTTGCCGGCCGCGGGTTCGTCCTTCCCGCCGCAGGCCGACATCAGAATAGCCATCGCCGCCAGAAGAACGCACAAAGCGTGTCGCATGATTCAGGCCTCCGCTGCCAAAGGGGTCTTGCATATTCTCGCTGCTTATTGATAATAAAATCGCAGTATTGGTGCGTCAAGTCCCTGCCGGTGAAAACGCATGACCGAACGCAACACACGCCAGAAGACCGCCGTCGCAACGGTCCTTGCCGAGGCACGCACGCCGCTGACGCCGCGGGACATCCAGGTCCGCGCGCGGACCATCGTAGCCACCATCAGTCAGGCCACCGTCTATCGCATTCTCAAGGGCCTGCTCGAAAAGCAGGACGTCACAACCGTCCAGCTCCCCGGCGAACCGCCCCTGTACGAGCAGGCCGGCAAGACACACCACCACTTCTTCCGGTGTCGGCGGTGCAAGCAGATGTACGAAGTCCAGGGCTGCGACAACCTCATCGACCGCCTCGTGCCGAAAGGCTTCACGCTCGAAGACCACGACGTGTTCCTTTTCGGCCTCTGCCGAACCTGCACCGGCGAGCAGTCCGCTTAGACAGTTGTCGCTGCTGCGGTCGGGCCGTTTGCGTGCGGGTCATCGTTCCGAAGACTCGGTCTCTTGCAAACTGACGAAGTAACGAATGAGCCCATTCACCACTTCACGCGGTTCATTTCTAAACGGGCGGATAGGCCTCAATATCTTTGCGCCGCCGTCGATACTAAGGATGGCGGGCTCCGGGCGGTCCATCGCGCTGGACGGCCGGCGGCTGTCGGGCCGTGGGGCCGGCTGCGGCGTCCTTTTCGTGCTTTGTCGTCGCCGGGAGTTGCTGCGCCGAGCCCGTCCGCCACGAGAACACGAAAGGACCAGGGCTGTGACACATCGAACGCCGGCAACGGCCTCGCCACGCACGGCCGCGGGTGCGGCCTGTCTACTCGGCCTCGCTGCGTGCCCGGCCGACTGCGACGACACGTCGCATACCGCCACCGCGGGCCAGTCCATGCTGAACCTCCACAGCGGCCGCCGACTGGGCATGGACGTTTCCGCCCACGTGATCGAGTCGGCCAACGTCGGCGGCGGCGAATAGGAACCCGATGGACACACACGCGAGCAACCCGACATCCAGCCGCTGGCGCCTGCGGTGCCGATACCTGCCGATGCTCCTCGTGGCGGTGGCCGGTGTGATGCTAACCGCCTCGGCCGCGACGGTATTCTACCGCCTCTCGCAGTCGCGGCAGCGTGAAGCGCTGGCCCGACTAGCCGACCAGCGAACGCAGGCCGTCGAGCTGGCGCTGCGGGAACGTGTCTTCGAGATCCGGGCGCTGGGCTCGGTGTTCGACGCGAGCCGACGCGTCGACCGCGACGAGTTCGCCATCGCGACGCGGCCCTATGTATCGCGGCGCGACCACGTCACGGCGATCGAATGGATCCCATGCGTGCCGAGCGCTGAGCGACACCGCACCGAGCTGGACGCCCGCAAGGACGGGCTCGAGTACTTCCAGATCGTTGATCCATCCACCACCGGGCCACCGCGGCCCTCGCCCCATCGAGCGGTACACTTCCCCGTTTACTACGTGGAACCCTACCTTGGCAACGAGAGCCGCGTCGGTGTCGATCTCGGGGCCACGGCCGACCAGCGGCGACGGCTGGCCGACGTTTGCGACGCCGGCCGGGCTGACGTTCACATTCATCATCCGGCGACGACAGGCGGTTCGAAACAACTGCACGTGCTCCTGCCGATCTACGATCGTGAGGGCACTACCCTTACGGTTGAGGGGCGGCGTGCGTCGCTGCTGGGGTATGTCCGCGGCATCTTCGATATCGACCGTACCGTTCGGACCGCGATGCAGTCGGTTGGCGCCGAACGATACGACGTCAGCATCGCCGCGGGCGACGACCCGCACGCCCTGCGAACTCGGACCGAGCGGTATCTCGAATGCAGGACCATCGTACTGGCTGGCACGTCGCTGCACCTGTGCTCTCACGTGGCCCCCGCCGCTTCGGAGCTGCAGACGCTACACGAACACTGGTGGGCGATCGCCGTCGGAGCGATGCTGACCATCATGGGCACGGCCTACGTGTATCGTCGCAGCAGCCAGGTTCGTCGCATCAGGCGACTGGTCGCCGAGCGGACCGCCGAACTGCGCGCCAGCAACGACCGGGCCACGGCCCTGGCGGAAAAGGCACAGGCCGCCAGCCAGGCCAAGAGCGACTTCCTCGCCCGCATGAGCCATGAAATCCGAACGCCCATGAATGGCATCATCGGCATGACGGAACTGGCCCTCGACAGCGACCTGACCGGCGAGCAGCGCGACTGCCTGGAGACGGCACGCCAGTCAGCCAGCGACCTCCTCAACGTCATCAACGACATTCTCGACTTCTCCAAGATCGAGGCGGGCAAACTATCCATCGCCTCGCGGCCGTTCGATCTCCGCGAGAGCCTTGCCGCAACCGTGACAATGCTCGGCGTCCGGGCCGATGCAAAGGACCTGGAACTGCTCTACCGCGTGGACCCGGGACTGCCGCGACAGATCGTCAGTGACGCCGGACGCATTCGACAGATCATCGTCAATCTGGTCGGCAATGCACTGACCTTCACCCAGAAGGGCACGATCGCGCTGAGCCTGACCCGCGACGGCGATGGCAGCGTGCTGCGGGGCGAGGTCGCCGATACCGGGCCGGGCATCGCCGAGGACAAGCAGACGGACATCTTCGAGGCCTTCGAGCAGGCCGATACGTCCACCACACGCGACTTTGACGGCACGGGCCTGGGACTGACAATCTCGGCCGAACTGGTGCAGATGCTGGGCGGCCAGATCGGTGTGCATAGCCGCGTGGGGCAGGGCAGCACCTTCTGGTTTACCGTGCCGCTGACAGCGGAAGGCGGCGCGCAGGCCGTCGAAGCGAAGGCCGTCGGGCTGCGAGGCCGACGCGTGCTCGTCATCGATGACCGAGCCTTCAACCGCGACGTGCTGGACGAAATGCTCAGCCGCTGGGGCATGCATGTCGCCACCGCCTCGAGCGTCGACCGGGCGATCATGGATATGGACGCCGCCGGCGACCCGGCCTTCGACGTGGCGATTCTGGACGCGAGCCTGCCGCGGGAAGATGCCATCGCAGCCGCGCAATGCCTGGCACGAAGGGCACAGATCGACCCGACCCGCATCGTCATCATGATTGCCTCGACGGCGCGACAGCAGGACATCGCCGAGTTCCGCGGCGCTGGATTCCCCGCGTGGCTGACCAAGCCCATCCAGCAGGATGTCCTGCGGGAGGCGTTGCTGGCGGCCCTCGGCGAGGACTGCCGCCGCGACGGGGCCGACGACCACACCGCTCGCGACGGGGGCATCTCGCCCCGCAAACTGCGTGTGCTGCTCGTTGAGGACAACCGGGTCAACCAGCGGCTCGTGCAGAAACTGCTCGGGCGGCGCGGAGACGACGTGACGCTCGCGCCCAATGGCGCCGAGGCCGTCAATACCGTCCGGCGATCCGGGCGAGAGCCGTTCGACGTGATCCTGATGGATATCCAGATGCCGATCATGGACGGTGTCGAGGCAACCGTGCAGATTCGCCTCTTCGAGCAGAGCATTCGCCGACACACGCCCATCATCGCCCTGACGGCCCATGCGATGGCCGGTGACCGCGAACGCTTTTTCGCCGCAGGCATGGACGGCTATCTGAGCAAGCCGATCCAGCCGGAGACACTCGAGGAAGCCATCGCCGCCGCGATCTCGCACGGCATTCGTGCATGACCCCGCATTACGCGTGAAAGAGGTTGCATTACGCCAGCGAAAATGTGAAAGTATCAGTCTGCATGTGGCGGCGTAGCTCAGTTGGTTAGAGCGAGGGATTCATAAGCCCTAGGTCACTGGTTCGAATCCAGTCGCCGCTATCAAGCCCCCGATTTCGGGGGCTTTTTTCATGTGCATTCGACCCGACCGGCGGCAGAAAAGCCCTTGCCTTCAGGGCCGCATGTTCGGAGAATGTAAATTGACCCGATGGGGCCTGCGGGCCTTCGCGAGAACCGACCTGAGGCGTCTGGCGGACCATAACTGTCCGCTCGACTTCCCCTGACCGGGCCAGAACTGTCCGGCGAGGAAAAAGACCACCCATGGCCGAATCCGAGAGTAATATCGACACCGCCGCAGCCCTGCCCTTCGAAAAGCCGATCATCCGGCTGGCAAAGGAAGTGGCCGACCTCGAGAGCGAGCAGATCAAGACCGGCCGCGACTACGGCATGGAGATTCGACAGCTGCGCGCCCAGTACGTCTCGCTGCTGCAGAAGACCTACCAGCAGCTCACGCCGTGGGAGACGGTCCTCGTGGCACGTCACCCGCAGCGCCCGCTCGGCCTGGACTACATCAATATGGTCGTCAAGAACTTCGTGCCGCTGCACGGCGACCGGCGATTCGCCGACGACAAGGCCATCATCGGCGGGCTCGGCCGCGTCGGCACGGAAAAGGTCATGTGCATCGCCCAGCACAAGGGGAGAGACACGAAGGAGAAGCTGGAACGCAACTTCGGCATGCCGCACCCGGAGGGCTATCGCAAGGCCCTGCGGTTGATGAAGCTGGCCGAGAAGTTCACGTTGCCCGTGGTGACGCTGATCGACACGACCGGCGCGTATCCGGGTATCGGCAGCGAGGAGCGCGGCGTCGCCGAGGCCATCGCACTGAACCTTCGCGAGATGTCGCGCCTCAAGACGCCGATCGTCTGCGTGATTATCGGCGAAGGCGGCAGCGGCGGGGCCCTCGGTATCGGCGTGGGCGACCGCGTAGCCGTCATGCAGTACGCCTATTACTCCGTCATCAGTCCCGAAGGCTGTGCAAGCATCCTGTGGCGTACCGGCGAGAAAGCCGCCGAAGCCGCCGAGGCCATGAAACTCGTCGCGCCGAAACTCAAGGAACTCGGCGTGGTCGACGACATCGTCAAAGAACCCCTCGGAGGCGCCCACCGCAACCCGGCCGAGGCGGGCTACAACCTCGAGCGCTACATCGTTCGTACGCTGCGAAACCTCAATCGCCTGCCCACCCAGCGCCTCCTCGACCAGCGCTACGCCACCTGGCGAGCCAAAGGCCGCGTCAAAATCCTCGAAGAAGCAACCGCCTGAACGTGGTCGCAGATAGTCGAGGCGTCTGGCGGGGAGAAGGACCCTCCGTCCACTCCAACGCGACCGGCCTGTAGAACCGGGCAGGCCTCAGTAATCGGCTTGGTCGCCCGTATCGGCCGGTTCGACATGCACGATGACTTCCTGGACGCGCGGGTGGGCGTCACGGATTCGGCGGCGAACCTGCGTGGCGATGTTATGGCCGTCGTAGACCGTCAGGTCCGCATCGACCTGCACGTGAACGTCCATCTCCAGCCGACCCCCGAGCGTACGGGCACGCACGGCGTGGTGGTTGCGGACGCCGTCGGTGTCGGCGACGATTTGTTCAATATCGACAATAACCTCCTCCCGCGGTGCGCGGTCGGTCAGTTCCGAAGCGCTTCGCCAGAGGACGCGAACGCCGACGCTGACGAGGAAGGCCGAGAGCACCACCGCCCCCAGCGGGTCGAGGAACCGCCAGGTCTCGCCACCGATCCAGACCGCCGCGATGCCGGTCGCGGCCGCGATGGAACTCAGGGCGTCCGTGCGGTGATGCCACGCATTGGCCTCCAGGCTGGCGTCGTCCACGCGGCGGGCAACCCGGCGCGTCAGACGGAAGATGATCTCCTTGGCCGGCACCGACACGCAGGCCGCCACCAGCGGCCAGAGCGGGCGGATGGCCTCGACCTGTTGCAGCGTCAGCAGCTTTCGGAAGGTGTCCAGCGCGTCGGCGGCAATGCCCACGGCGGCCGCCACCAGCGCCCCGCCGACAAACAGCGCCACCAGCGTGGCCACGCGTCGATGGCCATAATGATGGTCGGGGTCGGCGGGCTTGCTCGAGACGCCCAGACCGGCCAACACCGCGATATCCGTAATCAAGTCACTGGCTGAATGCACGCCGTCGGCGAGGATGGTCTGGCTTCCGAAGACCACGCCCGTCAGTACCTTGCCGACTGCCAGGACGACGTTGACCGCCATGCCCAGCAGCGTCACGGCCCGCGGCCCGAGGGTCGATGCGTCGGTCGGGTTGTCGAGTGTATCAGTCATGAGGGGGCCGTTGGGCCCTGGCCCCGCAGAAGTATACCCGCCCGCGGCGTCACCGCAAAGACCAAGCCGCCCGTTTCACAATGCGCCGCATCGCGCGGTCGAGGCACTCTTTGTATCGCCTGCCGACCGTTCGTATAGAAATGCGCCGCATCGCGCGGTCGAGGCACTCTTTGTATCGCCTGCCGACCGTTCGTGTAGAAATGCGCCGCATCGCGAGGTCACGGCGCTCTTTGCATAGATCGCCTGCCACGGTCAGGGGTTCGGAGATGTCGAACACACAGCGACCGCACGACAAGCGGGATTTGCTTCGGTCCCACGGAGGCGCATCAGGCGTCGCTGCTGTACTCGCCGGCGGCAACGGCTCCGGCGGGCAGCGGTTCCATGATGTCAGGCCCGCTGACCAGCAGCTCGCGCAGCCCATCGATCCACTGCTGGAAATGCTCCCAGTGCGGATTCTGGTGAGCGGCTTCCATCGTCTGCTCGTACGGCCGGTCCGACTCCAAGAGCCTCACGGCAAATCGGCCGTGTCGCCACGTACCGATGCTCCGCATGCCGAGGTCCTGCTCCAGAGCGTCCAGCCAGGCCGGCACGGTGGAGATATACTCGTCGAAAGCCTCTTGCCTGCCCTCGGTGATCTCGAAGCTTACCAGCGCCCGATACCGAGCCGCGTGACGGACGGCCGCGCGGTTGTCCAGCGGCAGAATTTCCTTGGCCTTGAGTCCCTGGTCGCCACGGAACTGCTTGTAGGAGACGCGCTGGTCTTCGGCAAGGGCCTTGAACCCTTCCATCTGGATATCGCTGAAATGGAAGAAGACGTCGCCCTCGGGACTCTCGATGAAACCGTATCCCTTCGATTTGTCGTACCACTTCACTCTGCCAACGGCCATAAAAGACCCCTTCCGCATACAGCGGACATCACAGTATAAGGGTCGTCAGGATCAACCCGGATTGACCCGGCGTCCTCAGGCTTCCTGCCAGACGTGTTTCGCTTTTTATTCGTTTTTTATTATAGAGGCATGCCTCACGTATATCCACCTATCAGTCCAATCTTTCAGGCGGAAGCAACTTCCTTTGGCAGTCCGTTTAGAATTGGGTCGCGCCGCGAGGCCGAGGCATTTTACCGAGCATCAAGGCGCAGAAACGCAGGCGAATAAGTGCATTCATCGAGTTGTTGCGACGATGACGCGCAGGCAAAAGGGCCTGCCGAAGCAGCGATAGCTTCTAAACGGGGTGCTAGCCGTTCGTTTGGAAATGGATCGCGTCACGAGGTCGAGGCATGTCGGTGTAGACGGGCTGATAGCCATCTCAAAGCGAAAAGCGGCCTGACGGAGGGCGGCCGGAACGGCTACAATGCCCCGGACGGTTTGGCCACACTGTGGAGATGTCTGTCATGATCGTTTACTTGCATTGCAGCGACCTGCCCGGCTGGCCCGCCGAGGCCGGCGAGGAACTGGCCGCCGGTCTGCTGGCATCCGGTCGGCCGGTCCGGTTGTGCGGCTCCCTCGCCCGCCTGGCCGCCGCCGGCGACCCGACGCTGGCCGACATGGTAGCCGAGCCCGAGCGGCACATCGTCAGTCCGTTCTTCCCGCGCGCGGTGCGATGGCTGTTTCATGCCGGGGGCGCCAAGCTACCCGCCGAGACACCATGCACCGTCACGCAAGGTCGCAACGTCGCCGACGTCCTGGACGAGGTGCTCGGCGAGGCCATCGACATCACCGACGACCATCGTCGCCAGGCGCGTCAGCAGATCGACGCTCAGGCTGCCGCCGACGAGGACTGGCAGCCGTGGTTCCCGGTCATCGACTACGACCGCTGCACGGCCTGCGGACAGTGCGCCGCGTTCTGCCTCTTCGGGGTCTACACGCATGAGCCGGACCGCGTGCTGGTCACCCGCCCGGCCAACTGCAAGAATAACTGTCCCGCCTGTGCGCGCGTCTGCCCGGCCCAGGCGATCATCTTCCCAAGGCACAACGCCGCGCCCATCAACGCCAATGACGACGCGCCGGCCGCAGCCGACGTGCTGCCGGGCTTCGGCGACCTGCGCAATGCAGACGTGATGGAGAAGCTGCGCGCGCGGGCCGCCGCCGCCCGCAAGGCCGCCGGGGAACGACGACGCCACATGGAGGACGCATGATCCTGCCGCAACTGGCATGGCGGTTCCTGCGACACGTCGATCCGCGTTGCCTGGCGACCTTCGCGGGGCGGTTCGGCCTGGGCGGGCTGCGGGCCATCTACGCATTCCAGCGGCGGCGCCGGCGCGGCGCGGTCTTCCCCTCGTTCCTGTTCATCTCACTGACCAGCCGCTGCAACCTGTGCTGCCAGGGCTGCTGGGTCGTGGGCGCCGAGCCGCCGGCCGATCTGAGCATCGCCGACCTCGATCGCCTGATCGCCGCCGGCAAGGCCCACGGCAGCCGGTTCTTCGGGCTGCTGGGCGGTGAGCCGACGCTCCACCCGCACCTGTACGACATCCTCGCCCGCCATCGTGACTGCTACTTCCAGTTGTTCAGCAACGGCCTGCTGCTCGACCGCCCGGCCGCGAGGCGGCTCAAGCGGCTGGGCAACGTCTCGCCGGTCATCAGTATCGAGGGCGACCCGTCGGTGAGCGACACGCGCCGAGGCGGCTGGGACGTTCATGCCCGCAGCTTTGCCGGCGTGGAGGCATGCGTCGCCGAAGGGCTGATGACGGGCGTGGCGGGCAGTCTCTGCAAGAGCAACCTCGACGAACTGCTCACGGAGCATTACCTCGATTCTCTGATCGATCGCGGCGTACTCTACGCGTGGTACTACATCTATCGCCCGAGCGGGCCCGAGCCGCACCCCGAGCTGGCCCTCAGCTACGAGGAGATCCGCCGGACACGCCGGTTCATTGTTGAACAGCGCTGCCGCAAGCCGATCATGATTGTCGACAGCTACTGGGACCACCGGGGCCGGGCGCTGTGCCCCGCCGCCGTCGGCGTCAGCCATCACGTCAACCCGGCCGGCTACGTCGAGCCGTGCCCGCCCATCCAGTTCGCCGCGGAGAATATCCGTGACGACGACATCGGCCGGTTGGTCGTCGATTCGGGCTTCCTGGCCGGCTTCCGCGAGCTTGCCGCCACCACCACGCGCGGCTGCATCCTCATGGACGACCCTGCCGCCCTGGCCGACTTCGTCACGCGCACCATCGCGACCGACACGTCGGGCCGCAGCGTCGGGACCGCGGAACTACTGGCGATGCAACCACATCCCTCGCACCACCAGCCGGGGGACGAAATCGCCGAGAAGCACTGGGCCTACCGCTTCGCCAAGAAACACTGGTTCTTCGGCTTCGGGGCGTACGGATAGTCGAATGCAGGTCGAGCCCTCGCGACCGGTACGGCGTGACGCTACAATGCGCGCATGGCTGCGAGCATCAGCGACATTCTCATCTCCCGCACGAGCGGGCAGTTGATCGTCATGGGCGTGCTGAACGTCACGCCGGACAGCTTCTCCGACGGTGGCGAATTCCTCGCGCCCGCCGACGCGGTGGCCCGGGCCCGGTCGATGATCGCCGCCGGGGCCGACATCGTCGACGTCGGGGCCGAGAGCACCCGCCCGGGCAGCCGACGCGTGGACGCTGCGGACCAGATCGATCGGCTGCGGGAGATACTCCTGCCCCTCTGCCAGACCGCTCGAACCGCCGGCGCGCATGTAAGCATCGACACGACGCGGGCCGCCGTCGCCGAGTTCGCACTCCAGGCCGGGGCGGCGATTGTCAATGACGTCTCCGCGGGGCGGGACGACCCGGCCATTCTGGGCCTCGCCGCCGAGGCAGGCGCGCCGCTGGTGCTGATGCACATGCTGGGCGAGCCGACGACCATGCAGGCCAAGCCGACGTACAACGACGTCGTCGCCGACGTGCGGGACTTCCTGGCCGAGCGGCTGGCCGCCGCCGAAGCCGCCGGCGTGCCGCGCGAGCGATGCATCGTCGACCCGGGCATTGGCTTCGGCAAGACACTGCCGCACAACCTGGCGTTGATGGCCAATCTGGATCAACTCGCCACCCCGCCGACGCCGATCCTGCTGGGCCCCAGTCGCAAGCGGTGTATCGGCGAGATTGTCGCCACGGCAACCGGCGGCGACGCACCACCCCCGCAGGAACGTCTCGGCGGAACACTGGCAGCCTGCCTGGCCGGGCGACGCGCCGGCGCGACGATTGTCCGCGTGCATGACGTCGGGCCGCTCGTTCAGGCGATGGCTGTCGATTCACGCATCGCGGCCGCCCGTCGGCCGGACGCGTGACGTCTCAGGCCAGTGCGTCGATCTTGGCGGCCATCACGAAGTCGGCCTCGCTGAGCCCGTCGACCTTGTGCGTGTAGAGTTTGACCTGCGCCTGCCCCCAGGTGAAACAGATATTGGGATGATGCCCTTGGTTGTCGGCCAGTTCGCCGACGCGGTTGACGAAGGCGAGGGCCTGCTTGAAATTATCGAACTCGAACTCGCGGACGATGTGGTGATCGTCGACGACGTGCCACTGATCGACCGCCTCGGCGTAGTCCTGGAGGGTCTCGCCCTTCAGGGGTTCACCGCCCTGCTCGCAGGGGATGCATGTCTTGTCGCGCAACTCGGTTGCCTGCATGATCAAGGCCTCCTCGTGATGTTCTTGGCTTACTCAGTCCATTATAGCGCTGCAGCAAGCCGGATGCGGAAGCATCGCTCATGTGCGATTCGTGGAGCGCGAACCGCGACGGGAAAGACGCCGAGTCAGGCGGCCAAGCCAGCCTGCGCGATAGTGGAAGACGGCGATGGTGGCCAGAGCGTAGGCGAGGTTCAGTGCAACGATGGTCATGGAGGAACCATAACGGCCGCGTGTAACGACCGCCCGCAGATTGCGCAAAGGCTGCGCGAAAAGCCTAAGCGACGGGCTGCTGGGGGGCGGTGGTCAGGCAAAGATCAGTTGGATGAGCCAGAGCACGACGGCCAGGCCGCAGAGCCCGCCGGCGATGTAGGCCATCATGATACCGACGCTCCGGGGCAACCGGCGGATATCCTGGATGCGGACAGTCTTATAGACGACCGCGACGCAGAGGCACAGCGGGAGGATCAGCCAGAGCACCAGCCAGGACGGCATGATGATGGGATGGGTGAACAGCGCGGCCAACGTCATGCATCCGCTCCCTCGCCGGCGTCGGCGCCGTCGGTGTCCGATTCGTCGGTCTCATCGCGGGCCGGCTCGCCCCGCACGCCCATGAGAGCGAGCATCATGGCATCAAAGATACATAACAAGTTCATCAGGCCGGCCACGCCCGTATACGCGCGTGCCACACCCGCCGTCGGATGCGCCAGGGCAATGCCGCCCCGCATCTGCTGCAGCTCCAGGTCGACGAGCATCCGAAGTTTGTCGGGGCGCCCGCCGGGAGCCGGGGTGATCTCCAGCGGCGGCAGCTCGCCGTGGCGCCCCTGCTGGTAAGTGGCCTGGCGGTCACGGAGCATGTCCTGGATGTCTTCGTCGCGGGCGAGTTCCTGGTAAATACGATCCTGCCGCGCCCAGCTGACCGCGCCGTTGGCGCCGGTCATCTGCTGGGCGAGGAACCACCACGATTCGTAGCGGCTGTCGACGGTCATCACGCCCCCCATGGCCACACCGGACCAGAACGTGGCGGTGATGGTCACAAAGAGGATCGCGCCGCGAACTCGGCGACCGAGGTAAACGTGCCCCGCCCCCGGCAGCAGCCAGGCCAGTGCCGTTGCGATCAGCGCGATCAGCCAGTTGGGTTTACGTTGCGTGGGATGCGACGCCATGCGGTTCTTCCTGTCCATGCACGGTAGGCCGACAGGATACGCTATTCGCGTTCGACCAGCAAGAGCGTTACGTCATCCTCGCAGTCGAGGGCTTCGAGGCGGTCGCTGAGGCCCATGATAAGCTCCTGCCGCGACAGTTCGCCCAGCGGTCCGAGCAGGTCCAGCAGCGACTGCAGGTTGGTCGCGCCTTTGCCACAGACGGCGTCTTCCAGGCCGTCGCTGTAGAGGATCATCCGCTGCCCCCTTTCCAGCTCGGCGTGGTGTGACTCGTACGTCGCGTCGTCCATTACACCTAGCAGCGGTCCGGGCAGTTCGATGCGGTCGGTCTCGCCGGAGGCATCGCGAACGATAGGGGCCGGATGGCCGGCGCGGCTGATGGTCATCCGGCCGGTCTGGCAGTTGAGAATCGCATAGATGGCGGTGCAGAATTCGCACATGCTCAGCCGCTGGCTGCAGAGGTCGGCGTTGAGAGCGGCGAGTGTTTCGTGCGGCGGAATCAGCTCGTAACTGTGCCCGCTGATGCGTTTGGTCTGCATGGCCTCCTTGATGAACATCGTCAGCAGCGCCGCCGGCATGCCATGGCCGACCGCGTCGGCAACGTAAAAGCCGATGTGCTGCTCATCGAGGCGGGCGACGTCGTAGATATCGCCGCTGACCCAGCTGGCCGGGCGATAGAGCACGGCAAATCGCACATCTCCGAGGGCAGGCAGCCGACGTGGCAGGAAGTCCTGCTGTAGTTTGCTGGCGATGCGCATTTCCTCGTCGAGTTCGTCGGCGGAGTGCGTCGCACGGCTGGCATCGGCGTGAAGTCCCCGCAGGACCGGGGCCAGGCTGATCGCCGAATGCAGCATGCCCGCGAGCTGCTCGCTGCTGACGTCAGCCGCGGCTCGGATAAGTTGTGGCCCAACGTGGTCGTTGGTCGCGCCGAGTAGGATCGTCACCAGTCCGGCGCTGCGGGCGACACGGAGCACTTCCGGGAGCGTCTCGCACTGGCCGTCGACCACCGCCGCAACCGGCCGGGCCAGAACCTTCTCGGTCAGGTCGCTCGGCGTCAGGCCGCGCAGCTCCCATCGGTCGGCTGCTGCGTCGCGAACGTTCGGCGGCGAGGGCTGGGCGGATATCCATACGATGGAGTCGGTTGTCTCGGTACTGTCGGTCATGGTGTCTCGTGGTCCGGATATTCCGCCACGAAGGCGTAGAAAATCGGAGGGTTATCAGTCGTTATTGAACCTCTGTGCCTCTGAGTCTTTGTGGCTACTGGTCTTCCAGGTCATGAGCCGCCCTCAGCCTCGGATGGATCCGGCACGCCGATCAGATCGACCTGCTGGCCGATGCGAAGGCCGGCCGTCTTGATCGTGCCCCCCGCGACTTCCAGGGCGTACTGGGCGGGCACGTAAGAACTATAGCGCACGCGACCCACGCGATCGGCCTCGACGGACATCGCATGCATGTTGACGATGCGGCCATTGGCGTCGAGGAACACCACATCAATCGGAATATGGCATTGGCGCATGCAGAAGTTTAGCGTCTTCTCGCGGGGAAAGACAAAAAGCATGCCCCGGTCGGCGGGTAGCTCGCGCCGCCCCGAGAGACCGCGGTCGCGGCTGGCGTTGGTCATGGCCAGTTCGACCGTCCAGACCCGCCCGCCGATGCGCACCTCGGCCGACTTCGGATGGTCGCGCTCGCAGCCGGCCAGAATTCCCGTCAGCGCCAGGCCCGCGAATATGAAGATTCCCGCCGCGACGCATGTATGCGCGGTGCAGCACGCGCTGCACCGCTTGAGACGGAGGTGCGGTGGATGCTCTGGGACCCACCGGGCATTCCTGCCTGAGGTTACTCGTCGCTTCATGGACTGCTCCGAACGGCCGGTCGGCCGGGCGTCATGCCCGGGAGCCGCCTGCCGCACTCCGTTCATTTTACCGTTCGGCCGCAAAATGTCGCACGTTCCGCGACAAAGCAGCCTTGCCTTTGCCTCGGTCTCGCGACGCGGTTCGCGTCTAAACGGACGGCT
Organism: Planctomycetota bacterium; assembly: GCA_009908915.1. Classification (GTDB taxonomy): domain Bacteria; phylum Planctomycetota; class Phycisphaerae; order SM23-33; family SM23-33; genus JAAAOJ01. Next base: position 44,168 of record JAAAOJ010000038.1, read on the forward strand.
AACGTCTCGCAAAGCCGTCGGCGAGACGGTAATCTCTTGACCATGGGCGCTACGCTAGTCAGTCTCATCGGACCGCCGGCCGTCGGCAAGACCACCCTCGCGGAACTGCTTGCCGAACGGCTTGCCGCCGATCTACGCTACGAGGACTTCGAGAACAACCCCTTCCTGGTCGAAAGCTTTACCGGGCAGGACGACCTGTTCCTGCCCGGCCAGTTGACATTCATGCTTAGTCGGGCCCGACAGCTCAGCGAGGCCTTCTGGCCCGAGAGCGGCTGGGTGGTCAGCGATTACGGCTACTGCCAGGATCGCATCTACGCGGCCGGCAAGCTCAGCGAACCGGACTTGGCCATCTACGACACCGTTGCCGACCGCGTCGCGCCGACCGTCGTCGACCCGGCCGTCATCATCCACCTCGACGCCGGTATCGAGACGCTGCTGGATCGCATCGGCGACCGCGGCCGCGAGTACGAGCGCGCGTTTTCGCGTGAATTCATCGAATACATGCGAGCGGCCCACCATTGCATTGAGCCGCCCGCCGGCGGCTGCATCGTGCGCATCGACGCCGACGCCACCGACCCGCGCGAGCCGGCCGCCCTGGACGCCCTCGTCGGACAGTTACGCCGGACCATCGCCGCCACGGAGACCGCACCATGATCGTCGCCGAAACCATCGTCGACTGCCGGGCCGCCGTCGCCGCCGCCAAGGCCGACGGCAAACGCGTCGGCTTCGTGCCGACCATGGGCGCCCTGCACGACGGCCACTTCAGCCACATCGACCGCGCCCGCCGGGCCGAGGCATTCGTGGCCGTAAGCATCTTCGTGAACCCCACGCAGTTCGGCGCCGGCGAGGATCTGGACGCCTACCCCCGGCCGCGGGAGGCCGACCTGGACGCCTGCCGCCAGCGGGGTGTGGATTTGGTTTTCGCGCCGTCGGTCGAGCAGATGTACCCCGACGGACCGACCGGCGGGCGAACGAGCGTCCACGTCGCCGAGTTGCCCGACACGCTGTGCGGCCGCAGTCGCCCCGAGCACTTTGCGGGCGTCTGCACGGTGGTGGCCAAGCTGCTGAATATCGTCCAGCCGGACGTGGCGTATTTCGGACAAAAGGATTACCAGCAGGCGGCCATCGTCCGCCGCATGGTACGCGACCTGGACGTTCCCGTCGAGATCGTCGTCGGCCCGACCGTTCGCGAGGCCGACGGTCTGGCGATGTCCAGCCGCAACGCCTACCTGACAGATGACGAGCGGGCCCAGGCCGTCGCGCTGAGCCAGGCGCTGCAACTCGCCGCAGACATGATCCACAACACCCACCCGCCGGCCGGGCGGGTCATCGAGGCCATGCGGGCACATCTCGCCGGGGCCGCGCCGCTCGGCGAGGTGGACTACATCCAGATCGTCGACCCGGACACGCTGGCCGACGTCCCGGCGACCGATCGGCCCGTCGTCGCGGCCCTGGCCGTTCGTTTCCCCCACGCGCGCCTGATCGACAACCGAGTTATCGACTAGCCGCGCTTCTCTGCAATATCTGCCTGCCCCGCCCGTTTGACGGTGTATCATTGAGTTGCGGAAATCGCGCCTTGCCTGTATAATCAAAGGGTCGCGCGGCAGCCGTGTTTCGACGCCCTGAACCGCACGACCTATCGCCGTTACGTGGAGTAGCTATGATCCAGGTAACCTGTCCCTCCTGTGATGTATCCCTTCAGATTGTCAGCAAGTACGCTGGCAAGACCGTGCGATGCCCCGAGTGCCGCAAGGCCATGCGAGTGCTGTTCAAGACAGCGCCGGCCGCAAAACGTCGCCGGCGGCGACCCCGCCGCCAGCCGGATGACGAACGGGTGGCCATGCATCTGCGCGTGGCCCACCCGGTCGGCCAGGAAACGCCGGCCGACACGCTTGAAATGCTGGCGCACGAAGCCCGAGCGGCCCGGCAACGACATCATCACGCCCACTGACGTTTGATCACGCCGCCGGCGGATCTTCGTCGGGCTCATCGAACCACCCACGATTAGCCGATACAAGTACCGGCAGCGCCGTGCTGCGCGCCGGATACACGGACGTTTCCTGCGCAAACGCCCACTCGCGCGATACAGGCCTGTCGACAGAACATGGATGGACCACTCCAATGACCCCACCTGCCAAGGACGACCCGACCCCGCAGGCCAGTCCGACAGGCCGTCGCCTCGTCGCCGGGCTGCTTGCGCTGCTCTGCGCAACCGTCCTGTCGGCGGGTGCCGCGCTGACGCCGGACGAACGCGGCTATGGTACGCACACCCAGATCAACGACGAACCGAGTTGCGGATACATGGCCCGGACGGGCTGGCCGTGTCCTGCCTGCGGGCTGACGACGTCGGTCTCGGCGATGATGCATGCCCGCGTGGGTCTGGCCCTGCGAGCCCAGCCGTTCGGCGTGCTGCTGTGGGCGGCGCTGGCGGCCGCCACCGTCGGCGGGGCGGTCGAGGCCGTCACCGGCCGGGCCGTCGTCAGCCGACTGAGGCCGCGATGGTGGTGGCTGGCGGTGGCCGTCGCATTGCTGCTGGCGGGCTGGGGCATCCATGCCGGCCTGGGCGCGATGAGCGGACGCTTTCCGGTCGGACGTTAGCAGCACGATACAGGACACTGAGAATCTAAGAGGACAGACGCATGCGAAAGTTACTGATATGGGCTGCCGTGGCGGGCCTTCTGGTCGCCGTCGGCTGCGATGCCGCCCGATGGGGCGCCTGGGCATTGTGGGGAGGCGCGGGCAAGAAAGTCGAAGCGCAATACCGCCTGCCGCACGAGTCGACTCTGGCCGTGATGATCTACGCTGATCGCGAAGTCCAGTTCGACTACCCCGGCGTGACGCTGAGCCTAGCCTCGCAGATCAATGAACGACTGAAGCTCTATCTCACCGGCAGCGACAGCATCAAGACGGTCGGTGCGCGTACCATCGCCCGCTATCAGGACAACAACCTCAACTGGGACACTGATTCCAAGAGCAAGGTTGCCAAGGACCTCGGGGCCGACTATATCCTGCTGGTATCCATTCCGCAGTACACGACCCGCGAACCCGGGCAAATGAGCCTCTATCAGGCACGGATGATCGCCGAGGCCAAGCTCTATGACGCCGAGGACCCATACGACGAGCCGGTCTGGCAGAGCCAGGACTCCTTCCACGTCGTCCATCCCCCGGAAGCGACCTACCAGCGTCGGCGTGAAGGGCAGATCCGCTACGAAGCCGACCAGATGCTCGCCGACAAGATCGCCAGGATCTTCGTCGACCACAAGATACCCTACGACGACGAGGGCCGCGAGGAGGAGATGCCATGAACCGCCGTATCGTACGACTGCTGCCGCTGGGGTTGCCCCTTGGCATGACCGGCTGTGCCGCCGTGGCGTGGCTCGCTGCCGTGACCGCGCCGCCAAACACCATCCCGCCGCACTATCAGTTGCCCCAGGGGTCGACTGTCCTGGTCCTGGTCGACGATCCGCAGCAGCGGGCAACCCGAACCCCCGCCAAGTCTGAACTCATCCGCGCGCTGAACAAGCAACTCGTCGAGCATGATGTCGCCAAGAAGACCATTGCCCTCAAACGCATCATGCAAACCGCGGCCGTCACCCCGAACTTCAACCATCTTCGGGCCGTCGATATCGGACGCAAGCTTGAAGCGGATTTCGTCATCCACGTCAGTATCACCGAATTTAGCCTCAAAGACGACCCCATCGGGCACATCTGGGAAGGGCGCCTGGCGACCAACGTCAAGGTCTACGACGTCGAGGAAGGCCGCGTTTGGCCGACCGACCGGCCGGATGGCTATCCGGTCGAACCCGCGGATCACCCGACAACCGAGAACTTCGCGAGCGATTTCGGCAATCGTCTGGCGGTTAAACTGGCCCGAGAGATGGCCGACAATATCTCCAAACTCTTCTACGAGCACCCCGGTCAGGAGCACCACGAGTTGCCGACGGAATACTCGCAAGACAATTATTGAAAGTGACTTCGATGGATTTGCCGATCCGTCCGGCGCGATGACCCTGCCTCGGATTGTTAACACCCTTGACATTAGACCAACGCGCGGTATACTCATATGAACTGGTGAGGGAACACCATGAGCCTTGTTACTGGATGGGAATTGGGATGACGTGTCCCAGTCGCGAAAAGAGAGGGCAAATATGAAACGTCTTGTGCTTCGGCTTTCTGTAATCTGCCTCGCTGTTCTCTTGATCAGCACGGCCATCATCGCCTCGGACCAGCCTGCGCAGAGTCCCGTTGAATCAAACCAGTCCGCCAACGCCATTGCTGTCGCGGACAGCAGCAGCGGCATGGGCCTTGAAATTGCCTTGGCCTGTATCGTTCTCGGCGGCGGCATGGTCTTTCTCTTCCGCCCCAAACGCCGCGTCACGACGGCGTAACCCCCCGAAAGCAAACGAAACCGAGCAGCTGGCTGCGTCACAAAACCGCACTGTATCGCTTTGATGCGTCTGCGGTTTCGTTGTGTGCCGGCCTCGTCCTCGCCGACGAAGCCATAATGACAGATCAATCGTTCGTTGCTCTAACAGCCGTCTAGAAATGGATCGTGTCGCGAGACATTGTCTACGTGAACGGGCTGCGAACAGTCCCTACGAGGTCGAGGCATTCTTTATGTGAGTGGGCTGCTGAACGTCCATTGGGAAATGGCTCGCATCATCCCGTAGAGGAGTTCTGGCGAGCATCAAGGAGTGGAAACGCAGGTGAATGAGCGCATTCATCGAATTCTCGGGACGATGACGCGCAGGCAAAAGGCCCGGCCGCGGCCGCGATAGCTTTCTAAACGGGCTGCTAGCGCTAGCCGTTGAATCGCTTGACCATCAGGCAGCCGTTGTGGCCGCCGAAGCCAAAGCTGTTGGACAGGGCGACGTCGATCTTTGCCTCGCGGGGCTCGTTGGGCACGCAGTCGAGGTCGCAGTCTTCGCCGGGATGGTCCAGGTTCTGTGTTGCAGGGATCACGCACTCGTTAATGGTCTTGACGCAGGCGATGAGTTCCACGCCCGCCGAGGCGCCCAGCAGGTGGCCGGTCTGGCTCTTGGTGGACGAGACCACCAGTTTCCTGCTCGTGGCGTGCTCGCCGAAGACCTTCTTGATGGCATTGACTTCGGCGATGTCACCGAGTACCGTGCTCGTGCCGTGGGCGTTGATGTAGTCGACGTCTTCGGGGGCTAGTGCGGCGTCGGCGAGCGCTTCAGTCATGGCGGCCGCCGCGCCGATACCTTCCGGCTCGGGGGCGGTGATGTGGTGTGCGTCGCACGTCGAGCCGAAGCCGACCAGTTCGGCGAGGATCGTCGCTCCGCGGGCCTGGGCATGTTCAAGCGTTTCGAGGACCACCACGCCGGCGCCTTCGGCCAGCAGGAAACCGTCGCGGTCTGCATCCCAGGGGCGGGAGGCATGCGTCGGATCGTCGTTGCGGGTCGACAGGCCTTTAAGGGCACAGAAGCTGGCCAGTCCGATTTTCGTCAGAGCTGCTTCCGTGCCGCCGGTAATCGCGACATCGATACGACCCCGCTGGATAATGCGGGCGGCCTCGCCGATGGAATGGGCGGCGGACGCACAGGCGGTGGCGATGGAGAAGTTCGGGCCGCTCAGGCCGTAGTAGATGCCGATGTGTCCGCCGGAGGCGTTGCCCATCAGCTTCGGTACGGTAAAGGGACTGACCTTCCGGGGCCCGCCGGCCATCATCCGCTCGTGCTGGGTTTCCAATTCGAGCAGTCCACCGATGCCGCTGCCGACGATCACGCCGCAACGCGACCGGTCTTCCTTCTCGAAGTCCAGGCCGCTCTGTCGAACAGCTTCGATCGCCGAGACGACGGCGTACTGGCTGACCGGATCCATCCGCTTGGCTTCACGGTGTTCGACCGTGCCGTCGGGAATGGCCCAGGCCTTGACCTCACCGCCGATCTGGCTGGTGAAGTCCGAGATGTCGAACTTGGTGATCGGCGCAATTCCGCTGGTACCGTCCATCAGCGCAGCCCATGTGTCGGCGACGCTGTGGGCCAGCGGGTTGACCGTCCCCAGGCCGGTAATGACAACGCGGCGAGTGGCCATCGTCACATCCTCGAGTCAGGGCGAACATCGGTGCGACCCGCGCGGGCCGCTAGCCGACGTTACGCCTTGTTCGTGTGTTCCTTGATGTAGTCGATGGCCTGTCCGACCGTCTGGATGCGCTCGGCTTCCTCGTCGGGAATGCTCAACTCGAACTCATCCTCGAACTCCATCACGAGTTCGACGGTGTCCAGCGAATCGGCATTGAGGTCGTTGACAAACGACGTCTCGCGGGTGATTTCGCTCATGTCGACACCGATCTGATCGGAAACGATCTCAATGACCTTGCTTTCAATGTCGTCGGGCACAGTTGTGTCCTCCACTGCTTCCTGCCGGAGGCAGGTCTTAAACGGTTTTTAACGCTCCCAAATCGGGCGGGCACTATAGCGTACATGCTTCAGACATGCAACAGTGCTCTTACAGAGCAACCCAATACCACGTTCCGCTCGGCAACGTCAACTCTTTTTGAGAACATCCCGGCCCGACACCGTGCCGGAGGAACGCCCTCGTAACTTGCGTACAAGCCGGGCGTTATTGCCCGGCACGTTCTTACATGTGCATTCCGCCGTCGACGCTGAGCGTCTGGCCGGTGATGTAGCTGCTGGCTTCGCTGGCCAGGAAACCGACGGCCGTGGCGATATCGCCCGGCTGGCCCATCCGCTGCATGGGGATCTGCTGCATGGCCATCTGCTTGGCCTCGTCGGGCACGGCGTCGGTCATGGCGGTCTGGATGAAGCCCGGGCAGACGCAGTTGACGCGAACCGACCGCTTGGCCAGTTCCTTGGCGGCCGACTTGCTCATGCCGATCATGCCGGCCTTGCTGGCGGCGTAATTGCCCTGCCCGCGGTTGCCTTCCAGCCCGGAGAAGCTCGACATGTTGACGATGCTGCCGCACCGCTGACGCATCATGACCTTGGCGGCCTCGCGCGTGCCGTAGAACGCGCTGGTAAGGTTGACCCTGATCACGGCGTCCCACTCGTCATCGTTCATCATCACGAGGATGTTGTCGCGCGTGATGCCGGCGTTGTTGACCATCACGTCCAGGCGGCCATGCTGCTCGACGACGTCGCCGACGAGCTTTTCCATACCGGCGGCATCCGTGACGTCCAGCGTCCGGGTGTGGAACTTGTCGCTGCCGGCTTCACTGGCGGCCTCGGCGAGCGCCTCGTCCTTGATGTCCACGGCCACGACGGTCATGCCCATCGCCAGGAGTTCCTTGCCGATCTCCAGGCCGATGCCTTGGGCACCGCCGGTGACAATGGCGACCTTTTCGTTGTCGGGGACGGCTTTCGATTTTGCCATATCGTGTTTCCTCTGTCTGTTAGTGCAATGGGTACGTCACAAGCCTGCCTGCCGACAGGCAGGTGTCGCACCCTACCCGTTGCTTGAAATCCAAGCTTCAAAAGGCCAAGCTCCAAGCAAGAATGCTTATCTTCGCGTCAGTCGACGCCTTCGTGCCATTCGTGTCCTGTTGTCCTCAAGCCTCAGGCGGGGCCATGCCTGCTCGGCAAGCATGCGGCGCGCAGGATCTAATCCTGCTCGGGAACACCGGCGAGCTTCTCGACGCCGTCCTTGCCGTTGAGGCGCTCCACGTTGGCCTTGCGGTCGATGCGACGCATCAGACCGGAAAGGATCTTGCCCGGCCCGATTTCGTAGAACGTCTCGACGCCGTCGGCAAGCATGACCTCGCAGCACTGCTGCCACCGGACGGCGCCGGTCAACTGGGCGAGCAGTTTGTCCTTCGCGTCGGCCGGGCCACTGTAGGCGGCGGCGTCGACGTTGGCCAAGACGGTCGCCGCACCGGCATCGTTGAAGCTCACGCCCTCAATGGCCTGGCCGATCTGCTCGGCCGCCGGGGCCATCAGCTCGCTGTGGAAGGCACCGGCGACGTTGAGAACCGTCGCGCCGCGTGCGCCGAAATCGGCAGCCTTGTCCGCGGCACGCTGGCAGGCCTCCGTCTCGCCGGAGAGGACGATCTGGCCGGGGCAGTTGAAGTTCGCGGGGGTGAGGATCTGTCCCTCCGCGGCCGCTTCACAAAGGTTGTTGGCGGCGGCTTCGTCGTCCAGGCCCATCACGGCGACCATGCTCGACGGGCGGGCCTCCGCGGCGGCCTGCATGGCGGCGCCACGTTTGGTCACCAGCGTGAGGGCGTCGGCGAAGCTGATCATCCCGGCGGCGTAGAGGGCGGTGTACTCGCCGAGACTCAAGCCCGCCATATAAGCGGGTTTCAGGGCTGCGACGGCCCCGCCGTCCAGCAGGTCGTCCATCGTGGCCAGCACGGCGGCCGAATGCGTAAAGATGCAGGGCTGGGCGTGGTCGGTGCGGGCGAGGTCGGCATCGGGACCGTCGAAGCAGAGTTGTTTGATGGGCAGGCCGGTGATCTCCTCGGCCTGATCGAAAACCACGCGGGCGGCCGCGAGAGCGTCGTATAAGTCTTTGCCCATGCCGACGTACTGCGCACCCTGTCCGGGGAAGATGAATGCGGTTTTGCTCATGTTGTCGTACTTTTGCATGACCAGTTATGGGCCATTTGAAGGCTATCCAGCCCCAGTTATGGGGGCCGTGTTTGCGTATCCCGTTGTGCTTGGTGTAGCACCTGCTGCACCAAGAAACCGCTAGTGCGACATATGGACGCGTCAGAGCGGGTGCTCCGCCGCGCACAGGATACGCGGGTTACATTTTGATCACGGCGCCGGCCCAGGTCAGGCCAGCTCCGAAGGCCACCAGAAGCACGGTCATGCCGGGCTTGACCCGACCGGCCCGTTTGGCCTCGGCGAAGGCCAGCGGAATCGACGCCGCGGAGGTATTACCGTATTTCTCAATGTTCACGTAGACTTTTTCGATCGGGAAGTCGAATTTTTCGGTGGCCGAGGCAATGATGCGCGTGTTGACCTGGTGCGGCACGACGAGGTCAACGTCGTCGACGCTCAGGTTGCACTTGTCCATGCACTCGCCGAGCAGCCACTGCATCTTCTCGACGGCAAACTTGTAGACGTCACGTCCCCGCATCTTGATCAGGTGCTCGCGGTTGTCCAGGACGTCCTGACTGAAGGGTTTGGCTGCCCCGCCGGCCGGGATGTGGATGAAATCCCAGCCGCTGCCATTACAGGCCAGCGTTGTAAAGACAATGCCCTTGTCGTTTTCCTCGGTGGGTTGGAGGACGGTCGCGCCGGCCCCGTCCCCGAAGAGAACGCAACTGCCGCGGTCTTCGTAGTCGGCCATCTTCGAAAGGCAGTCCGTTCCGATGACCAGGATGTTGTCGTAGGCGCCGTTTTCGATGAACTGGCGGGCGACGGTGAGACTGTAGAGATAGCCGCTGCACGCGCCGGAGATGTCGAAGGCGGGGATGTCGGTGATGCCCAGGGCGGCCTGGACGAGGCAGGCCGTGGCGGGGAAAGGCAGGTCGCCGCTGACCGTGCCGCAGATGATCATGTCCAGGTCGGACGCCTCCAGCCTGGCATCGGCGAGGGCCTCACGGGCCGCTTCCGTCGCGAGCTGGCTGGTGGTCTCGTCCTCGGCGGCGATACGACGTTCCTTGATGCCCGTACGCTTCGTGATCCACTCGTCGGATGTGTCGAGAATCTTCTCGAAATCCGCGTTGGTCACAATCTTTTCGGGCACGGTCGAGCCCATTCCTGTCATCAGAGCACGTCGTCGTACGGACGCCATTCCTGCTCCCTTTAGCTAACTGCTGCCGAGGTGCTCGACGATGCGCTGGTTGACGGCATGGGCGCGGAAGCCCTTTGCCCCGAGCACGGCATTCATGAAACCTCGCGAGCCGGTGACTCCGTGGCAGATAATCCAGATACCGGCGACGCCCAGCAGGGGCGTGCCGCCATACGAGTTATAGTCGAATTTCGTTTTGATGTCGCTGGCGACCTGCATGACGTCGGCGGCGCGATCCGGCATCGCCTTGGCGACCATCTTCAGTACGCCGGGCAGCAGGGCCTCGCTGACGCCCTCGACGAGCTTGAGCACGACATTGCCCACGAAGCCGTCGCAGACCATCACGTCCATGCCGCCTTTGAGGAAATCGCGGCTCTCGACATTGCCGATGAAATTCAGATACGTATCGGCCCGCATGAGCTGGCCGGCCTGCTTGGTCAGCTCATTGCCCTTGGACTCCTCCTCACCGATGCTCAGCAGGCCCACGCGCGGCTTGTCGACGTCGTAGAGCGTTTCGAGATACAGCGAGCTCATCACGCCATACTGGTGGAGGTGTTGAGGGCGGCACTGCACGTTGGCGCCGACGTCGCAGATCATGACCGGCCCGGCGAAGGTCGGGCAGAGCACGGCGATGCCCGGGCGATGCACGCCGTGCAGGCGGCGAAGATGCATCTGGGCCGCCGCAACGCACGCCCCGGTATTGCCGGCCGAGATGCCCGCATCCAACTCGCCCTGCTTCTGCAGCTTGGCCATCACGGCGATGGAGCTGTCGGGCATGGCCCGGAGCGTCTCGACGGGCGCGGCGCCCATGGGGATCGCCTCGGATGCATCGGCCACCTCGATGCGGTCCTGCCGGCCGTTGGCCTCACCGAGGGCGGCCTCGATCTGCTCGCGGTCGCCAACCAGGACGACGGTGTCGTCACCGTTGAGTTTTTCCGTCACGGCCAGCGCACCGGCTACCACTTCGGCGGTGCCCCGGTCGCCACCCATCGCATCCAGACCTATCCGCATGACTTACGACTCCTGGTCGACCTGGAGGCTCAGTCCCGGGCGCACGAATCCGCAATTGTCGCAGGCAGCGTGCGGCAGCTTCGGGCTGTTGCAGCGGGGACAATCCACATAGTTGATCGGCTCGCGGGCATGGTGACTGCGACGCATGCGAGTCCGCGCCCGGCTGATCTTCTGTTTTGGAAGCATAGTTTACGTCCTGTATTTGCAGCAATTACAAGCAACGAAAGGCCGCGAGGCTGTTCCTGATTGCGCAGGACCAGCCGCGGCGCAAAGCGGGAAAATATAGTTCCCCGCCTCCTTTGTCAAGGGAATTTGAAGGGGCGTGTACACTCGGCACGCGACGTGAAGTGGGGCGGCTACTTCTGACGGCGAAAAGCCAGTGACAATAGACGCAATTCGGATTGTGGTCTTTGGATGTCGGTTTGTACGACAAATGCTCCTGGCGACATCCAGAATGACGCCTCCCTCAAAAGTCGGGTCGGCGGAAAAGCAGAACGATTTTGCAACGCAAACAAAGACGTTATGTCACGCAAACGGCGCTGATCGGCACGTCCTCGGATTTCTGAGGGAGGCGTCCAGAATCTGAGATCTGGAATACCCGCCCGTGCAGGCAAACCCGAGCTTTTACGTCATGGTCTTGCCGGTGTTACGTGCCACAGAAGGTCTCACGCACATACGCTCGGACACACTCGGCGCAAAAAAGAGACGGCGCATCGTGCTGAGCCGACGCGCCGCCCGACTATACCGGCCGATGAATCTGGCGACTAGCGCCAGCCGTTGTCAGCTTCATTGTCGGTGTCGTCTTTTCGTCGTGCCTGCGGGGGACGCATCTCCAGCATCTGGCGAAGATATCGTCCTTCGCGGCGCGAGGCCTCCAGATCGAACATCATGTACGTGACATGCATGCGGAGCTGGTCGATCACTTCCTGCAGGCCGTCGCCTTTCTCGGATACGTAGATACCCTCATCGTGGGACTGTTTTTCATCGTGTGTCGCAGTGGAAATCGTCTCGACAAGTTCCAGCAGCTTCTCTCTGATAACCGCCTCTTTCATGGCAGCGCCCTCTCTCGTTGCAGCTTGTGTGAGATTGGTTGTCCTGCGGGTTGCGGGCCTCCATCACTGGCCCGACCGTTCCTACGTCACATTATAGCACAGACCTGAAATTTCAGGGCCAATATTGCCACAGAAAATAAAATACTTATTCATATTCGTATTATATTCTCTAATTGTAATGCATCGTATCATTGAAATGCTGTCACGTATGAAGGCAGACGGCAATGTGGCACATTTCGTTCCCGTTTTGTACGTTGAGAGTGCGTACAATGTTCGAACTGATTCCGGAATACCATGAACAGCGAATTCGACGCGACATCCCGACCCCTTGTGCTAGCCTCCTCGTCGCCGAGGCGGAGGCATCTGCTGGCTGAGGCGGGCTACGAGTTCGACGTGGCGCCGCCACTGATCGACGAGCCGACCTGCTGGCCGGCCGACACTCCGCCGGTTGCGCTCGCCGAAGCGCTGGCGTACTTCAAGGCCCGCAGCGTCGCCGAAACGTGCCCCGCCACCTCCGTACTCGGCGCCGACACGATCTGTGCCTGCAACCAACGCGTCATGGGCAAGCCCGCCGACGCCGACCACGCCCGGGCCATGCTCCACGAACTCAGCCACAACCGGCACGCCGTGGTCACCGGTATCGCCGTGCTCGCCGGAGTGCGGCGGCGGATCGCCTCGGACGTAACGTGGGTGACCATGCGACCGATGACCCCTGACGACATCGAAGAGTACGTTGCCTCCGGTGAGTGGTACGGCAAGGCCGGGGCATACGCCATTCAGGAGTCGGCCGACCGGTACGTCGAGCGGCTGGACGGGAGCTTCACAAACGTCGTCGGCCTGCCGATGGAGTTGCTGGGACGCCTGCTGCCGAGGGGCTGACGGAGTGCCAGCAGCCCTTCTATACAAACGTGCCTCGACCTCGCGACGCGGTCCATTTCTAAACGGGCTGCTAGGGCAGAAGGTCAGCGAGCATGCGGACGATTTCCGGCGCCTGGTGGGCCACCATGGCCATCGGTGCGACGAGCATGCCCGTCGCCACCAGCAACAGGGCCACGGCCGTCGGACTGGGCTCGACATCGATGCGGTCGACGTGGTCGCCGAGGGCATTGGCGAAGGCCTGCCACGTGGTATCGTCGCCACCATGGCATCGCAGGGAGACGTTGCGCAGGGCCGGGAAACTGGATAGTTCGACCCACGTGTCTTCGTCGATGCGGATGCATCGCGACCCGATATCGGCATCGATGCCGATATCGGCCAGGGTCTGGTCGATGAGTGTGCGTGCCTGCTTGAGCGGCAGATTGTAGATGACCCACTGGTGCCCGCGCGGTGCCAGCAGCCACACGCCGAGGACAATTGCACCGGCAGCGGCCATGACGGCGGGTGCTCCGCCGTCGAGAAAATGCACGGCCGGCTGTAGCGCCAGGGGACTCAGCGCGACACTCAGCAGGGCCACGTCCTGGCGGCCGGTGAGAAGCTGTGGGCAGCGACGGGTATTCAGCAGGCCGAGCAGCAGGAAGTAGAGAGCAACCGGCACCACGACGGTGGCGATTCGCAGGGATGCTTCGAGAAGTTCCATGCCAAGCGTCGACATTGGTCCAGTCCTGTTCGGTCAGTCGCTGACGACCACAATATCCTGAGGTTCCTCTACTTTTCTATACCCGAGAGCCTTGAGAATGTCCAGCACTTCCGTCCATGTGGGAAAGGGCCGATTGTTCAATCGCTTGTACTCTTCGACGGCCTGGAGGAATACGAACTGCTCGTCGGTCATCTCGCCTTCCTCCGCCTGGCGGCGTGTCTCGCCGCGTCGCCGCCCCGGCCCGCGTCGTCGGTCCAGTCCGCATCGCCTGTCGGTGCCGCTACGTCGGTCGCCTTTACGCCGGTTGCCTCCGCGTCGATCCGGTCGGTTAGATGTGGTCTCGGCCATGTGTTGCTCCCGGATGAAAGTGCAGGCCTCTGGCCTCATCATCTATCGGAAGCACGTTGGCCCGAGGTGATAACTTTTCACCGGCCGGCGGCAGCTCACAGATCGAATTCATCGTCCTCGTCATCGTCGAACTCGTCATTGTCTCCGTCGATAAAGTCGTCGTCTTCGAACTCGTCGTCCTCGTCATCCTCAAGATAGGCCACGTCCTCGGGCTCGATGTCTTCCTTGAGTTCGAGCGTGAACTCATCCGCTTCATCGCCTTCGTCCTCGGTTTCCTCATCGACGGCGAATTCTTCGTCATCCTCGCGGTCGGCAATAATCTCGCTGGCTTCGTCGAGGAGACTCTCGGGGACCAGCACCGGAATGCCACGGCTCATGCTGCGATCCTCGACGTCGATTTCGTCGCGATCGTCCAGGCCGTCGTAGCCCACCGTTGCTTCAATCTCGTGGTCTTCGAGCAGTTGCCGGTACTCCTCGGCCTCGTCGTCATCGCGCGCAGAGACCACCGGCACGAACTCGTCGCCCTTCTCGAAATCAATCGAATCGTCTTGCGACATGACAGACCTCACAGTTTGCGGATGCACACATTCCAACGGCTCGCCGGACGTCGTGCGATGCCTTCACAATCATATTCGTCACGACGATTCGGACAAGTCAACCGAATTATGGAAAACCGTCGCCGCGGCGCAATTTCGTCTTGAACCGCCCCACCCGGTACGTCTACCGTGAAGCAACGCCTACTGCGGGAGAACCGCCCGCCAGGAATCACCATGCGCCGCCTTGTGCCGACAGTCCGCCGTCTGGGAATTGTGGCCATCGTCGCCTCTGCGCTGGTCACCGGGTGCCGGAAGACTCCACCGGACGACCGGGCCCGCGCCGGGACGGGCGATCAGGCGCAGCCCGCCGCCGCGAAACCGCCCGATGCGCCCGCGCCCCCGCCGTCCATCAAACCGCCCGAACCCGACGACCCGACCGAGCCGATCATGGTCACACCGCAGCTGGCCCCGCCGCCGCCCGCCCTGCCCCCGGCGATCCCGGCCGGCATGACGCCCACGCGCTTCGCCGACGCCCACGCCGGGCAACGCACGGTGATGGCACAGCACATCGACGATGTCACCACGACGCGCACCACCGACGTCGTTCGCGTGACGGCCGAGACCGTCTTCGTCCGCCAGACCGTCACGTCCGGTCAGTACGACTGGACCCACGAGATGACGTTCAACCGCTACGTTGCCGACCCCGCCGCCGAGCCCATGCTGGCCGGCGAGATCGTCGGCCGAGCCCGGATCGTCGTCGACGGGCGCGAACTGGCCTGCGTGATTCGCGAGGTCGAGGAAGGGTGGCAGAAATACCGCACGTACACATGCCCCGACGTCTTCGGCTGGGTCGTTCGCCACGACCACCACATCTCCGGCCGGTGGGTAACGATGTTGGAACTGTTGGACTTCGAGAACTGACGCGAGGCTTGGCAGTCCGTTTGGGAATGAATCGCGTCGATCGCATCGCGAGGTTGAAGCAGGTTCGCATAAACGGGCGGACGGGCGGTTGGGGGACTACTTCTCCTCAGCCGGGCGTTTCTGAACGCCGCGCAGGACACCCTTGTGAAAGTCCAGCACGTATCGGCCGTCGTCCGCGGTTTCGCAGAGCGCCTCGCCCGTGTAGTTCGAGCGGACGTCAAAGTTCTCGTCGATTGCCGCGGGGGGCAGGGCGAGAATCACGTTGCGACGGACCTCGACGATGTTCTTGCCGATCATCTGCGCCAGCGTCGCTGAATTCGGGCGCAGGGCGTCGGCCGACTCGGCGGGCTGTGCCTCACCTGACTCATCCGTCGCATCGCTGTGAGCGGTGGCGCCGGCATCTTCCGTTGTCTTGACGCGACTCGCTTCCCCGTCTGCGTCCTCGTTAGAATCAGACGTCGGCTCGGCTGCCGACTCGGAGGTTGCCGCCGCACCCGCCGCCGTGTCGCCTCCAGTGTCGACGGCTTCGTCGGCGGCTTCGTCGGCGGCTTCGTTCTTCGACGTCGATTGCGCTTCGGGTTCTTCTGCGGGCTGTGAGGACGCATCGGGTTCATCGGGCGCCGCGGACACATCGGTAACGTCGGCGGGTGTTTCCGCGTTTGTGGCGCTGATGATATCATCGGGGGCCGCCACGGGCAGCTTCAGTGAAACGATCTCACCGGTGGAGACGAAGCGGTCGGCCGCGAGGCGATGGCCTTCCGGCTGCAGGGCCTCGCGAAGGGCGCGAGTGTAGTCCCCAGGGTCGGCGGGGGCAATCTGCGTCCAGCCGGGCTCGTCAATCGGCGGCGCCGGTGCGCGGATCAACCGCAACGGCTGAAAACCTACCCGCCCGTCGGTCGAAACGTACACGTCGCGGAAGACGATATCGCCCAACCAATCCTTCCCGGCGGGCGACGGCTCGACGGTCACGAGCGGCAGCCGCCAGCCCAGGCCCTCGACGGTCGTGACCGTATCGCCCACCGTCGGTGGCTCAGCCAGAATATCGCGATCGTTGACCCAGCCGAGCTTGCGAACCGCGGCGAGTACGGCGTCGTATTGCTCGCGGGTGCGGATGATCACGCGCCCGGGCAACTGAAGTTCCACGAGTTCGCGCGCCTTCTCGGCCGAGTCGATCGGCCCGACGAACCGCCCATAGCCGCTCGGCGTCCAGGCCTGTCCGGCTGGGCCGGCCAGCACGCGGAGGGCCGGCCCTTCGCGTCGGGAGACAAGACATGCGCGGGTGCCGTCCCTGACGCTCAGATGGTCCAGCTTCAGTTTGGCCTGGCGGACGTCGATCGACTGATCCCAGGCGGGGTTGAGTTCCAGCAGGTCGGCCGGCAGCAGGCGCGGCGCGCGAACGTCGACGATCGTGCCCCCGGCGTCGGTGGTCAACAGCAGCGGCGTGCGTACCGGCCAGCCCGAGCCGACATACGCCCGGTCCTTCCAGTTGTACAGCAGGCCCATCGCCCAGAGCACGAACGTCTTGTCTTTAGGCAGATTCTCGGCGGCCTGCAGATCGGCCAGGTCCACGTCCAGCCGGCAGTCCTGCCAGCGCGTCGGCCTCGGACCGTGCGGCGTAAAGAGGTTGTTCCACCGTTTGACGACCGCCTTGCCGCTGGGCAGCAGGAGCGGCTCGGCCTGGCTGAGACGGAACTCGACGTCCAGGGCGAACCACCGCGCGGGCTCGGCGTTGATCTCGACGGCACAGCGGATGATGACGTAGTCCTCCTCGATCTTCGTCACTTCGTTGTCCAGGTAGTTCGCGAGAGGCCCTTCGTGGACGGTTGCTTCGGCCAGCGGCGGCACGGGCGGGTTGTCGGCCCGGCGAATCTGGCCGTCGGCCTGGCCGACGAAGGCGGTGAAGACGGCGGCGGCAAGAACGGTTCCGAGGAAATGTCGCATCGCGTGGATCATCGTGTCTCCCAGTGTACTCAACCGTTCGCGTCGAGGGAAGTTTCCGGCTCACTGAGCCGATTGCATTGTGGCATCGAAGCGTGCCGGGGGCTTCCAGCCCGCGCGTGAAGAAGGCATCCCGCCCTCTCTTTTTCGCCAAGTCACGCCTGTCGCGGCCAGGATGGCCGCGAGACGTGCGTCCGTACGGCGCGACACTGACAACGCCACCAGCTCGGCTGCTATCGCGGGCCGGAGGGTCGGGCGTCGTAGCCGACGGCATGGCGGGCCATCCGCAACGGCCGGCCGATCTGGTGCGTGACGTGATAGGCCAGCAGGCGATTGACCGCCACAGCCTGGGCGTCGGGCAGATTGATCTTTCGGCCCGCCTCGGCTGCCGACAGGGCCGCCAGGGCGCCGAGCGTGGCGTCGCTGATGGCGATGGTGTCGGTCGCGCCGCCTTCACAGCCGTCGCAGAGCAGCCCGCCGTGGGCACTGGAGAACCGCACCCGCTGCCGCTCCTGATGGACCATTTCCTCGACGGCCAACCCGCAGCCCACGCACTCGGCCAGTCCGCCCAGCAGGCCCGCGTGTCGCAGCAGCCTCCACTGGAACCACGCCAGGACGGCCGGGACCGGGGCGTCCGGCTCGCCGAGTCGCCCAAGGCTGCGGGCCAGCAGATCGTAGACCTCCGGGTGCGGGTCGCCTTCGCCCAGCAGCGAGCGGGTCAGTTCGAGCATGTACAGCGCAGCGTTGAGCGTGCGCGCGTCGTGGCGCACAGCGCGATGGCTGGCGGTCTCGCTGAACTCCATGAGTGTTCCGAGCGAGTCGGGATTGCGGTCGGACATCGAGGCCACCAGATCGCCCTCGGCCAGCAGGTCGATCATGCCGCCGGACTTGCTCTTGGGGCGCTTGGTACCCTTGGCCATGATGCGCAAGACGCCCTCGCCCCGCGTGAGAAATGTCACGATCTGCGAGGTCTCGCTGTAGTCGATCGCCCGCAGGCAGATGGCCGGTTCGCGAAAACGCATGCCCCCATCCTACCATCCCGCCCGGGCTCATGCAGCAGCCTGCCCGCACGCTGCGCGCCGCCCTTCGGCGATACAGGGAACTGGCTCCGACGCCCAGCGCAGGTGCCCGTCCCCTCATCGCCCGTTCGACGGACAAAGGACGCGAAAAAGGCG
>JAAAOJ010000024.1 GCA_009908915.1 Planctomycetota bacterium
TGGCGTGGAACAGCTTCAGATGCACGGCGCCCTGGCCGGTGCTGTTGGGCTGACGCTGCCACTTGGCCTCGCTGCTGAGCTTGCCCTGGCGCGAGCCGAGCATGCTGATCTGGCTTGGGCGGGACTGGGCTGACGCTTCGCCGCTCTCGATGTCGATCGCGTCCAGATCGTCATCCAGCGGAATGGGTGAGTCGGATTCGGCCATGATGTGATCCTCTCGAGCAATGCGAGAAATGAATGTGCCACCGCGGTGGCCGACCGTCGAACATCATACCGGCGCGGCCGACGCGGCAAAAGCCCCGGCGGCGCGATGGCACGGCCTAGTCGATGCGGGCCACCCACCGCCCCGGGCCGACGCGGCGCAGGTGCATCGTTCCGGCGAAGCCCGCCAGGCGCACGTCCAGCACGGCGCGATCCGTTGCCCACAGACGCGGCAGGACCCGGCCGCCGTCAACCCGCCGCACACGACCGCGGCCCCGGGAGATCGCGCCTTGATAGGTCAGGTAACCGCGGCGATGGTCGGCCAGCCGCCACAGCATCACCCGTCGGGCCCGGCGCCACGCGCCGGCGGCCGGCCCCACGCGGAAGCAGACCAGCCCGCCGGCCGGTCCGCCCGCGGTCCCGGGCCGGGGCGACTCGAAAAGCCAGTCGTGATGCTCGCCCCGGCCTGTGATGTGCCGCAGCAGCGTGGATTGCAGGGCGCGCATGGGGATGGGTCCTTGTACGGTGGCGCGGCGGGGCGTATCCTTGATGGTCCACCCTCGTTCGTGGGAAGGATACGACCATGACCTTGAAGGGTCGAACGACCGGACGGGCGAGCCTTGTCGTGGGGCTGGCCGTGGCGTGCACGGTGGCGGCCGGCTGCCAGACGCCGATCCACCTCCTACGCACGCGCGGCCTGCGGGCCTACGACCGGACCGACCGCGCGCTGGCCGAACTGCATTTCCGCAAGATCGTCGACCGCCGGCCCGCGGACTGGCAGGCCAACTACTACCTCGGCCGCCTGGCCCTGGACGCCGGCGATGCCAATGAGGCGCGGATGCGCCTCGAAACGGCCTACGCCGTGCGAACGCGCCACGACATCGATCCGGGCGCCCCGCCCAAGCACCGGCCCCGGGTTCACAAGATCGTCGATGCCCTGGCCGAGGCGCTGTACCGGCAGCGCGCCACCGTCCGGCTGATCGGGTTCTGCGACGAGGCGATCGACCGCTACGGCCGGGCGTATCGCCGGGCCGGACGACCCGCGGGCGCACCTGGCCCTGGCGGATTTCTACCAGTCGATGGGCCGGGACGAGCAGGCCCTGCTCGCGCTTCGCCGGGCGTACACGATCGACCCCGACAACGAGGCGATCGGGGATCGGTTGCGGGCGCTGGGCGTGGTGCCCGGCCCGACGATCGAGTTGGACGAGCCCGAGGCCGACCGATAAATCGCCGCGATACGGGCCGAATTCGGCGGCGCTGGATCTCGCGGCGAAAAATCATTAATCGATCGCGATGGCGCGGGCCGATAGGGGCCTGTAGATTTCGGTTGGGTCATACCGCTGCCAACCGGCGGCGACCGGAGCGTCGGATGAATGAAAAACTGCTGCACAGGGCTTGGACGCGCTTGCAAGCACGCCACGGCGGGATATAGAATCGGCCGCGAACACAAGGACCTCACACCAGTCGGCTGCAGCCGCGGACGCAGGCAAGTCCGGATGACGGGGCCGCTCGGCGGCTGACGACTGAATGCTCGATCAGGGATTGGCACTGGCACAACATTGCTGAGCGTCAAGGGAATCGGTTATCGGCCGTTGCCGGCACGACCGTACTTGAAGCGGCACACGGATCGGTTGCTGGGCTGAGGCAGCTCTCCAAAGACCTTGAGTCGTTGCCGACAGGGATGTACGCACACGCGGAGGTTTTCAAGATATTCACAGACGGAGTCTTCGGCCGGCGCAATGAACGGAGCGTCGGTCACACAACACACAGTCGGCTCGTCGCCTGGAGGTCAACGCGGCGGGTCGAGCGGGCGGAATCCACAGAACGGGTGCGCATTCCGCCTGTCGGGAAATGTGAGCTTCACACAAGGAGACGGTTCCCATGAAGGTGCAACGTTGGATCACACCTGTGGTGATGGCGGCGGTCGCCCTCACCTGCCTCGGCGTGCCCGCCCAGGCCGCCGACGAATCCGCCAACCAGCAGTTGGAGGCCCAGATCAATGCGCTCAAGGCCGAGGTCGCCCAACTCAAGGCCCAGCAGGATGAGTCCTGGCTGAGCGAACGCCGCGCTCAAGAAGTCAAGACCCTCGTTCGTGATGTGCTCTCGGACGCCGAGACTCGCTCGTCGCTGATGGATTCGGCCGTGACGGCCGGCCACAACGGTGAGAACTTCTTCATCTCCGATGAGGAAGGCCAGTTCCTGTTCATCCCCCAGGGCTATGTCCAGGTCCGCTACATCGCCAACTTCCAGAACCACGACGAAAACGGCACCCTCGATGACGAGCAGGCCGGCTTCGACCTCGCCCGCACGAAGTTCCAGGGCAAGGGCCACGTCTACGGCCCGCAGCTGCGTTACTTCTTCTCGATCGACGACGAGGCCGACACCCAGGCGTCCGAGCTGGTCATGGAAGACTACTACGTCGAGTACGACCTGGACCGGGTCGCCGACGGCCTGGTCATCCGCGGCGGCCGGTTCCGCCAGCCGTTTCTCCGCGAGAACCTGATCGACGCCAGCCAGCAGATGGCCGTCGAGCGCTCGCTGGTCAACGAGTTCTTCAACGTCGACCGGTCGCAGGGCATCATGCTCGCCTACTCGCAGGACATGTGGAAGGCCCAGCTGGCCTGGCACAACGGCACCGGCCACGGCGAGGACGGCATCAGCGACTTCACGCACGTGACCCCGACCGGCCCGGCCGGGTACAACATCGGTGCCTTCGGCCAGGGCGTGCCCAACGGCACGGACATCGCCCTGACCGCCCGCGCCGACATCAAGCTCGCCGGTGAGTGGAGCCAGTGGCAGGACTTCGCCGCCTGGGACGGTGAGCCGATGGCCCTGTTCGTCGGCGGTGCGATTGATTACCAGGAGGCCGAGACCGGCTTGGCCGGGCCGCAGTGGGCCACGGTCGGCTGGACCCTCGACGCCAGCATGGAATACCAGCGCATGGGCGTGTTCCTCGCCGGCTACGGCCATCACCTGGTCGACAGCGACAACGCGCCTTCGGCCAACATCGCCGGCGCCACGTTCCCCGAGTGGAGCAACTACGGCTTCCAGGCCATGGTCAACTACCAGGTCCTGCCCAACGAGCTTGAGCCGTTCATCCGCTACGAGCTGGTCATGCTCGACGAGGACATCAACAACGAGCTCGTGGCCAGTGGCGTTTCCAACGAAATCGACGATAACCTGAACCTCGTCACCATGGGCGTCAACTGGTACGGCCACAAGCACGATTCCAAGGTCACCGTGGACCTGGTCTGGGCGCTCGATGCGATCGACAATCCGTACGTGACCAACGCGGCGGGTGACCAGCAGCCGAACACGATCGGCCTGCTCGGTCTGCAGTCCGATTCCCCGGGCAACGACGGCCAGGCCGCCCTGCGTGCCCAGTATCAGTTGCGGTTCTGATCCGGCTGATACTCCCGGAACCGATCAGGGCTGTCCCACGCGGGACAGCCCTTTTTGTTTTTGTGTCACGGACTTACGACAATCTGCCCCGTTGGGGCGGATTTTTGTTTACCCGGAGGGCCCGCGATGGATATCCTGACGGTGAGCAGTGGGTTAGAGTCCGGGACATTTCAAGACGGCGGAGCCGTGCCATGTTGACCCAGACTTTGTGTCATGTCGATCGCGAAGCGGAGCATCGGTTGATCGATTGCGTTGCCTCCCGTGCCGGCGCCGGGTGGGTCGGCCAGTTGCACCTGTATGCGCCGCAGCTGGTGAACCTGATGGCCGAGGCCCAGGACCGGCCGATGAAGCTGTTCACGCCGCAGGTTCGCCGGATCGTGCTCGAATACGAGCATTGCGACGAAGGCGGCGATGCGTGCAGCCACGACGAGCAGGCCCTCGAACAGCACGTGCAGCGGCTCATCGAGGCCCTCGACGAACTGCGGCGCAAGCGGCTCAAGGAGGACCGCTGGTCCTTTGTGCCCGCCGCGCCACCGATGTTCGGCTAGCACGCAGCAGGGCATCGCTGAGCCAGCCCGCC
>JAAAOJ010000030.1 GCA_009908915.1 Planctomycetota bacterium
CGATCGCTCGTCGACCAGATGGTGCCCAAGGGCTCGATTGCCATCAGCGGCGTGAGTCTCACGCTCGTCGATGCCGGGGATAACGCCTTCAGCGTGGCTGTGATTCCAGCAACCCTCAAACAGACCACGCTTGCTGATCTCACCTGCGGCGACCGCGTGAACATCGAGGCCGACATCCTCGGCAAGTACGTCCGACGATACATCGAGACCCTCGCTGGCGGTTCGGCCTCGGGTGGCCTGACGGTGGAGAAACTGCGCGATGCCGGCTTCGCGTGATGTTTCACGGCCATGCGGGGCACAGACGCCCGGCTGATGGACCAACGCCTGACACTGGATGTTCACATCCGGGACACAACGTCGTCCGACATCGATGATATTTCCTCAGTGACCGAGGCGGTCTTTCGCAGCATGGACCTCACCCGGCACACCGAGCCGTTGGTCCTCCTCGCCCTGCGCAAGGCCGGCGGATCGGCTCGGCACTGATCGTAGAAGGCCGCTCGCGTCTGCGAGGTCTCGGCGAGCGACTACGGTTTGTCGCACGCCTGCATGACCATCTGGCCGATGGCGCCCAGCCAGGCCGGAATGTCGTCCGGGTTGCGCGAGGTCACAAGGTTCTCGTCACGGACGACCGGCTTGTCCTCGAACGTCGCCCCGGCGGCTTTCAGTTCGTCGGTGACGTCCTGATAGCAGGTCATTGTCTTGCCCTCGACCACGTCGGCCGTGATGAGCACCTGCGGGCCGTGACAGATCGCCGCCACCGGCTTGCCGGACGTGTAGAACTTGCGGGCGAAAGCCACGATGTCCTCGTTCTTGCGGATGACTGACGGTGCATAGCCGCCGGGCAGCACCATCGCGTCAAACTCGCCGGGTTTGACGTCGGTGACGGCCTTTTCGATCAGCAGCGTGATGTCGCTGTTGTAGGCCTTTACCTCGCCGGGCTCGATGCCGATGACGGTGACCTCGGCCCCGCGGTTGGTCAGGTAGGCCAGCGGCATAAGGGCCTCCTGGCTCTGGAAGCCTTCGCCGGTCAGCATCGCCACCGTCATGCCCTTCAGCGGCGGCGCAGCAGCCTTGCGCAGCGGCCCGGCCTTCCCGTCTTCGCCCTTGTGTTCGGCGGCCGATCCGAGCATCGTCGCGATGACGAGTACCGCGCCGGCCATCATCATGTAGGTCCTGTTGTGCATAGTTGCCTCCTCGGGTTGGCGAAATTGAATCAAGGTATTATAGCAGCCCGTTTGGACGGGCTGCTGGGAGAAGGGCCTGAGTGACGACCGTTACCGACAATTGGGTCAAAATGAATGAAACGCCAACACGTGTGCTGCTCATGCTCGGAATTCCGCTGCATCCCGGCAGGAGAGCACCGCGTTGGCTGGACCGACAGATGGCGGAGCGTCGAATAGCGCGGTCCCATCACAATCGAAATCGGGATGGGGTCTCCCAATCGATTCCTGAAGCGATCGGGAAGAAGCCGGGGATATTGCCCTGGCTGACACCCATTTTCGATAGCGATCCGGCTAGCGATTTCGAAGCAGGATAACCCAACAAGCGGATTCTACGGACGGCTATGCTTCGTCGATGAGTCTGCGCGCCATTGCTATCGCGGCGTCGCGCGTCGCGACGGCTTCATTGAGTTGCGCATCGTAGACGGCGCTGAGCACCGCCCCGATCCGAGGCCCTTCTGTCAACCCCATGTCGATCAGGTCGGCACCGGTCACGAACGGATCCGGCGCGACCCGCTCGGGCGGGATCGCAGCGGCTCGAACGGCCGCCTTTTCCGTCTGGATCGTCTCGCCGCGGGCGAGGGCTTCCCGCGCCTGCCATAGCTTCTCGAGCCGCCGCCAGTACTCGGACGCCAGCAGCCGCTTGAACTCGCCGCGTTCCATGGTGGCCGCCCGCTGCCAGTCGTCGCAATGCTCGGCCAGGAACTGCAGCGCGGCCTTGAGATCGTTCGAGCCGCCCCATCGCCGGACAATCGATGCGATGGCGGGCGGCTTGACATCGCACAGCATCCCACCCAGGGCGAGTGTCGCGTCACGATGGTTTGCCAGCCGCTCGACCCGCGCGACGGCGGCCTGCCACACTTCGGGGTCGTCGAGTTCCGGCAGAACGTGCTTGGCCAGGTCCAGCTCGGCCAGGCCTCGCAACGCGTCGGCGGCTGAGTCGAGCGCAAGCATCTTCGTCAGTTCGTCGACGATCCGCTCGCCACTGATGGAGGTGATGTTCGCGGCATTGCGGCGTGCGGCGTCGGCCGTTGCGGGGTCGATGTCAAAGCCCAGCCGTGCCGCGAACCGCACCGCCCGCAGCAGGCGGAGGTAGTCCTCGTCGAATCGCTCCTGCGGCTCGCCGATGGTCCGGATGACCCCGGCGGCAAGGTCGGCCTGGCCGCCGACGAAGTCGATGACCTTCTCGGCCAGCGGATCGTAGAACATGCCGTTGATGGTGAAGTCTCGTCGCTCGGCGTCCTCGCGCGGGCTGGAGAACGTCACGCTGTCGGGCCGGCGCCCGTCGGAGTAGCTCAGGTCGCTGCGGAAGGTGGCGACCTCGATCTGGCGGTCGACGCCGTCGGCATCGCGTCGCAGGACGATCGCCACGCCGAACGTCGCGCCCACCATCAGCACGCGGCGAAAGAGGTTCTGGATCTGCCGCGGGGTGGCGGAGGTGGCGATGTCGTAATCGTTCGGCCGCTCGCCGCGGAGCATGTCGCGCACGCATCCGCCGGCGAAGTACGCCTCGTAGCCGGCCTCGTGCAGTGTCCGAAGCACGTGCAGGGCGGTCGCTCTGGTTGCACGGTTCACCATGACGGAATTGTACGCCTCCCCGCACGCTCGCGAAAGGCTTCCAACCCGGATAGTTCACCACAGAAGCGCAGAGGATCAGAGGTGCCTACTCTAAGGAAGTTCACGCTATACTCGGGATTACCAGACTGCCGTCCCTTTGCTGAATTTGCGAAACACTCGTCTCATAAATCTGTCTATGGACAGATGTTGTGTCTCTGAGCTTCTGCCTCTGTGGCGACGAATTGTCCAGGCTAAACCGGCTGCTAACCAGCGTACTCGGCCTGCAGCGCCTTGAGTGCCTTGCGGTTGGCGAGTCTGGCGACGCTGCCCATGCGGTCGACCAGCAGCAGACCGTCGAGGTGGTCCAGTTCGTGCTGGCAGATGCGGGCGTGCAGGTCGTCGCATTCCTGCTCGAAGACCTCGCCGTCAAGGTTCGTCGCTCGGATGACAATCGACTGAGCCCTCCGGATCTTGCAGTAGATACTCGGGAAGCTCAGGCAGCCTTCCTCGTCGTCCTGTTCGCCGGAGGTGTGGATGATCTCGGGGTTGATGTAGACGTGCAGGTCGTCGCGATCAAACGTCGGCGAGGCCATGAACAGCCGCACCGTCACCCCGACCTGCGGAGCCGCCAGCCCCACGCCTCGCGACGTGAACATCAGGTCCGTCATTTTCGCGACAAGATCGTGGATTCGACCATCGACGATCTCGATTGCGGTGCAATCTTCCCTCAGGCGCGGATCCGGGTAGTGGATGATCGTCAGTGCGTCGATGTCGAGGAGGTCGAGTTTCTCGCTGGCATTCATGCCTCCATCTTAGTCCGTCGGCCGGGGGCGGTTCAAGCAGAGGTATCATCAGCATCTCGCTGAACTTCCTGACGCTGATTGCGATTTCGCGGATGCCGATGACGAAGAAGCCCGCATCCCTGACGACCACACAAGCCGCAGCGACGTAGATGCCCCCGAGGCTCTGTGAGCGTTGTGTCCTTTGTAGCCGGCCTTCTTCGGGGTAGAATGGTCGGCCGTGACCGAGCGACCGACAGTCTCCGTAGCCATCGAAGCCTCCTGCCGCCGCGGGGCCGTTGCCCTCGGTGTTGGTGACGAGCTGCGCGACGCCCGTGAGCTCGGCAGCACGCGAAAACACGCCGCGATGCTCCTGCCAGCGCTGGAGGCCCTGCTGGGCGAGGCATCGCTCGCGCCGGTCGATGTGGACGAGTTGTACGTATCCGTCGGGCCGGGCAGCTTCACGGGTCTGCGTGTCGGTCTGACCGCCGCCCGCACGTGGGGACAGATGCAGCCGGACCTGCGTATCGCAGCCGTGCCGACGCCACTGGCCATCGCGGTGAACGTCGACGCCGACTGGCAGCACGTGGGCGTGCTGCTGGCGGCCAAGCGGGCCGGCGATGCA
>JAAAOJ010000068.1 GCA_009908915.1 Planctomycetota bacterium
CCTACACGCCGGACGCCGGGTTCACCGGAACCGACACGTTTGACTACACGGTCAGCGACGGCAACGGCGGGTTCGATACCGCGACGGTGACGGTGACGGTCGAAGAGGCCCCGCCGCCGGGCGAAAGCATCGGCATCAACCTGGTGAACGTGAATACCAACACCGAAGCGAACTACGGCGGTGTGGTAATGGACGCCTCGGACACCGCCGGCGTGGAGGTCCAGAGTTACTGGAACAACCTCGACGAGGACTCGACCAACAGCCTGGTCGAAAACGACGGGTCCGGCGGCTACCAGCCGACCGCCTCGCAGCAGTACATGGACAGCGAGGGCAATCTGACCAACCTGTCGGTCGTCTGGAACACCGGCAACGCCGTCGACGGCAGCTCGACGGGGACTTCCAACGGCGACCAGATGATGATGAGCGGGACGTCCCAGGCGGGCGGCGGCTCGGATTCCACCGGAAGCCTGTCGCTGTCGAACGTGCCGTACACGACCTACGACGTGATCGTGTACATGGCCGAGCCGGTCAGTCACAGCGGTTCGAACATCGTCACGGTGACGGACGGGTCGACCACGTACTACATCGACCACGGCGGGATCGGCGAGATCCACACGCCGTCCACCGCCACCAGTGCGGGGGCGGTCAGTGGCGAGGCCACCTACGTTCGCTTCAATGACCTCAGCGGCGCGACGACGATCACCCACGACAACAACGGTTCGTCCTGGAAGTCCGGGATGGCCGGTCTGCAGATCGTCTCGGCGGCCAGCCCGATGATGGCTGACGTGGCGAACTCGACGCAGGCGTCGACGGTGGAGACGGTCGAGCAGTCCGACGTGGACGCGATGATCACAGCCGCGTTGAGCCAGTGGGCTCAGGCCGGCTACGACGTCTCGGCGTTCGCCGACAACACGTACGTGATCGCCGACCTGGAAGGCGACGCACTGGCGACGTACGAGAACGACGTGATTACGCTGGACGTCAACGCGGCCGGCTATGGCTGGTTCATCGACTCGACGCCGCTGGATGATTCGGAGTTCGACACCGGCTCCGTCGAAGGCATGGACCTGCTGACGGTGCTGACTCACGAGTTGGGTCACGATCTCGGCATCGACCACGTCGACGACGCGTTGAACGTCATGAACGACGACCTCGCCACCGGCGAACGTCTCCGCGTAATCTAAACCCACCCGGGCGGCTGGTCCGCCTGACAACCAGACGGCTTGAACCGCAGAGCCCGCAGGGACATCCCCGGCGGGCTCTGCACTTGGATGCTTGGATGCGGTTTACAAGAATCCTGTCGCGCCCATGCTGTCTCGGGGGCTGTTGGCCACGCGCGCGACGCTGGCGGCCAAGGGTCGGCCGCGAGCCGCGAGTACGGGGCCGTCGAATGGGTCGAGAGAACGTCACCCGAGCGCGTGCCGCGGAGGCCATCGGGCTTCCGCTGCTTGGCTATGACGTGGCCGGATCGACCGTGGCGAAGTACATAGCTCGACAAGCGAGAGCGCCTGGCTCAGCCGATCCGTCGATTGTGTTGCCATCTGGTTTCCCGGATCGGTTCACGAGGACATTGAACTGATCCCCGGGCAGTCCGGCCGGTCTGTCGAGAAGGTTGGCGATATCGCTAACTGTCCCGGCCCCGTCCGGCGTGCGTGGGGCATGCCCGAGATGTCGTGGAGCGAGTCCTGCCTGCAAAACCGGATGTCGCCCCGATTAAAGTCGCGCGTTGTCTTGACGCCTCCCTCAAAAGTCGGGTGGGCGCAAAAGCAGAACGATTTTGCAACGCAAACAAAGACGTTATGTCACGAAAACGGTGCTGAGCGGCACGTCCTCGGATTTCTGAGGGAGGCGTCTTTCTTGGGATAACCAAGGCATATTCGGCAACAAGGTTCCAGTAGGAGTAATACGGAATACGGTAAGTCTTTGCGCGGTGTAGCACCCGCCTCGCCGCGTGTAACTAAAGCGCATACCATGAAATAGCATGGTGCCGCCGTGCCGGCGGCCTCCCCTCGGGAGTGCTCCACCATGCACGAGCTTAGTATGCTTGGTATAGGGAAGTATCATGAAGATTCACATTCGCATGCAGCGTCATCCGGACAACCCGTATACCGCCGCGCGTTGCCTCAATGCTCGGCTGCATCGTACAGGCACCATCTCGCAACGAGACCCGAACGCGCATCCGCGAGGCCCTCGACGGGTACATCAGCCACCAGCTTGAACTGTTCCAGCAGGATCCGCCACCGCGGGCGGACGGCCGTTTCGTGCAGGTGGTTGCTGCCATACGTGTGTCGCCGCCTACGTGCCTGACGGCTCGACAGGCCCCGCCGGACGTCCACATCCAGTTCCCGCGTAACCTCCTCGACGGTCCACGTCCACGGCTGTGCAATTGGCTGCCCTGGCCGCTGTGCCGAGTCGCTGTGCGCCTGTTCGCTCACGTGCGTTCCTCCTTGGATCGGTACACTGTCTGTGAATTCTAGCGTGCATTATCCGCGCAAAGATAGCAAGCGAAGCGGCAAGCCATGCATGGACGGGTCAGCGGGGGCGATACGGCCACGGCCGCCGTCGTGCTCTTGCACGTCGAGCAGCCGTCAGTCTTCACCGGCAGACCGGCGGAAGCGTAGGGGCGATGTTTGTCGAAACGACCAAGAGGCCGACGGGACTTCAGAGGGTCCGGCACAGCAGGGGAGACACCATGACACCCACGACGGATCTCATTCGAGCAGACAAAGACATCAAGACCGATGTCGTTGAGGAACTACGCTGGGACACTCGCTTGGTCAATTCGCAGAACAGCAAGCAGGCAACCCCGCGGGCTCCCGATGCAGCCGAACGAAGACGGCCCAAGCCGGAGGCATCATGGGCACGACGGGACCTCTGCAAACCGGTCTAACGCCTTGCGGCAGGGCCAATGATCGGTCGTCCAGATGCAAGTGCGTCGCCATCTTCGCGACCATTCACTCTCGCTGATCAAGCAGACGCCTCTCACATGTTGATCTTCATGCCCTCCTCCCGCCACGTCTTCAGCAGTTGGCGGGCCTCGTCGGACATGCTCTCAAGTTGCTCGGTGAGGTTCAACAGGCTGCGATAGAGTTGCGGGTCGTTGAGCAGTTTGCTCATCGTTCCGTCACCCTCGTTGATGTTGCCGACCGTCTCCTGGAGGCTCCGGACCAGTTTCGATATATCCTCGGCATCGGTGATGAGCTTGCGGACCAGTTCGCCGGAGGCTTTCGACACTGTCGCGAGGCTTTCCAGCGTGTCCTTGAGATTCTTCTGGTTTGCCTCGTCACCGGTGATCTTGTAGATGGCGTCAAGCGTGCGGTTCATCCGCGCAACCGTGCCCTTCAAGCCGGCCGGGGGCGAGGCCGCAGCGGTCTCGTCGTCCGGCGTCTCGCCATCGGGGGGGGCGCTGTCGGCCGGCGCGCTTGGCTCGATGAGTTCCTTGAGGGCCTCGGCAAGGTCACCGAGGCTCTCGAGTTTGTCGGTGAGTTCCTTCGGCAGGAGGCTGCCGCCCTGGTCGGCCTGTCCCTGAAGAACGATCGGCTCGCCGGGGACGTAGAACTCCCGGATCCGGCCGGTCGCCGGATCGGTCGCGAGCGACCCCTCGGGCACCAGCGCTAGGTAGCCCTTGCCGACCAGGCCCTTGCTGAACACCCGGACGCTGACATTGGTCGGCACGCGGACGTCCTTGTCGATACGAGCCTCCATCGTCACGCCCTTCAGCGGGTTGCCGTCCGTATACTTCACCGACGTGACGGTTCCGACCTTCCGGCCGAGCATGTGGACGGTATCGCCCGCCTGCAGGCCGTGGGTATCGTTGAAGTGCATGGTCACCACATAGCCGGTACGGAACATCTCCGGCAGGCCGGCGAAGATAACGACCATGGTTGCCAGTACGGCCAGGCCCACGACGGCGGTCAGCCCGACGGCGATATTGCGGGATCGTTCGTTCATGCGTTTGGCTCCGTGGGTTCGTATTCTCGCGGGGCCTGAGCCCCCAGCGAGCCGGCCTTAATGGCGTCGAGCTCGTCCTGGCTGGCCCGGCCCTGGACGAATCGCTCGACGACCTCGTCCTGCACATCGTCGAGATCGGTCGGCGGCGTGTCGAGAATAAACTTGCCTGCGTGCAGCATGATGATGCGGTCGCCGACCTTTCGCGCCGAGGCCATATCGTGCGTGACCACGACGGCCGTCGTGCCGAGGACCTCCTGCAGGCGGAGAATGAGTTCGTTGATGAGATCGGCGCGGATGGGGTCCAGGCCGGTTGTCGGCTCGTCGTAGAAGATCACGTCCGGCTTGAGCACGATCGCCCGGGCCAGCGCGATACGCTTCTTCTGTCCGCCGGAGAGTTCGTCGGGGTAGCGATGCTGCAGACCGTCCAGCCCCACCAGCGCCAGCACCCGCCGGCACCGCTCGGCCTGCTGCTCGGCCGTCGCCATACCGTGCTCGGCCAGCGGAAAGCAGACGTTCTCCTCGACCGTCATCGAGTCGAACAGCGCCCCACCCTGGAAGAGAAAGCCCATTCGGCGTCGCACGTCGACGAGTTGCTTCTCAGGTAGCATGGTAATCTCGCGGCCGTCGAAGCTCACATGTCCGCGATCTGGGCGAAGCAGCGCGATCATCAGCTTGAGCGTCACGCTCTTGCCGCAGCCGCTGGGACCGATGATAACGGTCGTCTCGCCCTCGCGAACCCCCAGTGTCACGTCGTCGAGTACACGCGTGCGACCGAAGGCCTTGCTCACGCCGTCGAGGTAGATGATGTCGTGGCGCTGCGGCATGTATCAGTCCACCTCGTCGAGAATATCGAACGGCGGCGCGGGCGCGGCGGCGCTGGGTACGTCCAGCTCACGCAGCACGGCCGTCTCGTGACGGTAGCCCTTGGCGTACCAGTGGAGGCATTCGCGCCAGACCTTCTCCGGCAGTGTCTTGAGATCCACGACATGGAAGCCGCGCTTCTCGAAGAATGGCTTTTCGTACGTGAGGGCGAAGACCTTGTTGATGCCGAGGTGGTGAGCGTCATTGATAGCCGCATCGACCAGTGCCCCGCCGACCCCCCGGTCCCGCGCGTCGGGGGCGACGGCCAGCGAACGGATTTCCGCCAGCCCGCCCCAAAAAACGTCGACGGAGACGCAGCCCAGCAGTCTCTCGCCATCGACGGCCACAAGGAACTCGCGGACGGAGTCGAAGACATCTTCGAGCGATCGGTGCAGCATCAGCCCTTCCTCGGCAAGCGCGTTGACGAGGTCACAGATGCCCCGGGCGTCGCGAACGGTTGCGTGACGAATGTCCATAAGCGGTATTCTACCGGATCAAGGCCACCACGTCATGCGAGGAACCGGCTCCGCGCCGGAATCGAGGCTTCCCCGCCGCACACGCAGCGGGTATCATGCTACGAGCACGTACCTCGCCGGCAAGGACGTCAACATCATCGCCCTCTACGGTGACCGCAAGGGCGACGAGTGTTGTGTACTGACCGGGCAGGTCGAGGTCCCGGACCAATCCAACCTCGCCCTGCTGCAGGTCGATCTGGAAAGGATGGGCACGGACGAACGCTTCACCGTCCGTATCCAGCACGAGAACATCGTCGTAGCCACCAAACAGATCCGCCTGACGCGCAGGCAAAGCACCCGACCGCAGCAGCGATAGCTTTCTAAACGACACTATGTAGCACGTCTTCTCAAGCGGCTGCTGAACAACACGGTATTGCGACATGAAAGGGCGCACAGCATGGCCGAAGCTGACGGCGGCAAGTTTGACGAGATGGACCTGGAGGCCTTCGAGCCACGGGACGCCCCGCCCTGCCTCTTTGTGCTCTACGGCGCTACCGGCGACCTGGCCGCCCGGAAAATCGGCCCGGCGCTCTACAACCTGGCGGTCGACGGCCTGCTGCCGGAGAACTTCGCCGTCATCAGTGTCGCTCGACGCCCATTTACGCACGAAGAGCACCGCGCGGAAATGCGCAAAGCGATCGAGATGTTCTCTCGCCGGCCGCTGGACGAGGACATCTGGGGCTGGCTGGCCGAGCGGTGGTGCTACGAGATCTGTCACGCCCGGGAGCCCGCCGAGTACGACCGCCTCAACCGCAAACTCGCCGAATATGATCAGCAATACGGCACCTGCGGCGGGCGGCTGATCTACGTGGCCATGCTGCCGGAACTGCTCGGCGACATCATCGACAACGTCGGGCGGGCCGGCATCAACCAGCCGAGTTGCGAAGGCGGCTGGGTGCGGCTGATCGTTGAGAAACCCTTCGGGGACGACCTCAAATCCGCCCGCAAGACGAACGACCTGCTCAGCCGGCACTTCGACGAGCAGCAGGTCTACCGCATCGACCATTTTCTCGGCAAGGAGACCGTCCAGAACATCCTCGTGCTGCGGTTCGCCAACAGCCTCTTCGAGCCGCACCTCAACGCCCGCCGCGTCGAGAGTGTACAAATCAGCACCACCGAGACGGTCGGCATGGAGAACCGCCGCGGGCCCTACTACGAGAAGACCGGCGCCTTACGCGATATGGTCCAGAACCACATGCTGCAGATGTTGGCCCTGGTGACGATGGACCAGCCGGACTGCCTGCGTTGCGGCGCCATCCGCGATGCCAAAGCACGCCTGCTCCAGCAGATACCGGCGCTGACGCCGGAGGAGGTGGCCCGTTTCACGGCCCGCGGCCAATACACGGTCGGCGGCGGCAAGGCCGGCTACCGCGCCGAAGACGGCGTGGCGGGCGACTCGCAGACCGAGACTTTCGCGGCAGTGCGGCTGACGATCGACACCGACCGTTGGCGCGGCGTGCCGTTCTACCTGCGGACAGGCAAGCGCCTGGCGAAGAAGGCCAGTGAAATCGTGATCACCTTCCGCCGGGCCGAGCACGAGCTGTTCCTGGCCGGCGGCTGTGATCTGCGGGGTGCCAATCGCCTGCGGATACGCATCACGCCGGATGAAGGCGTGGCCGTGCATGTCGACGCCAAGGTACCCGGCGTAGCCATGCGCCTCCGCCCGGTGACCATGGACTATAGCTACGGTGGCACGTTCGAGTCGGCCTCGCCGGAGGCCTACGAGCACCTGGTGCTGGACGCGATGGCGGGCGACAACACCCTGTTTATCCGCAGCGATGAGGTCGAAGCCGCCTGGCGCATCGTGGATTCCATTCGTCGCGTTTGGGACAAAAAGCACGATCCGCCGATAGAGAACTATGAAGGCGGCAGTTGGGGCCCTCCGCGGGCCGAGGCAATCTTCGAGGACCGTTACACGCGCTGGCTGCCGCTGTAAAGAACATCAGAGCAGAAGAAGGTGAGCATGTGAGCAAGGCACAACGCGACATCAAAATCGAGCACAGCGCCCAGGCCGCCGCACGCACGGCGACGCAGATATTCAAGGAGATCACAACCAAGGCCATCGAGCGACGAGGCGTCTGCCATATTTCGCTGGCCGGCGGCACGACGCCGCGGCGTTTATACGAACTGCTCGCCGAAACATCGACGACCGATGAGGTCCCCTGGAGCCGGACCGAAGTCTTCTTCGGCGACGAACGCGACGTTCCGCTCGACGACGTCGACAGCAACTACCACATGGTCCAGCGGACGCTGCTGGACAATGCACCGGTCGACTGGTCCCGGGTCCATGCCATGCGCGCCGACGCCGAGGATATCGACGCGGCCGCAGAGGAGTACGAAGCCACCATCCGCCACCTCCTGCCCCCCGACGACGAGGGCATCCCGCAGTTCGATCTCATGCTGCTCGGCCTCGGCGGCGACGGCCATACGGCCAGCCTCTTCCCGGGCTGCGAGGAAACGCTGAACGAAACGGAGAAACTCGTCACGAGTTGCTACGTGCCGGTGCTGGGCCGACGCCGAATGACCATCACCTTCCCCGTCATCAATGCCTCGCGGCAGGTACTCATGTTGATTACCGGCAACGACAAGGCCGAGATCGTCAAGCGTCTCTTCGGTGAGGGTGACGAGTCCCTGCCGGCCGGCCGGGTCACGCCACGCCACGGCAACATGACGGTCGTACTCGACGCCGACGCCGCGCGACTGCTGTAGACTGACGATTGGCGGCGCGTCCGAAGGGCGGTGCCGTCCCAGCCCGTGGCAAGCGTGCGAGTCTTCGAGCAAAGCGCCGCCCTGGGCAGAGGTCCCGCAAATACCAGCCCTGAAGGGCGGTAGATGATCTCGCCATTGCCCCCCAAGGTGACGCTGCGCTCTGGTCCGGGCGGGACGATGTGAGCGCGACGTGCTGAAGGATATCGTGTGGTGACGGCACGTGTCGACACGTGACAACCATCCTTGAACAAGCCAGGCGACTGCGGTATCGTCTGGCATTCGCCGGCCACCTCCGACAGCGGCCGGAGAGGAGACCCGGACTTTGTTTGACTGCCCGAACAGCCCGGCGATGCTGGATTGGATGGCCCGCAACTGGGCCGCCCTGGCCATTGCGATCACGTGCCTGAGCATCCTGATCCTGACGACGCTGATCCTGGCCAAGTACGTCCGCATCTGCCTGAATATCTTCTGCGACACGCCCCCGCCGCTGTCGATGAACCCCGTGGACTTCCAACGGCTGGAGGGCGAGATCGTACGTTTTCGGAGTTTCGACGGCACGAGCCTGCGCGGCATGGTGCTGGATCCGCCGCGCGGCGTGACCTACAAGGGCACGATCGTCTTTTGCCACGAATACGGCTCGGACATGTGGTCCTGCGCCCGCTACACCCGGCCGCTGCTGGACCACGGATACCGCGTGTTCACCTTCGACTTCCGTGCCCATGGCGAGTCAAGCGGCTACGATTACAAACCGCTGCAGTGGCCCAGCGACAAGGAACTCGGCGACGTGCTCGGCGCCTGCGCCCACGTGGAGGAAATGCTCCACGCCGAAGGACGCTCGCCGGATATCGGGCTGTTCGGCATCTCGCGCGGAGCGGGCTCGGCCCTGCTGGCCGCCTGCACCGACCCGCGCGTCAAGGCCATCGTCTGCGACGGCGCCTTCAGCACCGATACGACCCTCATCGCCTTGATGAAGCGATGGGCGCACATTTTTGCCAGTATTTCGCTGGTCTACAAGCACAATACCGAGTCGTTCTGGCGGCTGCTGGTCTGGCTGCTGATGCGATTCGCCCAGCCCAAGCTGCGGCGGCGCTTCCCCTCGGTCCGCAAAGCCATCCGTGAACTCGAAGGTCGGCCGATCTTCTTCATCCACGGCAAGCGGGACAGCTACATCCGCGAGGAGCAGACCCGGCTGCTCTACGAGGTGGCCCCCGGCCCGAAGTACATCTGGGTGGTTGAGAAGGCCAAGCACAACCAGGCCGCCGTGACTGCTCCCCGTGCCTACAAGGCCCGGACGACCGCCTTCTTCGACAAACACCTCGCCGACGCGGATATCCCCCACCGGGACATTACGGCCGACCCCGCCGACATCGACGTCGCCTGAGGATAGACGACACAGAGGAACGGGGGAAGTGGAAGAACGAGTCGGGCCATTGAGACACTCACCTCGGATACGCCGAGTCCTCGAAGACGCACCGTTTTCTTCACCACCCAAGCTGCATCACGCGGATGATTCGTCTACCGTCTCACCCACGTGCGACAGGAGTCCTCTCTGGCTCGACGAGACGCCATCTCTCCCAGAGGGAGAGAGGTTTGAGGCCGGCCACGGCCGAACTGTCTGCCATCAACATCCAATCGCACCCACCCATGTCGCCGTCGAGCAAGTTTCTTTCCGTCGGAGATGATCCCCGATATACTGGTGGGCGTGAATCTCAAGCGGATCATCAACAGACCGCTGGCTACCATGGCCGGGTGGCACGCGGGGCGGCAACTCAAGAGATGGCTGGCCATGCACCGAAGGACAGGGGAGGTCCAGGAGCGTTTGTTCCAGCAATTGCGCCATGCGCACGCCGAGACGGCCTTCGGCAAGGACCACGGTCTGGCTTCCGTTCAGACCCTCGACGACTTCCGCCGGGCCGTACCGCTGCGCCGTTACACCGACTTCGAGCCGTACATGAACCGCGTCCTGCACGGCGAGACCAACGCCCTCCTGCCATCCGACGCGCCCGTGGTGATGTTCTCCATGACCAGCGGCACGACCGGCCGGCCGAAGCACATTCCCGTCACGCCGCGATTTCTGGCGGCCATGCGTCGCGGGTGGAACATCTGGGGCCTCGGCGTGCTCGCCCAGTACCGCCACGCCTGGGTTCGCCCGATCCTGCAGATCACCTCCTCGCCATACGAAGACCGCAGCCCGACGGGCCTGCCCTGCGGAGCCATCAGCGGGCTGCTGGCCCGGACACAGAAACGCATTGTCCGGCGGTTCTACTGCACGCCGCCGTGGACCGGCGACGTTCCCTCCCCCCAGGCCCGCAACTACGCGATCCTGCGGCACGGCGTCGACAAGGACGTTGCGTTCATCACGACGGCCAACCCGTCGAGCACCATCAAACTCATCGAGACCGGCCAATCGCACGCCGACCGGCTGATCCGCGACATCCGCGAGGGCACGTTCAACCCGCCCGGCGATATGCCCCCCAGCGCCGTCATTTCTCGCTTCCGCCCGAACCCGGTCCTCGCCCAACACCTGGAATTCGCGATCCGCAACGACGGCGAACTGCTGCCGAGGCACCTCTGGGACCTGGCCTTCCTGGCCAACTGGACCGGCGGTACGCTGAAGCTGTACCTTCGCCGCCTGCGCGCGATCTTCGGCGACCTGCCGATCCACGACATCGGGCTGCTGGCCAGCGAAGGGCGCTTCAGCATCCCGCTGGAGGCCGGGAGATCCGCGGGGATTGCCGAGATCACCGACAATCTGCTCGAGTTCATTCCGGCCGAGCACTACGGCGAGGAGAATCCGCCCACGCTCGGTCCGCGCGAGATCGAGGTTGGCGGCGAGTACTTCCTCGTCTTCAGCAACTGGACGGGCCTGATGCGGTACAACCTCGACGACCGCGTCCGCGTTGTCGACACGTACGAGCAGTCGCCCGTCTTCGAGTTCCTCTGCCGCGGCGTGAGCACGGCCAGCATCACCGGCGAGAAAATCACCGAAAGCCAGGTCGTTGAGGCCATGCGCCGCGCCCGGCAGAAGCACGGCGACCGCCCGAAACTCGACCGCTTCCTCGTGCAGGGACGATTCCCCCGCAACGACCTGCCGCACTACGAATTGCACGTCGAAGAACCTGATGATCTGGACGTGTCGACGCTGGCAATGTCGATGGACGAAGCCCTCGCCGAGCTGAATATCGAATACGCCTCGAAGCGAAAGAGCGGGCGGCTGGGTCCCGTCCGTCCGGTCGTCCTGTCGGACGGAACATTCGAACAGAGCGAAACCGAACGGATCCGCCAGACACGGGGCCGCAGCGAACAGTACAAACACTGCTACCTCCGTACGGAGGTGGTCGAAGAATGACAGCCGGAGTAAAGATGTAGACGCGGTGTACTACCTCCAAGAAAC
The DNA here is from genome assembly GCA_009908915.1 of Planctomycetota bacterium. GTDB lineage: Bacteria > Planctomycetota > Phycisphaerae > SM23-33 > SM23-33 > JAAAOJ01. Next base: position 11,431 of record JAAAOJ010000068.1, read on the forward strand.
GCAACATATTTGTCTGAAAGGACTGCCGTATCCATGGATGTTCTCCGTAAGCTCTTTGGGCTCGATGGCCGCCCGAAACTCATGTTCCATGGGGCCGCCCAGACGGTTACCGGCTCGATGCACCTGCTGCGACTCGACGGTCACACCGTCAGCCTCGACTGCGGCATGTTCCAGGGCCGGCGCCGTGACGCCCGCAAACGCAACACCGAGTTTCCCATCCCTCCGGCGCAGATCGACGCCCTGCTGCTCTCGCACGCCCACATTGACCACAGCGGCCGCATCCCGCACCTGACGAAGAACGGCTTCACCGGGCGCATCTATGCCACCGGCGCCACGTCCGACCTCTGCGACATCATGCTCGCCGACAGTGGACACATCCAGGAGGAAGACGCGCGCTTCTGGAACGAGAAACGCGCCAGGGACGCTTCGGAATTCATCGAGCCACTCTACACCGTCGACGACGCCCGCGCGGCCATGCGGTTCTTCCAGCACATCCCCTACAATCAAACCTTCGCGTTCGCCGACGGCGCCCGCGCGACCTTCATTGAGGCCGGCCACATCCTCGGCTCGGCCTGCGTGCTGATCGAACTGGACAAGCCCGAGTCGATACGCATCCTTTTCACCGGCGACCTCGGCCGCTTCCACATGCCCATCCTGCGCGATCCGACCAACCCCTTGCCCTCGGTCGACTACCTGATCACCGAATCGACCTACGCCGACCGCTATCACGACAACCCGACCGATATGAAGGAGAACCTTGCCCGCATCATCGGTGAGACCGTCGCCACGGGCGGCAAGGTCATCATCCCCGCTTTCAGCGTCGGCCGCACGCAGAACGTCGTGTATTACCTCGTCCAGGCGATTCACGAGGGTCTGCTGGCCCCCCTGCCAATCTTCGTCGACTCGCCCCTGAGCACGAACGCAACCGAGGTCTTCAAGAAGCACCCGGAGTGCTACGACGAGGCCGCACGCGATTTCTGGATGCACAACGGCGATATTTTCGGCAAGGGCTACGTCAAATACATCACGCAGGTCAACGACTCGAAGGCCCTCAACACGCGGAGCGACCCGCATGTGATCATCGCCTCCTCCGGCATGTGCGAAGCCGGCCGTATTCTTCATCATCTCAAGAACAACATCGAGGACTCCAGGAACACGGTCATCGTTGTCGGCTTCATGGCCAACCACACGCTGGGCCGGCGCATCGTCGAACGCCGCCGCGAGGTGAAGATCTTCGGCCGCCAGTACAAACTGGACTGCCGCGTCGAAATCCTCAACGGCTTCAGTGCGCACGCGGATATCACGGCGTTCAAAGACGTCCTGCGCCCGATGGCTGAAACACTCAAGGCCGCCTTCGTGGTCCACGGCGAAGGCATCCAGCCGCTGGCGATGCGCAATCTGCTGATGAACGCCGGTTGCGAGCGCGTCTGCATCCCCGAGCCCGGCGAGATCCACGAGCTCTGATACGCTTTCCAGAAGATTCGCGGCCGGTGGAACACCCGCTCTACCACGTCAGTTCATTGCATGGGCACGTGACACGCGATCCGTTTCCATGCGGGCTGCTAACCCCACAGTGTCTCGGGATACTCGCCCGCGTTGACGAGCGCCTGCAGCGCGGCAACCACGGCCTGCCGGTCGGCCGGATAGGTCAGGCCAAACCACTTGCTGTCGGTCTTGGCGACGTCTATCTTGGCCTTACCCTCATCGATGAGTTCCGTGACGACCTGCGGAAGGAAAAACTCGGCCGTCGGGTTCTGGCCGCGGTCGGCCACGAACGCCTCAAACCGCGCGTGAAGCTCGCTCATGATCTCCGGGGTGAAGCCCCAGCAGTTCATCGATACGACCGTATCGCCGGGGATGTGCAGCGGCTGGCCGGACGCATCGAGGCACTGTCCGCCGTTGCCGTCTCGCTCGATCGTCGTCCGTTCAGTGACGGTCTGCAACCGGCCCTGGGGGTCGCACTCGCAGACACCGCGCGAAACCGGCCCGTGATCGCTGAGCGTCTCGCGAAGCAGGAAGCCCACCATGCCGTAGTGCGGCACGTCATCGGTCGTCGGCCGCGTAAGCTGATCGGCTAGCAGGCGATGGGCCTCGGCGCCGTAGAAATCGTCGGCGTTGATGACGGCGAAGGGTTTGTCGATGACGTCGCGGGCGGCGAGCACGGCATGGCCGGTGCCCCAGGGCTTGGTCCGCTCGGCGGCGGACGCCCCCACCGGCGGGTCGTCCATTGCCTGGAAGACCTTGACGACCTCGGCCTGACCGTCGAACTTGCCGGCCAGGAAGCTTTCGAAATCAGCCTCGATCTCCGGACGGAGGATGAAGACGAAGCGGCCGAAGCCCGCCCGCAACGCATCGTACAGGCTGTAGTCGAGGATCGACTCACCGTTCGGGCCGACCGGCGCGAACTGCTTGAGCCCGCCGAATCGCCTGCCCATCCCCGCCGCCAACATCAACATATCCGGCTTCATGTTGCCTCCTGCTGCAATGATCGACCGCAACGGTACACCCGCCGCGAGGGGAGCATTGTCGAGTGACACGGCGGAGGTGTCAAGCAGCCCCACGATCGCGCGAGCCGATCACATCAATCCATATAGAAGACAAACGAAGCAGACCATATCGACATGCCGATCTTCATGGACTCTCCTCAAGCCCATGCCTTCATGCCTGACGGGGTCGGCAGCCCATTGAGCCCAGCTCAACATGCGGTGAAGACAGGGCGGGTCACGTGTTACCCACCCATTGGGCCTGGACCTCGCGACGCGACCCATTTCTAGACGGACAGCCGGGGACGCACAACAGCGCCCCGACATACGTGCCGCGGGAGCACACCGTCGCCATGATCGCCGCGGCCACTGAGTAACGCCGGACACACGGAATATGCGCGCGGTGCGGCGGGTGCTACACCGCGCTCAAGTCTTTCTGGTTGCGTATCAATCCACTTCGATGTACACGCTGCGATAGGACAGGCGGCCGCGATCAAAGGTGTAGATGCGGAAGCTGGACTGTCGGCCCCAGAAGCCGGCGACGCTACTGGTGACGAACATCGGCACATCGCCCAGCCAGTGGTGCTCGGCCCGGTGGAAGTGGCCGGTGACGACGCCGCGAACGTTCGCCGAGTTCAGCAGGTCCGTCCATGTCGCGCGCCTCTCCGGCGTCCAGGGATCATGCATGCGGTTGTGGTAGAAGTCGAGCACGCAAGGCCGATGGTGGAAGACGAGGACGGGTTTGCGACCGGCGCGGCCGAGTTCGCCCTTGAGCCAGGTGATCGGATCGTAATCGGGGATCGGGGCGTCCTTGACGATCGGTTCGGTGTAGAGCGTCAGGAACACCGTGCCGTGGTGTTCGTGACGGCCGGCCAGCGGGCCGAAGTGCTCGCGGAAGAGTCCCGCCGTCGTCTCACGCCGGTCCTTGCTGCCCTTGACGAGAATATCGTGGTTGCCGGGGATGTAGCAGATGGGGGGCCTCAGTTCGCCGAGAACGTCCAGCGCTCGCTGCCGCGTCCCGGCGTCTTCGATGCGGTCACTGAAAATATCGCCTCCATGGACGACGCAGGCAATGTCCATCGGCAAGGCGTTGATGACCTGGACGATCTTGCGGTTCCGCTCGATGGGCTTGTTTCGCTGGCCGCAGCCGAAATGCGTGTCGGTGACATGCACGAAGGACAAGGCCTGGCCGGCAGGCGTATCGGCGGTCGTCTCGCCGCCCAGCAGGCTGCGCACCGGTCCGAGGACGGCCGCGGCCGCCGCACCGCCCGTGAGTTTCAACAACGTACGTCGGTTCATGTGGTCTCTCCGTTCTGCCCGCTGGCCGGCCGCATTGTAGCCCGCCGTCTGTCCGGCGCACAAAGGCAATCACCATCGCCTCACCGTTCGTCACTTTTCACTTGTCTGCCGTCCTACGGTGGCGACAATGGCCTCGCACGCCACACCGGGAAGCACAAGGAGATCCAAGCCGTATGAGTATCCGCATTGCCGACGGCGCGACCGTCCTGTTCCAGGGCGACAGCATCACTGACGGCGGCCGGTCGCGCGAGGACGATGGTCAGCTCGGCGGTGGCTATGCCAACATGGTCGCCGCGTGGTACTCGGCCGCTCATCCCGAGCGGCAGGTTCGCTTCCTGAACCGCGGCATCGGCGGCAATCGCGTCAAGGATCTCCAGTCCCGCTGGCAGGCCGACTGCCTTGACCTGAAGCCGGACGTGCTGTCGATCCTCATCGGCATCAACGATGTCTGGCGTCGCTACGACAGCAACGCCCCGACCCGTTGCGAGGTCTACGAGACCGGCTACCGCGATATCCTCGCACAGGTCCGCGAGAATCTCGACGCCCACCTAATCCTGCTCGAGCCGTTCGTTCTGCCCACGCCACCCGACCGGGAAACCTGGGCCGAAGACCTCGGCCCCAAGCGGCAGGCCGCGGCCAGGCTCGCCGATGAGTTCGACGCCACATTCGTTCCGCTGCACAGCATATTCCAGGACGCCGCGCAGCACCGCGAGCCGGCGTTCTGGGCCAGCGACGGCGTGCATCCCAGCCAGGCCGGTCACGCCCTGATCGCCCAAGCATGGCTGTCAGCCGCGGGGACCTGACGGACCGGGTTGGTCCACTTCCAGTGCGCCGCGCGCCAACCGTCCCGTATAGGACAAGTATTTGACCCAAAAAGCCTACATATCCGGTTTGGATTGCGGTAAGATCGTGTAAGAGGGTGCTGGATGCTGCTGGCACTTGCACATCTGATAGTCTGACGTAAGGAGTGTTGCGCATGAGCATGGTTGACTGGATGAAGGAGAAATCCGGCGACGACTCGATGAAGTATGTGCTAGCCGGTGGTTTGGTCCTTGTCATTGGTCTCGCCCTGTTCTCGACAATCACCGAGTATACGGGCGGCCCCGAGGACGTCGAAGTCGAGCCCCGTCATTTCTGGGACGTCGAGAAGCAGCAGGAATATACGCTGACGCCCGAAGAGATGAAGGAGCGACAATATGGCCGAATGGACATGCAGATGGGCCAGATGGCGTACTCGCCGCTGACGGGCGAGAATACCGGCGTGCCGATGACCAAGTGCCCCAATTGCAAGAACTACTTTGTCGCCCAGGGGTGGGCGAACCCGGATCAGGGATATGACCCCCACGCCCCTGTGGTCTGCCCGCACTGCGATACCGACCGGGACGAATGGTTTCGCGAGCGGCGCCGCAACCGCTGATCGCCACCATACCGACGACTGATTCTCAGCCCACTCCGAGATGCGCGGGGCCGCGTGCTTTGGGCCATGCCGCACAAGCTCGCCCTTTAGGGGCCGCACTCCGGCCGCTATGCTTGTTCTCTCTGTCTTTTGCCTGTTTTTCGCCTGTTGAGAAACCCGTTGACACTACGCCACGGAGCAACACTCGATGCATCACTTGAGATTTCGACAGATCCACCTGGACTTCCACACCTCGCCGGCCATCGAAGGCATTGGCAAGGCCTTCGACAAGGCTCAATGGCAGGCCGCCCTGAAGACCGGCCACGTGGATTCCGTCACCGCCTTCTCCAAGTGCCACCACGGCTGGAGCTACCACGAAACGTCCGTCGGCAAGCGCCATCCGCACCTGGACTTCGACCTGCTGACCGAGCAGTTCAACGCCGCCAAGGAAATCGACGTCAACGTTCCGATCTACCTTTCGGCCGGCGTGGACAACCTGGCCAGCTACGAGCATCCCGAGTGGCGCGAGGTCGGACCGGACGGCCGATACACTGGCTGGGCGCGGGACGTCACGCAGGCAGGATTCCACAAGATATGTTTCCACTCGCCCTACCTCGACTACCTCTGCCTGCAGATCGAGGAGGCTGTTCGCCTCTACCCGACCTGCGATGGCGTGTTCCTGGACATCGTCAGCCACGGCCAGTGCTGCTGCCGGTGGTGCCTGGAGGTCATGCATCGTGAAGGCCTGGACGCCACGGTCGAGGTCGACCGTATCGCCTGCAGCCAACTCGCCCTGCAGCGTTATTACGAGCGAACGACAGCGGCCTGCAAGGTCGACGACGCCGACATGCCCGTTTTTCACAACAGCGGGCACATTCCTCGCGGCAAACGCGACATCCTCAAGTACTTCAGCCACTTGGAACTCGAGAGCCTGCCGACCGGCGGGTGGGGCTACGACCACTTCCCCATTTCCGCCAAGTACTGCCAGAACCTGCCGCACGACTTCCTCGGCATGACCGGCAAATTTCACACGACCTGGGGCGAATTTGGCGGCTACAAGCACCCCAACGCCCTGCGATACGAATGTGCGGCGATGCTCGCCTTCGGCTCGAAGTGCAGCGTCGGCGACCAGCTCCACCCCTCCGGCACGATGGATACAAGCACCTATGAACTGATCGGGCAGGCCTACGGCGCGGTCGAGACCAAGGAGCCGTGGTGCGACCACGTCGAGTCCGTCGCCGACATCGGGCTGCTGAGCGTTGAGGCGGCCGCCGAGCTCGGCGCCCGCGACGTGGCCGCCGACATCGGCGCCGGCCGCGCGCTGCTGGAAGGGCATTTCCTTTTCGACGTGCTCGATACGACGATGGACTTCGGCAAGTACAAGCTGCTGATTCTGCCCGACAAGGTGCAGATCGACACGGAACTGAAGGCCAGGCTCGATGCGTACCTGGCCGAGGGCGGCAAGCTGCTGCTGACCGGCAGCAGCGGGCTGGACAGCGACGGCTTCGTCTTCGACATCGGCGCGACCTGGCACGGCCAGAGCGAATTCCAGCCGGACTTCATCCTGCCGCGCGACGATCTGCGGGCCGAGTGGATCGACCAGCCGCAGGTCATGTACGCACCCAGCCAGCGGATCAAGGCGACCTCCGGCGAGTCTCTCGGGGACGTCTACGACCCCTACTTCAATCGCACGTTCGAGCACTTCTGCAGCCACCAGCATGCCCCGGCGCGACCGGACGCGAGCGGCTATGACATCGGCGTGCGGAACGGCAATATCGCCTACCTTGCGCACCCCTTCTTCACGCTTTATCGCGGGTTCGCCGCGGTAGCCTACCGCCACATCATCGAACGCGTCATACGCCTGATGCTGGACGAACCGACCCTCGAGGCAACCATGCCCTCGACGGCGCGGGTCTCGCTGATGGACCAGCCCGAGCAGAGCCGCTACGTCCTGCACCTGCTCTACGCCAACACCATAGCCCGCGGCGGTGCGATGAACCTTGCCGGCGGAAGCGTCTCACGCGATGCGATCACCATTGAAGTCATCGAGGACCTTCTGCCCCTGCGTGACGCCGCCGTGACGCTGCGGTTGCCGCGAAAGGTCACCCAGGCCACGCTCGAACCGCAGGGCCAGACCGTTGACATCAACGCCGACGGACAGGCGCTGACGCTAAAGGTCGACGAATTCACCTGCCACCAGATGATCGTACTTAGCTACACGTAATCCAGACACACGGACGTTGCGCGATGCATGCTCCCGAAGGGATTCCGTCGGCACGACGGCGCCGCGTCCGTTGCCGCAAGCTCGCCGCCACGAACGCGAGCATTGCTCGCAACGGAAAAGCGCTCCTAGTACTACAGCGCGAAGTCAGCTCATGATTTTGCAAGGTGTTTGTCGATAACTCCTTTCAGGAACATATTCTGGAAGGAGAATCGGAATGCAGGTGCAACAAATCAAAACGATAGGCCGGGAATTGACGCGATTTTTGAACCAATTCGATGATACCTTTGCTCGCAGCGACACGCGGTCGCGGCTGGGAATCTATCTTCGTGGCCAGCTCTCGGGTTTGCCTCGTAAAAGTATCGAGCCGATGGCCCTGGCGGCCGGTGTTCCACCGCGAACCTTGCAGTGCTTCCTCGCCACAGCCCAATGGGACGAATATCGCATGCGAGACCGCATCCAGCAGATCGTCGCGCGCGATCACGCCGACGCGCGGGCCATCGGCACGGTGGACGACACGGGGCATCCCAAGAAGGGAACGCACACGGCCGGCGTGCAACGGCAGTGGTGCGGCAACACGGGCAAGATCGACAACTGCGTCGTCAGTGTTCACATCGGCTACACGGTCGACGAGTTTCATTGCCTGCTTGACAGCGACGTGTACTTGCCTGAGTCCTGGGCCAACGACTCGTCCCGCCGCGCGAAGGCGAACATTCCCGACGACGTAACGTATCGCAAGAAGACGGCCATCGCGTTGGCGCAGATTGATCGCGCGCTGACCAACGGCGTTCGCGTGTGGGCCTGGACGTTCGACGAATGGTACGGGCGGGACGGCGACTTCCTGGACGGCCTGAATTCGCGGGGGCAAAACTACGTCGCCGAAGTGCCGTCGGACTGTACCGGCTGGGTGCGTCAGCCTCGTGTGTTGACCAAGGCCAGTCCGCAAGCGGCCCGTAAACGCGGGCGAAAACGCACGTATCCGCGGTTGGCGCGTCAGGGATCGCAGGCGTCGGAGGTGCAACATCTGGCCTCCTTTTCGCCGGTGTTTCGCAAGCAGTCGTGGACGCGATTCAAGATCAAGGACGGCGAGAAAGGGCCGGTGGTCTGGGAGGCGAAGTTCTCGCCATTCTATCGCAAACACGGTAACGGCCTGCCCGGACCGGCCCATACGTTGATCGTCGCGCGGAATGTGTTGAATCCGGAGGAGGTGAAATACTTCGTGTCCAACTGGATCGTCGATGCCGGCGCAACGAAGGAAGATATGCTGCGGGTGGCGTTTTCCCGCTGGCCGATCGAACGATGCTTCGAGTTGGGCAAACGCGACATCGGGATGGATCATTTCGAAGCGCGAAGCTGGCGAGCGATCCATCGACATTTGTACATCAGTCAATTGAGCCTGCTGTTTTGTGCACGGCTGCAACGGCGGTGGAGAGAAAAAAACGACGGACAGCCTGTACCTGACAGTGGAACAGGTGCGACAGGCCGCCGACAGCTGGCTGACGGCTCAATCCCTGCCGCCACGATGCCGACAAGAAATGTATCAGAAAACCGCCGAACGGATTCTGTACTATCAACGCCGGAACCATCGAGCCAGAGAATGTCACACGAAACGAACATTGCAGAAACTGCGAGAACAAAACGTCAACGTAGACCAATTACCCTCGTGTATCCCGGATAACCCATGACGACTTCGCGCTGTAGTACTAGGCTGGTGGGCAGAACGCCCAGTTCCCGTCGCGCTTTCCTCAGGGCGCTGGCCTGGACCAGGCCACGCATCGACGTGACGATGGGATTGAAGAAAAAGATCAACTGCAAGGCGATATATTGGTCGTAGTGCAGCGTGCGGTTGCCGGCCTTGTCGCGGGCGGTGGCATGATCGTGCAGGTGGTCCAATAGCGGCAGGAACTTCTTGAAGTACT
>JAAAOJ010000089.1 GCA_009908915.1 Planctomycetota bacterium
CTGAGATACCCCACCATCAGCAGCAGCGCCGTCGTGAACACAAACGCGTAGAAACTGTCCGAGAGCAGGCGGCAACTCGATGCAATGGCGACCGGCGTGATCGCCTGCAGGGCCGCCGCCAGCAGCGCCGTGCGATGATCCAGCAGCAACACGGCCAGTGCATACACGACGCCCACCAGCGCCACGTCCAGAAGGATCTGCCCCACCAGGGCCAACGTCGGCATGCCCACCAGGAGCTCGCCATACGTCGCGAGGACCGGACCGGGATCGCCCATCATCAGCAGCACCGGATAGCCCGGTGTACGAAAGATCTCAGGCAGACCGTTGCGAGTAAACGTGCCGTCGTCGCGCAGCGACACTGCCAGCCGATGGTAGTCGTCGCTGTCCGGCGTGACGAGACCGCGCGGCGAGGCCTGCGAAAGCAGCGCCCCTCGCAGCACGGCAGCGGCGGCCAGAACCAGCAACAGCGAGATGATTCGTCGCGGGGACATCACCAAAGGTATACCACAAAGCAGCGTCGGTGTTTACAATACGCGGCATGTCGGAGAGTCTCGTCGTCAGCGAAATCTTCAAGAGCATCCAGGGCGAATCCTCGCACGCGGGCCTGCCGTGTACGATGATCCGCTTGGCCGGCTGCAACCTGAACTGCACGTGGTGCGACACGAATTTCGCCCGCGACGGAAGGGCCGGCGAGACGATGTCGATCGATGCGATCCTCGACGGCGTCGCCGATCTCGGCTGCCAGCGGGTTGAGGTCACCGGCGGCGAGCCGCTGTCGCAACCGGCAACTGCGGACCTGTTGAGGCGGTTGTGCCTCGACGGGTATACGACACTGCTGGAGACCAACGGCACGGTGGACCTGCAACCCGTCGACGCGCGGGTGCTGCGAATCGTCGACATCAAGTGTCCCTCGAGCGGACACGCCGATGCAACGCGATGGGAGAATCTCTCGCTGCTGACCAGCGGCGACGAAGTGAAGTTCGTACTGGCCGACCGGGACGACTACGATTACGCCATGCGGGTCCTCATGGAGCGAGGACTGCCGGACATGGTCAGGGTGATCTTCTCGCCCGTGGCGGAGCGGCTCGACCCGGCCAGGCTCGCCGGGTGGATTCTGGAGGACGGACTGGACGTGCGTCTCGGCCTGCAGTTGCACAGGATCATCTGGCCGGATCGAGAGCGAGGAGTGTGAGCATGCAGGTGGAACTGGTCAAGACATTCACGTTCGACGCCGCGCACAGCCTGCCCGCCGCGCCGAACGGCCACAAGTGCAAACGCATACACGGGCACAGCTATCGCGTGGACATCCACGTCAGCGGCGAGGTCGACCGCCAACGGGGCTGGCTGATGGACTTCGGCGACCTCAAATGCCTCGTCGCACCGATCATCGACGAGCTCGACCACCGCAATCTCGACGAGCTCGACGACCTGCCGAATTCCACCAGTGAGATGCTCGCCAAGTACATATGGGATCGCCTGCTGCCGTCGCTGTCGGCCCTCTCGGCGGTGACCGTCTGGGAATCCGCCTCCTCCCGCTGCATCTACCGCGGCGTCTAGTATGACAGCCCGTTTAGACATGGACCGCGTCGGGAGGTCGAGAACCCATGGGTGGGTAACAGGCATGCCCGATGGGTTATACGCCGCGGACGGTGGCTATGCGTGGCGACCCGACAGTTGGCCATGGCTAAAGGCCACCTTATTGTATATTAACCGTCTGCGCGCGGCGTGGCCGGCGATACGCCGCGCACATATGGAGCGCGTCCGGTATTGCCCGCTTTCACGTGCCGACGCTGTCTGGAAAATCTCGATACATGTCGAAATTGAAACATTGACGCTTCCCTCAAAAGTCAGATGGCCGGACAAACAGAACCTTTCTGTGACGCAAACACTGTGACGCAAACACTGTGACGCAAACGAAGACGTTACGTCACCAAAATGGAGCTGAGGGGTACTGCTCTGGAGTTCTGAGGGGGCCGTCAAAATTGAAACATTTTAAAACGTGGAGCTTTTCTGCGTAATGGTAGCATACGTTCCAACTGCAATACGGAAAGGATGATCGATGGCCGACGAACCGCTCCAGATGCCACTGCACGAGACACACCTTGCCGCCGAGGCGACCATGGGAAGCGCCGGCGGCTGGAGCGTGCCCATGCATTACGGCTGTCTCTTCGCCGAGGCCGAGCGAGCCAACGGCGCAGCCGGCTTGTTCGACCTCTCGCACCTCGGGCGGCTGCGCATTCGCGGCAACGGCGCGCTGGACCTGCTGGAGCGTGTCTGCACGCATGACGTGGCCCACCAGGAAGACGACACCGCCGAGCTGACCTGCCTGTGCAACGAGCGCGGCGGGATCATCAATTGCGGCTTTCTCTATCGCCTGCCGCGGTTCTGGGTGCTGACGACCAACCCCGACTGCCGCGAGAAGGTGCTGGCCTACCTGACGGAGGTGGCCACGCAATTCGACGGTGTCCGCGTGGACGACCAGACGCGGACAGTTGCCCAGTTCGGCGCGGTCGGGCCGCACGCCGAGGCGTTGCTGGGGGCGGTGCTGCCGATCAACATCGAGGGCCTGCCGCGCGGCACGGCAAAGATGGGCAGTTTGATGGTGGCTAACTACATCGCTTCGCGAACGGGGCTGACGCGACAGTGGTCGCTGGAGGTGATGGTGCCCAACGCCTTCGCCTCCCAGGCCTGGACGTACGTAACGAAGAAGGCCGGCGACAATGCGATCCGTCCGTGCGGGCACGCGGCCCGGGACATCCTCCGCATGCAGGCCGTCCTGCCTCGGTACGGCCATGAGATCAACGAGACGATCGACCCGGTGACGGCCTCGCTCGAACGGTGCGTGGACTTCGGACACGACTTCATCGGCGGCGACGCGGTTCGCAAGATGGCTGAACGCGGGCCGCAGCGGCGTCGAGTGCTGCTGAAGCTGGACTCGCACGACGAGGACGACCTGAGCATCCCGCGGCTGGGCACGCCGCTGTACGACGACGAGGGCCGGGAGATCGGCACGGTCACGAGCGGAACGCTCACGCCGACCGGCCGGGCCGTGATGGTTCAGGCGTACGTCGTGACGGACATGGCCGAGACGCAGGTCCATGCCGTCCTGGACGAACCATCGAGCCGCACCGGCCTCATCCTGCACGTCTGCGGCGACCGCGAGCGATCATCCTGACCGTCCGTCGCGAGATTGAGAACCAATGGATGGGTAACGACTGCTTCACTTAGGCCCACGGACCCTCATGTCTCAGGCCCTTCTCGCAGAGCGCCCCCGCCGGCGAGGGGCTTGCGTGGCGTCCAAAGAGCCCTCTCTGACCTGCTGCGCAGGCCGTCTCTCCCAAAGGGAAGACGTTCCGCGGAATGCCTTTGCGCGGCGCCTCAGCGGGGCATGCTTGACTGGCCGGGGCGTTTCGCCGATGATGCGTCGTTCAACTGGCCCCGAGCCGAAAGTGACGACCATGCTGGAGAAGGTACAGGACGACCGACAGAAGAAGTTCGACGCCATCCGCGAGCTGGGCATTGACCCCTACGGCGTGCGGTTCGACGACGTCGAGCCCATCGCCTTCATTCGCGACCGCTACGAAGAGATTCCCGAAGGCGGCGAGCCGACGCAACGCGCCCGGTCGGCCGGGCGGCTGGTGCTGAAGCGCGACATGGGCAAGATGACCTTTGCCACCATCCGGGACTCCAGCGGCCAGATGCAGATCGCCATCCGCAAGAACGCCGTCAACGAGACGCAGTGGCAGCTCAACAAGCTGCTGGACCTCGGCGACATCGTGGGCGTCCAAGGCCCGCTGCAACGCACCCGCACCGGCGAGATCACCATCTGGGTCGACGAGCTGACGCTGTTGTGCAAGAGCCTCCTGCCCATGCCGGAGAAGTTCCACGGCCTGCAGGACGTCCAGACCCGCTATCGACAGCGCTACCTCGACCTGATGACCAACCCCGAGTCGCTCAACCGCTTCAAGCAGCGAGTGGCGATCATCGAACATTTTCGCAGCACGCTGAACGCCAAGGGCTTCCTGGAAGTTGAGACGCCGATGATGCAGGCTATCTACGGCGGAGCGGCGGCCCGGCCGTTCACCACGCACCACAACACGCTGGACGTGGACCTCTTCCTGCGGATCAGCCCGGAGCTGTACCTCAAACGGCTGCTGGTGGGCGGGTTCGAGCGGGTCTTCGAGATCAACCGTAACTTCCGCAACGAGGGCATCGACACCTCGCACAACCCCGAGTTCACCATGATGGAACTCTACCAGGCCTACAGCGACTACCACGGCATGATGGACATCACCGAGGAACTCATCGGCGGGGCTGCGGAGCTCCAGCGTGATGCGAGGCAATTTTACCTGACATGTTATGAAGCATACGAACTTGGGACACATGAACAGTTCATTGAGGCAAAAGCCAAGGCAATTGGTGAGTTCCGGGGTGAGCAAGCAGCACAAGCTTTCTTAGCAATGCAACCGGCAGATCTTGGTGACGCGAGGGACAGTCCAGAGACCAGAGCTTGTTGGTTCAGTGCGGATGAAAAAACAGGAATGCTTATAGCCAAAGGCAAGATAGCCCTCAGGTATGGTGATCATGCACTAGATTTCACCCGCCCGTGGCGGCGGGCGAAGTATGCCGATCTGCTGGCCGAGCATGCCGGCGTGGACATGAAGGACATCGCGGCCGTCCGCGCCAAGGCACGCGAGTTGGGCATCGAGGAAGGCAAGCTGGCCGACGCCGTGGTCGTCAACGAGGTCTTCGAGGCGACCGTCGAGGAGCACCTCATCCAGCCGACCTTCGTCTACGACTACCCCGCCGAGCTGTGCCCGCTGACGCGACGCAAGGCCGACGACCCCAGCATCGCCGAACGCTTCGAGCTTTATATTGCCGGCATGGAGATCGCCAACGCGTATACTGAGCTGAACGATCCGAAGATCCAGGCCGAGAACCTCGCCGCACAGGTCAAGGGCGAGGAAGGCGAGACCATGCGGGTCATGGACGAGGACTTCGTAACCTCGCTGATGCACGGCATGCCGCCGGCCGGCGGGCTGGGCATCGGTATCGACCGCGTGATCATGCTGCTGACCAATACGCCAAGCATCCGCGACGTGGTGCTCTTCCCGATGCTCCGGCCGGAAGCCACCACCCACGCCGACGAACCTAACGAGGAGATATGGTAGGGTGCGTAACTCGTTACGCACCAGAACGAGCGATCGGTGTTTGGCGACGGACAAGACATGCCTGCCGAGCAGGCATGGCACCCGGCGCCGTGCATCTTTTTGACGCGGCAGAGCAGGTGCTCCGCCGCGCACAGACGAAGCGAACGCTGTACCGCGCACGAATATGGTGTTTGACGCGAGGCCCTGAAGGGGCCTGACAGAAATAGCCGTGGGCGCAAGCCCACGGAAACAATGGAAAATAGATAATGAGGACGCCTCCCTCAAAAGTCAGGCGGGCGGAAAACCAGAACGATTTTGCAACGCAAACAAAGAAGTTGTGTCACGGAAACGGCGCTGATCGGCACTTCCTCGGACTTCTGAGGGAAGCGTCAATGAGCCCCGAAGGGGCGAAACCGATGGCAGCCCAGTGTCGCCCCTTCGGGGCTCGACGAGAAATCTGCCGTTCCCCGGGCTTGCGCCCGGGGCTATGCCTGTGGCGCCCCCGGCGGGGCTGATTTGTCAGGTGCCTGATGCCAGGTGCCTGATACCTTGGTTTTGCATCATGTACAAATTCTTTCTCTGTCTTCGATACCTTCGCAGCAAGGTGCTCGCGTACTTCGCGATCATCGGCGTGGCGGTCTGCGTGTGGATGATGGTGACGGCCGTCAGCGTGATGACCGGCTTTCTGCAGCAGATCGAGGCGGCCGCCAAGGGGCTCTTCGGCGACATTGTCATGGAGGCCGGCGGCGAGCGGGGCATCGCCTGGTACGACGAATTCATGACCGGCCTGACGGACGGCCCGTTCGGCATCGCCGGCTCGCTGACGGCGGAGCAGTTGCCCAACCGCGGCCTGGGGCTGCCCGCCTACGCCTTCCGCGGCACGTTGCCCACCGAGGCCGTCGAGACCCTCGCCGATCGCGGGCTGTTCCAGGACAAGCCGGTGACGATCCTGCCGGCCAGCGGGGCAATGCGCATCGGCGGCCAGGACGCCCAATCGGTCACGGGGCTGCTGGAGGTGCGCCGCAGCGGCCGGGCCAGCTTCCGCCCCGACCCCAGCCAACAGCAGATGGACGTCTACCGCACGCTCGGACGCCTGGCCGGCGAGGGCGCCCTCGCCACGGCCTCGCTGGACGGCCTCCGCGCCGACCTGTCCGGACCGGTTGCCGACGTCGAGGCGGCCGGGCCGTTCGTATTGAGCTTCGGCATGATTCGCGTCGAGAGCGCCCCCGACTATCGCCAGCACGTGCAGCTCGCGGGCATTCGGCTGCCGCACCGGGCTCGCGTGACGGACTTCGAGGAAGGCCTGTTCGTCCAGCCCAACGACCCCGCCCCCACGTGGGACCCGCCGCTGGAGAAGGTCAAGCGCACCATCGACGCCCATCGCGAAGAGGTCGCGGCGATCGCCCGGCGCGAACTGCCCGCCGAGCCGGATGCGCCGCTGACCGTCGACCAGCAGATCCTCGCCCGAAAGATCCGTAACGCCCTCAGCCTACAGCAGGACGCACACCTCCACCTCGACCGGGCCATGAAAGCCCGACCGGATCTGGCACGCCTGCGGGCGGAACTCGAAGAGGCCCGCCGCCGCGACGCGCCCGCCGAGGAACTCGATAGCCTCCGGCAGTCCATCGACCAGGTCCGCCAGCAGACCGGCGTCGAGCCGCCCGCGTATCGCGTGATCCTCGGGCTGGGCATTCCGAGCCTGAGCTTCCGCACCGAGCAGGGCGAGACCGTTCGCTTCCTCGTGCCCGGCCATCGCATCGTGCTGTATGTCGCGCCGCTCGGCAAGGGCATCAGCATGCAGGCCATCCAGCCGAACGTACGGGCCTTTACGGTCATCGACGACTGCCACACCGACGTCAGCAGTATCGACACCAAGCTCGTTTACGTCCCGCACCACACACTGCAGGTGCTCAACAACATGGGCCCGGAGTACGCCGCCGACGAGACAGGCGACATGGTCACGCCCGCCCGCACCAGCCAACTGCATATCAAGGTCACCGATCCGCACCTGCCCGAGCAGGCGCTGCGCGACGTGGCCGCGGACGTCCGGGCCGCCTGGGAGGCCTTCACCGCGCGCTACCGCTCCCTGCCGATCGTCATGCAGCCGAGCGTCTCGGAAGTGATGACCGAAACCTGGCGCGAGCGGCAGGCCCACGTGGTCGGACCCATCGAAAACCAGCGCGTGCTCGTGATCATCATCCTGGCCATCATGTCCGTGGTGGCCGTGACGCTGATCTTCGTGATCCTCTACACCATCGTCGTCCAGAAGACGCGGGAGATCGGCGTGCTGAAGGCCGTCGGGGCCAGCAGTTGGGGCGTGGCGGGCCTGTTCTTTCGCTACGGCGCGATCATCGGCGTGGTCGGAGCCGTCCTCGGCACGCTGGGCGGCTACCTGACGGTGGCCAACATCAACGCCTTGCAGAACTGGACGAAGCAGCAGTTCGACTTCGTCGTCTTCAGTCCCGAGACGCACATGTTCAGCCACATTCCGGACACCGTCGACTGGTCGGCGACGCTGATGATCCTGGCTGGATCGATCGTTGCCGGGCTGATCGGCGCCCTGCTGCCGGCCCTGCGAGCGGCCCGCATGCAGCCGGCCGAGGCGGTGCGATATGAGTAAGGCCGACAGCCCAATCAAGACCGACGCTCTGGTGCGCGTCGACGACCTGCGAAAGGTTTACCGCCTGGGGCGCGTGCGGCTGGAGGTGCTCAAGACGGTGAGCTTCTCCGTGCGCGAGGGGGAGTTCCTGGGCATCTACGGCCACAGCGGCTCGGGCAAGAGCACGCTGCTGCACGTGCTGGGGCTGCTGGACTCGCCGACGGATGGCACGGTAAAGCTCGCGGGGGCGGACATCGCCTCCCTGCCGGCCGCCGAGCGCAACCGCATGCGGTGCGAGGATATCGGCTTCGTCTTCCAGTTCTACCACCTCCTGCCGGAACTCAGCGTCCTGGAAAACGCCGTTCTGCCGGCGATGGTCGGATCGAGCACCTTCGGCTGGTTCGGCCGGCGGCGGGACGTGCGCCAGCGGGCAGCGGTCCTGCTGGACGAACTCGGCCTGGGCGACCGCATGAAACACCGCCCGAACGAGCTGTCCGGCGGCGAGCGCCAGCGCGTCGCCATCGCCCGGGCGCTTGTCAACGGACCGAAACTCCTGCTCGCCGACGAGCCGACCGGCAACCTCGACAGCCGCACCGGCGAGAAGATCATGAACCTGCTGCTGCGATACAACCGTGAACACGACCAGACCATCCTGATGGTCACGCACGACCGCGACCTGGCCGGGCTGGTCACGCGATGCCTCGAACTCGAAGACGGACGCCTCAACGCATAGCACGCCGTTCGGAAATGGACCGTCTCGCCGGCGAGGAATGCAACTACACGGCCGTGGGCGATTCTGCCGACGAGTAGGACGTGAGACGGACGCAGACAACGCGGACGCCCGCGCCGGGCAAGCAGCCCATCCGCCTCCCCGCGTGGCGGTCGGGCATGGACCATGGCGACATGCACAACTACCTGATGGCGGAGATTTCGGCTGCGGCTGTCCGACACAACGTCGCGCAGCTGCGCAGCCGACTGAGCCCGGACGTCAAGCTCTGCGCCGTCGTCAAGTGCAACGGATACGGCCACGGCCAGGACCTCCTGCTGCCGCTGATGACGGACCTGGCGGACTGGCTGGGCGTGGCAACGCCCGCCGAGGCCATTGCCCTCCGCGAGTCGGGCGTGAGGCTGCCGATTCTTGTCTTCTTCAGCGCGTGCGGCTCCGACAGCGCGAGCACGCTCGATGCGACGCTCGACGAACTGCTCCGCCGGCGGGTGACGTTGACGATCGCCGCCGAGCACGACGTCAACGTCCTCGACGCCGCCTGCCAACGCACCGACTGCGACGCACGCGTGCATGTGATGGTCGATACCGGCATGACGCGGAGCGGCCTTTTGCCGACTGCCGCGCCCGCACTGCTGCAGCGCCTCCGGGCAACCCCCGCCATCCGGTTGACCGGCGTCTATACGCACCTGGCCACCGCCGACGAAGCCGACAAAACATTCGCCCGCGAGCAGCTGCAACGATTCGAGGACTGCCTGTCCGCCTGTAATGTCGGACCGGGGATCCTGCGGCACGCGGCCAATTCCGCCGCCATTATGGACCTGCCCGAAGCCCACTACGACATGGTCCGCCCGGGCATCGCCCTCTACGGATATCCGTCGAGTGACGAGCTTCTCTCACCGCTGGACCTTCGCCCATCGCTGCGGCTCAGCGCCCACGTCATGCAAATCAAGACCGTCCCGGCCGGCACGGGTGTCGGGTACGGCCAGACGTTCCACTTCGATCGTGAATCGCGGGTCGGGCTGGTCCCGATCGGCTATGGCGACGGCTATCTGCGATGCCTGTCGAACCGGGCGTCGATGCGAATCGGCGACCGGACCGTGCCCGTCATCGGCCGGGTGAGCATGGACCAGACATGCATCGACCTGACCGATCTGCCCGATGTCCGCACCGGCCAGGCCGTTGAGGTCATCTCACCAGACGCGGCCGCGCCGAACAGTCTGCAAAGCCTCGCGCGCCAGGCCGAGACCATCCCCTACGAACTCCTGTGCCGCCTCGGCGACCGCGTCCGACGAAAACTCATCGACGCGTAGCGAATCTGCGCCCTATAATACGGACCTGAACTCGAAGACACTTTTTGGTGACTTTTCCCACGAGGAGATCAGACATGAGGCATCTTGCATTTCTTGCCACCGTCGTTGCCGCCCTGTGCCCGCTCGCCATCGCCGAAGAGCCTCCCGCCAGCAACGATGACGCTCTGGAGGTCGACTGGGGCAAGGCCGACGGCAAGGTCAACGACATCGGCCTGCAGAGCGATTACCTGGAACTAGCCACGGTCACTGACGCAACCGCCGAACAGCAGACGATACTGAAAACCGACCAGGACGCCCGCGAGCAGGCGCTGCGGCAGTGGGACCAGAAGAACGAGAACAAGATCAAACGCTACGAAGTCGCCATCAACAGGGCTCGAACCGACGCACAGAAGAAACGCTACGAAAAGGGCCTCGAGCGCCTGATGACGGAACGCTCCGAACTGGCGGCGCAACATCTGGCCAAGTCCGTCAAGTCGCTCAAGCCGGACCAGCAGAAGGTATGGTACGGTCACCAGCTCTTCAAGGCGGTTGAGCCGCGTTTCACCGATCTCGGCGTGAAACTCAACGATGAGCAAGTGAAGCAGGCCAAGGCCATCTGCACCAAGATTGCCCGCAAGACGCGCCGCAACCCGGCCGAAAGCGAGCGGTTCAAGGCGGCAGCCTTCAAGGAAATCGGTCGCGAGGTGCTCACGGACATACAACGTCGCACGGCAGCGGCTACGGTCCGCGCCCGGCAGGAACGCGAGAAGCAGCGCAAGGATGACGAAGAGGAAGAGGAAGAAGAAGAGGAGGAGGAGGACGACCGCCGACGACGCGACCATCTGTAAGACCGGGCATCGTCACGACACCCGAATGCCATGAAGAACTTCATACTTTTTGTCGTTGTCGCATCGTGCCTCGCCGTCGCGGGCTACTTCGCCTATCAGGTGTACTACCTTGGCAAGGCGCCACGCGACGTCTGGGCTTCCAT
The DNA here is from genome assembly GCA_009908915.1 of Planctomycetota bacterium. Lineage (GTDB taxonomy): Bacteria > Planctomycetota > Phycisphaerae > SM23-33 > SM23-33 > JAAAOJ01. The sequence goes on from JAAAOJ010000089.1 coordinate 10,757, forward strand.
GACCGGACAAGGTGGCAGTACCGAACCGTCGTATCTCGAACAGGCCGAACGCGCCTGGCAGGAAGAACGATGGGCGGACGCCGCCACGCACTACGAAAACGCCAAGGCCGCCTATCTGGCCAACGACCCGGACAACCCCCTGTACACGGACGACGACGTCGAGCACGTCTACATCCGCATCGGCCAAAGCTGGGCCAAGCACTACGAGGCCTCCGGCAAGACAGACCAGGCCGCCGCCAAACGCGCCGCCGAAGCGATTCGCGTGTACTTGGATGACGAACGCTGGCGGAAATCCCCCGGCCGCAGATCCGTGACGCGTACGCTCCGCGAGATTCAATAGTGGTACGCGGAATCAACAACACCCCTGCAGACAAAAGCAGCCGCCGCGACATCCGTCGCGACGGCTGCTGCTTTTCTGCCCGGGACTGGAGTCGAACCAGCACTGAGTGTTAACTCAACATGGCCCTCAACCATGCGCGTCTGCCAATTCCGCCACCCGGGCGTCCCCGCCGCGGGCAGAAGCTGCAGGCAGCTGCGTAACCCAACGGCGAAGCGTGAAAGATACTGATCTGTCCCCGCCCTGTCAACCCGACAGATGCGGCAAAAAGCGATGGTGCCGCGACCGCACGATCACGATCCACTGCATATCGCCCTGTTGCACGCTAGCCGGACCGCCCAGGTCGAGGCCATACGCATGCTGCCCTGAAATCCGTGGAACTCCACGAAACAATAGGTTACAACTCGCACGGTGAAGGAAAGGACGACTCCGTAATGAGCAAACCACTCAGGGTCGGTATTCTCGGCGGCGGCGTCATCGCACCCACCCATGCCGAGTATTGCGGCGCCGATCAGGACGTCGAGGTCGCCTGGGCCTGCGACCTGGTCGAGGATAAGGTCCGCGCCCTGGCCGAGAAGCACAACATCGCCGCCGTCCGCGACGACCGCGACCCTTACGTCACGGCCAGTTCAGCGAAACACGCGGTCGAGAATGTCCCGGGCATTTACGAATCCCATCGCAACGGCGGCCGGGTTGACGTCGACTAGCCGCAGGATTGAGTACGCCGATGAGTTTGTTCGTCAAGATCTGCGGCATCACCAGCACCGAGACGGCCCGCGTCGCCGCCGAGGCCGGCGCCGACGCCATCGGGCTGGTTTTCGCCGACTCGCCGCGACGGGTCGACACGCGCCGGGCCGCCGACATCGCCGCAGCCGTGCCGGCCCACGTATGGAAGGTCGGGCTGTTTGTCAATGCCGACGCCGATGCCATGAACGCCGTCGTCGACGAAGTCGGGCTGACGCACGTGCAACTCCACGGCGACGAGTCGCCGGAGCTCCTGCCGCTGCTGTACACCCCGGCCCTTAAGGCCTTTGGCCTGCGCGACGAGGCTTCAATCACCGCGATGCATGAATGGCTGGTCTGCATCGACGGCGGCGAACTGGAGGCCGTCCTGCTCGACGCCTTCTGCCCCGACGCCCGCGGCGGGACGGGCAAGCGGATCGACGCCGATCTGTTGCGGGCCGCCCGGGCCAACGGCTGGCTGGAAGGCGCCGGTAACATCATGCTCGCCGGTGGGCTGACACCCGAGAACGTCGCCGAGGCCGTCGCACTGGTTCAGCCGTGGGGCGTGGACGTCTCCAGCGGCGTCGAGTCCTCGCCCGGCGTCAAAGATCCCGAGGCGATCCGACGATTCATCGCCGCCGCCCGAGAATAATCGCGTCGACGCCGACGTCGAACGAGTAACACACATGGGACCGCCGTTTGGTCGACGGCCGGTCGCGCATCGGTGATCGATGGGCGTTCAGCGGCGTTCGGAACGAACGCCGATATATCGCCCCGCAACGCCGGAAGCTCAATGCAAGCGGTGGGCGTCATATCCCCGACCGGTCCATCGTGATTCCGAAGAGTCGCTCGGCGTTGGTGGTGGTCTGGCGGGCGAAGTCCTCCAAGCTCGCGCCTCGCAGCTGGGCGAGCCGGCGGGCGACGTGAACGACGTTGGCGGGTTCGTTGGCCTTCATGTTCCGAACCGGTTCGGGCGAGAGGAACGGCGCGTCGGTCTCCGCCAGGATGCGATCGGCCGGCACGATCGCGGCGCCTTTGCGGATGTCGTCGGCCTTCTTGAACGTTGCGATGCCGCTGTAGCTGATGGCCGCCCCGTAGTCGAGCACGGCACGGGCGGCACCGGCATCACCGGTGAAGCTGTGGAACATCACGCGACCGGGGTCGACCCGCGATTGTCGCAGGATGCTCATCGTCTCCTCGAAGGCCTCGCGCGTGTGGATCACGACAGGCATATCGAGCCTGCGGGCCAGATCGAGTTGGGCGGCGAAGACGCGCTGCTGGTCGTCGCGCGGCGAGTTGTCGTAGTGGTAGTCCAGGCCGATCTCGCCGATGGCGATGCAGTTCCCATCCAATCCGGCCAGGTCCTCGATCTGCCGCAGCGTTTCGTCGTTGACGTCCCTGGCCGCGTGCGGATGCACGCCTGCCAGCCGCCGGACGTTCTCGTGCCGCCGGGCCAGCGCGACGGCGGCCTTGCTGTCGTGCAGGTCGGCCGTCGCGCAGATGATGCCGCCCACCCCCGCCTCCACCGCGGCCGCGATGACCTCGTCCGCCCGGTCGGCCAGTCGGCCGCGGGCCAGGTGTGCGTGTGTGTCGATCAGCATGAAGAAGACGTCAGACAGCACGAGCCAAAAGTCAGGAGTCCGTCATACGCATCATGCCGGACCCGGGCGCGGCGGGCGATCGGTTGCACCGCGAACCCAAAACGACACGTTACGCGTTCGTATCGTCCCCGATGCCCGCAAGCACGTACCCGATAATTGTTCCCAGAAGTCCTGCCACAACTTCGGCGGTTGCGATGCCCTGAAGGCCCAGGATGAGGATTGTCGGAACAACCAGGACGAGGCAAAGGAACTGTATGGCACGCAGGCCAATTCCTTTCTTCGTCTTGATTCGGTTGTGTACGAGTGCAATCAGCCCTACTGCCATGATTGCGGCCGCTATGATCTCAACGATGGGTGAGGCATTCATCTGATCTGCTCCCTTGTCTCTTGTAGTGTGAATCGGACGTTGTTGATGATCGCCCCGAGCGTGCGGATGCTTCTCGTCGAGCGGCCACCATAGGTGCTCGCATCGGTCAACGGCTCCTGCGTGTCGGCCATGCCGGTGACGCGGTCGCCGGGGCGGTGGGGCAATACCGGTCCCACAATTCGTTGCCGTCGTACACGTAGGTGCTCCGATTGGAGGGCATTATAGCGTGTAGTGGCCTGGGAGACAAACGGTGGCTCGCGCATGCCAGCCGGCCCTATCAAGCAAGCAAGAGCATTGCGCGACGTGGTGTCGCCTGACGCAGGCAAGAGGCGCGACAGCAGCAGCGATAGCTTTCTAGACGACGGGCTGCCAGGGCGAGAGGATCGCTGGTTAAGAAGCGTCGAACGCGCTCTCGATGTGTTCGACGCGGGGCGGGCCGTCGGGACCGGCGGTGATGGAGACCACATCGAAGCGATGGCTGACGTCGCGGTCGCGGGCCTTGGCGGCCAGGTAGTGGGCGGCTGTTTTGCGGAGCTTGCGTTGCTTGGCGGCGTCGACGGCGCCGTAGGGCTCGGTGTAACGGTCGGAGGTTCGAGTTTTCACCTCGACGAAAACGACCATCTCGTCGCGAGGCCGGAAGGCGACCAGGTCGATTTCGCCGTGCGCGCAGGCGTAGTTGCGAGCGAGGATCTTGAGTCCTGCCTTGCGGAGGTGCTTGCGGGCGAGGGTCTCGCCGCGTCGGCCGAGTCGGGCGGTATCGCGCGGGGCATCTTTCGAGTGTCGCCGAAAGGGCCACACGACGGCTTACTCCTCGGCGGCGACGGGCACCTGCTCGGCGGGGGCGGCTTCTTCGACGGCCTGCGATTCGGCCTTGGCCTTGGCGGCGGCTTCGGCGGCGGCGCGTTCCTTCTTGCTCGGCGCGCGGATTTCCTTGATGCGGGTGGCCTTGCCGACACGGTCGCGGAGGTAGTAAAGCTTGGCCCGTCGGGTCTTGCCGCGGCGGACGACCTCGATATCGGCGACCTTCGGGCTGTGGATCGGAAAAGTCCGCTCGACGCCCGCGTTGTTGACGATGCGGCGAACGGTGAAGGTCTCGGCGATGCCGCCGTTGCTCCTGGCGATCACCGTGCCGATAAACATCTGGATACGCTGCTTCTCGCCCTCGATGATGCGGCAGTGTACCTTGACGGTGTCGCCGACCTCAAACTGGGGGACGTCCTGCTTCATGCTGTCTGCGACGGCCTTGTTCAGCAGTTCCTGAGACACGGTTCTTCTCCCGGCCCGCGAGGGGCGTCAATCGGTATCGTTCGTAGGGTCGTGGTTGTCCGGTTCGTGCAGGAGGTCAGGCCGACGCGTCCGCGTGCGTTGCCTGGCCTGCTCGGCCCGCCATGCAGCGATGCGACCGTGGTCGCCGCTGAGGAGGATCTCCGGCACAGCCCAGCCGCGAAACTCCCGCGGCCGTGTGTAGTGAGGATACTCCAGCAGACGCTGCTGGAAGCTTTCCTCGTGGATCGACTCATCCTTGCCCAGCGCCCCGGGCAGCAGCCGCACGACGGCGTCGATCACGGCCATGGCGGCAATTTCTCCGCCGGAAAGGACAAAGTCGCCCAGGCTGATTTCCATGTCGACCAGGTGCTCGCGGATTCGTTCGTCGAATCCCTCGTAGTGCCCGGCCAGCAGGATCAGCCGTTGTTCGGTTGTAAGCTCGCCGGCCAGATCCTGTCGCAACGGCCTGCCCTGAGGGGTCATCATGATGACCGTCCCGGGCCTGGCGTCCTGGTTTCTCACGTGCTCGACGGCGGCGAAGACCGGCTCGCATTTCAGCACCATGCCGGGTCCGCCCCCGAAGGGCGTGTCGTCGACCGACCCGTATCGGTCGGTAGCGAAGTCGCGAATGTTGGTTACGTGAATTTCGACCAGCCCGCTGCTTGCGGCCCGCCCGACGATGCTGGTGGTCCGGAAGGCTTCGAAGAGTTCCGGGAACAGCGTCAGGATGTCGATTCGAAGGGCCATTCGGGGCCCCCGCACGCGGCGGGACTATTTGACGGCGATGCCGTTCTTCTTGAGCAGGTCGCGGACGGTCTCGCTGGGCTGGGCGCCGACGCTCAGCCAGTATTCGATGCGTTCGCGGTTGAGGTTCAACTGCTCATCGGTCGTGGCGATCGGGTCGTACCAGCCGAGTTCCTCGATGACTCGTCCGTCGCGCGGATTGCGCGATTCGATCGCGTTGATACGGAAGAACGCGCGGTGGCGGCGTCCCATGCGTTTCATTCTCAGTTTGACCACGTATGTATCCTCGCACTTTTCAGCGGCCCGTGTGGGCGCAGTGTTCTTCTGTCAATACGTCAGAATCGGGTATTCTATCATCGAAGCGATGGGCTGCAAGTCTTTATTCGTGTCACGAGGCTGAATCAATTCCGGCAGTTGTGGGTGGGTCGTCGTTCTCGGCTTCGCTTTGTATGCGATAGACAGGGACAATCAGCGTTGGGAGCCCCATGCGGGCAACAGCATTTTGGACATATTCGCGCCAATATGGCCAGGCATTGTAGGTACCGTTTAGTTGGGCAAATGCCTGTATGGCATTCTCCTCAAACTGTGCTATATCCGGACGCTCATAGACCAACTGCAAGACTAGGCCAACATTGACTCCAGGATCTTCGGTTCCTTCCGGTATGGCGTGCATCTCAAAGCTGACAATAACACCGATAGCGTCATTTTCGCTATCGGCAAAGCCCTGCGCCTGCGAAGACCAGCGCAGCCCAAGACGTTTGCCGCCTGTAATCTCTGGACGATTAGAGGCATTGAAGCCTAGCGAGAAGACATCAACAAGAGAGACTTTCTTCGCGATTTCTACAGCGTCTTGAATGGCTTGGGCGGAGATAGTTTCTTGGGATGGTTGGTCTGGCATTTCTTCCTTCATGTGTTCGTCACTTCTAGCTGGCAAGTTTGATGTCAGGCTTCTCGTTGGGTGTCGACTGTCTCCCGGTTGGTCCCGTATGCCCGCTCCAGTCCATTGCGATCGGAACTGAACGACTGCCCTGTCGGCGAGGGTCCTGAGCAAACGTCGTATTTCTTCGCACTGGGCTGCGTCCTATGCCCAAGCACTGCAACGAAGGTCGAGCCTCGATGTGCAACTCCATATCCACGGCGTGCAAGAATTTTGCGATCGTGCGGATGGTCAGGTTTTGCGATCCATCGAGCATTTGCGTAATGCGCGCTGGAGAGATTCCTAAGCGATGCGCCATGCTTGTTCTGGAAACACGAGTCTTTAACATTGCATCAGTGAGCATGACACAAGCATTGACTAACGCCTGTTCTTCAGCTGCAATCGCCCTCATTTCCGCGTCGCCCTGCAACATGTCGCCAATATCTCTTGTCATATCGTAATCACTTTCCTTCTATGCGGTCTTTGTCTTCTTTGTAGATGTCTTTTGCTTTTCTAAAGTCCGAATTCTTCCAAGTATTCGTCTTTTTGAGAAAGCCGTGCGTGATAACCAAGTCTTGCTGGTCACGGTAAAAGGGAATGCGGACCCACATTTGTGCATTTCGGAACTTGAAGGCCCATAGTGAATCCTGTTCTCGCTCTATACATGAAAGCTCATGGAATTTCGGTCGGTCTGCTACTTTCTTAAACCACTCGAAAACATGAGCCGCCATTCGTTTGTCTTTTTTTAATAAGTTCCTCAAAGAAGACGCCTCCCTCAAAAGTCGGGTGGGCGCAAAAGCAGAACGATTTTGCAACGCAAACAAAGAAGTTATGTCACGAAAACGGAACTGAGCGGCACTTCCTCGGACTTCTGAGGGAGGCGTCCAGAAAAGGAACATTATCATTCTTGCGTACTGCCGCTACAATCGTGTAGCAGCTTCCCGCCCTGAGTATGCGGCGTCCCTTCTTGTCGGAATCTAACTCCATTGAATTTAACTTATATATTAAGTATATGATTCTGTCAATGCCGAAAGCAAGTCCGATCGCCATTTTTAACATGGCCTTTTACAGCACCTGAAAATATGGTATAAGCCTCATTAGAAGCAAGGATGCGACACATGATTTACGCTGCACTGACGTTGTGGATGATGTTGACGCTGGCGGGGGGGCTGGCTATCTATCACCTGCTGGTTCGCCTGCTGGGCGCGAGGCTGACGGACTGGCTGATGCTGCCGGCGACGGTTGTCAGCGAACTGGCCTGGTCGGTGGGTATCCTTCTGACAGGCAGGCCGGCTGCCGGCGGGCTGATCAGCTTCTCCGGCAGCACCGCCAGCCCGGGCCAGAGGCCCACCGGCACGTGGGGATTCTTCATCAGCATGCTGGCGGCGGTGACCAGTCTGGCCGCGGGACTGGCCGTCTTCTGCGCCCTGGTCCACTGGATCGGCCAGCCGGTCGTCGAGGCACTGGCCAGGACCGACATGATCGAAACGGGCGGGCACCTGGCGGGCTTCGGCATGCCGCTGGCGGACCTGCCACAAAGCTGGGATGCCTTCGTTGACCTGCTGGGCTATCAGATCACGCTCGTCGGCCGATGGTTCCAGGCGTGGGGCAGGCAGGACTGGACGCACTGGCACACGCTGGTCTTCGCGTACCTCGGCCTGTGCTTCACCGTCCGTCTGGGGCAGGTCCGGCACGACTGGCGGGCGGCGCTGTTGGCCGAGGCCGCCATCCTGGGCATCGTCGCCGCCCTGGGTCTGCTCAGCGCGGGTGTGGACGATGCCGTCAAGGGCGACATCTGGTTCCTGCTGAATTTCGCCTGGGCGACGGTCCTCGTACTGCTGGCGGCAACGCTGCTGGCCACGGCCATCAAGGCCGTCGTGCAAACCCTCCGCAGAAACGAGTAAGAACATCGACGTTCCGTCTTGTAGCTTGTTGGTGGAGTTTTGAGGCATTCGCTACAATAGGCGGTATGACTGAGCCGATCTCCCCATTCACCATCATGGCCAAGCCCGTCTGCGGCACCTGCAACCTCGACTGCAGCTACTGCTACTACACCGACAAGGCCGCCGAGCTGTACCCCGGCATCGAACGGCCGATGATGACCGACGCGATTCTCGATGCCTACACGAAGCAGTACATCGAGGCCCAGAGCGTGCAGGCAACGTTCGGCTGGCAAGGCGGCGAGCCGACGCTCGCCGGCCTGGACTTCTTCCGTAAGGCCGTCGCGTTCCAGAAACAGTATCGCCTCAACGACGAGCAGGTCATCGACAACGCCCTGCAGACCAACGGCACGCTCCTCGACGAGGCATGGTGCGACTTCCTGGCGGAGGAGAAGTTCCTCGTCGGCCTGAGCATCGACGGCCCGCCGCAGTGGCACGACAGCTTCCGCCGCGACCACGCCGGCAAGCCGAGCTTCCACAAGGTCTGGGGCGCCCTGGAACGCATGCGAGCCCGCGACGTGGAGTTCAACGTGCTGGTGACGCTCAACAGCGTCAACGCTCCGCACGCCGGCGACATCTACCGCTACTTCGTCAATCGCGGGGTGCAGTACCTGCAGTTCATTCCCATCCTGGAACGCAACCCGGACGGCACGCCGACCACCTACAGTTGCACGCCCGAGCAGTACGGCGAGTTCCTGCTGGACGTCTTCGAGCAGTGGGCGACGCGTGACGTCGGCAAGGTCTCCGAGCGGTTCATCGACTGCGTGCTGCATTCGCTGATCTTCGGCCGGGCCAGCCAGTGCTGTCAGTCCGAGCGGTGTGCCAACGCGCACATCCTGGAGTGGAACGGCGACCTCTACGTCTGCGACCACTTCGTCTACGACCGCTGGCGGGTGGGCAACATCATGCAAACGCCGCTGGCGGAACTGGCCCGCCACCCCATGCTGGACGAATTCGCCAAGCTCAAGACCGACCTGCCCGAGGTCTGCAAGGCCTGCGAGTACCTGGGCCTCTGCTTTGGCGGCTGCCCGAAACACCACATGCCGTTGTACGGTGATGCGACGCGGCAGAACTACTTCTGTGAAGGCTACAGGCGGTTCTTCGACGAGGCCCTGCCTGAGCTGCGGCGGATGGCTGAGTATTTCAAACGCAATCAACAGCCACCGCTGAAGCCGCCGGCCGGTCAGGTGCAGGCGAAAACGCCTCAGCAACAGGCCGCCTTCGCCGCCGGGCCCGGCCCGCAACCGACAATGGTGCCCGCCTCGGACGGTCCGCCCAAACGCAACGACCCCTGCCCCTGCGGATCCGGCAAAAAATACAAGAAGTGCTGCGGCGGGTAGGGCTGCCCTTCTTCGACCTCGCAAGCGCCCGGTCACAATCAACCGGCACACCGGCGTCAGCCCTGGCTTCATCATCGGCACGGCCATCATCGGTCAACAAAACACGACCCGATGCGAGCGAGCGGATGTGCGATTGTCCGCAACGGCCAATATGCCACGCGTCTTGTTGATCTGCACCGGCTGCCGTATCGGCCGGATGCCTGTCCGGCTTTCGATCGATACCTGCGATCCAGGATGTCGACACCGACCGACGCGCGACGGCCAGCGCCGTAGCGGCAGCGCTACGTCTTCTTGCGGCCCTTGCGGCTCTTATTGCTCTTGCCGCTCTTGCCGCCTTTACCGCCTTTCCGTTGGCCGCCGGACTTGTTGCCCGACTTGCCCTTGCGGCCCTTGTTGCTCTTCTTGCTCTTCTTGCTCTTGCCGCCGGAGGAGGTGCCATTCTTGCCGGTGGTCTTCTTGGTCGGCACGAGGTCGAGCTGACGGCGGGCAACGTCCACGGAGGCGACCTGCACGTTCAGGCGGTCGCCGAGGCGTACGGTCTGGCCGGTGTCCTTGCCTCGCACCACGCCCTGCTTGGCGTCGACGTCGAAGGTCTCGTTGCCGAGGTCGTCGAACCGAACGAGCCCGTCAATGAGGTACTTCGGCCACTGCACGAACATGCCGAACTTCGCCACGCCCGTGATCACGCCGTCGAAGACCTCGCCCTGCTTGCTCTCGAGCAGTTGCAGTACGAGCACCTCGCGCAGCTCGTCGGCGGCATCGTCGGCCCGACGGTCGCAGGCCGAGAGGGCCTCGCCGAGGCGGGTCAGTTCGCTGATGTCCTCGGGCGGTTCGTGTTCGAGTTCGCCGCGACAGAACCGTGCGACCGTCCGGTGGACGGTCAGATCGGCGTATCGGCGGATGGGGCTGGTGAAGTGGCAGTAGTCGCTGCTGGCCAGGGCGAAATGCCCGATCTTCATCGGCGAGTACTCCGCCTGCTGAAATGTCTTGAGGATCGCCAGGTTCACCGCGTAGCTCTCGGGGCGGCCCTTGACGCTGTCGAGCAGTGCCTGGATCGCGTGACGGTCCATCTGCTTGGGCAGCTTGTGGCCGCACGCGGAAATGAACGCCTGGAGGTCCTTGTTCTCGGTCTTGTCCGGGTCGGGGTGGACACGGCGGAGGATGTTGCGGTCTTCCTTCGCCATCCGCCGGGCGACGGCCTCGTTGGCCTCGACCATGAACATCTCGATGATTGTGTGCGTGTAGCTCTGGTCTTCCGGCTCGGCGTCGACGACTTTGCCCGCGTCGTCGAGAATCAGTTCGACCGCCGGCAGGTCCAGGTGCAGCATGCCGTTGGCTTCGCGGCGCTTTTCAATCCGCCGCGCCAGCTCGTGCATCCAGCGGATGGCCTTGACGACCTTCTTGCCGTAACCGGCCGAGTGACGCCCGCCGCCGTAGCTGCCACCGCCGCCGGCAGTTCGGCCGTCGATGATGTCCTGCGCCTGGCGGTACGTCAGCCGCCGGGCCGACTGAATGATGCTCTCGGCAAAACGGCTGTCGATGACCTCGCCGTCGTCGCCATAACGAATGTAGACGCTCTTGACGAAACGCTTCTGGTACTCCTGCAGGCTGCAGACGCCGTTGGAGAGGATCTCCGGCAGCATCGGGACCACCCGCCGTGGGAAATACACGCTCGTGCCGCGCTGGCGGGCCTCCTCGTCCAGCACACTGCCATCCGGCACAAAGTGAGAGACGTCGGCGATATGAACGCCCAGCGTCCAGACGCCAGACTTCCCGTCGTAGTCGATGCTGATCGCGTCGTCGTAGTCGCGGGCGTCCGGCGGGTCGATGGTGATAATGGTCTGGTCGCTGATATCCTCGCGCCGGTGGTCGAGCCGGCTTGGATCGTCAAGGTCCAGCCGGTTGAACGACCGGACGGCCTGGCGGGCCTCGTCAAGGGCCTCGTCGCTGAAGGCGTCCGGCAGGCCGTAGGCCATGATCACCGCGTCGGTTTCCACATCCAGTTCGCCCGGCTCGCCGAGTTCCTCGACGATCACGCCCACCGGCAGGTCGCCCTTGGCGTTGTAGTCGACGATCTCGACGGCGACCTTCGTACCCAGGATCGGCCCGGCCTGCCCGCCGACATCGCGAATGACGATCGGCTGGGTGAAGCGCTTGCCCTCGGGGTTGACGAAGTGCATATCGCCGGCTGTCTCCAGGATGCCGACGAAGCGGTTGGTCGCCCGATGGATGACCTCAACGATCCGGCCCTCGTAGGCGTCCTCGCCATCGCGGCGGCCACGCTTGATGACCTTCGCGCGGACCTCGTCGCCCGTCATCGCCGTGCCGTTGGCGTTCGGCGGAATGAACAGGTCCCCGTGGGCGTTGGGGTCCTCGGGAATCACGAAGCCGAACCCGCGCGGGTTCGGCCGGTACGTGCCGATCACCGTGTCGCCCATCCGCGGCAGCGTGACGGCGTTCTTGTTGCCCAGCACGACGCGGCCCTGCTCTTCGAGCTGGCGGACGGCGTCGCGGAACGTGCCGTAATCTTCTTCGTCCACGCCGATGCGACGGGCGAGCTGACGCGGCTTGAGCGGCTGGTAGCTCCGCTCGGCCAGGTACTTCAGGATGGTGTCTGTATAGCGTTCGGGCATGGTTGTCCTTTCATCGGTGTCGTTCGACGGCCCGGCCTGAGTGGCTCGACCGCGATCCCCTCTCGCAAAGAACCTTAACGCCCCGACGTCGCAAACGCCACAAGAAAGGCCGTTTCACATCTGGCGTGGTACGGTCGGGCAATGGTGGCAAACCATTCGGGGGATTGAGATTCGAACGTCGCTGCCTCTGGGAGAGATGGCGAGTCTTCGAGCCAGAGAGGGCTCTCGCCAGGCCTTCGTCAAGACCAGGCGACGGTTCTACGCGCAGGACAAGGAATCCTCACCGCCTCGCGGACCCATTTGGCAGGCCCAGGGCATGCTCGGTACCGCTCGCCAGGGAGAGGGGTCAACGCAAGAGGCTCCACGGGCGGCATTGGCTCGCCGCCACCAAATTCCGGCCGTACACCGTGGCGTCGCACGGGCGTCCCGCACGCATTCGCGGATGGTGCAGCACTCTCGAAGGGATGCCGCTGGCACCTGCTACACTACCGTTTGACGCGGTGCAGCAGGTGCTACACCGCGCTCGATATATTCTGGTTTTGTCTCAATCCTGCGATACCAACAGCCGCGCCTGGTGTGCGCACTGCGGAACGCAGTGTTTGCGCTCAGGCCGGTCGACACACCGTCCACTTCAACGTTCGGCGGTCAGGCCCTGCTGCAGTTGCTCGTCGTCTTGCTCGATGGCCTGCTGCATCGTCTCGCGCTGGCGAGCCAGCATGTCCGCGAGCTTCGCGTCCGACATCGCGAGCATGGCCACGGCCAGCAGGCCCGCGTTCTTTGCGCCGGACTTGCCGATGGCGGTGGTCGCCACGGGGATGCCGCCTGGCATCTGCACGGTCGACAGCAACGAGTCCAGGCCGCCTAGGTCGGACGTCGGCATGGGCACGCCGATGACGGGCAGCGTCGTCAGCGAGGCCATCACGCCCGCCAGGTGGGCCGCCTTGCCGGCCCCGGCGATGATGACCTTCGTGCCGCGTTCTTTCGCCGAGCGGCCCAATTCGTGGGCACGGTCCGGCGTCCGGTGGGCCGAGACGACCCGCATCTCGTGCGAAATGCCGAACTGCTCCAGGACCTTCGCGGCCTGGGACATGACATCGAGGTCCGACTTGCTTCCCATCACAATCGTAACGAGGGGTCCTGATTCTGCCATCTTGATTATCCTTTTCGGTGCGAGGCGCCTTGAGACGCTTCAGGTTGGTGCTTCGGTAACGTAGAACAGGCGACATTGTTTCGCCTTCTTCAGCAACATCAGACTCGCGATGATTCCGGTGGCAACGATGCCGCAACTTACGGCGATCGCGGGAAGCCAACTGGCAGTCACGTCGTACAGCCATCCCCCGGACGCCGGACCCACCAGGCCCGCCACGCCATACGCCAGGAAGACGAGCGGGTAGATTCCGCCCACCCGGGCCGCTCCGTATCGCGCTGCGACCTGGGCGGCGTACAGGACGAAGCAGGCCCCGAAGCCGAAACCGACGGCGAAAGACACGACAACGAAGAGCATCGACGAGTTCACCACAGCCAGCAGCCCGACCGGCACGCCCAGAGTAATCAGCTTCACCGGGATCATCCGCTCGTCGGTCCAGTCGGACACCCAGCCCCAGGTGATCCGGCCGGCCGCGTTGCCGATGGAGAACGCCGCCACGGCGGTGGCGGCCCACGCTTTGGGCAGGCCCGCCCACAGGCCCATATCGTTGATCTTGCTGACGACGAACATCCCGGCGAACGTGCCGCAGAACATTCCCAATACCAGCGACAGCAGGAACGGATCCCGCAGCAACGTCCGAATGGCCGGCGTCGGGCTTACACGGGCACCAATCTCGGACGTCGGGAATCGCAACAGCATGGCGGCAACGAGAATCGCCAGCATGTACGCGATGCCCACCCAGCGGAAGACCATCAGCACGTGGACTCCGTGGGAGAGCAGATAGTGGCTCAGCGCGGTCAGCAGAACCGCTCCACCACCGAAACCGGCCATCGAGATTCCGGTAACCAGGCCCCGCTTGTTGGGGAACCACTTGATGCAGGTGGTCAGAGGGCAGACATACCCAAAGCCCGTGCCGATCCCGGCACAAACCGAAATGCCCAGCAGCATCAGCGGACAGTTGCCGTCCGAGAACGACGCGATGAGATAACCCGCTCCGAACAACAACCCGCCAATGCCCGCGATCACCCTGGGCCCGAGACGATCGAGAAGCCGCCCCGCCAGCACCATGGACACCGTAAAGGCAGGAAACAAGCCGCCGAAGATGATCGAGGTCTCGGTCGTGCTCATGCCCACGGTGTTCTGCAGGGTCGTGTCCAGCTTGCTCCATGCGTAGATACCGCCCAGGCACACCTGAATCACTAAGGCAGCCGCCAGAATGACGTATTTCATAGCTTCTCCTTTCGCGTCCATGCGTCCTCTGTCTTGCTTGCTGCGCGTCGAAGCCGATCGTTCATGGCTGCGCCCAGGCCCACCTCGGGCATCCGGGTTGCGACGATGACGTCGAGGCCCAACGTATCAAGCCGGTGAAGTGCGGCAAAGAACCTGGTGGCCGCCACCTGCAGATCGCCGGCTTCCGAGAGCACCTCGACGGCCTCGTACGACTGGCCGGCCGGCGGCGACGTCAGCGTCAGCAGGCCGGCACGGGGGCATTCCGGCAGGGCCTCTTGGTCGCAGAGGACCAGCAACGTGCGCGGCGCATAGTGTAGCGGCAGCTGTCCCGGTGCGGCCGGGCGCCGGGCTTCGTCGCAGGCGCGTCGCACGGGCCCGACCACCTGTTCGATCTCCTCCACCGGCGTGCCGCCCGCGCGGAGCAGCACCGGCTCGTCGTCGACCAGCGAGATGATGGTCGATTCGATACCGACCCCACACGGCCCGCCGTCGAGTACCAGATCGACGCGTGGGCCGAGTTGATCACGTACGTGCTCGGCCGTGGTCGGGCTGATGCAGCCGAACCGGTTGGCGCTGGGCGCGGCGATGGGCCGATCCGCCTGCGAGATCATCGCCAGAGCCAGCGGGTGATCCGGCATTCGTACCGCCACCGTCGCCAGGCCGGCGGTGACAATGTCCGCCGCGGCGTCGCTTTTCGGCAGGACGAGCGTCAGCGGCCCGGGCCAGAACCGCCGGGCGAGTTCCCCCGCCGCTGGCGGCCAGTCGCTGACGACCCCCCGGGCCTGGCCCAGCGTGGCCACGTGAACAATCAGCGGGTCGAACGTGGGCCGCTGCTTGGCCTCGAAAATCGCGGCGACCGCGTTGGCGTCCAAGGCGTTGGCCCCCAGGCCGTAGACCGTTTCGGTGGGGAAGGCCACCGTCCCGCCGCCGCGCAACACGTCCGCGGCCTGGCGTAGCGATTCACGGGGCGCGTCGTTCTCCGCCCGCCATGCGGCCAACGTCAGAATCCGCTCGGTCGCCTGACCGATGTGTCGGACCACGGGCGCCCCGGCGGGCAGCGCACCGAGGTGCTTCTGCCCGTGACCGGTCAACACGTAGACGCCGTGGGCGTCGACGGCCTGGCCAAACTCGACGTCGTGCGGATGATCGCCAACGGTAAAGGACTGGCGCAGATCGACGCCGTGTTCACGGGCAGCCTGGTGAAGGAAGTGCGCGTTCGGCTTGATGCACGAACAGCCCTCCGACCGCGCGTGCGGACAGACGTAGACGTCCGCGATCCGAATACCGGCTTCGGCCAGGCGGTCGACCACGTAGCCGTTGACGCGGTCGACGTCCGGGGCGGTAACCGCCTCCAGGGCAATGCCCGACTGGTTCGTCACGATGAAGAGTAGAAATTCCTCCTGCAGGCGATACAGCGCCTCGAAGGTCTCGGGCAGGAACGCCACTTGTGACGGATCGCGAAGGTGTCCGCGGTCCTCGATGATCGTCCCGTCTCGGTCGAGAAAAACAGCCTTCACGCCGTCGCTCCTGCCGTCGGGGTGGCATCGTTCCCGGCCGGCGTCTCAATCTGATCGAGCCCGGGCATAATGTTTTCGTAATCCTCCCTATGTCCGTTGGACAGGCAGCACTCGATAATGTTACGGCCGACGTCATCCAGCTCCGGCTGAAGATACTGCTGCAGTTCGCGATGGAAAAACTCCGTCAGGATGCGTGCACCTTCGTCAAAGGCCTCGGGACCGACGTCGGGCTGGGTGTCGACTTCCAGGAACCAGTGGTGGATCGACGTGCCCTCGATCCGCATGTTCTGCAGGGCATAGCCCAGCAGCGGACACCGGGAGGCGACCACCTGGTCCGACCGGAACGGGGCCACGCCGCGGCGTGCGAGGTAGTCCCGCATCAGCCATTGCGGCATGAAGCCGGTCTTCCACGCACCGATGTGCTGGTTCGGCGTCAGGACGTACCGGGTCGCCGGCGTGCTCTGGAACTGGCTGAGCAGGAGATTCGCCTGGGCAACGCGTTTGCCGGTGGTAAACGGCCAGTAGCTGCCCACGCCTTCGCTGGTCATGCCGCCCGTCTCGACGATGCTGGGGTTGGCGTGACCGCGCGGGGCCACCAGCCGCCACAGCCAGGCCAACGCCGGCGGCAGTAGGTGAAACATGCCCAGGATGCCGTAGCTCGGATGATCGCGCGTGCATGGGGGCGTGCGAACGCCGAAGGACCGGACGTCCACCTGCAGCGGCTCGCTGACGACATGGGGCACGATGGCCCGCGGCACGATGACGCGCGGGTTCGGGCAGGGCTTGCCCGGCTCGTCTTCCACGTGCTCCCAGATCAGTCCCGTTCCGCCGACGACGGCGCGGACGTTCAGGAACAGCAGCGAGCGGTCGGGATGAACCGTCAGGTGTTCGAGGTCCGGGTCCGTGCCGTACTCGCGAATGTGGTCGACGCGCACGAACCAGCCGCTCTCGGCGTCGGTAATGCCCAGCCTGCCGCCGCCTGTCTGGATGGCAGGATGGCACAGGGCCATGTCGTCGCAGACCGGATAGAGGTCGCAGGTTCGCGGAATTTCCAGGTGGCGTTCCTCACCCGTGACTATATTGCGCCCCATGAGCAGGCGCCCGTCGGGCAGGCGGTGCGGCTGCTGGAGCATCTCGCTCTTACCGCCGCCGCTTGCCCCTTCGTGCATGAAGGTCACCCGGTTGTCGTACGGCGTCATCACACGGACGGTCGAGCAGTGGGCGGTCACCCAGCCCTGCTGCTCGCCAAGTTCGATCAGTGCGCCGTAGACGCCCTTCTTGGCACTGGGGCCGGGATAGAGGTTGTACGAGAAAATCTCGTGCAGCACCGAACGCTCGTGGACGACGACCTGCTTGCCGTCGAAGTGCGTGTGCCTAAACGGCGGCGCGACGTAGATGATCGTCGCCGGCTTGAACTGCCGGCCGAGCGACTTTATGTCCACGATGCCCTGCAACAGGCCCAGCCCGAAGGCGAAAAAGCCCGCATTAGCGGGGCAGATCGCCAGGGCGTCGGCGCCCAGACCGGGCCGACCCATCTCAAAGGCGAATATCGCGAGATCCTGCTGCTTGAGCCACTCGAAGGTCTCCTCCTTGAGAGCCGCGAAGTCGTCGTCGAAGCGGTCGGAGAAGCGCGGCTTGTCCGACGGTTTAGCGTCGGCGACGACCATACACTCCGGGTCTCGCCGGCGCATGTACGGCTCGCGATAGTTCGCACCGACGCCGTTGCTCAGTCGCACGACGTCGACCTCGTCGACCCGCGAGCCGTCCGGCAGTTCGTAGGATACCGTTGTCGACGAATCGCCCGCCGGGCCGCACGCGATGGCATCGAGGTCGCCCATGCTGCCGGCCACGCTCACCGATCGCGCACTGGACAACACATCGGCCACTTTCGCCGGCAGTGCTGCGTGCGTGAGAAACTCATTCGCGTTCATGCTGCTGTTGCTCTTTCTCAAAGGAGTGGAGTCATTGCCTCTTCATATTCGCCGGGCGTGCCGACCGTCTATCCGCCGTCGCCTTGGCCACGGCGCGCCCGCGCAAAGACAGCTCGCTGACGTCGATGCTCTGTGCTGTGTTGCCGCCGTTTCATGCCGCGCCGAAGCGCGGCATGGCTGATGAAACGACGAACAGGGGGCGCCCGCGCGCCGGGCATGGTGGGAGCAAGACCGCAGCCTTGCCTGTCCGGATGGCGGCCGATCTGTACCTGTGCGTTCGCCGGCCCGCGCCTCACCGGTCGCCCGAAGCGGGTTACCCGCGACGCACCTGCCATCCAGCGGAGACAAAGCGAGCCGGCCGCAATACCTCGAATCCATTGCGTGCCGGCCCATATCTTCAGCAGGTCGCTTGCGCGACCCCCTGTCAATCTGCCTCGTCGCTTGTGTGAGTAGGAAACTCTAGCGGCCGCCCGGCTCGATGTCAAGAGGAAGTCTCGCCGGTGCGGCACTGCACGGTTCCGTCCAGCGTCCAGACGATGATCCGCTCGCCGGTTTTGGTGCTGATATCGGTGTGCAGGCTCGTCACCCGCCGGCCGGTGACGTCGTAGACGATCGTCTCCAGCAGTGAGCGGGCCTTCTCCAGCAGTTGCATGCGGATCTGCTTGATCAACCGACCGCCCTCCGTGTAGTCCGAGGATTCCGCCAGCTGCTTCTCCGCCGGGGTCAGCACGCCGCGCAGCCGCACGAGGATCATATCGCCAAGCAGATAGCTGCGGGCCTCCTCCGGGCCGCGGCCCATGTACTCGCGTTCGAACTTGATGACGGCCTCGCTGATGTCGGCTTCGATCTGTCCTTTGGTCTTCATGCAGACTCCCGGGTATGGCATACGGACATGCAGCGGCGCGAGCCGCCCTGGCACGGCGGCCATGGATGGGCCCTGTAGGATTCGAACCTACGACAAAAGGATTATGAGTCCTCTGCTCTAACCGCTGAGCTAAGGGCCCTAACAACCCATCTTCTCACCAGCCACCGGGAATGTCACCGTCTCAAGCAGGCCGATCGCTGGATTTGGCACGAGGCTCAACGACATGCCGAGCATCGCGTCGCGGCACATCGGGGCCGGCAGGATGAGTCGCGAATCAGCCGATACAAGGCCGTGCCGGCTCCAGGTGTCTTCGGCGGCACCCGCGACCAGATACTCGACAAGTGCCTCTGTTGCTTCGGTCGCTTTCGGCGAGACGAACAGCCGGAACGGCCGGCCGGTCGGCAGGCAGCAGACTCTACCACTGTCCGACTCATCATTTCAAGCGGCTGTTCATTTGCCACAGAGGCTTCGTCGACGAATCAAGAGCGCCTACGCTCCGTCGATGGCTACGTGGCAAGACCCGCTGTGGCATGGACCGCATGAAACAGGCCTGCCGGTCGATCCGACAGGCCCGTGCATGCTTCAGCGTGGCCCTTCGCTCTCGGCCTTCGGCCCTGCCTTACATCGATTTCTCGACTTCCGCCAGAAGCGTATCGAGGTCGAGGGGCTTGGCGAGGCAGACGCGGGCGCCGCAGTCCTTGATGCTCTGTTCGCTCTCGGGTGAGGGGAAGGCGGTCATGGCGATGACCTCAGCATGCTTGGTAGCGTCCTGGGCCTTGATCATGCGGCAGACCTCGTAGCCGTCCATGCCGGGCATGCGAAGGTCGAGGATCACGACGTCCGGACGGAGTGTGGCGATCAGCGTTCCGGCGCGGAAGCCATCATTGGCCTCGACGACCTCGAAGTCCGGGTGCTTCTGGCGGATGGCGCGGGCGATGAGCTTGGCGACGGCCTCTTCGTCGTCGACCACGAGAATGCGGACCGGGGTGGCGCCGAGTTCGGCCGGGATCGGCATCTTGTGTTCGCGGAGAAACTTAACCAGGTCTTCCACCACGACACGCCGGTGACCGCCAGGCGTGCGGTGCGCCTGGAGCAAGCCCTGGTCGATCCAGTTGGCAACCGACCCGGGGTCCACATGCAGCATCTCGGCAATGGCAAACGTGGATAGATTCTTGGCCATTTCGTCTTCGACCTTTCACTTCTGGTGCCGGTCGTGGTGCGTCCGGCAGATGGCTGACATCGCCTGTCAGCAAACAGGCAAGTATGCATACACGCCGACGGCAGTCAACATATTTTATGTGCCCCGCTGCGTCGGCTTGATGAAACCGCATTACTGGCAAAACTGTCTTGCGACATTATATCTTATCTGCCAGCCAAGCTCCTGAAGATTACAACATTTGCCCTGGATTGGCACCTTTTTCTTGTGGCAAGTGCTGATTCTACAGATAAATAGGTGAATCTCCCCAAAGACACCACACCCCACAGCCCTTGGAAAACTTCTAGCAAGCCCATTAATTAGGCAGATACGGCCGGGGTCAGGCCTGGCCTTCCATCTCTTGGATGATCTCCTCGTCGTCCTGCAGTTCAGCGGCCAGTACATCGCGCAGGCTGATCATGCCGACCAGCGCGTCCTGCTCCATGACGGCCAGGTGGCGGACACGGAGTTCCGTCATCAGGCGGAAGCACTGGCGGACGTCCATGCCCAGTTCGACGGAACGGACCGGCGAGCTCATCACGTCGCCCAGGGGTGTCGTCGTGGGGTCTTTGAGCGTGTTGACGACCCGCCGCAACAGGTCGCGTTCGGTGAAAATGCCTTCCACCGCGTCCCCGTCTTTGACGATAACAGAACCGACGTTGGCCTCGCACATCAGGCGAACCGATTCATGCACGGTCGTCTCGCGGGAGGTGACGATCACGTCGGGGCCCTTGGCCATGAGAATATCTTCGACAGTGGACATGTAGGGAGTCTCCTGCATTTGTGGTCAGCGCATTTCCAGCGCGACCGCCCGCGGCGGCCTGTATACGCATCGGCACGAGCGTGGAGAAACTTATGCACAATTGAAAGGCAGTCGGCCTCTTGGGCTTGCCCCCTTTCCCTATCAGTCTGCTTAGTACTGCTTGGTAAAGCTATCGCTGCTGCGGTTGGGCCTTTTGCCGGCGCGTCATCGTCCCGAAAACTCGGTCTATTTGCACATCTGCCAAGTCGCCTGCGTGTCCGTTCCTTGATGCACGGTAGAGCGCCTCGACCTCGCAGAGACGGTTGGCATCCCATTCACATCGTTCATGTTTTTGCGGGCGGGACGCCCGTGATACTCACGGGCAAGATGCCCGTGCCACTTCGTAAACGGGCTGCTAGGTCAGACCGCTGGTGTTGTGAAACTGCAATTCCGCGATCTCGGCCTGGTCGCTTGAATCGACGATTTCGAGCCACGCCTTGCACGCCTTGACCAGCGGAAACCGGCAGATGGCCTTGTGGCCGATGCTCTTGCCCTCATAGAGCGTCGTGTCGCGCCCTTCGGGAGCGGGGGTGATGCGGATCGCGAACTCGCGGACGTGCTCGCCGCGGGTGATGTCCTCTTGAATGACCGCGTGATCCAGCAGGAACGGGTCGCCCGGCTCGTACACCAGACGATTGTGCGTCTGCGTGCAGTCCGCCTTGGTGCATAGCGGCGATCCGAAACGCCGCCGCAACGCCTCGCCGAATTCGATCAGTCGATCGGCGTCCTCTTCGTGGACGCGACCCCGCAGGTCCGGGCCGACGTTCAGCAGCAGGTTGCAGCCGCGCCCCACGGAGTAGTCGTACAAGCCCATCAGTTCCTCGATGCTCTTGAGCGGGTCGTCCGTGCCGCGCCACGTCCAACCCTCGTAGCGGAGTCGGCAGTCACACTCGGCCGGCAGCCAGGTCGGGGCGGGCATGGTGTCCACCTCGTCGGACTCGATGGAAAACGGCACCTGCTCGACGGTGTTCCAGTTGGGAATCGAGGCGATGCCCGCCTCGTTGCCGACCCAGCGGAAATCGGGATCGCCCATGTTGAAGATCCGAATCTCCGGCTGCATCGCGCGAATCTCCTTGATCAGCATGGGCCAGTCGTACGGGTGACCCTCGCTGAATGCTCCGTCGAACCAGAGGATGTCGATCGGACCATAATCACCGCCGAGCAGCTCCCGCATGTGGCTCAGGAAGTACGCGTCGTAGGCGGGCGGGTCTGCCTGGTAGGACGGCTCGTGCGCGTCGAATGGCGAGTAGTACAGCCCGACGGCCAGGTTCTGCCCGCGGCAGGCGTCGACGAACGCGCGGACGACATCGCCCTCCCCGTCGCGCCATGAACAGGCCGCCGTGGAGAAACTTGGTGTTGTCGCCGAAGGCCAATGGCAGAAGCCATCGTGATGCTTGGCCGTGTAGACCATGTACCGCGCCCCGGCCTGGGAGGCCAACTGCGCCCACTGCCGGCAATCCAACTCGCTTGGGTCGAAGTTGTCAGGCATGACCGAATCGGTCTCGGCCTTGAAGCTCTTCTGGTGCGTGTATTGTCCGGCCAGAAAGTGGATGAACAGCCCGAATTCCCACTCCTGGAAGTCAAGCTGTCGTTGCGTCGGTATGGCGGTCATGCGTGTTCGCTCCGGTTGATCGGTTCACGGATCGTTGCGTCTCGACGATTACGTCGGGGCAGATTCTCAACACCGGGGCGCCGTGTGTCAAACGAATTGCTGCTACCGGCTTTGCGCTGGCGGAGTCGGCTACTCTTGCGACCACGCGGGGCGGTCCTCCTGAATCCCGCCATGGATGGTGTGCAGTAGACCCCGTGGCGTCAGCCCGGGGAGTTCTGCAAACGCCTTCAGCGTCGGAGGGGTGGCACAAAGGCCGGGTGGGTCTCGCCCCGTCGAGGCTTACTCCTTCTGGCGCCTTTCCAATGGGCACAAGCCCACGGGAGAAGTTGGCTGACAAGGACAACGACTCGTGCTTCGTGACGAAGCTGCGTCGCAGAGCGGCAAGCAGGCAGCCCCGCGGGCTGCCGATGCAGCCGGAGACCGCATGGGCACGACAGGGCTTTTTTTGACGCCTCCCTCAAAAGTCAGGTGGGCGGAAAACCAGAACGATTCTGCGACGGGAACAAAGAATTTATGTCACGAAAACGGTGCTGAGCGGCACCTCCTCGGATTTCTGAGGGTGGCTTTTTTGCTAAAAAAACCGCTCTAGAAAAGGTTCAGCTCCATCAGAGCGAGGATGATCAGCAGACCTCCGCCCAGCAACGGCGCGACCACGCCCGTGATAAAGGCGAAGCCGATATCCTGTTGTGTTGTCTGGCTGGCGTCGATCCAACTGCTTGCGCCAAGGGCGCCGATGATGATCAGCACCACGCCGATCAGGAGCAAGATGATTCCCAGCATGGCCCGTTCTTTCCGAAGAATCCGGCCGGATTGTCCGGCGGTGTGGGCTTGAGTCTACGGGCGCAAGGCGTGTGCTCGCAAGCGCAAAAGGTGCGGCCGGTGCGATGCGGACGCGACGGGCGGGCGCTGGAAATGGATCGCGTCGCGAGGCCGAGGCACTCCTTCTATGGGTGATACGTCGCGCACTGAGCCTGTTTATGGCGGCCCGACGGCTGCCATGTCAAATCATCCGGTGCTAGCGTGTTACACGCGGTGTAACCGGCGATACACCGCGCACATCTTCAGCGCGTCCTTCCGTGAATGATGCGTCGCGCACTGAGCTTGTGCATGGCGGCCCGACGGCTGCCATGTCAACTCACTTGATACTAGCGGGTTACACGCGGTGCAACCGGCGCTACACCGCGCCCATCTTCATCGCGTCGGGTATGAGTTGTCAGGCCGGTTGTGCCTGTGCGCGTCGCTGCCACCCGGGGTCGAGCATGGCGTTCTGGCGGGCGCTGACGACCGCCTCGTTCAGCTCGCGCTGGTGGAGCATCGGCTTCATCAGCAGTTCGTCGCCGCCGACCTGCCACGCCGACCATGCGCGATCGAAGCGGCTCATGTGTTCGGTCAGCAGCAGCACCGGCCGGGGATGAAGCGCCTGCAGGGCGGCCAGCGTCTCGCTGCTGGCCAGTTCGGCCGACAGGAGCACCATGTCCGGGTGCCAGCGGTCCGCATGCTCAATGAAGTCCTCGGGTGTCTCACGAACGACCAGGTCGCCGTTGCCCTCGAAGTGTTCGGCGACTTGCGTCGCAAAGTGCCAGTCCGGTTCGACGATCATCACGCGCATGGCTGCATCCTCTTATGTGCCTCGTCGCCCTTGCCGAGGCGTCGCAGGAACCCCCGCCCAGACCCTATCGGAGCGGAGATGTTCCGCCTGCGAGAAAAAAGCGGTCATGGGTATGGAAAACCGCAGTTCGGCCGGCGGTGCTACTTGCCGCTTGGCCCTTCGACGGCCTTGATGTCGATCATGCGCTGCAGCGCGAGGCGGGCGTCGTCGGCGACGGCCGAATCGACGTGGACCTCGTTGACCGGCTCGCCTTCGAGGATCGCCGTTAGCGTCCAAAGCAGGTAGGGCAGGTCGATCATCGCCATCTGCCAGCAGGCGGCCGGCCGATCCCCCAACACGCGGATGTCCTTGTCGGGGTTTTGGGCGGCCAGTCGGCGGACGAGGTTGCCCTCGGTTCCGACGGCCCACGAACTGCCGGCGGGGGCGTCGGCAATGGCGTTGATAATCTGCGAGGTGCTGCCGGCGAGGTCGGCCCTGGCGACGACGGCCCGCGGGCACTCGGGGTGGACGATGACCGTCACGTCCGGCTCGGCGGCCCGGATATCGTCGATGGCCTGCGGCGTGAAGACCTGGTGGACGTGGCAGTATCCCTTCCAGCAGATGACGTTCGCGGCGGCGACCTGCTCGGCCGTCAGTCCGCCGGCCGGCTTGTGCGGCTCGTAGATGACCACGTCGCCGGGCTGGTCGTAGCCCATGTCGGCGGCGGTGTTCGTCGCGAGATGTTCGTCCGGGATGGCGAGAACCTTCCTGCCACCCGCGCCACCCTGGTCGGCCCGTCGCAGTGCCCACTCGAAAACGTTGCGGACGTTGCTGCTGGTGCAGCAGGCGCCGCCGGCCTTCGCGGTCAGCGCCTTCGTGACGGCCGCGGAGTTCACGTACGTGATCGGCACGACGGTGGCTTCGCCGGCCAACTCGCCCACTTCCTCGATGGCGGCGGCCACCGCGTCGTCGTCGGCCATGTCCGCCATCGCACAGCCGGCCCCCAGATTCGGCAGGTAGACCGTCTGCGAGGCGTCGCTGAGCACGTCGGCCGACTCGGCCATGAAGTGTACGCCGCAGAAGACGATGTGCCTGGCGTCGCGCTGCTCGGCGGCGAACTGGCTGAGCTTGAGGCTGTCGCCCCGGATGTCGGCGAACTGAATGACCTCGTCGCGCTGGTAGTGGTGACCGAGGATGACGAGATCCTTGCCGAGGTCGGTCTTGGCGGTGCGGATGGCGTCGCAGAGGGCCTCGGTGTCGAGTTCAGTAAAGCGGGGCGGTATCGGCTTCATGCCTTCAGTATAGTCGCCCGCGGAGGTCGAAGTCGAGCCGTTACGGTCGGGCGGCGGGCGGCGGCTGATCGGCCGGGGCCGGGCGCTTGCCAAGCTCGCCGAGTTCCGGACTGCGGAGGATGATCGTTGCCAGCAGGTACACGCCGGCCCCGGCGACGATGCCGATGACGATCGCCGGTATGCGGGGGCGAGGGATCCACGGTCGGAAGACGCCGGGCAGGTATTCTGCGCACGCCCAGACCGCGGCGCCCATGAGGGCCGAAGCGACGAGCACGCGTGCGACGCTGGTGGCAATTTTGCGGAAGCCGATCCGACCCCACCGGCGCCGCAGCATCATGACGAGCACCACGGTCGATATGCTGGACGTCGTCGCGGTGGCCACGCCGACGGCGGCGCCCTTCAGCGGCGTCCAGATAAGCCCGAGCACCAGGCCGATGTTCAGCACGCTCATGGCCAGCGAGAGCGCCAGCGGCCGGCGCGTCTCACGGTCGCTGAAGAACGCTCGCAGCAGGATGTGGTTGCAGAAATACGCCCACATGCCGAGGCAGTACGCACGCAGCACCCATGCGGTCCG
This sequence comes from Planctomycetota bacterium, assembly GCA_009908915.1. Classification (GTDB taxonomy): domain Bacteria; phylum Planctomycetota; class Phycisphaerae; order SM23-33; family SM23-33; genus JAAAOJ01. Next base: position 36,377 of record JAAAOJ010000089.1, read on the forward strand.
CACCGTGTCGGCGGCGGTGAAGTCCTTGCGCTGGAAGATCACGCGGATGGCCGGCTCGGCCAGCATCGCCAGGCCCACCCCGGCCGGGGTGCCGAGGAACAGGCACAGGCGCAGGGCGCGATTAGTGGTCTGGCGGAGTGAGGTGGTGTCGTTGCGGGCGGCGTAGCGGCTGAACAACGGGAAGACCACCGTCGCGATGGGGATCGCCAGCACCCCCAGCGGCAGCATGTACATTCGTGCGGCAGCGTAGAGGCAGCGGACGATGCCCGCCTCCAGCGGGAAGCCCGGGTGGGCGTCGCCGCGGGTGAAGACCAGGGCGATGATCTTGTCGCTGAAAGCGCTGAACTGCATGACGCTCAGCGGTACGAACATCGGACCCATGAGCCGAGCGATGCGCCTGGTCTCGGCCCGCACCGGCCAGGGCCGGCCGAACAGCGCCAAGCCGCCGCGTCGAAGCAGCCAGAGCACGCCGAGCAACTGGGCCGTCCCTGCCGCCAGCAGCGCCACGGCAATGACGACGAACTGCCCGGCGTCGCTGGCCGCCAGCAGCGGCGCCAGCCAGGCCGCCGTGGCAATAAGGATGATATTCAGGAGAATGGGTGCCGCGGCCGGATACCAGAAGTGTCCGCGGCAGTTCAGGGCCGCCGAACCCAACGCCAGCAGACAGACCGTCAACATGAACGGCAGCATCAGGCCGGTCATGCCGATGAGGAAATCCGTCGCCGGGGCGGTGCGTGCGACCACCCACCAGACGAGCAGGCCCGCCCAGATCAGCACCGTCAAGGCCGCCAGGATCACTGCCAGCAGCCCGCCGACGTTCGCCAGGACAGCCCGGGCACGCCCGGATTCGTCGGCTTCGTCGACGTCGGTGAACACCGGCACGAAGGCCGCCGACAGGGCCCCCTCGCCGAAGAGCCGGCGGAAGAGGTTCGGAATCGAAAACGCCGTCCAGAACCGGTCGGCCAGTACCGGCCCGCCGAGCGGGACGATGACCATGTCCCGCACGAGTCCCAGCACGCGAGAGAGCATCGTCAGGCCGGCAACGACCTTCGCGGCGGAGAAAAAATGCTCCTGTTCGTCATGTCGCTCGCTGCTCATCCTGCGCATTATCGGCCAGACCGCCCCCCCAACGCGAGCGCCGGCTTGGCCGAGGTCCGCCGGGGCTTATCTTGCGTCGGCCGGGCGGTTAAGATGCAGCCATGAAGATTGTGCATATGATTACGCGGCTGATTCTTGGCGGCGCGCAAGAGAACACCGTCCTGACCTGCGAGGGCCTGCACCGCCGCGGGCACGACGTAACGCTGATTACCGGTCCGCCGCTCGGGCCGGAGGGCGAACTGCTCGGTCGGGCGCGGACGGGCGGCTACGAGGTCATCGTCGTCAACGAGTCCGTTCGCGAGATATCCCCCGGCCGCGACCGCCGCGTCTACCGGGCCTACAAGGACCTGCTGGCCGATCTTCGGCCTGACGTGGTCCACACGCACAGCAGCAAGGCGGGTATCCTTGGCCGACGAGCCGCGGCAAAGCTCAATGCCGGACCGCTGGCGGCGAGACCGATGAAGATCGTCCACACGATCCACGGCCTGCCGTTTCATCGGTACGAAAGCTGGTGGAAGAACCGCTTGTACATCGGCCTGGAGAAGCGGGCGGCCAGACAGTCCGACGCGATCCTGTGCGTCGCCGACGCCATGAGCCGCCAGGCCCTCGCCGCCGGGGTCGGAACGCCCGAGCAGTACGCCACCGTCTACAGCGGCATGGAGACGCAACGCTTCGTCGACAGGCCGGACGACGCCGAGGCGTTCCGCGCGTCGCTGAATCTCCCCGCCGATGCCGTGCTCATCACGCAGGTCGCCCGCCTGGCCGAGATGAAGGGACACTTCGACATCATCAAGGCGGCCGTTACGCTGGCCGACCCGCGGCTACATTTCTGCTTCGTGGGCGACGGTTACCTGCGCGAGGAGATCAAGGACGAGATCTACGACATGCGCCTCGATCCAAACTTTCACCTGACCGGGCTGCTGCCGCCCAGCAAAATTCCCGCCGTCATGCATGCCAGCGACATCCTGATCCACTGCAGCTACCGTGAAGGTCTCGCCCGTACGCTGGTGCAGGCGATGCTCGCCGGCCTGCCGGTGGTCAGCTACGACGTCGACGGGGCGCCCGAGGTGGTCAACGCCGAGACGGGCATGCTGGTGCCGCCGGGCGACGTCGACGGCCTGGCCGCCGCCGTCCGGGTGCTTGTCGATTCGCCCGACCTGCGGCAGACGCTCGGCCGCCACGGCCGGACGCTGTGTCGCGAGCGATTCGACCACGAGACGATGGTCGCGGATATCGAAGCAGCCTACGAGGGGCTGATGGCGAGCGGATCGGCCAGCAGCACGGACACATGACGCCAGCACGATGCCATTTGCTCTTTGCAGCCGGACTGCGGAAGCGTAGGCTATAGTGTCGACATAGGGATCAGGCGTGAGATGCTTTGACGCACAATTTGACGGGTGGCGCCGGCGGACCGGACTGGCTGCGCTGCTGGCCGCCGTTGCGATGTGCGGCGCGGGCTGCTGGCCGCGCCACCAGGTGAGCTATCGGCCGCCCGAGCCGGAAACCGAAGCCGAACGGAATTTTGAGGTCGTTTGGACCGCCGCGCGAGAGGTTCTTCGGGACTACGGCTTCGAGTTGCGGCGGCAGGACCGTCGCGCTGGCGTGATGACCACCGATGCTATCGTCGGTCAGCACTTCTTTGAATTGTGGCGTCGCGACGCGGCCACGCTGTACAGCTACGGTGAGAACAGTGTGCAGACGATTTTCCGGGCGGCGAAGGTGACCATCCATCCGGTGGAAGGCCGCGACAAATTTGACTTCACGCTCAAGGTGGCGGTCGCCCGCAGCGACAAGCCATCCGAGCAGTTGACGGACGCCTCCCAGACGATGATGGTCTACGGCGGCGTGGATACGTCGCGTCGCGAGGGTGGGCCCGGATCTTTCAACGAGCGTCTCCAGTATGACGATCTGCTGGCTGAGCGTGCCTTGGACGACATGGAGGATTTTCCGCTCGTGCCGCTCGGTTTCGATCATCGGCTCCAGCAGCGTCTAAGCCACAAGATCCGGGTGGCGGCGACGGGCTACGTCGTCGTTGTGCCCGAACCCGTCGAGTACACCGACCCTGGCGAACTCATCCCCTCGGGCCCGCCAAAGCCGGCCGGTCCGGTCCTGCCGAACCCCGCGCTGCCGGCCGTCCCGCCGCCGGTTCCAAATCCGGGCGGCCGGGTCCGCGACAGCGACGATGCAGCTAAGGACACCGGGCACGTCGAGTCGCGCATCATCCCCGCAGGCGAGCCGTCGGTCGATGCGCCGGAATCGCCGGTGACCGAGCCGGATGATACCACCCCCGACGTTCCTGACGACCCCCAACCCCTCGAGGATATCTTCGAGGAGTTCGAGCAGCCGTCTCCACCGTCGCCGTGACCTCCGCCTCCGGCCCGGCGCGCGGAACGACCACGCCTGGCGCACCGATGCCGCTTCCCACGCCAATGGGGCCGGTCGTATCGTTTGGCCGCCCGGTCCGTTACAATGCCGCCATGCAGGTTGAGCATTGTCTCGTTGCGGCTGCGGTGATTGTTCTGGGCGTTCCCGCACTGGTTTATCTCGCCCGGCGCGGGCAGCGCGACCGGCGGCAGACACTCATGCACGATCCCTGGCCCGAGCGTTGGGAGACCATCGCGAAACGCAACGTCGAGTTGTTCAACCGGCTGCCGGATGACCTCCGGCAGCGGCTGAGGGGGTATGTGCAGGTCTTCCTGGCCGAGAAGAACTTCGAGGGTTGCGGCGGGCTGGCCCTGACCGAGGAGATGTGCGTCACCATTGCCGTCCAGGCCTGCATGTTGTTGCTGGGGCATCCGCGGACACGGTTCTACCGCAAGCTGCGCAGCGTGCTGGTGTATCCGAGCGACTTCGTGGCCCGCCAGCGGCAGCCGCTGGGCAACTCCGGGCTGATCGTCGACGGCCCGGTCGACCTGCTGGGCCAGGCCAGCGAGACCGGCACGGTGGTGCTGGCGTGGGATCACGCCAGGCACGGAGCCGCCGAGGTGGCCGACGGGCACAACGTCGTGTTGCACGAGTTCGCTCACCAGTTGGACATGGAGGCCGGCCCGGCGGATGGAGCCCCGGCCCTGGCCAGGCCGAGCGAAGCCATCGACTGGGCGCGGGTCATGCAGGCGGAATTCGACGACCTGCAGCAGCGCATTGAGGCGCGACAGCGGCATGACATCGACGCATACGGCGCGACGAACCCGGCGGAGTTCTTCGCCGTGACGACCGAGGTGTTCTTCGAGCAGCCCGATCAGCTCAGCCGTCGGCACCCGGACCTGTACGAGCAGTTCCGGAACTACTACCAGCTCGACCCGCGCGCCTGGTGAGACGGTTGCATTCGTCATGGCGCCCGGTTAGGCTTTGGCCGCCCGATTGCAGAACTCGCGGCAGTGCGGGCTGCCAGTACGTTGGGTGTGCGTAAAATGAAACAGGAGGCAACATCCTCCCAATGACGTCGAAACAGAGGTTGTTCCATGAGTCTCGACATCAGCGACATTCTCAGTGCATGGCCGTTCAAGCCCGGCGAAGTCAACGTTCGCCGCATCATGGGCGACGACGGCTTGGAGAAGATCCAGCTTCGACTGGACCTTGGGATGCTCCAGATGGAAATTACGGGCCGGCCCGACGGCACGCGTCCGCACGGCTTTGAGAGCCTGCTGGACTATTTCCGCGACGAACTCGCCAAGCATCGCCAGGTGACCGGCTCGACGGGCGACTTCCATCTCGACAACGAAGACTGTGAGGCCCTGCGCAGCGAGAGCATCATGTACTACCACCGGTATCTCGCGATGTTCGTGCTCGGGGACTACGAGGCCGTCGCCGGCGACACCAAGCGTAACCTGGAGCTGTTTGATTTCTGCCTGACCTACGCCGAGGACGACCAGGATCGATACTACCTGGAGCAGTACCGGCCCTATGTGCAGATGATGTACACGCGTGCGCGTGCGCGGCTGGCCATGGAGCGTCACAGCGCTACCGAGGCATTGGGCATCGTCCGCGCGGGCATCAAGGACATTCAGAAGACCTGCGAGGAGTTCGAGCAGGGTGAGGACGTCGCCGGGACCGAACTGGCCGTGCTGAAGGCGTTGGCGAGCGAGATTGAATCGCGCGAACAGCTCGACCCGGTCGCCCGCCTGAGGAAGCAGCTTCGAGAGGCCATTGAGGAGGAACGCTACGAAGACGCCGCGGACATCCGCGATGAACTCGACCGCGTCGAACACCAGGCGGAGTAGCCCGGCGGCCCGGCCGGGTTGCGGCAGCCGTCAATTTGGGTGCGATTGACGGGCTCTAAGGGATTGACAGAATGGCAGGGGGCATGCTAGGTTGTTTCGTCTGTCCGACCCCGACGGAGCATGGTGACTGTAGCTCAGTTGGTTAGAGCACCTGGTTGTGGTCCAGGGGGTCGGGGGTTCGAATCCCCTCAGTCACCCGTTGTCACGCAAGGCAGGGCCGCTTCAGCGGCCTTGCTGTCTTCAGGCACATCGGTCCGCTGGCGGTCATGCCTTCTCGTACGTGACGATGTCGTAGGCGCCGTGAGGCTGTCGGTCGGTGGCTGTCCACGCCGGCGGGATTTCCGGGAAGTACACGTCGCCGATGTGATGGCCGTGGACGTGCGTGACGATCATGCGGTCGACGAGGTCGCGTCGCAGGGCCAGCTCGTAGATCTGCCGGCCACCCATGATGACGAACTCCTCAACGAACTCCGGGAACCGCCGCCGGGCGGTCGAGATCGCCAGCTCGATGGTCGGCACGAACCAGGGGCCTTCCGGGTCCACCTGAGCGCCGGCGTCGGCGAGGTCCTTGTTGTAGCGGTTGGCGGCCCGCGTGATAACCATATTCACGCGCCCGTCGAGGTACGGCCGCTTGGGGTAGGTCGGCAGCGACTGCCACGTCGCCCGGCCCGTGATGACGGTCCGGCCGAGTGTCCGCGTGCGGAAGGCCTTCAGGTCTTCCGGCAGGCGCCACGGCAGCTCAGTGCCCCGGCCGATCAGCCGGTCGTCATCCATTGCCACAATCAGCGTGTTCATGCGAGTCCTTTCATTGTGCGGCCTGAGATCATACGCGCTTGAACGTCTAACAGCCCATGTCCAAACGGACTGCTATGTCGCGCGGCGGCGGGGGCGGAGGATCAGGCGGATGGGCACCTCGGGGTAGGGGAGATATTCGCGGAACTGGTTGACGAGGAACCGCTGGTAGCTCTGGTCGAAGCTGCGGACGTCATTGACGAAGCAGACGATCGTCGGCGGGTTGGTCGCCACCTGCGAGGCGTAGTAGAGTTTCGGCGGGCGCGTGCCGCCCTTGTGGCTTGGCCCCCGCTTGGCGAGGATCTGCTCCATGGCCTCGTTGAGTTCCGAGGTCTGGACGCGGTAGCTGGCCTGGGCGTACAGCTGCGTGGCGAGCTGGACGGTCTGATGCACGTTGACGCCCTCGCGGGCGGTGGTCATGCTGATAGGGGCGTAGGACAGCTCGGGGAACTCCTTGGCGAAGTACTCGGCGTAGTCCTCCGGCGAGGCAATGTTTCGGGCAAGGTCCCACTTATTGACCACGATGACGACCGGCTTGAACTCCTCGGCGATGATGCCGGCGAGATTCTTGTCGACCTTGCTGACGCGCACGGAGGCGTCGATGACCATGGCTACCACGTCGGCGCGGCGGACGGACCGCATGGCCCGATGCTGGCTGTAGAATTCGACGTCGTTGGCGAGGCTCTTGTTACGCCGCAGCCCGGCGGTGTCGATGAGTGTGACGCGTCGGCCTTCGATGTCGACCGTCACGTCCACGCTGTCTCTTGTCGTGCCGGGTGTCTCGGAGACGATCACGCGGTCCTCGCCGGCGAGGGCGTTGATCAGCGTGCTCTTGCCGGCATTACGCTTGCCGACGATCGCGAGTTTCAGCGCCTCCGGCCTCCTGGTGTGCAGCGGGGCCTCGGTGAGCATGGCCTGCATGCGTTCGAGCAGGTCGGTCATGCCCTCGTTGTGGGCGGCGGAGATCTCCGCCGGGTCACCGAAGCCGAGCGCATAGAACTCGCCCGTCTCGGCCAGCACGCCGGCCTGGTCGACCTTGTTGGCTACGAGGAGCACCGGCGCGTCGACGTGGCGGAGCTTTTCGGCGACGAGATTATCCAGCGGCACGATGCCCTCGCGGGCGTCGACGACGAACAGCACCAGCGTGGCCTGGTGAATCGCGTAGGCGATCTGGTTCTCGACGTGGTCGGTCAGGTGGTCGGTGTCTTCCACGCCCATGCCGCCGGTGTCCACGAGTTCGACATAGCGCGCGGTCTCGCCCTCGCCGACGGCGATGGTCGTGCTGACGCGGTCGCGGGTCACGCCCGGCGTGGCGTCGACGATCGAAATCCGACGGCCTGCCAGACAGTTCAGCAGACTGCTCTTGCCGACGTTCGGTCGTCCCACAATGGTGACAACAGGTAAACCCATAGGCCGCCCATCGTACCGTACCTGAGGCGACAGGCCAAGCACGAGAAAACGTGCGGCGTGAGCCGCCCCTCGTGAACCCGTCTGGATAATGTCAAGGTGGCGGGCATCGTCGGGATCAGCGGCCGTGGCCGCCGGGAAGACCGTGGTGGCACCCGGCCCCTGTGCCCGTTTATAATGTCGCCATGAAGGATCGCCATGTGAGCTACCACTATACCGACGCATGTGAGATGGGCTTCGCGCCGGACGCCTCCGGCGAGGCCAACGCCATGGCCCTGCAGGAGGCCGTCGACAGGGGCGGAACCGTCATCGTCAGCCGGCCCGGCACGTACGATATTGCCCGGACGGTCTACCTCGGTAGCGACACAGCCCTGACCTTCGGCCGTGGGGTGAAGCTTCGCAAGACGGCCGAGCTGGGACCGTTTACGTACGTCCTGCGCAACAAGGGCGCCGTCAGCCGCACCTGGGATGAGCGGATCACGGTCAGTGGCCTGCACCTGGAGGTCAATGGTGTGGACGCCAGGGAGAACGATATCTGCGGCCTCATCGGGCACGTCTCGTTCTTCTACGTCCGCGACCTGCGAATCGAAGGATTCCGCTGCCTGGACCTCATGCCGCATCAGTTTGCCCTGCAGATATGCACGTTCGAGGACCTCCTCGTCGACGACGTGATCATCCATGGCCAGAAGGATGGGGTGCATCTGGGCCGGGGGAAGCGATTTGCGATTCGCAACGGCGTGTTCCGGACCGTCGACGACGCGATCGCGCTGAATGCGCACGATTACACGACAAGCAACCCGGAGGTGGGCTGGCTGGAGGACGGGGTCGTCGAGAACTGCCGCGACCTGGACCAACCGAAGCGGCTGGGCTTTTTCTGCCGACTCCTGGCCGGGGCCTGGACCGACTGGCGCGACGGCATGGCGGTGCAGCGGTCTGACAGCGTCGTCAGCGGCGGGCGTCTCTATCGCGTCGGCGGTGTGCCGGACGGCACGGTCTACCGCTCGACGACGCGGCCGACGCACGAAACCGGCGTCTGTGAGCTGGACGGCATCGAGTGGGTGATGGCCCAGGATGACCCGCTGACCTCCGCCGGCGTCCGTGACGTCGTCTTCCGCGACATCATGCTCGAAAAGCCGCGCACAGGTTTCTCCGTTCACTTCGATTGCGACCGGTACAGCCGCTCGTACTACCCCGGTGCCGATCGGCCCGTCCAGGAGCAGATCCTGCTGGACAACGTCCATGTGCAACACGACGAGGCCGTGCCGCTCGTTTGGGTCGGCACGCCCGTTGACGCGATCTGCATTCGCAATTCCAGGCTGGCCGACAGCGGCGTTCACTTCCACAACCCGAGCGACCTGGAGGATTTCGGCCGGACGGCGGTCAGTTTCGTCGGCTGTGTGTTTCGCAAAGCCGGTGCGATGCCACTGCTTGTCAACGATGTGGAGGGGCGACAGATCGATCTTGCGACGGCGTCAAGCGTGGTTCTGCACGAGGACTTCCGGGCCGAGGTGGCGGCCGGTGGTGGGGCGGTCGCCGTGAACTCCGACTTGCCGGGCCTGGTGCGATCGCCGTAGGCCGGCCGTGGCGTGGTCAGCCGGCAACGGGTCCGACGTCGGGGGCCTGGCCGGCTTCGGCTTCGGTGAGCAGTTCCAGTTCGATCAGGGCCGATCGCGCGGCGGCCTGTTCAGCGTCCTTCTTGCTTCGCCCCCAGGCGCTGGTGAAGTGTCGGCCTGCCAGGACGACGACGACCTCGAAGCATTTGCTGTGGTCGGGTCCCTGCTCGTCCAGCAGGACATAATCGGGCGTGTTGGACCACAGGCGCTGGGCATGCTGCTGCAGCAGCGATTTGAAGTTGCGGTGGTGCGAGGTATCGAAGGCCTCTTCAATGAAGGACTCGAGGTGGTGGAGGATGAATGTCGCTGCCGGCTCGTATCCGCCATCGACGTAGATCGCCCCGATGATGGACTCGAAGACTGCCGCCGCAACCGACTCGGGCATGCGTTCGGCGTCGGCCATGTCGCCGCTGAGCAGCAGCATCTCGCTGATGCGACAGTCGCGTGCGACGATCGCGCAGGTCCGCCGCGAGACCACCGACGACTTGATCTTGGTCATCTCGCCTTCAAGCAGATCGGCGTGATTGTCGTAGAGGTAACTGCAGACGCACAGGCCGAGGACGGCGTCGCCGAGAAACTCCAGCCGCTCGTTGCTCTCGAGGCGCGTCGGTGAGACTGACGCGTGGGTGAGGGCGCGGACAAGGAGGTCGGGGTCCTTGAAGTGATAGTCGATAAGGTCTTCGCACTTGGCGACAGCGTGCTGTTCCACGATGAGCCCCGCGGCCTGAGCCGGTGGCGAGAAGCGCCAATTCGGGCCACGCGCCCGAGGCGATTGTCGTCACAGGCCCAGCATCGGATGCTAAGTGACAATGCTATTATACCGCCCTTCACCTCGCAGGCAACGGTTGGTTGGCACAGGAGAGGTGCGTCTGAGACAACGTGACGCCCCCTGTAGGCCATCATCTGGAGTCAAGCGGCTGACGACAGCCGAACATCGAGCCCCCTCGATGTCGACCCTGCGCACCTGCGCTGCGGGGGACAGCCCTGTCGGCGGCGTGGGAAACGTGTGATCAGGCTAACGCTGTCGTTGACGCCGAACCGATACGTGGATATGCTTACACTGTAGTTTCCCCAAGCCCCGAGCACAGGAAAAGGCCCCCATGCCGAAAGGCGACATGATTGAAGTCGAGGCGACGGTCAAGGCATCCCTGCCGAACGCCATGTTCCGCCTCGAAGTAGAACTCGGCGAGCAGACACACGAGATCATCGGACACATCAGCGGCAAGATGCGTCGGCACTACATCCGCATCACGCCGGGTGACCGCGTTCTTGTCGAGATGAGCCCTTACGACCTGACGAAAGGTCGCATCGTCTACCGCCAGCGCTGACGGCAGCGCGGGCAACCTCCGTTTCGTCCCCGTACCTCCGCTGCGCGTGCGCGCTGCGGGTCGTCTATTCTTCGACCAGCCGTGCGGCGGGCCGTTGCGCTTCGCGCCGCTGATAGCGCCCGGCCAGCAGCATGTCGCGCAACTCGGTGGGGGAGTCGAAATCCTCGTCCGTGTCGGTCCAGAATCGCCCCAGCATGCGCAGGCCGTGTGTGTCGCCGGCATTGACGAGCTGCAGACCGAGTTTCTCTGCGGCGGCCCGTGACTTTTCGGCCTGTCCGGCGGTGTGGTTGCAGGACCGGTATTCGAGGGCGTCAGGGTACAGGCCTTCGTCGAGAATGTGCGACGAGCCCTCATGGCGGAATGGATGGGCCAGGATCGTTGTCAGGCCCTCATCGGCGGCGCGCTGGAGAATGGCCTCGGCGTCGTCCATGAAGATGTAGTCGGCCGAGTGCGTGCCCAGGATCAGCAGGTGCTGGAAGCCCTCGCGGTCGTCGTGATACAGCGTCTTCTCCAGGCCTCCGAAAATGCGGACCTGTGGAAAATGCTCCTGCAGGCGGGCGGTGTCTTTGCGCGACCAGACGGCATCGTGCTCGGTGAGGAAGACGGCCTCGTATCCGCGGGCGACGAGCCCGACAAGCATTTCCTCGGGCGAATGGACGGCGCAGGCGCTGTAGCGGCTGGTGTGAAGGTGTAGCTCAGCTTTCATGGGTCATTGGTTCCGTGATCAGTGCGTGGGCTGGCCGGGGGGTTGTTCGGCAATCATTCGTTGGGGTGTGGGGTATTGTCAGTTTACGGTAAACGTCGCGGATGGGGTGGCCACGTTCGCCTCGGCGTTGTCATAATCCGCTGTCGCGGTAAACGTGCCTTTCAGGTTGGCCGGTACTCGCCATGAGACCGAACACGTGCCGCCTCAGCCGTACTTGAAACGGTTGCTGTAGACGACCTCGTCGTCCGCATTGCGGACGACGACCTTCGGCGGGGGCGACTGCTGGCCGCTGGGCAGGCGGATCGTTCGACACCGCCGTCCACGGTCGTCTTCGACCGTCAGCGCGAAGAAAACCCGTTTGCCGTGGACGTTGCCGTGGACGCGCGGCTCGACGATGGCTGTGTAGGGTCCACCGTCGCCCGTGTCGGTACTGCTGCTTGACTGCAGCCCGTGCCGCACCAGCAGCACCATGGCCACGGCCAGGCCGATCAACAGGATGTACGAGATCGCGTTCTTCATCGTTCCCTTTACGTCGCCGGGCCAGTATCAGCCGAGGCCCTATGGGTGAAAACCAGTATAATACACAAAGCGCGTCTGATATGCACGCGAATGTCAGTGTTTGCCCATCTGGTTTCATGTCCACGGAGGCCCGACGTCACGCACGGCGACATGAACACGCCGCCTTGCGTATCATCGTCATGAACGGACGGTTGCTTCACATGCAAATCCGGCCCTTCAAAACTCGGCGCTGCGCGGCGTGCGAGGGAAAGGGATCACGTCGCGGATGTTGGCCATGCCGGTGCACAACTGCACGCACCGCTCGAGCCCGAGGCCGAAGCCGGCGTGCGGTACCGTGCCGTATCGCCGCAGGTCGCGATACCACCAGTAGGCATCGAGGTCCATCTGCTGGGCGGCCATCCGCTCGTCGAGGACGCTGAGGCGGTGCTCGCGCTGCGCGCCGCCGATAATCTCGCCGATCTTCGGCACGAGCACGTCCATCGCCCGGACGGTGACCCGGCCTTGCGCGTCGGCGTCGTTGACGTACATATAGAAAGGCTTGATGCTCGCGGGATAGTCGGTGACGATCAGCGGCCGGCGGAATGCTTCCTCGGTGAGGAAGTGTTCGTGTTCGGTTTGCAGGTCGCCGCCCCACTGCGGCTTGAACGCCCACGATCGCCCGGCCATCTCCAGTCGCTCGATGGCTTCGGTGTACGGCAGGCGGATGAAGTCGGCATCGACGATTTCCTCCAGCGTGCGAACGACCGTGGTGTCGATGCGCTTGTTGAAGAATGCCATGTCGTCGCGGCAGTCGTCGAGGACGGCCCGGACAACATGCTTCAGGAACGCTTCGGCCAGCTCGGCGTTGCCGTCGAGGTCGCAGAAGGCCATCTCCGGCTCGACCATCCAGAACTCCGCGAGGTGACGCGGCGTGTTGGAGTTCTCCGCGCGAAACGTCGGCCCAAACGTGTATATGTTGCCCAGCGAGCAGGCGAAGGCCTCGCCCTCGAGCTGACCCGAGACGGTCAGGAAGGTCGGTCGGCCGAAGAAGTCCTGGCCCCAGTCGATCTGGCCGTCCTCGGTTCTCGGCGCATCAGCGGGGTCGAATGTCGTGACGCTGAACAGCTCGCCCGCGCCCTCGCAGTCGCTGGCCGTGATCAGCGGCGTGTGGACATACAGGAAGTCGCGCTGCTGGAAGAACTCGTGGATTGCCGAGCAGATGCGGTTCCGCACTCGCACGACGGCCCCGAAGGTGTTCGTCCGCATCCGCAGGTGCGCCTGGGTTCGCAGAAACTCAAAGCTGTGCCGCTTGGCCTGCATCGGGTAACTCTCGGCATCGCTCTGGCCGATGACGCGCACCTCGGCGGCCTGGATCTCGCGCGACTGGCCTTTGCCCTGGCTCGCGATGACCTCGCCGGTGACCCGTACCGATGCGCCGGGCGCGAGGTGGGCGATCTCATGGGTGTAGTTTGCCAGCGACCCGTCGGAGACGATCTGAAGCAGGGCCATGCAGCTGCCGTCGTTGACGGCGATGAAGCTGAAGCCCCCCTTGCTGTGGCGGATCGTTCGCACCCAGCCGCCGACGGTCACCGTCGCACCCAGGTCAACCTTCTCCAGCACGTCCCGTATCAGCGTTCGTTCCATGTCAACTCTCCAGAGGGTTGCCATGAATGTACCAGACCCAGATGGCCAATGCTAGGTACGCCTCTACCGCGGATGGGACCACGTTGACTTGCTCAAAGCCCTTACCGGCCCACCCGGGAGACGTTCAGATGCGTAAGCCATGGAATTGTACTTGCCGCCGGACAGCATGGCGATGTGTTTGTGGCGTACGGCCTGTCCCGCGATCAGGCAACCTCAGGAACATAGCGGCGTCCAGCCAGGGAAGGTGCACGATGGCGACCAAAGCGAAGGATCGACGGAAACAGCGGCGAAAGCGAGTTCGGAAGCGTCGAGAAAGCAGCGTATGTCCCTCTGAAGCAGGACTGAGGGTGCCTCCCGATGCGGTTGTTGTGAGCAACCACAAGGTGAAGATGTCCGAGGTGCTGCTGGATTTTGCTGACCCGATTATTCGTGCAGACATGTCATGCGATGAGCTGCGTTCTGCACTGCTTCTGGCGGCAACTGCCTGGAACTCCACTTTCGGTCTCGATGAGGGAAACGCAGAGGCTCGTGCGATCATCGACAAGGTGTTGGCCGACGTTTCGCTCGACGTGCGGGAAATGTTTGAGGGCATGTACCATTTCCTGCGGGCGAGGAAGATGGCGCATTTCAGTGATGTTCAGTTCATAATCATGGACGTGGCTGTCAAGGATCGCCAGGGCGAGCCGTATGTCAAAGTGCTGTCACAACCATTGGATCCGTCTTGAGTCGTACTGCAGCCCATCGCCGTGCCGCATGGCTGTCCAAGGCGGTGACGGGCGGCGGAGAAATTCGAAATCGGTACGCGATGTGGCCGGGTCGGTCTCATTGCTTGGCTGACAAGCACTTGCGCCGGCGTTGTGCAAAACCGTTCGGCTCGTGACGCGGGGCTTTCAAGTTTGCGGCTTGGCAGTCCGATATCATGGTCGTACAATGGATGAAACCGAAAAGGCCTCTGCCGTGTTCGACAACCGGGCCTGTTTGAAAAGAACCGATAAAAACCCATATAGGGAAGTGTAAGACCGAATCCTGCGGGACATGGCGGCTGCCCACTTTGAATAATGGGTTCTTTCCAATCGGCCCAACCGGCACAATGGTGGAGGCTTTTTTGCTGCGCCGGGGGGTTCACCGATCCAGCAGGTAGGCCAGCTTGTTCGATGGCGCCCATCGGATCAGCAGGACCATCAGCACCCAGCCTGTCAGGGCCGGCGCCCCCGCCAGCAGCGTTCTGAGGTGGCCGCTGCTGACCGTCGCATCCAGCGAATTCCACACGACGGCAAAGATTGCCGTCCCGGCGACCGCTCCGGCGAGATGTTCCGCCAGCCACAGCACCGCACGGGTCCTGAATCGCGGCTTGGGAGGCTTGCGCAGTTTCGGCCGGTGCCGTCGTCCTCGACGCACGGTTGCGTCCGCCTGTTTGCACAGCGCGCCCCAGTGGGAGTGATCGTTCTCATCCAGCACGTACTGTTTCGGCCCCATGTGATTCTGAATCATGCCCAGCCCTTTCTGCTCGGCCGCGGGCCTGCACGGCGATCGACTCCGGACACCGGTTGCCTCGAGGACAGTAGGATTGAATCGAGCAGGTGGCAAATCCGTATGCGTGGGCCTTGCGATGCGGCGGTGCGTCGGCTATTGTGTTGATTCGCGCCCGCGGCGAAACTGCCGCAGGGCAGATGCATGCCGCAGCAAGCCCAATTACTGTCACAACGCAATCGAATACGACACAAGCCGGGACAATGCCGCATGATACAACTCGACCGCGTAACCAAGCAATTCGGCGACCAGACGGTGGCCGTCCGCGAGCTGTCGCTGACGATTGAGGACGGCGAGACGCTGGTTCTCCTCGGCAGCAGCGGCTGCGGCAAGACCACCACCCTTAAGATGATCAACCGCCTCATCGAGCCGACCGACGGGTCGATTCTTATGGACGGCGAGGACATTCTCCACCAGGATCCTGTCGCGTTTCGCCGGCGGATCGGCTATGTCTTCCAGGGCATCGGCCTGTTTCCGCACATGACCGTCGGACAGAACATCAACGTCGTCCCGCGTTTGCTCGGCTGGGCCAAACGCCGCTATCGCGACCGCTGTCGCGAACTGTTGGAGATGGTGGACCTGCCGGGCGACTTCGTCGACCGCTACCCCGATGAGCTTTCCGGCGGCCAGCAGCAGCGCGTGGGTGTGGCCCGGGCGCTGGCGGCCGATCCGAAATACCTGCTGATGGACGAACCCTTCGGCGCGCTCGACGCGGTGACGCGCGACAGCCTCCAGCAGGAAGCTATCAAGCTCAAGGAGAAGCTCAGGAAGACCATCGTTTTCGTCACGCACGACGTGTTCGAGGCGATCACCCTGGCCGACCGCATCGCCGTGCTGCACGACGGCAACCTGGAGCAACTTGGCGAGCCGGGCGAGATCATCAACAACCCCGCCAGTGACTTCGTTGAAGAACTGGCCGCCAAACCCGCCCAGCAACTCGACGCCTACCGGGAGGTCACCTGATGGAACTGCTGACCGAAATGTGGGCGATGATCGCCGCCCGTGGACCGCAACTCTGGTCGGAGACCGGCCGCCACCTTTCCCTCGTGGGAGCCGCCATAGGCGCGGCGGTGCTCATCGGCGTGCCGCTGGGCATCCTCTGTCATCGCGTCCGCTCCCTGCGAGCGCCGGTGCTGTGGCTGGTGGGCATTCTGCAGACCGTGCCCAGCCTGGCGATGCTCGCATTGCTGTTGATCCTTACCAGCCAGACCGGCTTCCTGCCGGCGTGGATATCGCTGACGCTTTACGCTCTGCTGCCGATCGTGCGGAATACCGTTACCGGCCTGGAGGGCGTGCCGGACAGCAGCGTCGAAGCCGCCCGCGGCGTGGGCATGACAGCCGGCCAGCGATTGCGACTGGTTGAGCTGCCGCTGGCGCTGCCGGTGATCGTGGCCGGTTTGCGGACGGCGGCGGTGATCTCCGTCGGTATTGCGACGCTGGCAGCCTTCATCGGGGCCGGCGGCCTGGGTGTGTTCATCTTCCGCGGCCTGAGCATGCAGAAGCCCAGCCTCCTGCTGTTCGGAGCGATTCCCGCCGCCATTCTGGCGCTGATTGTCGACGGCGTGATCTGGGCGGGTGAATGGGCATCGCGTCCGGTGCGGCAGTCCATGTCGTCCGTCGCCCGGAGCCTCCGACCCGTCGCCATCGCCTTGCCGCTGGGGCTGATTGCCTTCGGCCTGGCGACGAATTTCGTCGAGCTGGATTACGGCGCCGCCGGCGGACGGACTCGCGGCGAGCTGGCTGCCACCACTGGGACCGTGACCATCGGCAGCAAGGAGTTCGGCGAGCAGTTGCTGCTGGGCGAGATGATGGCCCAGGTCATCGAGGCGAAAACGAATCTGCAGGTGGATCGCCAGTTTGGCCTCGGCGGTACGCTGGTCTGCCACGAAGCCCTCCGCCGCGACGAGATCGACCTCTACGCGGAGTACACCGGCACGGGGTTCCAGACGATTCTGGAAGCCGATCGCGACGCCGCCGGGCCTTTCAGCGTCTATGCTTATGTAGATGCGCGTTACCGCGAGCGGTTCGGCGTGGACTGGCTCGAGCCGCTGGGCTTCAACAATACCTTCGCCATTGCCGTTCGGGGTGACGCCGCCGAAGCCAACGGCTGGGAGACCGTTTCCGACCTTACCGGTCAGGCGAATGAGTTGACGGCGGGCTTTACGGCCGAGTTCATGGAGCGGCCGGACGGTTATCCGGGTCTGAAGCAGGCGTATGGCTTCAGTTTCGGGGAGGCGACGGACATCAGCCCGGACCTCATGTA
This sequence comes from Planctomycetota bacterium, assembly GCA_009908915.1. Taxonomy (GTDB): domain Bacteria; phylum Planctomycetota; class Phycisphaerae; order SM23-33; family SM23-33; genus JAAAOJ01. The sequence continues at coordinate 53,476 of JAAAOJ010000089.1, forward strand.
CGAAGCCGTCCAGCGCGGCGAGGTCGACGTGATCTGTGCCTTCGCCACGGACGGTCGCATCGAGGCTTACGACTTGAAGGTGCTGCAGGACGACCGCGGATTCTTCCCGCCGTATGACGCAGCCCCGGTTGTCGGGCTGGACACGCTGGATGCTCATCCGGAGCTTGCCCCGGCGTTGCAGACGCTGGCCGGTCTGCTCAACGACCAGACCATGCAACGCCTGAATTACGCCGTCACCGGTGAGAAACGCGACCCCGCCGAGGTGGCGGCAGAGTTCCTGCGCGAGCAGGGCTTGATTGACTGACCCGTTCCTGGTTTTATCGATCCATGCTTGAAGCCCTCAGTCAATCCGTGCTGCCGTTTCTGGCGATTCTGAACCCCTTCGCCCTGTGTCTCTATCTCGGTGAGATGATCGAGACACTGCACTGGCGCCAGTTTTCGGTCGTCATGATTCGGGCCTGCACCATCTCCCTGGCGGCGTTCGCGATCGTCGTCTTGACGGGCGAGCGGTTCCTGGGCTTTCTTGGCGTGCGGATGGAAGCGGCCCGTGTCTTCGGCGGGGTGATCTTCTTTGTCGTCGGCTACAAGTACGCTACAACTGGCTACAAGGCCACTGCCTTCCTGCGCGGCGGCGTGCAGGAGTTGCCCTCCGCTATCGCCATGCCCTTCATGATCGGCGCTGGCACGATCACGCAGTCGATCCTCATGAGCCGCAAACACGGCGACCCGGCGGCTGTCCTGGCCATCGCCGTCGCCATTGCGGTGACCCTGCTGGTGGTCGTGATCTTCAAGCTGCTTCGCGATCGCATGCGGGAGCGCAACGAGGCGCTGTTCGAGCGTTACGTAAACCTGCTGGCCCGGGCCAACGGACTGGTTATCGGAGCGATCTCTGCCGAGATGATCATTGCCGGTATCCACACGATCTGGGTCGCCAGCGAAGACGGCCTGTGAGGCGATCAGCGCTGGCGGCGTTGCCGCCGGACGGCCTATAATCCCACGCATGGACACATCGCCCCCCGCCATCGTTACGATCACGCTCAACCCGGCGATTGATCGCGCCATTCGCGTACAGAACCTTCGGCCCGGCGGCCACGTCACCGGACGGACCGTCTCGCGCGTGGCGGGCGGCAAGGGCGTGAACGTCAGCCGTGTACTGGCGGCGATGGGGCTGGGCTCGACGGCCATGGGCTTGCTTGGGCGGGACAACGCCTCGGCCTTTACGGACGTTTTTGCCGGCGGGGCGGTGCGGGACGGCTTTCTGCGCGTGGCGGGCAGCACGCGCGACAACGTCACCGTCATCGACGACGCGACCGGTCAGGACACGCACATTCGCGACGCCGGTCTGGCGCCCGGTCCGGCGGCCGTGCAGGAACTCATCGAGCAGATCGGCGCGACCGTCGAGGCCGGCGATGTCGTGATCGTCTCCGGTTCGCTGCCGCCCGGCATGGACGCTGATGCGCTGGCCGACGTGCTGGCCCCCGCTATCGAGGCCGAGGCCAACGTGGCCGTCGATACCTCCGGCGAGGCGCTGGAGGCCCTGACGAAGGTCCGCTGCTGGCTGATCAAGCCGAACGTCGCCGAGTTGCAGCAGCTTGTCGGGCGCGACCTGCCGGAGCTGCCGGCGCAGTTGAAGGCCTCCCGCGGACTGGCCCAGAAGCACGACCACGTGCTGCTGTCGCGAGGGGCCGACGGGGCCGTGCTCGTTACGCGAGACGGAGCGATCTCGGCCCGATGCGAGGTCGCCGAGGTGGTCAACACCGTCGGTTGCGGCGATACGCTGCTGGCGGTGTTCGTGGCCACTGCCCTGACCGGCGGCGACGCCACCGACGCCCTCGCCCACGCCGTGGCCGCCGCCGCGGCCAATGCGGCCACGGACAAGACGGCAGCCTTCGAGCCTGAGACCATGCAGGAACTGCTGACGACCGTCGACATTGAGGAACTGCAATAGAGAGCAAGAGGGTCGACGTTTCGTCGACCGCTAGACAAGTCAACTAGACAACAAGTCAAAGAACGACGAATTAGCGAATCAACGACCGTCAACGGCTGCAAGGCTGCCAGGGCCGCCGGCATGCGATGCCTCGGCATCACCAGCAGCTTCGACGACGTCACGCTTTGTGACGCCGGCGCCGACTGGACCGCGCCGGACCTCGCCCATGTGCCTGGCGATCTACAGACCTGCCTGGCGGGTCCGTAACGCGACGGGTCGCGCGAACGGACAAAAGGGATGCATGGCGTCGACGCATTCTCCGCCTCTATCAACCCGCGGGGAAATGGGGCCGACTGTAGCAGTGATAGCGTTCCAAACGGACTGTGCAGGGGTCGTGGTCCGGCGGCCGGTCAGAAATCCCACTGCATACCGAGCGTCCAGCCGCAGTCGGCGCTGCCGTTGGCGACGTGGCCCATCATGATCCAGCCGGTCGAGACCGTCAGGGTCTCCGTCACTCGCAGGTCGGCCGTGATGGCGTGGGCGTCATCCTCATCACCGTAGAGGCCGGGAATCTGGTCGTACGGGTCGGCCTGGTCGCGGAACTCGTAACCCACGGCCAGCCAGTCGGTCGGGAAATACTTGATGCCGCCCTCGACGATCATGTGGCAGGAGTTGTCGAACCCCATCAGGCCCCTGTGAGCGCCGTTGGACAGCCGCATGCCTGCCGTCAGGCTCAGCGGCCGATTCAGCCAGGGCTCGCAGATGGTCTTGGTGGTCGTCAGCGTCCAGTCGACGCCGTTGGACTTCTCCAGGCCGATCCCCCCCAGGGCGTGGCCGGTGCGGCGGTCGATGGTCTGGATGCTGTTATTGTACTTGAAGCTCACGCCCGCGGTGACGGCCGGCGTCCACGGGCCGAAACGGTCTTCCTCAATCAGCAGGCCGCGGAGGCTCCACGTGTGCAGCCAAGCATTGTCACGGACGATATCGCGACCGAGCCGCTTTTCGACGGCGTCGTGGAACCCGCCCAGCCCGAAGTGCTGCACGGCGTAGCTGACTTCGACACGCCCGTAGAAGGTCTCGCCGATCGTCAGCGTGGCCAGGTCCTTGCTGCCGAACCGCAGGAAACGGCTGCCGACGGTCGGCATGCCGAAGGGCTTGTCCGCCGGGCCGGGATTCAGCAGGTACGCCGACGGCGTCAGCAGCCCACCGCCCGTGCCTTCCATGTTCGCCATCACCGGCGTTTGCGACATCGTCGTCGATGCTTCGGCGGTCTCCGCCTGCATCGCGGGGGGCGTGTCGTTGGCAGCCTTGCGGGCGTCGAATTCGTCGGCCAGTACCGACCAGCGGCGGACCCAGTCGGGCTCCTTGCGGGCCAGCTCATCGCCGTCGCCCGCCTCGCCTGCCTGCGCGGCGGGTATGGAGGTCTCGTCCATTGTGACGAGTTCAGGTGATGCTTCATCCGCTGCGGCAAGATCGGCCGACGCTTCACCGTCCGTTGTCTGATCGTCCTGCATTTTGACGTCAGCCGAGAATACTCTGGCCGCCGCGGCCCCCCTGGCGGCATCGTCGGTCGTCTCGGCCGGTTGCTTTGCGGCGTCGGCCTCGGGCGTGGTGGTGTCGCCGCTCGCGGCGACGTCGGTCGCATCGTCCGCGGGGGCGGGCGCATCGTCGGTCGTCTCGATCTCGATGGCCTCGGCCTCGATGGCGGCCAGGTCGACGGCCACGGGTTCGGATGGATGGTCGGCCTGGGCGGCACCATCGTTCGTCTCGGCCGGTTGCTTCCCAGCGTCGGCCTCGGGCGTGGTGGCGGTGTCGTTGCTCGCAGTGACGTCGGTCGCATCGGCCGCGGGGGCGGCCGCATCGTCGGTCGTCTCGGCCTCGGCGGCCTCAGCGTCGCCCTGAGCGACATCGGTTTCGGTGGCTTGGTCCGCCGTCGATTTGGCCGTCTCGGCTGCCGGCGTGACCGGCTTGATGGTCTGCTCGTCGGACGCCTCGTCGACGGGAGTCATGGTCGGCTGGATGGTCTCGGGCGTTTCGGCGGGGGCCTGGGCCGGCGGGTCGGCCTGCGAGGCCGACGCGCCGGTCGACTCGCTGGTGATCGACGCCGCTTGCGGCTGGCCTGCCTGTCCGGCGGGTGGCGAGGAGGTGTATGTCAACGAAGCGATAGCGATGGCGGCGATCAGGCAAAGCCCCAGCGCGCCCCCAATCAGTGGCTTCTTCGCAGCATTCAAGGTTTGACTCCCAGTTCCAGCAGCGGCGACCCTCTTTGGGTCGTCCAGGTACGGGATCCGTCCAACAGAGCGTCTCATTCCTCCATGAGAGGGCGGTATATTAAGAAGCCGCGAACCCCCCTGTCGAGCGCGAATCAGTGCGTTGCTGTTTAATGCGAGCGGACAGAAATTCTATCAACAGGTACCCACAGCCTCGGCCCAACGAGCTTGTGTGTGTGCAGGCCTGCAGTTACAGCACGTGCGGCACCGAATCACCCGCCTGTGAGTATTTGAAACAACTTTTTCTCGCAAAAATGTGCGATGTCAGCGTCTCAACAGCATGTCACAGTTCGTCGAGGCAGAACGTCTTTGCCGTGGCCGCGTCGCCGTTGTAGACTTCGGCAGTGAATCGCCTGGAAGAAAGGAGCATACGAGATGCACCGTAACGTCACTTGTCTGTTAACACTGATACTGATGCTGGCTGTTGTGGCTTCTCCGCTGCCGGCGGAGCAGACCATCGAGCCGACCCTCGGCGACTGGGCGTACGTCTGGGCCAAGGCGAACTTCGAGGACCTGTACGGCCAGTTGATGCGGCCGGGGCGAAGGCCGGCCGTGGTCCTTGTCGTTCGGCATCCGGGCAAAAAACCGGCTTTCGAGATACTCGTCTGCGCCAGAGGCAAGTTCGGTGGCGAGTTCTTCGAGCAATGGAAGGCGACGCACCTGCCGCTGCTGGAAGCACAGGTCAAGCGATGGCAGAAGGCGGGCATGGATGTGTCAATGGACGACTTCCGCGTGCGACGCGAGGCCGTTCCACCTGGCGAGGATGAAATCAAGGTCGAACTGCAGACGCTGAATGCCCAGACGCAACTGTACAAGTTCAAGGAAGGCAAACTGCCGACGAGCGTCGAGGATCTGGTGGGCGATTACCTGCATGAAGCCCCCGATGTGGCGGGGGGCAAGTTTGTTATCGACAAGCAGGGACGTTGGACGCACGTTCCGGGCAAGCCCGCACCCGGTCCCCCGGCGCCCAACCCCGTCACGCCCCAGCAGGCCGACCGCTGGAACCAGACGCTCAAGCCCGCCGCTGGCGAGTGGGCGTTCGTTTGGGCGAAGACGAATTTCGAGGATCTGACCGTCCTGAACGGTCCCCCCGATGATCCGCGGCTGATCGGTGCGGTTGTTGTTGTCCGGCACCCTGGGCGGACGCCCGAGACGGAGGTCCGCATCCTGACCGCCACCGGCAAGGATAATGCGCCCTTCTGCAGGAAGTGGACAGAGATGCACAAGCCGCGGCTGGAGGCACAGGTCAAGGCCTGGCAGGACGCCGGGGTGGATATTTCCATGGACGATATCACCGTCACGCCCGCGTCGTTCCGCAGCGGCGCGAACGGCGCAGCCGTGCGGGTTCAAACGCTCAACAGTCAGACGGCCCTGTTCAAATTCAAGAACGACCGGTTGCCCAAGGATATCGATGAACTTGTCAAAGCGGGGCTTCTTGTGAAGGCACCGGACGCCGCCGGTGGCGAGTTCGTCATGAACGAGCAGGGCCTCTGGACATGGCAGCCGCCCGCCCAGCAGGTCGACACGTTCGGCCAGGCGGCCACGCCCGCCCGCGCCAAAGCGCTCGCCGTGCCAATCGCCCCGGCATTCGGCAACTGGGCGTTCGTCTGGACGAAGGCCAATATGGTCGATATGTACCGGATATTCGCTGCCGGGTGGCTTAACACGGAGACGGCCCTTGTGCGTGTGTTGCCCCAGCCGGGCAAGCCCCAGCCGATACAGATTCGTGTCCACGCCGAAGATGGCCAGCCCGATGCCGGGCCGTATCTGAAGTGGCTCAAGACCGAAAAGCCGAAACTCTCCGAGCAGGTTACCCGCTGGCGGGCCGCTGGCTACCCGATCGCCATGGATGATTTCGACATCAAGGTCGTACGTGACCCTGGATACGTCCAACGCCGAAAGGCAATGGCGATGATGCGGCAGTCGGACATCTCGACACTCAATGCACAGACGCAACTGTTCAAATTCAAGGAGGGGCGTCTGCCGAAGAATCTGCAGGAATTGCTGGACAAAGGCCTGCTCATGGAGATGCCCGAGGCGAAAGGCGGAAGCTACGTCATGGACGAGCAGGGACAGTGGAGCTTTCAGCCGGTCGACGACGCCTCAAAAAAACCAGACCCGAAGGCCGTAGCAAACACCGACGGCGTCTCCGAGGAAAAAGCTGCCCGCACCGCAAAGAGCCTGGCCTCGGTGGCGCGGCTGTTCAAAGCCCGCGAAGGCCGCTGGCCGAAGGACGTTCACGAACTGGTCGCGAAGGACTACATCGGGGCCGTCCCGCCTGCGCCGGACGGCAAGGGCTACGCGATCGACGCAAAGACCGGCGAGGTCAGCATTGTCGCAGCCGAGGACATCCCCGCCCCGCCAAAGGAGTACAAGCCGCTCAAACGGCACGTGCGAGAGACCGCACGCTCGAACCTGAAGATGATGCGGGCGCAACTCCAACTCTTCAAGTTCAAGACAGATCACTGGCCGAAGACCCTCGATGAACTGGTCGACAAGGGCCTGATGGAGTCCATGCCCGCTCCGCCGGAGGGCCGGGAATGGCTGTACGACGCGAAGACCGGCGAGGTGACGCTCGAAGGCGAGGACCTGTAGAACGCAAAGACGACAATGTGCAATGTGAGCGTGCTGTTACGTACGGGGCACCGCGTAAACAGGTGGTGGAGCGGGTGCTCCACCACCCGCGATATACTCCGGTTGCGTATCAGGCTCCGTAGGAACCGCGCCGCACGCGGTGCTCGCTACGTGAACTCCCATAGATCCTCGGGGATGTTGCCGCGACCTCGGCCGGCCGGTGGGGGAGTCTTGATGCGGCTGAACTCGTCGCGGACAACCGTCACGTCCGGCAGCGAGTTCAGGAAGGTCTTGCCGTAGCCCTTGGTGGCGATACGATGATCGAGCACCACCACAAAGCCGCTGTCCGACCGGCTGCGGATCAGTCGACCGAAGCCCTGCTTGAAGAGGATGATCGCCTGGGGGAGCTGGAAGTCGCCAAAGGCATTGCCGCCTTCCTGCTTGATCGTGTCGATGCGGGCCTCGGTGATCGGCTCGTCCGGCACGGCGAAGGGCAGCTTGGCGATGATGACGTTGGACAGCGCCTCGCCGGCGACGTCCACGCCCTGCCAGAAACTCATCGTCCCGATCAGCACGCACCGCATGCGTTCGCGGAAGCGGCGGAGCATCTGCGAGCGTTGCATGCGGCCGCCCTGGACGAGCAGTTCGTAGTCGTTTGCGTCGCACCAGTCGGCAAGTTCGTCGGCGAAGGCGTCGAGCATGGCGTAGCTGGTGCACAGCAGGAAGCAGCGGCCCTGGCTCTGCTCGACGTAGTAGCGGATGGCCTCACCGGCGGCGGGGGCGAAGCTTCGCAGGTGGTTGGGGTTGCCCATTTGCGTTTCGAGGTAGAGCGTCACCTGTGTGCGGAAATCGAACGGACTGGCCAGCAGGATCTCGTTGCCGTCCTCCAGTCCGAGACGTTTTCGGATGTACTCGAAGCCGTGCTCGCCGCCGCGGGACGTGGCGAGCGTGGCGCTGGTGAGGACGGCTGCGTTGATGTCGTTGAAGAGGTTGTGTTTGAGGATCGGCGCGACGTTGACGGGCGCGGAATTGATGGAGACGAAGCGGTCGCGCCGCTGTTTGCGGACGGTTCGCCAGTAGGCGTGCTCGGGGTCCTTCTGGGCGATGAGGTCGTCGAGTTCCGTGGCGAGTTCGCGTGTGCGGCGTTCGTAGCCGCCCAGTTCGGCCTGCTGGTCGTCGTCGGTGGATGTCTGTCGCAGCTCGGCGAGCTTCCCGGCGAGTTTTCGAAGGCGTGGCGTGACGGTGTCCGGCACGGGCTCGGACTCCATGATGCGTCCGTTGTCGGCGACGGCCTGGCCGCCCACCTCGGCGAGGCCCTGAAAGAATTCCTCGGCCCCGACGGCAGCGGCGCGAACGGCGTCGATGGCGTCGTGGGCCTCCATGAGGGCCAGCACGCCGCGGGCCGTCCGGTCGTTGTAGAGGTCGCGCAAAAGGATGTCGACGTTGCTGCTGGAGACGCTGTGGCCGAAGTGGTCGCTGGCGACCTGCTCGACGGTGTGGGCTTCGTCGATGACGGCCAGGTCGTACGTGCCGATCAGTTCGGCCTCGCTCGAGCGGGTCCGCAGGGCCAGATCGCTGAAGAACATCGCGTGGTTGACCACCACGATATCCGCCGCCAGCATGCGTCGCCGCGCGGCTTGGAGGAAGCACCGCTGGTGCTGGCTGCACGTCTGGCCGCGACAACTGCCCGCCTCGCTGCAGACCTTCGCCCAGACGGCCGGGTGGACCTCGAAGTCGATCTCCTGCAGCTCGCCGGTTTCGGTGTCCATGGCCCAGTCGGCCAGTTCGTCGAGCTGTGTCTGGTGGGCCTCGCCGGCCAGCAATCTGTCGCGGTGTTTCGCCGCCTGCTGCATGCGGCGGAAGCAGAGATAATTGCTGCGCCCCTTGCCGAGGACGGCCGCGAAGCGCCGGGACAGGTGCGGTCCGAGGATCTCGTCGAGGAAGGGCAGGTCCTTGGCGATGAGCTGCTCCTGGAGGGCGATGGTGTAGGTGCTGACGACGACGCGTTGCTTCTCGCCGATGGCCCGGAGGACGGCCGGCACGAGATAGGCGAAACTC
>JAAAOJ010000059.1 GCA_009908915.1 Planctomycetota bacterium
CGCTACCGCGGCTAAGGAACACCAAACGCCCCTGCCGGGGCTTTATCATCTCGTGCATCCGTTCCCCACGCTCACGCGTGGGGCTACTCAACATCGCCGCTACCGCGGCTAAGAAGCCATCAGCGTCTCTACGTTTTCGACCAGTAAAGACGTGTCAAGGGTATCAATGCACCAATCAACAAGCCGAACATTGTTGTACTCTGGAACTAACGCAGAGTTGTATTGATAGTCGCCTGTGATTGTGCCCCACAAGTAGTCCCTTGTATTTGGGTTGTATGAGATGACTCGATCACCCGGCGACATGCCAAAGCGGAACTTCTGTATCCCTGCGAGTTGCAAGCCGCGTCTCTTTGCATTGAAGTCGGGATATATGTTGTCGAAGTGAAGCTCCAGTTCCTCAGGGCCTTCGATGTCGGTCAAGTCGCCCATTTGTGTCCAACCAACTGCCACACAGGAGGACTCCTCGAAATCGCGTATGAGGCTGTTCTGCGGGCCAGCTACGATCTTCCAGAATTCACTCACGGCGGTCTCCCTGGCTTTGCGTGACGAGGTAAAGCACGGCCATCCGGATGGCCAGGCCGTTGGTGACCTGCTGAAGGATACAGCTGTTGGGCCCGTCGGCGACCTCGCTGGTGAGTTCCACGCCGCGGTTGATCGGCCCGGGGTGCATGATCAGCACGTCCTTGCGGCAGCGGGCCAGTCGCTCGCCGTTCATGCCGTAGATCTGGTGGTACTCGCGAAGGCTCGGGAAGAGCCCGCCGCCGAACCGCTCGAACTGAATCCGCAGCATGTTGATCACGTCGACCTCGCCGAGCACGTCGTCGAGGCTGTGGCTGATCTCGCACCCCATGGCCGTGATCGCCTGGGGCACGAGCGTTCGCGGCCCGACGACCACGACCTCGGCCCCGAGCTTCCGCAAGCCGAGAATGTTGCTGCGGGCGACGCGCGAGTGGGCGATATCGCCGACGATCGCGACCTTCAGCCCGGCCAGGTGACCCAGCCGCTGACGCATGGTGTAGATGTCCAGCAGCGCCTGCGTGGGGTGCTCGTGGGCGCCGTCACCGGCGTTGACCACGCTGCCGGTGACCTGCCGGGCCACCATGTGTGGCGCGCCCGACTCGCCGTGACGCATCACAAAGACGTCCACGCCCATGGCCTCGATGTTCTTGACCGTATCGAGCGTGGTCTCGCCCTTGGAGACGCTCGATCCCTTGGCCGTGAACAGCAGCGTGTCGGCCGAGAGGCGGCTGGCGGCGAGTTCGAAGCTCATGCGCGTCCGCGTCGAGTCCTCGAAGAACATCAGGGCCACCACCTTGCCGCGCAGGGCGGGCACCTTCTTGATCGATCGGGTGGAGACTTCCTCGAAGCTCTGGGCCGTGTCCAGCATGTGGACGACCTCCTGCGGGCTCAGTTCGTCGAGGCCGAGCAGGTCCTTCCGCGTCCAGACAAAGCCCTCCTCGCCCGTCACCTCCCCGGGCGACGCGGCGGCCTGGGATTTGCGGGCCTTAGGCTTCTTCTTCGCGGCCATCCTGTGTGTAGACGCCTTCTTCGCCATCGTTTTCTTCCAATCGGACCTGGAGACGCTGTCCGTGAGGGACGTCGGCGGCCTTGCCGACGATGTCCGCAGCAATGGGCAGCTCACGTCCGCCACGGTCGATCAGCACGGCCAGGCGGATGAGTTTCGGTCGGCCGAAGTCGTGGAGGGCGTCGAGTGCGGCCCGGATGCTTCGGCCCGTCATAAGCACATCGTCGACGAGCAGCACCCAGGCGTCGTCGAGGTCGAAGTCGATTTCGGTCGCACGGACCAGGGGCGCGCCGCGTCGGCGCGAGAGGTCGTCGCGGTAGAAGGTGATGTCGAGCACGCCGAGCTTGACGGTGCGATCCGGCTCGTCGGCGGCCAGGCGTTCGACGATGCGACGGGCCAGCGTCTCGCCGCGCGTGCGGATACCCACCACGGCCACGCGGCCCTCGGCCGGCAGGGCCTCGACGACCGCCTCGTACAGGCGATCCAGCGCCCGGTCGACCTGCTCCGCCGTCATGAGGTGCTTCATCTCGGCCATCGTGCTGAACACTGTAGCGGGCCATGCCGCCGATAACAAGCCGCCGGATTTTGAAATCGACGAAGTAGGGTCTTTGTCTCAACGCCTCTCTCGCGGAGAGAGGTGGCGGGTCGTCGAGCCGGTAAGGGTCTTTGCCCGCCTCGAAGGCGCCCTCTATGACCTGCTGCACACGCCATCGCTCCCGGAAGGAGATAGGTCTCCGGGAAATAGGGTCGGCCCCATTCTCGAAATCGCGGCCGCCAGTCTTCCGATGTACCTGCGGTCAGTTCCACGCGCCGTGAAAGGACCGGACAATGAACCTCTACATGCACCGTGGCCGCTGGATGCGATGGACGTGGCTGATCGGCCTGGCCGCGATGACGGCCGTGCTGCTGCTGGCCGGCAGCTTCGCCGAGGCCGAGGACGCCCTGCCCGTCGACGGGACGATCTACTACGTGGTGACCTACAGCGACGGGACAATCGAGCAGCGCAGCGCGCCCCCGCCAACCGACGCCGGCATCCGCAGTGTCTCACGCGTCGCCCGCTACGAGCCAGAACTGCCCAGTTACGAAACCGCCACCACCGGCAACGAGCCCGTCGAGGTGCTCAACCCCGGCCGCACCGTCACCACCGAGATGCACTGGAACGGCCGGTTGTGGGTCGCCCAGGTGACCGACAGCCCGATCAAGCGGGCCGCCCGCCGTCGCCAGGCGCCGCCGCGGCAGGCCGCCGCCTCGACCCTCGACGTCCGGCGCGTCGCCGACGCCATCGAGGCCGTCAACCGGCTCGGCGAGGCCATCGACGCCGCCCGTCAACAGCTCGACGCCGCCGACCCCGACGCCAAGGCCAAGGCCCAACTCCAGCTCACCCGGGCCAGCAACCTCCACCAGCAGGCGACGGCCGCCCTGATCGCCCTGCAATCCCAGGCCGCAACGCCGCCGCAGCCGGCGACCTCGGCCGCCGCCGCCGGCCAGGACGCACCTCGCCCTGCCCTGCCGCCCGGCCTGAAACCCACCGGCCGCATCACCGCCGGCAAACAACTGCCCGACGCCCGCGATGGTCTGCCGCTGTCCGACGCCATCGGCGTGACGCGCCCCATCGCCAAGGCCGGACAGCTCAACCACCGCGTGCAGGTTTGGAAGGTGCCCGCCTCGGCCGAGCAGGGCCGACGGACGGTCCGCGTGGCGATGGCCCACCCCGAGGCCGAACGGACCGGCGCGTTCCGATACGTGGCCTACGCCGACACCGACGCCGACGGTCGGCCGGACAAGCTCCTGGCCGTCTCGCCGCCGGCCGCCGCCACCGAGCCCGGCGGCTGGACGAGCTGGGCGTTCCAGACCAACGCAACGGACATCTACGTCGGCAATGCCTGGCAGGACGCCGCCACGCGCGTCTACGGCCAGCAGCCCACGCCCACGCAACTGCGCCGCGACTGGCGAACGCTCGACAGCGACGTGTGGTTCAGCGGCTGCCTCGGTGAGGACTTCACCGGCGGAACCTACACGCCGTGGATCAGCAACATCCGCGTCCACACCGAGCGGCCCAACCCCGATTACGACGTCGGCCCCCGTGTGCGGATTCGCGAACAGGAATGATCCGCCGCCAGAAGGCGTTCGTCCCGAACCCGCTAAACGGTCCATTTGTCTTGCTTGGAGCTTGGAACTCCAGACTTCCTGGAATTTCCTCGCGCTTCGCGAGAGTTTACCGGTCGGTGGAACGTCGACCTTCTTACTTCTTACTTCTTACCTCTTACTTCTTACTTCTGACCTCTTACCTCTGACCTTCGACCTCTTCCCTCCTCCCTCTTGGTTGCACGCGGCGACGATGCGGGCTATCCTCTGCGAGGACGATGCAACGCCGCCCGCAGACGGAGACCCCGTATGACGCACCTGCCCAGCGACCTTGAAATCTCACGTGCCGCCACGCCGCGACCCCTCGTCGACGTCGCCGCGGCAACCGGCATCCTGCCGAGCGAACTGGAGTTCTACGGCCACTGCAAGGGCAAGGTCCGCCTGGACGTCCTCGACCGCCTCGCCGGGCGGCCGGACGGCAAGTACATCGACGTCACGGCGATTACGCCCACGCCGCTGGGAGAGGGCAAGACCACCACGTCGGTCGGCCTGACCCAGGGCCTCGGCGTTATCGGCCGGCGCCCGTTCCTGTGCATCCGCCAGCCGTCGATGGGCCCGACGTTCGGCATCAAGGGCGGGGCGGCCGGCGGCGGCTACAGCCAGGTCATTCCCATGGAGGAGTTCAACCTCCACCTCTCCGGCGACATCCACGCCGTCGGCGTGGCCAACAACCTGCTCGCCGCGGCCATCGACGCCCGCATCAAGCACGAGGCCCGCGCCGACGACGAACGTTGGGCGGCGACCGGCCTGGAGCGGCTGGACATCGACCCCGAGACGGTCACGTGGCGGCGGGTCGTGGACGTCAACGACGCCGCCCTGCGATACATCATCACCGGCCAGAGCGAGAACTGGCAGGACGGGCCGGTCCGTCAGACCGGCTTCGACTGCACGGCCGCCAGCGAGGTCATGGCGATCCTCGCGCTGGCCGAAGACAGCAACGACATGCGGCGGCGCCTCGGGCGCATCGTCGTCGGTCTGAACACCCGCGGCGAGCCGGTCACGGCCGAGCAGCTCGGCTGCGCCGGGGCGATGATGGTGCTCATGAAGGACGCCATCATGCCAACGCTCATGCAGACGCTCGAGGGTCAGCCGTGCTTCATCCACGCCGGGCCGTTCGCGAATATCGCCCACGGCAACAGCTCGATCATCGCCGATCGGATGGCCCTGAAGCTGGCGGACTACGTCGTGACCGAAAGCGGCTTCGGGGCGGACATCGGCATGGAGAAGTTCTTCGACATCAAGTGTCGTGCCTCCGGCCTCGTGCCGAACTGCGTGGTGCTGGTCGCAACGATCCGCGCCCTGAAGATGCACGGCGGCGGGCCGACGGTCACGCCCGGCCGCCGGCTGGACACCGCCTATGTCCAAGAAAACCTGTCGCTGGTCGAGGCGGGCCTGGCCAACCTCCGACGGCACATCGACATCGCCGGCTCGTTCGGCGTGCCGGTCGTGGTGGCCGTCAACCAGTTTCCCACCGACACGCCGGCCGAAATGCAAATCGTCTGCCAGGCCGCCCGGGAGGCCGGAGCCTTCGACGCCGTCGTCAGCAACCACTGGGCCGAGGGCGGAGCCGGGGCGGCCGCGCTGGCCGAGGCGGTCGTGGCCGCCTGCGATCAGCCCACCGACTTCCAGTTGCTCTACCCCGACGAGCTATCCATCGCCGAGAAAATCGAGATCGTCTGCCGGATGGTCTACCTCGCCGATGGCGTGGAATACACCCCGCATGCCCGGCGGCAGATCGAAGCCTACGACCGCGCCGGCCTGGGCCACCTGCCTGTCTGCCTGGCCAAGACGCACCTGTCGCTCAGCCATGACCCGGCCCTCAAGGGCGTGCCGCGCGGTTTCACCGTGCCGGTCCGCGAGGTCCGCGCCGCCGCGGGGGCCGGCTTCCTCTATCCCCTGCTGGGCGAGATGCGCACCATGCCCGGCCTGCCGTCCCGCCCGGCGTTCATCGACATCGACCTCGACGAAGACGGCAACGTCGTCGGCATGTTCTGACGTCCAACGCACATCGCGGCAGGCCTTCAGCGGTCCTGACTGACAACGAGCGCCACGCCGTCGGTGCTCATCGGCATTCAGGCGAGCGTCAGTCGCAGGTAAAGCTGCGGCAGGACCCGCGGCAGCCGCGTGATGTCGGGCAGGATCACGAAGCGGCGCCGGGGGAACATCGTCTCCACGTCGGCCAGCGAATTGGCCTCCGTGGTGATGGCGAAGGTGTGAACGTCGCGGCGGGCGTTTTCCTCGCAGGCCATCCGCACGTCGTGCTGGGCATAGCCGGTCTTCGGGTCGTAGCCCTGGTCCATCGGCTTGCCGTCGGTGACCAGGACGATCAGCCGCTGACGCGACGGTTGCCGTCCGAGCAACCAGCCCGCATGCCGCAGCGCCGGACCGATGCGCGTCGAGCTGCGGGGCGTGACGGCCATCAAGCGGCCGACGGCCTCGGCGGACCAGCGTTCGTCGAAGTCCTTCAGCGGCATGAACTCACAACACTCACGACCGGCCGAGCTGAAGCCACAGACGGCGAAGCGATCGTCCAGGGCGGCCAGGCCCTCGCCGAGGATGACGGCGGCCTGCTTCTCGACGTCGAGCACTTTCGCCTGGCGGTCAGCCTGCTCGCCGGTCGAGCCGCTGGCGTCCAGCAAGATCACGACGGCCAGGTCACGGTGGTTGATGAGCGGCTTCTCGTAGAAGCGCCCCGGCGGGCTGGCTTCGAGCGTTTGGTCGACGAGGTGGCTCACCAGCAGATCGATGTTGATCGCGTCGCCCTCGGCGAGATGCTTCTCGCGGCGGGCGAGGTCTGGCTTGAGCCGCTCGAAGACGGCTCGGACGCGGGCGGCCTGGTCCAGCCACTCGCCACGCGGGACGGCGGCCCCGGCAGGCTCGGGCTGCCTGACGTGGACGTGACACCAGTCGCGGCGGTAGTCGTTCTGCGAGACGTCCCACTCGTCGTAGATGTACGCGGCGGGATGGCCCGGCTCGCCGTCGGTCTCACCCTCGGTGCCGCTCGCGTCGTCCTGGCCGTTGGCCTCCTGCGGTTGGTCGTCCGCCTCCCCGGCCCGCCGGGCGGCGTCCTTGAGGTCCGCGACGAGTTGATCGTCTGGCGGGGTCGACAGCTCCACCGGAAACAGGAAGTCCGAGAGGAATCCCAGCGGCCGAAGCTCCCGGTCGGCGACGCCGGGATAAGCGGCCAGGACCTCCGCCACCCACGGCGCGTTCAGGCGCCGGGCGGTGTCGAAGCAGTTGACGCACGCATCCGCGGCGTCGTGGAGCACCCGCAGCACGGGGGCGTCGGCCGTCTCGTCGAGGGCGTCGGCGAGACAGTGTTCGGCGCTGCCCGCTTGCACGCTGCCGAGTTCGTTGGCGATGCCCCAATCGATCAGCCGCCTCGCGCCGGGCCAACGGCGCCGTGCCGCCCGCAGCACGCGAATGAACTCGACGATCTGGAAAAGATTCACGCGTGCCGGGCCCTGGCCGGCCAGTGCCCGGCACGTCGGACATTCGGTGTGCCCGTGAACGATCGGGAATGATCGCTCGGTCAGCATTGACGCCGAGGCCAGGCCGCACAACAGGAACCAGCGCCGGTTCTCGGCGGCCGTCTCGAACGACCGCACGCGAATCGGCAGATAGAGGTGCTGCGGGATCGTCAGCGTCCGGCTGCCGCGATGGAGCAGTTCGTCCGAGTCCAGGCCGCTGAGGTCGCCGATGTCGATGTCCTCGCCGGTCAGGGCCTTGAGCATAGCGGCCAGGCGGTCGGTGACATCGGCCAGCCGACATTCCTGCGTGATTGCCAGGATGTAGCGCTCGCAACTGGCCAGTTCGCCGCGGAGGAACGCACAGCCCTTCTCGGCATCGCGGTGGTAGACCTGCATCGCCACGTCGACGTACCGCTGCAGTTCCGGGGGCCTCAGGCGACGACAGATCTCCGCGTAGCCGGCGAGGAAGGCCATCGCCGGTTCCTCGTCGGTGTCGCGCAGGCGGCGAACCCACCCCAAGCCGTCTCGCATCTGCTGTGGTGTCTCGCCCAAACCGCCGCGGGCGAGCGTCTCGAAGAACCGCGTGCCGTGGTAGAGTTTGCTCTCGGCCAGCGAGCCACCAAGGTCGACAACCTCGGCAAACAGGGACGGCAGGTCCATGATCCAGCGGTTGGCGGGGTTCAGCGCCCGCAGGAACTGACACAATACATGGTCGAAGCAGCTCTGGTCGGCCTGCCGCAGCAGCTCGAAGAACTTGCCCGTGACGGCCTGTTGTTGCGGGCCCAGCCGGCCTTCGGCGAACAGATCCTCGATGGCCTGGGCAAAGACGTCGCGGTAGCCCCACGTCACGTCCCGCAGGGAAAAGCCGTGATACCGACCCGATTCCTCGGCCATATCGTCCGGGCGGTCAGATTGTTCGGCGGGCGGATTCATCGGCGGGTTCCGGCGTCGCGTCATTGTCCTCGGCCAGGTCGCCGAAGTAGAGTGCGGCGATATCCTGGATGCTGGCGAGAACCTCCGGTTCGTCGGTGAGGGTCTGGCTGATGGCGTGGCGGGTGGCCTGAACCGGCGAGAGTCCGCCGGTGACCAACCGCCCCACGTAGACCAGCAAACGGCTTGAGACACCCTCGTCCAGGCCGAAGCCCTTGAGCTGGCGGATCTTGCTGCCCATCTCGGCGAGGCGCCGGCTGGCGTCGTCGTCCACGCCGCTTTCGCTGGCGATGATACGGGCCTCGACGTCCTCCGGCGGGTGGACGAAGTTGATGCTCGCGAACCGCTGCTTGGTGGACTGCTTGAGGTCCTTGACGATGCTCTGGTAGCC
This sequence comes from Planctomycetota bacterium, assembly GCA_009908915.1. Lineage (GTDB taxonomy): Bacteria > Planctomycetota > Phycisphaerae > SM23-33 > SM23-33 > JAAAOJ01. Next base: position 8,462 of record JAAAOJ010000059.1, read on the forward strand.
GGGGTTGTAGCTGAGCACCATCATGAAATCCTCGTCAGCGGGGATGACCTCGCCGGTCTTGTCGACGTAGAGGATGCGCCGGTCATCGGTCAGCGAGTGGATCGTGACGGTGGTGTCCTTGCGGGCCTCGACAATCTCGTCGAGGTAGCAGATCCCGCCGTGCCGCACCGCCAGCGTCAGCGGGCCATCCTGCCAGATGGTTTCGTTCTCCCTGAAAAGAAAACGCCCGACGAGGTCGGCGGCCGTGAGGTCCTCGTGGCAACTGACGGTCACCAGCGGCAGCGACAGATCGTGGGCCATGTGCTCGACGAAACGCGTCTTGCCACAACCGGTCGGACCTTTGAGAATCAGCGGGATGTGCGACTCCTGAGCCACGCGAAAGACGGTCTCCTCGTCGTCCTGCGACACGTAGTTCGGTCGCTCGCGGATGCGGAACTCGTCGATCGGGTGTGCGTGCGTATCGGTCACGGTTGCTTGCCTCCGGGCGACTGCATGAACTTGCCTTTGGCGGTCGCCTTGACCACGCCGTCCTGGATGATCTCGGCCTGTACATGGTAGAGCGGTTCGCTCGCCTCGACCAGCATTGCCGAAACGCACAACGAGCGGTCGGCCTGGACGGGGTGACGGAATCGGACCGTCAGTTCACCCGTGACGGCCGCGATGCCGTGAGCAAAGAGACAGTTGGTCATCGCACCGTCGGCGATGGCGGAGATCACCCCGCCGTGCAACATGCCGCCGTAACCTTCGAAGGCCTCACCGGCGGCGAAGTCGGCTACGATCCGGCCGTCCGGCTCGACGCGAAACTCCAGGCCCAGACCCGCCGGGCCGGCCCGGCCGCAAACGACGCACCGCTCGTGCAGCCCGCCTCGCGTGGCTTCCAGACATTCGATGGTCGGTTCAGTGGTCATACGGGTGGCACCACGACAGCGGTGGCAGAGCGGGGGTGCCTCCACTCACCCATGGATCGCGGGCGTCAGTGGTCACAGATATTCGTCCCGGCTTCCAGTCGGTCTTCGATCCACGCGGCGACAACATCCTCGGGTGTGCCGGCCAGTACGCCGACGATCACGTCGATGCCGCACTGGCTGAAGAGCATCTGCGCCCGCTGGCCCATACCGCCGGCGATGATAACGTTGGCACCCTGCTCGGCCAGCCAGCGAGGCAGCACACCCGGCTCGTGCGGCGGCGGCGTGAGATACTCCACGCCGGCGATGGCCTTGCCGGCCTCGTCCAGCGTGACAATGGCAAACTGCTGGCAGTGACCGAAGTGCGGGCAGAGCCGCCCCTCGGCCGTCGGAATCGCAATCTTCATATAGCGTTCTTCCTTTCGTTGCGTTGTGTCTTCATGTCCGTCTCAACGCGTCGCTGGGAATGCCCGGCCGGCAAATATGCGTGCCGACCGGCAGACCGACGTGGCCGGCAATGACGGGGCACTTGGCTTTGAACAGGAACCAGATATTGGCGGGATGATCGCTGAGCGTCTCAAAGTTGCCCTGGCCTTTGGCGATGATGAGGTCAGCGTCATCGAAAGCCTGTCTGAAAGCGTCGCTGCAGTCGGACAGCAGCGTACCCGGCACGTCCGAGCCATTGTCGATGACCGGCACGAGCCCGGTAATGCCCGCGGTCTCCGCGTCGGCCAGCAGCGCATCGTTGAGAATCGGCCGGCCCCGAACGGCTGCCGTGACGCGGTCCAGCGGCAACTGCTCGATCAGCAGTCGGTCGAAGACGATCTCGCCGACGTTGTCCAGCAACACGACAATGCGCTCGGCCCGGGCGATGGCATCCCGCAGCGCCTCGATCTCGCCGACGAATGGCTCGTGCAGCGTATTGTCGATCGCCCGGCGAATGTCGTCCTCGCTCAGCGTGCCGTCAACGCCCAGGTCGATCACGTTGCCCGCGATGGCCAGTCGCACCGCCATGGCCAGCGGATCCTCGGCCTTGGCAACCTGTCGTTCGAGATCGCCCAGCATCCGCAGGGCCAGACGGTTGAACCGGTCCTTGATCTCGCGGTACGGATCGGCCACGCCCGTCAACTCACGAAGCTCGGCGTGGATGTGTTTGGCCACAACCGGCGGCGACTTGCGCAGGTCCATCTCGGCAACCCGGTGCATCACGTCGCGCAGCACGCGCTCGTGGACGGCCGGCTCGTCGCTGACGAACCGGGCGGCCTCCAGCGCCTGGCGGGCGAAGCACGGAATGCAGTCCAGGGCCGTACGCACGCGGCTAGACCCAGTGGCCTTCGACGTCGGCGTCGGTAACGGGTGGAAGGTTGCCGGCCTTGAAGGTCTCGACGGCCTCGCCGACCGTGCCGGTTGCGCCGGTGCAGACCTCGACGCCGGCGGCCCGCAGCGTCGCGAAGGCTTTCGGGCCGACGTGCCCGCTCAGAATGGCGGCGACGCCCAACCCCCCGACGGTTCGCCCGGCCTGGATGCCGGCGCCTTGGGCTGCCTGGACATTCTGGGCGTTGTCGACGGTGTGGTGCTCGCCGGTCTCCGTGTCGACCACGACGAAGCACCTGGCCCGGCCGAACCGCGGATCGACCGTCGCCTCCAGCCCTTCGCCCTGGGATGTTACGGCAACTTTCATGCGTAAACTCCTTTCGCCCCACACCGTGCAACCTCCATGCCACGGCCACAGCGGCGAAGGTGTCAGTCTTTAAGAGATTGTATTGAGAATACTTAAACATACACTTGCCCGCGGCGTGGCCCACACCCCCCCCGGCTCCTCGCGCCAGACTCATGCAAACTGCAAGACTCAGCGTCCGTGCCCTCCGAGCCGCACGTCAACGCATCGGACCCCAAAAGCAAACGGGATGGAGCACCTGCGCCAGAGCATTGTGTAGACGCGTCCCTCAGAACTCCGCGGAAGTGCTGATCAGCACCATTTTCGTGACATGTTCGTGACATGACTTCTTTGTTTTTCTTCCCAGAACCGACCAAGTCGTGCGCGGCGGAGCACCTGCTCCGCCGCGTCAACGCACACGCCCGCAGCGCGAAAAGCAGTGGCAGGGGACTTGATCCAACACCTTGCGTCAGTCCTACAACGCCACTTGGTGCCGCGGGCTTCCAGCCCGCGCGTATCGAGTGCGTCGTGCCCTCGAAAATACAGACAAACGCGGCCTGGAAGGCCGCACCACTGACGGGGGGATGCCCGCGACACAGAGACACGTGAACTGTCGTTGTCGTATTAGGCGAGACGCATGCCACCAGGCAGCGCCTTTTGAAACAGGCTCCCTATCCCCTCGCCGAGCGGCCGTCGGTCTCGGGGGTGTCGATGCCGTAGGCCTTGATCTTGCGATAGAGCGTGCTCGGGTCGATGCCGAGATCGGCGGCGGCCCGCGTGCGGTTGCCCCCGCGCCGCTGGATCGCCTCGGCGATGAAGAGTTTCTCCATCGCCTCCAGGCTCATCGGCCGGCCGGTTGCCTGGCCCTCCCGCCCGGCCGGGCGGAGTTCCGGCGGCAGGTGGTTCAGTTCGATCAACCCGCCGCGGCAGAGCACGAAGGCCTGCTCGATGATGTTTTCCAGTTCGCGGACGTTGCCCGGGTAGTCGTGCTCCATCAGGCAGGCCAGCACGTCGTCGCTCACGCCGGCGATGTCGCGGCCGTGCAGGCGGTTGAAGCGGGCGATAATGTGCTCAACGAGCAGCGGGATGTCCTCACGCCGCTCGGCCAGACCGGGCAGCTTCAGCGAAACCACGCGAATGCGGTAGAACAGATCGTCGCGGAACTCGCCGACCTTGGTCAGCTGCTGCAGGTCGCGGTTCGTCGCGGCGATGACGCGGACGTCGACCGGCTGTGGCTCGACGCCGCCGAGGGGCTCGATGACCCGCTCCTGCAGCACGCGCAGCAGCCGCACCTGCATGGCCGGGCTGATGTCGCCGATTTCGTCGAGGAAGATCGTCCCGCCGTCGGCGAGGGCAAACCGGCCGGGCTTATCCGCTCGGGCATCGGTGAACGCCCCGGCCTTGTGGCCGAACAGCTCACTCTCCAGCAACGTATCCGGCAGGGCCGCACAGTTAACGGCCACGAAGGGCCGCTCCCGTCGCGGCGAGAGATTGTGGAGCGCCCGGGCGAAAAGCTCCTTGCCCGTGCCGCTGGGCCCCTCGATCAGCACGGTGCTGGTGCTCTCGGCGACCTGTGGGAGGATATCGAACAGCCGCATCATGGCAGGGCTTCGGCCGACGATGTCCTCGAAGGTATAGCGGGCGTCGAGTTCCTTCTGGAGCTGCTCGACCTGCGTGAGATCCTGAAAGGTCTCCACGCCGCCGACGACCACGCCGGCTTCGTCGCTCAACAGGGCCGTCGAGATGCGAATCGGCACGCGCTGCCCCTCGGCCGTGATGATGTGGGCCGTCGCGTTGACCACCGGCCGGCCCGTCTCCATCGTACGTTTCAGGACGCACGCACTCTCGCAGATGCTCGCGCGAAAGACTTCGCAGCACGGCCGCCCGACGGCCTCGCGGGCCGGCACGCCGGTGATCTGCTCGGCCGCCTGGTTGAAACTGCTCACCCGCCAGTCAAGGTCCACCGTGAAGACGCCCTCGTTGATCGAATCCAGAATGACTCTTCGTTGCTGTTCCATGGTCGGTGCTCACAATGACGCTGTATGCCACAGTATAGTACAATGCAATGATCTAAGCAGTATTTATTTGCAGTATGCAATACTACTTTGTGGCCTCACCTCCTTCAAGCACCTCGATCCGTTTATGCGTAAATGCTTATTCTGGACACCTTTCGCCTCTCCTTGGCACTCTCTGCGCCTTGGCGGCGGGCCTCTGGCACGAAACTTGAAACGGTTCCTCTGATGAGAGTCGCCATTCCACATTGGCAAGGTCGCGTCTCGCCCGTTCTGGACACCGCCGGCCGTTGCCTGCTGGTCGACGTCGTCGACGGCGGTGAAGTCGGACGGCAGGACATTGAGTTGAGCGGCCAGACGCCGCAATTGCGGGGCCGTTGCATCACCGGGCTCGGCGCGGATGTGCTGATCTGCGGCGCGATATCGCGTCCTCTGCTGTCGACACTGCGTTCGGCCGACGTCGATGTGCGGCCGCATGTCTGCGGCGAGATCGAGACAATCCTGGCGGCCCTCATCGACGGACGACTTGAAGACGACACGTTCTTGATGCCGGGCTGCTGCGGCCGGCGACGGCAAGGTCAAGGCCGGCGCCACCGCGGCGGCCGGTGTCGGGAATCCAGAGACTGACAGGAGATCAACATGCCACGCGGAGACCAGACAGGACCGAACGGAATGGGACCGATGACAGGGCGCGGGGCCGGCTTCTGCGCCGGTTACGGCCAGCCGGGCTATGTAACCGCCCCCGGCGGCGGGATGGGTCGCGGCGGCGGTCGGGGCTTTGGCGGCGGTCGAGGCCGGCGGAACCGCTTCCACGCAACCGGCCTGACCGGCTGGCAGCGGGCGGCCATGGGCGCGCAAACGCCCGGGGCGGCGCCTACGATGACGAACGAACAGGAACTGGACATGCTGCGGAACCAGTCCCAGCAGATGCAGCAGACGCTCGAAGCTATCCAGCAGCGCATCGACGCCATCAACAACCAGGACGGCTAGCAGCCCATTTATGTTCATAGAGTCATACAAAGAATGCCTTGACCTCGTAGGGACTGCCAGCATGCCATTCATACAAAGAATGCCTTGACCTCGTAGGGACTGCCAGCATGCCATTCATACAAAGAATGCCTTGACCTCGTAGGGACTGCCAGCATGCCATTCATACAAAGAATGCCTTGACCTCGCGACGCGATCCATGTCGAAACGGACTGCTGGCCACAGAGAACACGAAACTCGTTGGTGATGAGAAGGACGCGTAATTCGTGAGGATGGCCGAGCACCTGCTCGGCCACCACTGCATGACCTATCACGTGCGGCCCACACGCCGTCGCGTGTCGGGTCGACGACGCCGGAGAGATCCCCGTGATCGTCGTGACCTCGGCGAGCGTTCGACATCGACACGTGAAGAAACGGAGCAGTCAGTGAACATCGCCATTGCCAGCGGACAAGGCGGCACGGGCAAGACCACTGTGGCGACGAACCTCGCCTGGGTCGCGTACTGCCGCAACGAGGCCATCGACATCCTCGCCGAGATTCCCGACAACCGCGACATCGCCGAGGCCTACTCTCGCGGCGAGTCGGCCGCCCTGGCCTCGCCGACCGTTCGCCGGGCGTTCGAGCAACTGTTCGAGGCCTTGGGCGAGGAGGCGGCCGCATGAACGAGCTGGTCATCATCAGCGGCAAGGGCGGAACGGGCAAGACCTCCATCGTCGCCAGTTTTGCCGCCCTCGCCGGCGGACAAGCCGTGCTGGCCGACTGCGACGTCGACGCCGCCGACCTGCACCTGCTGCTTTGGCCGGACGTCATCGAACGCCACGATTTCTACAGTGGCAAGGAACCGTCAATCGACCGGGCCCGCTGCACGGGCTGCGGCAAGTGCATGGAGGTCTGCCGGTTCGGCGCGATCGTCCACGCCGACGACAAGCACCGGGACGAGGTCCGCCACCTCAGCAGTGCCTGCCGCAACTGCAGCTTCTGCCTGCGGTCGTGCCCGCAACGCACGAACAGTGACATCCAGGCCATGATGGAAGCCTCCGCCGCCTCCGCGACACCGGTCTATGCCGTTGACCCGCTAGCCTGTGAAGGCTGCGGCGTCTGTGCGGCGTTCTGCCCGGCCGAGGCGATCGACCTGCAGCCGCGGCTCTGCGGGGAGTGGATGGTCTCGCAGACGCGCCACGGCTTGATGGTCCACGCGAAGCTGGGCATCGCAGCCGAGAACAGCGGCAAGCTGGTCAGCACCGTTCGCCATCAGGCGCGCCAGCAGGCCGAGCAGGCCGACATCGACCGCGTGATCATCGACGGCTCGCCGGGCACCGGCTGTCCGGTCATCGCCTCCATCACCGGCGCCAGCCGCGCGCTGATCGTCACCGAGCCGACGCTCAGCGGCTGCCACGATCTGCAGCGCGTGGCCGAACTGACACGCCACTTCGACGTGCCGGCAAGCGTCTGCGTAAACAAGGCCAATCTGAACCCGGGCATTTCCGATGAAATAGCATCGGCCGCACGCGAACTCGGGCTGGGCTTTGCCGGCACAATCCGCTACGACGCGGCCGTCACGCAGGCTCAACTGCATAACCGGGCCGTTGTGGAAACGGCGTCGGCCGGGTCGGCCGAAGACATCCGCACACTATGGAACACTCTCATCGAGCAGCGTTGACGGGACGAGAAGCCGGGGCTGCGCTGCGCCTGCTGCTGGTGGCGGCAGTGCTTCTGGCGCTCGACATGACGCTGGTCGGCGTGCTGCAGGTGGCGCCCCGGCCGGAGGAAACCGCCCCGCCAACGTCGATCAAAGCGGCCACCTACGCGGCACTCGATGAGATCCGCGAGACCAAGCGCCGCCAACTCTCGGCCTACCTCGACCGCCTCCAGGCGATGGCCCGCCAGGCCGGCCACGATGCGACCCTCCACGAGTGCTTCCGTCTGCAACTGCGTTTCCACGACCTGAGAAAGGCCAGCAGCCCGCCGCAGAAGATCCTCCGCGCCCGCCGCATACTCCAGCAGGACACCCTCGCCCACGCCGTGCAGAATTACCGCGGCTTCCGCGACATCCTCTTTGTCGGTCCCGAAGGCCACGTCGTCCACAACGTCTTCCAGCCGTCGCCGCCGACATCAAACCTGCTGGCCGGGCCTGCCGCTGTCTCGCCGCTGTCCCGACGCCTGCGGGCCACGCCCAACCAGCCGTTCGTGGTCTTTGACGACGGCGCGGTCGCGGACGAGCCCTCGGCATGGTTCGTTGAGCCTATGCACACTGACACCAGCCCGTGCGGATGGATCGTCATGCAGTGCTCCATGCGACGCATTAACGATATCTTCACCCGCGATGAGTACCTTGGCCGGACGGGCGAAACCTTCTTGGTCAACCACGACTGCCGCATGCTGACCTCCTCCCGTTTCCGTCGTAAGCCGAGTATCCTCAGACTGCACCTCTCGCCCCAGAACATCGACGCCAAGTTCGCCGAACAGCGCGGCCACAAGCTCGTGGTCGACTACCGCGGCTGCCGGGCGATGACGAGCTTCGAGGTCTGCCGCATGCTCGGCAGCGAGTGGTTGCTGGTGGCGAAGATCGACGAAGCGGAAGTGCTCACGAATCACTACCGGAGCCACCGCGAGACACTCTGGCCGGCGCTGGTGGACGCATACACCCCGCAGGCGGCGGCAATCGACGACGACCCGCCCGCCCAGTCAGACGGCGAGACGACCTCCGTCGCGATGAATGAGTTCCGCCGGGCCGGGCCGGGCGAAAGGCTCGCCACTCACGGGGTCAGGAGCTGTACGGCGATCCTCGCCTGCCTGCCGGGCGAATTCGCCTACCTCGCTCACGCCAGTCCTTACGACGCGCTGTACGGCGGGGACGACCTGGACCTGCTGGCGAACATGATCAAACGCATCCGCCGGTATGAGCTGCCACCCTTCCGCCGCCGCAGCCTGCAGGTTGTCATCATCGCACCCCACACCCGCAGCCTGCGGCAGGCCGTCGATCACTGCGTGGATGAGGGCGTCTTCCTCTCGCAGATCCGCTTCGCCCACGAACCGCGGGCCGCCCGGGCCGCCGTCCGTCATGACGTTGACAGTGGACGCACCGGGATCACGTGGTCGCTGCCGAACGGGACGCTCCGCCAGCCAGCCAGCCGCACGCAAAGCCTTGGCGAGGTGGCCCGACGGTTGTGGCTCGACGAGGCGGAACCCGCCGTTACGACGTCGGACCCGTAGACTCGGTGAAGCGGCTCAGCAAGCCGTTTTTTTCAAGAGTCCCACGGGCGTCCCGCCGGTGAAAAGTCCTCAATCAGGGGCAAGATGCCCTTGGAACTCATGGGCGAGACGCCCATGTCATGCCAACAATCATTGCCACACGGGCCGCTAGCAATGGATCGCCTCGCGAGGTCGAAGCGTTTTTCGTATGGTTCATATCAATGGGCTGCTGACAGTCCGATACCGCTTCATTGACAACACGGCTCCCGTCCGTGCCGGCGGGTCAACTCGGGCTACGCCATCCAACGCGCGCCACTGGACGTCAAGCACGTCGGCCAACGCACACGGACGGTCGTGGCCGCCCGTGTGATCACACGACGACGCGGCTGCTGTTGGACAATGCATCACGGATCGGCGCGGGCATCGACGCCCCGGATCCGCCGGCCGTCGGCATGCCCAGCCTGCCCTCCGGCTCGTAGCGGCGGGCCGGTCAGGGCGCGGTCGACGGCGCCTCGACCGCCTGCCGGGCCAGCACGCCGCGAAGCTTGCCGAGGAAGAGTTGCTCCCCGGTCGGCGAGAAGACGCTCTGGCCGAACGGCACGCGGGTGAGTTTGCCCGCGGCACGGTCGTACCGCCAATAGGCCTCCAGCGTCATGTCCAGGCGGTGAAAGGTCGTGCCGCCGCGTATGGTCAGTGTCGCCAGCTTGCCGTTGACCTCGCACCAGACGGGCCGGCCGTCGCCGTAAAGATCCGCCCACTGTCGCCGCCGCCCATCGGTCGTCGCGATGGCATAGCCGTTCTTGTCCCGCGATTGCGTCCTGCCCCAGCCCTTGCCGATGGTCACGCGACGTCCCGCATCCGGACGTTGCTCGAAGATTCGCTCGAGCCGCTCGCCCTGCCGGTAGACCATCAGTTCCGTCGCGGCGGCGTCGCCGATATCAAGCAAACGAGGCGGCGTCTCGCCGATGAAGTCCAACCGCACAGTGGGATTGAATGGCCGAACGCGCAGGCCGGTCGCCATCGGCTGGGACATGACGATCACCTCGTCCACACCATTGCCGGTCACGTCGCCGAGATAGCCGAACGCCCCGGCCATCGGGACGGCCTGCAGCACATCATCGCCGCGTAGCAGCAGCATCGCATGCGGCGGATCAAGGCGGTGGATGTCGTAACAGGCCACGCGCAGGTAGCCCGGCAAGGCCGGATCGCGACGGCCGTTGAGGTAGTACGTCGTGCCGCCCGCCGTGACGGTGGGGTTCGAGACCGCCGGCACGGGTGCGGGCGGGCCGACGAAGGCGCCGCGGCCACGGTCGTCCTGGCCAACCTGCCGACAACCCGCGCAGCCGGCCACCAGGCACACGGCTGTCAGGACCGCCGCCAGGATGTCCCGCCGGAAAACACGTCGCACGATCATTGCACACCTTTGGTCCGCAAGTATACCCACCCCCGGCCGGGATTGCCATGCGCGCTCACATGGTGAACCGCAGCGTCGCGGCGACGGGCGAGTCGGCCGGCATGGCCTCGGGCGCGACGTTGTGAACCGTCCCGCCGTGCAGGTACGTGCCGATGGCCGCCGCCTCGAGCAGATCGGCATCGCCCGGCTGCTGTACGTCATGCGTCTCGATGTCGCCGGCCGCCGGATCGTAGCGACCCCAGGCGTGGTCGTTCGCCCGGACAAAGAGCGTCTCGATCTGGCTGTTGCGTGCCGCGTCGAGCACCATCGGCAATTCGTCGGCAGCCATCCGGGACGCCGCCGCCTTCTGGAAGCGTTCGGCATCGCGCCGACGGGCCGCCTCGACGATATCCGTTAGCAGGGGTCGGACGCGTTCGAGCAAATCCTCCGGGCGAAGCAGGTCGGGGTTGCCGAGCAGCACCTCCTCATGGAGGGGCTCGTACTTGGTGACCCCGCGGTAGATGTCGGCCATCGATTCCGCCGCGGCAAGGACCAGCGGCGCGCGCTGAGTCCGCAGGGCCGTGCGGACGCCGTCGTCGACCATGCGAGCGAACTCAACGACCAGTTTCTTCTCCTCGGCCTTGTCCGTACCGACGCCCTGGCCGTGATATTGCGCGGGGCGGTCGTTGCTCGGACCGTGATCGGGCGAGCCGGTGTGGAATTCCACGTGCCGCTCGGTGTCGTCGAAGGCCGCAAGTGTCTCGATGCTCGCCGGCGTCTCGTCCGGCAGCTTGAGTTGCTCGATATCGAATCGCGTCGCGTGAAACAGCCGCACCGACTTCTGGCTGATCGCCAGCACGAACGCCTCGGCCGTCTCCTCGACGATCTGCAGCAGCGGCCGCAGGTGGAAACGGTCGCAAACGGCGACGAACTCATTGACCTCAACTGGCAGCTTGAACACCCATTGCCGGCCATCACGAATGAAGACGGACAGCGCCGTGTCCTGCTCGCGCCAGAACGCGAGGTCCTCGACGAGCGCTCTGGCGGGCGCCATCGCCTTGTGAGACTCGCTCTCGCTGAACCCGCAAGCCTCCAGTTGACGCTGGGCCTCCTGGAGGAGGTTCTTCATACGAATGTGATTCTGCCGCGTCTCGGCACCGGCCTGGAAGGTCGGCAGGTAGATCGAAATCGCATTGGGTCCTTCGGCGGCCTTCAGTTGGTCGATATCGTTCCGGGAAACACTCGTCATGGGTTTTGCCTCCACTCATTGGTGCAACAGCCGGGGTGCCGGCTCCCTGCCGCAACCCGGCCTTCAATGAATTATAGCAGTCCACTAGAAGTGGATCGCTTCGCGATATCGAGTCGTTGTCAATTGGTCAATTGGTTAACTTGTTGATTGGTTGATTGGTTGATTGGTTGCCTCGGCAATTGGGTAAAGACCGAGTTTTCAGTTTTCGAGACGATGACGCACCGACAAAAGGCCCGGCCGCAGCAGCGCTAGCCTTTCTAGAGCAACGAACGCTTGAGGGCCTGCTTATCCCCGCCGGCCGTACGTATTCCTGCTGGAAAGCATTCGCGCAAGTCTTGCGTTCCCAAGCGCGGCGACGTTCTCAGTCGCGCCAGCTCGCAGGCAACCGGGCACGGCCGCCGTTACCAGCCACCGGGAACGCCGCCCCCGCCGGTATCCTCCGCAGGCACGTCAACAGGCCCCTTCTTCTTGTTTTTGTTGTTCTTGTGCTTCCTTGACGGTTCCTTCTTCCTGGGCTTGGGAGCCTCAGGCGTTGGAAGCACGATCTCCGTCCTGGTCGATAGCAGGCCATGCCTGG
>JAAAOJ010000036.1 GCA_009908915.1 Planctomycetota bacterium
TGTGTAGTTAGTCGTCCCTGAATAAGTCGGTCAGGCAGCGAGGTTGATTTGTCGAGGTTGCGGGACGCTGGCCTTCTGCAGCTGACGGACGACAGAATTCAGTATGCCCCGCCGCAGACGATGCCACATCGGCAGCGCGCAGCGAAGCAGCCGCAGGAGTTTGAGCATATTCGCCCCGGCGGCGGCCAGCGTGGCATTAATCGCGTCGCCGTCGAGGCCTTTCAGGAAGCACCGGCCCATCCGATGATCGCTCTTGGCATGGCCGATCTTCGGCTCCACGGCGGCACGACGCTTGCGACGCCGCTTCTGCATTCGCGTCAATCGCTTGCCACCCGAGCCGGCGATCTCCACCGACGTCGGGCCTTCGTAGTCGTGCCCGCGATAACCCCGGTCAACATAGGCGTACTGGACCCCCACGCCCGTGTGGGCCTCGACAGCCTCAAGCGTTGCCGCCAACGTGTGGCCGTCGTAAGGGTTGCCCGCTATCAGTTCAGCGGCCACGAACCAGTTCCCGCGATTCGTCGTCGCCACGGCGACCTTCTGACCGAACTCATATCGCTTGCGGGCCTTGCCTTTCGAGATGCAACAGGTCTGCGGCTCGTGCAGGCTGTAGAGCTTGTTCTTGTCGGATCGCTTTTGTGCGCGAAGGCGGTCGGCCAACGCCAGCAGCGTCACCATGGCTTCGTCCGGATGCTCACACTTTCTTTCAATGTCCCGAATCAGCCGGCCCAGCCGCGTCCGAAGGAACTTCAACTGATGACGCATCCGTTTGAACTGCCGCGCGTGGGCATATCGCGAAGCCTTCACCGCCGCCCGCTTGGCGACGCGAACGTACGACTGTCGCAACGGAATCCCGCGATCTTTCGCGGCCGTCACCAACTTTGTCATCGCACGCAGCAGTAGCTTTGAGTCCGTCGGATGCGTGATGTTCTTCTCCTGAACCGTCGTGTCGACGTTTACGTGCGAGAGTTCGTGGTCCGTCACGTGCTTACCTCGCCTGGCCATCTCGATCGTCTCACGCAGCAACTCCGCCAGCCGCTCGCTGCCAACCCGCTGACGCCACTTGACCAAAGCCGTCGGATGCAGCGGCAACTCGTGCTGCATGTGCGTGAAACCGCAAAAGTACTGCCAGTAGGGATTTTCGATCCAACGTTCGAGGACTGATTCGTCGGACTCGTTGAACATGTGCTTGAGATAGTGCAGCCCGACCATCAGGCGAAGGGCCTTGCCCGGCGCGCCCATGTCCGGCGAGTAGCACTCCGCAAAGACCGCATCGAATCGAGGCCAGTCGATCTGCTTGGCCAGAACGATCAGGGGGTGGTTGGGATTGAGGAGTTGATCGAAGTGCGAGCGGAAGAGTTCAAAGGCATCCTGCGGCTGCTTTTTCGGGGTCATGGTTCCGTCCAATCGGCGGGTTGTCGCGACAGAAATCGCAAGGTTTTAGCGTGTCGTCCGTGACGTGCCTGCAATTCTAACACATTCCAATCGCAGCTTCAGCCCCTGTTTGCAGTACCAGCGTGGATTATTCAGGGACGACTAGTGTAGGATTTGGTCCCCCGAATTCCCCTGGATAAATGACTTGGCTCATGCCGATAAGTGACGTACTATCTATCCATCGGCCACGCCATGAAGACGACACGCAATCCATCCGCCGAAGACAGAGCGCTGGCGATCTTCCATCGCCACGGAGGCATGCTGCGCACCGGCAAGGCCCTCGAACTGGGCATCCACCCCCGCACGCTCTACGCCCTGCGCGACCACGGCAGGCTCGACGCCGTCGCACGCGGCCTCTACCGACTGGCCGACCTGCCGCCCCTGGCCCAGCCCGACCTCGTCGCCGTCGTCTCGGCCGTGCCCAAAGGCGTCGTCTGCATGGTCTCGGCGCTGTCGTTCCATGGCATCACCACGCAGATTCCCCACCAGGTCGACCTCGCCCTCCGGCGGCGCGGCAACATCCCCAAGCTCCAGCACCCGCCGCTCCGCATCTTCTGGTTCAGCGGCCCCGCCTTCGGCGAGGGCGTCGAGCACCACGATCTCGACGGCGTCGACGTGCCCGTCTACAGCGCCCCCAAGACCGTCGCCGACTGTTTCAAGTACCGCAACAAGATCGGCCTGGACATCGCCATCGAGGCCCTGCGCCTCTGCCGCCGCCAACGCAAGGCCACCGTCGATGAACTGATGCACTACGCCGACGTCTGCCGCGTCGCCAACGTCATGCGGCCGTACCTGGAGGCCATGCTGTGAACGACGCCCACGGCCCCCGTAACCTCGCCCACTCCGTCCACCAGCGGCTGCTCAACCGCGCCCGCCAGACCGGCCGGCCCTTCAACGACCTGCTGATGTACTACGCCATGGAGCGACTGCTCTACCGCCTGTCCCGCTCCCCGCACGCCGGGCGATTCATCCTCAAGGGCGCACTGCTGCTGACCGCATGGCGCGGCAGCGACTTTCGCGCCACCCAGGACATCGACCTGCTCGGCCGCATGAACAACGACCTCGACGCCGTCATCGCCGCCTTCCGAGATGTCTGCCGCCAGGACGTCCAGCTCGACGGCCTGGCCTTCGACGCCGACCGCATCCGCGCCGAACGCATCACCGAGGAAGCCGACTACCACGGCGTCCGCGTCTATCTCCACGCGCGACTCGGCAACGCCCGGATCGACCTGCACGTGGATATCGGCTTCGCCGACCCCATCGTCCCCGGCCCGGTCGAACTGGACTACCCCGTCCTGCTCGATCTGCCCGCACCGCGCCTTCGCGGCTACAGCCGACCCAGCATCGTCGCCGAGAAGCTCCACGCCATGGTCCGCCTCGGCCGACTCAACAGCCGCATGAAGGACTTCCACGACCTCTGGTTCCTCGCACGCAACTTCCCCTTCGACGGGGCAACCCTCGCCCAGGCCGTCGCCGCCACCTTCGCACAGCGCCATGCCCCCGTCCCAGCTCAGCCGCTGGCCCTCACCCCCCACTTCGCCAACCAGCCCGACAAGCAGACCCAGTGGGCCGCATTCCTCAAACGCCTCGAATCCGCCCACCGCAACGCCCGGCCATCCGGCCTGCCCGACGACCTCCCGCAACTCATCGCCCACCTCGCCGACTTCCTCGCCCCCGTCACCCAGTCCCTCGCCGACAACCAACCCTTCAACCACACCTGGAACCCGCCGGGGCCGTGGCGCAAGTGAAGGGCGAAAAAACAACCGGGGACCGCGCCCCCGCAAAGGGCGCGGTCCCCGGCTGTAGAATCGGATGTAGCTATTGGCCCTTACGTTGATCTCTCAGTTCTTTAACAACCTTGTTCCAGTAGACTACCGCTTTGATGTGATCCGCCCTCGTCAACAGCGTCTTATTTGCCGGATCGGTCGGGCTACCGCCAAGAATGACAGGCGTTATCTCAAAGATTTCTTTGCCCCGGCAGTCCTCGCCACAGAACTTTCGTTGTCGCGATAACTCACTCATCTTCAATCTCGTACAGACGTTCTAGGAACTCATCGAAAGTTGCGCCCATCGGCCGGGCCAAGTCCCATGCCATTCCGACGAAAGGCACCTGGACAACCGGACATTCTGGGCTTCGAGCATCGAATCCGAACGCTTCCCCACCTCCGTCCGATCCGAAGATCAATAGCCCGGGCGCATACTTCTGGACCTCGTAAGCCTGGTTCATCGAGACAATCTCACCCACAGGCCACAGAATCACGTAGGCGCTCTTGCCGATGAAGCCTTCACCGCCGTTGAGCCGCTTCAGGAACTCGAGATACTCAAGTGGGAGTTTGACGCCTAATTGCCGCTCAGTTTCTTCCACTGCTGCTGCTGTCGCGGGCGCATTAGGGTTTAGGTTTGCCAGCAATCTATTCATGTCACCCGCCACTCTAGGGATAAATGGGACAGGCTACTTTGTCTTGTTCTTCTTTGGCCGTCCGCGTGGTAGGGATAAATGGGACAGGCTACTTTGTCTTGTTCTTCTTTGGCCGTCCGCGTGGGCGGAGAG
>JAAAOJ010000083.1 GCA_009908915.1 Planctomycetota bacterium
CGATTACAATTTCATCGTCAAGCACGCGCAACTGGTGGTCGATACACGCAATGCCACCAAAGACGTCAAGACCAACCGCAGGAAGATCGTCAAAGCGTAAACGTCGGAACCAAATAGGAAATCAACCACAAAGGGCACGAAGCTCACAAAGTCCTGAGTTCGCAAGCAATGTTCCCTGATGCTTTGTGTTCTTTGTGAGCTTTGTGGCAACCATTGTCAGGAGCTTGTCGTGAAAATCATCAACGTCGCCGGCGCCCGCCCGAATTTCATGAAAATCGCCCCGCTCATGGAGGCCTTTGATGCCCATCCGGACATCGAGCCGATGCTCGTCCACACCGGCCAGCACTATGACGAGACAATGAGCGACCTGTTCTTCCGCCAGCTCGGCATTCCCGAGCCGGACATCAATCTCGGCATCGGCAGCGGCAGCCATGCCGTCCAGACCGCCGAGACAATGAAAGCCTTCGAGCAGGTCGTTCTGGACGAGAAGCCGGACGTGGTCCTCGTCGTCGGTGACGTCAACAGCACGATCGCTTGCGGCCTGGTGGCCGTCAAACTCGGCATCAAGCTGGTCCACGTTGAGGCCGGCCTGCGAAGCGGCGACCGGGCCATGCCGGAGGAGATCAACCGCGTCCTCACCGACGCGATCAGCGACGTGCTGTTCTGTACCGAGCAAAGCGGCGTGGACAACCTCAAGAACGAAGGCGTCGACGCAGCGAAGATTCATCTGGTGGGCAACGTGATGATCGACACGCTGCTGAAGAATCGCGAGAAAGCCGAGCAGTCCGCCATCCTCGACGACCTCGGCCTGCAGCCGCGCAACTACGGGGCCCTGACGCTGCACCGACCGAGCAATGTCGACAACACCGAGACGTTCGGCCGCCTGCTGAACGCCATCGGCGAGATCCAGGAGGACTTGCCGATTATCTTCCCCATCCACCCCCGCACGCGGAAGAACCTGCCCGGCCTCGGCCTGCAGGACCGCGTCGACGCCATGGCGAACCTGCGGCTGCTGGACCCGATCGGTTACCTGGACTTCCTGAAACTCACCGCCAATGCGACAATCGTGCTGACGGACTCCGGCGGCATTCAGGAGGAGACGACCATCCTCAAGGTCCCCTGCCTGACGATACGAGAGAACACCGAGCGGCCCATCACGGCTGAGGTCGGCAGCAACCAGATCGTCGGCACCGATCCCGAGGCCATCCTGTCGGCCTACCGCAACGTCATGGACGGCCGGCGCCCCGAGCCGCAGACCCCGCCGCTCTGGGACGGCCAGGCCGCCCAACGCATCGCCGAGATCCTCAGCCAGCAGGCCTGAGCTTTCGCCGTCGCAGCAACCCCACGCCGCCACCGATCATGACCGCCAGTGTCGCCGGCTCCGGTACTACATAATAGAACGCGGTCGAGGCGTAGGTGGCGTCTTGTCCCCCATAGTTCTCAATGTCGATAACGATCCCGTCCTCGAACGGCGCCATATCCTGCACCAACCAGCGATACTGTGAAACCTGCAGGATGCCGCTGGTGATATCCGGCTGACCGTCGCCAAGATCAGACACCGTATCCATCAGCAGCAAGCCTGAAAACGCATCCCCATCGGTGATGGGATTGACGGGATCGCCATCGTTGTCCTGGTCGAGCACGTGGTTGTAGTAGAAGCCGCCGCTGTAGGCGTCTTCCAGCCCCGTGCCCTGCAGGACATTCGCACCATCGACGATGACCGTTTCGTCGCCTTCCAGAATGCTGCGGTAAAGGCCGTCCGTGTCGCCATCAAGCGCTTTGAGCGTCAGAATATTGCCCACATAGTGGCCCTGGCCATCCGCGGCGAGAATCTCGTGATTTCCACTGCCAGGATTGGCCTCGTTGTACTCCGCATGGAAGTAACCGGCATCGTCGGCGACCTGACCCGCCTCGTACTCAACGGTACCGCCATCGATGCTGACGGCTTCGGTACCCGCGTTATAGAGTTCAACCGTCACGCCGTCCCTGTACGGCATGGGGAAATAGCAATAGAACCCGTCGTCTGAATCCGTCCCCATGGGCAGGGATTGGTAGGCGGGGGCATCGGCACTGGCGGCTCCGAAGAAGGCACCGACCGGCACGTCCACGGAGTGCTCGGTCTCGCCGTCGTAACGGATGCGCACTCGAAGATTCTCCAAGCCCGCGTTCGTGGGGGTGTCCATCTTCACGTTCAGTCGGCGAATCGTCCCGCTGTTGCCGCTGGCGAGGTCCACAAGAGAGACAGCTGCGCCAGCAGCGATGCTCTGACCGGCGGCCACTGCCGTGGTGGACGTCACGGACGTGCCCGCAGGATTCTGCCCCATGTTGCCCAGGGCATCGACTGCCTGCTGCCGCTTCGGCGTCCGAGGATCGCTGGATGCAAGCGTGCTGGAGTAAGGCTGAACACTGTGGGTGTCATCATAGAGAGCGTGTAGTTGAGCTGGTAGTAGTGACGGTCGCTCCAGCCATTCAGTTGCCCGACGATGTGTGTGCGGTTGATTGTCTCGACCTTGAGCGATGATGTGAACCCAATGGGCTCGTAACTCGTCTGGCCGCCCGCCGTCGTGGCAACGAGATCACCCTCAAACAGATCGCTGTAAGGGCTGCCATCCCCGCCATAGAGAAACGGGTCTGTCGATGTGCTGATCACGGCCTCCGTCGGCAAGCCGGCATCAACGGTAATCGTCAGCGGCCGGGTGTCATTGGCCGTAGCGTGCGGCATCCAGTATCGAGTCAGGACGCCGCTGCCAGCCACGTCCAGCAACGTCACCGGCAGGTTGTTGTCCGCCAGCGTGTTGAGCTGTCGGTCATAGCCCTCGTACCAGTTCCAGTCTTCATTTGCGCCGGTACGATCGTAGCTGCTGGCCAGATGGCTGGTCATGCCGGTCTTGGCACGCGGCAGGTCCGACCAGTTCACGATCGCTTCGTAGCCGGTGATATCGCCCGCACGGGCGGCGGCTGTCCATGCAAGCACAAGACAAGCAGTCAGTGAGATTATCTTCGGCTGAGCCATACGTCCTCCCGACACCGAAACCTTCTCCTTCAATTCCCGTTCCCACGGGCCAACGAAGCGGCAAAGAGCAATCGCCGCGGCCCGCCATGTTGAGTATATGGCATCCCGCGATTGTGTCCAGTGCATTTCGGTGCCGCAAACAGCCAGGCCGCAGCAATGTCCGCACTGCGGGAAAGGGGCAGAAAGCGAACAAGCCGACGAAGCCCAGCCAGGGCATCTATGGCCCGACGAGACTGAGAAGCGCTCCTCGACCCGCTGTAGCAGCGGATCGCCCTGCCGCCTGCTACGGGCGCTCAATGCGATCGCGGCACATCGTCGCCAGGGCTGGCTCGCCTGCCCACGCGTCCGCTGCCGGCAACGGCGACTGGCTTACGAACACTCTTGCACCCCCCGCCGCCGACCCGCAACGCGAAAATGTACGGCGCACCGGACGGATCGGAAGGTGGCGGCACACACGCCAGGGGTCCTCGCTCCGACCTCTCTCCCTCTGGGAGAGATGGCGAGCGTGCGAGCCAGAGAGGGCGCTTGCTGCCCTGCGTCAAGACGCGGGGAACGGTCCTGCCCGCAAGAGCCCGCAAGAGCCCGCAAGAGAAAGACCCCTCACCGCCTCGCAGGCTCGGCACCTCTCGGCGGGGAGAGGAATCATGACAAGACGCTCCACGGACGGCATTGGCTC
>JAAAOJ010000057.1 GCA_009908915.1 Planctomycetota bacterium
CTTCTGTGTTTATCGGACTGTGATCGGCGTTCACGTTAGCCAGGCTCCCGGGGCCGAACGCGGAGGCTGCCCGGAACCCGCCATCATACGGACCTCGCCCGCCGATGCAAGTTTCGCTCTGTGTTTGGAAAGTGCTTGCGAGTGGATGGGAGCCGTGCCGGCCCTGGTCAGTTAGCGTCCGGTGCGGCGGCGTCTGCCGCGGCGAGAAGCTCAACAAGCCGCGGATGCGATGCCGACACGATCCCCGCCGGGCCCCAGCAGACGGCTGTATCGTCCGACAGCCGTACGAGCACCGGCGCATCGGCGTCGGCGAAGGCCTTCAACTCCGGCCGGCACTTCAGCAGCCGGCGGCTGGCGTCGCCTTCGGGGTGAAGTATGACGATACTCAGGTCGCGATGGGCGGTCGCATCGATCCAGAGCCCACCGACGCGCACAAACTTTCGGCCGGCGATGGTGCGAACGGGTAGCGTCTTCTGCCGGTCCGCGTCCGCTCCCGCCGCATCGCTCACGAGCATCAGCACCCACGGCTTGAGGCGGTTGTGTTCGTCGAGGAGTCCGAGTGAAGGCGTCCGGCAAATCTGGCGCCGAAGGGCCGCAAGCAACCGAGCGACGTGCTCGTGGGTCGCACGTGACTGGTGAATGACCAGGAGGTCGGCGTATCGGTAAATTGAGCCGGTGTCTCCCTCGGGCCTCCATGTGAATGGGTCAATGTTCTCCGAAATGATGGACTGCAACAGTCCTCCGGCGGAGCGGTGGACACTCGGGCGGACCAGGTCGCGCCCAAGCGGCATCCGAATCAGGACGTCACGTGGGTCATAAAGGTCAGCGGAAGCATCACGGACGGGCGCGGCCACGCCGCCTGCCTGCGGAGGAGTTCCGGCGTGTTCGGGCCCAACACTGCCGAACAGCCTTGACGAACCATGCCACTCGCCGTCCGCATCCTGGGCGTCCGAGAGGACCACGGACGGCGAGGTGCGGGCGTCGTAGTAATCGAGCAGATCGCCGATGTAGTAAACGCGAGTCATTGTTTGCTCTCGCGGACGACCCGGTACGGTGATGAGTACATGCTTCCGACACAGCATATATGCCGTCCAGGGTGGCGAGCCGCCGAGCGACTGCTGGATGGCGTCGAGGACGTCCCGCAGCGTCGTGCCGTTCGGCAGAGACAGCGTGACGGGTTCCGTATCGGTGATGCCCATCGTACGGAGACCTTCTGTATCTAATCGGACGGGGACGCCCGATATCTCGGTCAGCCAATGGGCCATGTCGCGTAGCGGAATGCCCTCCCCCACCTTCATGGCCGGGAGGGGCAACTGCATACGTTGGAGAATCTTCCATTCGTCATCCGTGATGGATCCGTAGTTCACACGGTCGGCCGGTCCGCGCGCATGCGGTTCAGCGCCGGCGGTGGCCATGCTTTCCAGGGCTGTCCGCAGGTCGGCAGCGATCGGGCGTAGCGCTTCGATTTCCAGCGTGAGCGTGGCATGGAGCAGATCGCATGCTTCGGCGCGGATCGCGTCGGCGGGATCATCGCTCGCTTCGGCTATCACATGCCAGCGGCTACCCGCTTCCTGCCACGCCCCCTCCGACTCGAGGGCTTCGGCGTCCGCCTGGACCTCCCGCAACCATTCCAGGTTTGCTGGCGGTGCGACCTCCTCGCCCTCGGCGGATGCCAGGTCCGGTGGCAAGGGGATGGAGAATCGCCTGTAGTCCGCGCGCGTTTCGAGCACCAGCATCGCCAGAGGCGCAGCAAGGACGTTGTTTTCGCGACAGCGACTGACGATCTCGGCGGCCGTCGCGATGTCCGGACCCTCCGTCAGGAGATTGGCCCAGAGGTGGCGCGTGTATAGGCCCGCGTGCAATCTGGACAGCAACGTCGCGTCGTGGCGTCGGGCCGGTTGGGTAAGGCGGATATTCGCGGCGGAATCCGCATTGTCGCCGAACGTTGTGCGGAGCGTTCCTTTGCCCGTGAACCGGCCGACGAGCAGACACCGTTCGTCGCTGAGGTCCAGTCGGGCCAGTTCACGGACGTTCAGCGAATCGTCCACGGCGGCGGCCTGTAGCCCTCCCCGGCATTGAGCGCGATGAGCCTTCGTCAGACTGGTTGCGAAAGACTCTCCCAGCGTCGAGGCTGTGTCAGCCGAGACAAGGTGCATCCCCGTGCCGCCCGAGTGCTTCGCGAGCGACGCCATGGCGAAGTTCAGCGGCCCGGTCGTGACGGTGTGGAGGCAGAGGTCGGGCTTTTCCAGCGCGGTAGCCATCGCCTCGTAGAGAGCCGGGTCCTGGTGCGGCGGTGTGGCGATGGGATCCCACCCGGGCGAGAGGAGCAGGATGTGTCGAACGCCTTGCGTGGCCGGCATCGCGTCGATGGCTTGACGTAGCGCGCCCAGGACGTTCGCGGCCGGCTGGCGGTCGGGGGGCATCCGTTTGACAAGGGCCAGGCAGGCCTCGGGTTCGACGGGCTGGTCGGTCAGCCACGTCGGCTGTAGGCCAGCCAGCAGCAGGGAGCACTTCGCGTCCGACGGGAGGTGACCGATGGCGGCGGCCAGTAAACTGCGTGCCCGGGCCATGTCGCCGACGGGCGTGGATGCATCAAGGATGAAGGTGACGTGCGGCGCGGGGAGGTTGCGGTTCGTCGCGGGGGTCGGCAGCACGGCGGCGAAGAACGTCTCATCTTGTGTGGCACGGCCGGCGATGGCCGGGCTGATCGGCCGACGGGCCCGGAGCGGAATCCGCCACGTCGCCGGGACGGGTGCATCGTTCTGGCTGTAAGTAATGCGCTGGGTGACGCTGTTCAGTAGCTCGTCGTCAAAGTCATAGGCTTTCGATGCGCCCACTTCGAAGTCACCGGCCGTTTCGACGGATATCTCAATGCCGAGCCGGTCGACGCGTCGTTGGCCGTCGATGCGGATCTCCGGCGGCTGGTAGTTCCAGGTCGACTCCTTGTCGGCCGGCAGGAGGGGGTGCAGAAACGACACTCGCACCCGCAACGTGCCTTCAGGCGGCACGGGGAAAACGCTCAGGCGGAATCGACCGTTGCCTTCGTCGATCAGCAGCGCCGGGTCGCGCCGGCCTTGAACAATGTCCTGGTAGGCCCGTTCGGCGCGGTCTCTCGCGACAATAGCGGCCTGCCGGGGCTTGCCGTTGACCCACAACGTCAGTCCGGCGGCGACGGCGTGTGTTGCGACGAACCGGGCCGTCTCCTGTCTGCGGACGATGTCGTCGTTGGCGAACGTGATGTCGTAGCTTGTGGCGGCAAGGAGGCCGTTGACGCCCCCACGGATATCCAGTTCGACGCGCGACGGCTGGGCCGTCGCGCAGACGGGAAAGCTTGCCAGGGCCAATGTGCATACCAGGAGACATCCTCTTGCCGTCATGGTCAATCCTTTCTGTGAGTAGTCGGGCAGGTTCTGCCAATCGTCCCGTTCCCAAAGACCCGCGAGGACGTTCGAGGTTAGGCCGCCGGCTGTATAACGCTTCGGCAGCAAGATTCGCGGCTTCGACTCAGAACCCTAAACCACGCGCCTTGAGTTCTTCATGGTTCGCGTTGCCTGGTCCCTGCGTCTTCGGCGTTTCCGCGGTTGATCGTCTCTCAGTCTGCTCGGACGCAGCGGTCACGGGCCCAGTTTCGCAGGGCGGCGACCTTCTCGGCCATCGTGACCGA
>JAAAOJ010000054.1 GCA_009908915.1 Planctomycetota bacterium
GATCAACCTGTTTATGGAGCGGTGCCCGTGCCGCATCGTCGGCATCACCGGCAGCGTCGGCAAGAGCACGACCACGGCCATGACGGGCGAGATACTCGCGCGACGCTATACGACGCATATTGGCGGCAACATCGGCCGCTGCCTGCTCAACGACCTGCCAACGATCAAGCCGGACCACGTGGTCGTCCTCGAACTGTCGAGTTTCCAGCTCGAACGCCTGCCGTTGATCGGGGTGAGCCCGCAGGTCGTCCTCGTGACGAACCTGCTGGCGAATCACCTCGACCGCCACGGCACAATGGATGCCTACGCCGAAGCGAAGAAGAACATCTTCTCCTTTCAGGGCCGCGAAGACGTGCTTATCCTCAACGCCGATGATGCTGCCCTGGCCGACTGGGCTGGCGAAGCGCCCGGCCACGTCGCGACCTTCTCGGCCCGGGACGCCGATCCGTTCGACTTGCTCCTTCCCGGCCGGCACAACCAGGCCAACGCCCAGGCCGCGTGGGCCGTCGCGAGCCAGTTCGTCATCGACCGCGACACGGCCGCCGCCGCACTGGCCGGGTTCCGCGGGCTACCGCACCGCCTGCAACGGGTGGTCCAGCGCGATGGCGTGCAGTACTGGAACGATTCGAAGTGCACCACCCCCGCCGGGGCCATCGTTGCCCTCAACAGCTTCCCGCCGGGCCATTCGATCCTTCTGGTCGGCGGCTACGATAAACAGCTAAGCTTCGATGCCCTTGGCCGACTCGCCGCCAACCGCGCCAAGGCCGTCCTCTGCTATGGCCAGGCGGCGGAGCCGATCGCCAAGGCCACGCGGGGTCGCGGCCCGGCGCTTGTGGAGGTCGTTGCCGACCTGCCTGCCGCCGTTGCCCGGGCGCGGGCTCTCGCCGAGGCCGGCGATGTCGTGCTGCTGTCACCCGCCTGCGCCAGTTACGACCAGTTCACGAACTACGAAGAGCGCGGCGAGCGGTTCGCGCGACTCGCAGGAGACTGATCCGCGTCTGCAACATGAAACGGATCGCATAACAATCCGCCTAGAAATGGATCGCATCGAACCTGCGAGTCTCCAATGCGTTGACATGGCAGCCCGTGCGGGCCGCCATGCATAGACGTAGTGCGCGGCGTTTGATACGAATCGCATACGCTACGGACGAGGCGTAGTACTCCCGTAGGTATGTCGTTGGCGCGGTTGCGCTGCGTGCAATACGGAATACGACAAGTTTTTGCACGGTGTAGCACCCGCCCCACCGCGTGTCACTGACGCATAAGGAATGAAATAGCATGGTGGAGCGTTCCGCAGGTGACACGGCGCACCTCTTGGGCATCATGCCTCGACGGCGGGACGCGACAGGATGGCCACGCCGTAGGCTGGCAACGCCAGGCGGCCGGCAACCTCTCCGCCGTTGACGACGTCGGCGAAGGTTGTCTCGCCAAGATCCACGCCGGCCACCGCGTCCGTGAAGTTCATGACGAACACGTAGTCGGTCTCGCCGTTAGTGCGCATCCGGGCCGTCACGCCCTGCGGAAGCGTCGCGTCGAGCGTTCGTCGCAGGCCAAGGTCGCTCGCCAGGCGGCCATAGAGGTCGTCCAGGAAGTCCTGGCCCGTCCGGGCCGCGACGTACCAGGCCTTGCCGTCGCCGTAGTGATTGACCGTCAGGGCGGGCCGACCGGCGTAGAAGTCCTCGCCATACGTGCCCGCGACCGTCGCGCCCTCGGCATGGATCAGCGCGCAAAGCTGGTGAATCTCGTACTCGCCGGCGAGGCCGAGTTCGTTGCCCTCTGAAAGGACCAGCCGCTGGACGTCGTCCTCGCAGATCGCATCGGTTTCCTCGTCCCAGACGCCGAAGACCTTCCGCAGACCGCCGCCGGGCCAGCCGCCAAGGTGGCAGAGGTCGTGCTCGTCCACGATGCCGCTCCAGTAGGTCATCACCGCCGTGCCGCCGTCGGCGACGAATCTCTCGATCTTCTCGGCCATGCCCGGCCGCAGCATGTACAGCATCGGCAGGACGGCCAGCCGGTACTCGTCGAGGGCGACGGTTTGGTCGATGACGTCCACGCCGATGCCCATGGTCCAGAATGCGGCATGGTGCTGCATGCATGTCCCAAGGTAGTTGCGGTGGCGATGGCCCAGACCGCTCATGGCACTGACGGCCCATCGCGTCGGCCAGTCGAACAGTACGGCCACCTCGGACCGAACCGTCGTGCCGACGACGCCATCGAGCTTCTTGAGCACGCGGCCGAGTTCCGCAACATCACCGAACACGCGCGTATCCTCATGGCCGACGTGGTCGACGACGGCGCCAAAGAACTTCTCGGTGGCGCCGCGGCTTTTGCGCCACTGAAAGTACTGGACCGTGTCGCTGCCGTGGGCGATGGCGAGCAGGCTCGATAGTTTGTGCATGCCAGGCCGCTTGAGTTTGCAAACCGGGAACCAGCTGGTCACACTCGGCACGGATTCCATGAGCATGAACGGCCGGCCTGCCTTCAGGCTGCGAAACAGGTCGTGGTTGAACGCCGCCCCAGCCGCCTCTCGAACATCATCGCCCCGACAATGCCACCCCGGATAGCCATCCCAACTGACGATGTCGACCTCATTCGCCCACTGCCAGTAGTCCTGCGGTTCAAAGGCCCACATGAAATTGGTCGTGCATGACACGTCGGGCGTGATGCGCTTCAACGTCGAGGTCTCGTGACGATAAAAGTCGATCGCCTGGTGAGTGTTGAACCGTTTCCAGTCGAGCGTCAGTCCGTGGATGGCCCGTTCGCCGAGCGGGCCTGGGGCATCGATCTGATCGAAGCTCTCGTAGCGGCTGGACCAGAAGGCCGTCCACCACGCGTGATTGAGTGTCTCGATGTCGTTGTCATAGCGGTCGCGCAACCAGTCGCGAAACCACGCCTGGCAGAGCTCGCAGTAGCACGGCGCGCCGGAACCTTCGCCACCATACTCGTTGCTGACGTGCCACATCAGCAAGGCCGGGTGCGTTCCGTACCGCTCCGCCAGTCGGGTGTTGATGGCGGTGACCTTCTCGCGAAAGGCCGGCGACGACCAGCAGAAGTTGTGGCGCATGCCGTGGTCTCGGCGCTGGCCTTCGGCGGTGACCTTGCAGCACTCGGGGTATCTGGCGTCCAGCCACGCTGGCCGGGCCGCCGATGGCGTGGCGAGGATGGCAAAGGCGTCGTTCTCAGCCAGCATGTCCATAATGCGATCGAGCCAGCCGAACTCATACTGGCCTTCCTGTGGCTCGAGGCGCGACCAGGCAAAGATGCCGACGCTCATGGCGTTGCAGCCGGCGGCCTTCATCAGCCGCATGTCCTCGGCCCAAACCTCCGTGGGCCACTGGTCGGGATTGTAGTCCCCGCCGTGAAGCATATGCGGACACTTGGGGCTGATCGGCGGATAACGGTCCGACTGGGTGTGCATGGAAACTCCTTCGAGTTTGCCCGGGCGCGGCGGCACGCGGGACGCATACATGAATGTTGCATTGTCGCGCACGTCGACGACGAAATGCAACGTGCAGCCGAAAATTGGCGTTACGGCGTTTCATATCGTAGCTTTCCCATGCAACACGGGCCGTCCCGCCGACCTCTGATATCGTCGGCGGGGCTCGATGGCAACGAGGAGGTGTGACATGTCCGCACCCGTAGAGATGGCCGCCAATGCAACGCCGCCGCCACCGCCGGAACCCGCGCCGTCGCACAAGACGGAGGGTGTCGCACGCGAAGACGCCTCGACACCGGACGAGAACAAGCCGGTCGAGGACGCCGCCAGCGTGCGGGCCGAAAAGGTGTCGATGGCTGAAGACGGTCCGCAGACGACATCGACCGGGGCTGCCCGCCCGGGCCGACCCATGGTTGATGTGATGGTTTGAGTTTCATCTGCCGCGCTCGCCGGGGACGGCGTCAACAGTGCGTAAGGGCCGGCGCGCAGGATCATTGTGCCTGCGCGCCGGCTTGCATGCGCTGCCACGCGGTCATCCGCGGGGGCCTTCTCAGATTTTTGCCCGCCTGCCCTGCAATATCCTTCCCCGCCCCGCGTTTGTTCTGTCGTGACCGCAATTCCAAATTCCAAGTTCCAAAACCATCGGGTGCAGGACAGGAGCAGTGACATGATCCGCAAGACTATCGCATGCCTTATCGTCGCCGCCGCAACGATCGCGACGATCGCCCCGGCCGCAATCGGCGAGGACGAAGGTGCCGGCGACTGCAACAAGCCCGCCGGACGAGGCCGCCAGAAAGGCCGGCCAGGTCGCCGCGGGACCGGGCGCCAGGGGCCGTTGTCGAAGCTGGACCTCACGGAGCAGCAGGAGACGACGATCAAGGCCATCATGGACTACGCCCGTGCACAGGCCCGCAAGACCGACGAGAAGGACCTCAAGCGGTCACTGCACCGCGACGCGATGGAACACATCATCGAGACGGTGCTGACGCCGGAACAGAAAGAGAAGCTCCAGGCCGCCAGGCCTCGCGGTCGGCGCCGCGGCAACAGGCCAAAGGTAAACCTGACCGAGCAGCAGCAGGCCCAGCGCAAGGAGATCATGCAGGCCGCCATCGAGAAGGCGAAGAATGCCGAAGGTCGTGAAAAGGGCCGGATCATGCGGCAGGCCAGAAGGCAGGTCTTCGAGACCGTGCTCACCGATGAGCAGCGTGCGACGATCCAGCAGGCCCGCCGCGAGAACAGCCCGCTCGGCAAGGTCGGTGCCACCGACGAGCAGTTCGCCCGGATCGAGGCGATTATCAAGGAGGCCCGCGAGCAGGCGCAGACGGCCGAGTCACGCCAGCAGCGTCGGGACATCATGATCGCCGCGCGCAAGCGCATCGCCGAGGACGTGCTGACCGACGAGCAGCGCGAGACGATGAAGGAAATGCGCAAGCAGTGGCGGCAACGTATGAAGGAGCATCGTCAGAGACGGCGCGAGCGCCGCAAGCAACGTCGCGGCCCGGCTGAGGGCAACGGCGAGGGCCGGCCGCCCGAACCGCTCGACGAAGCCTGAGCCCCACAAGCACACGAACTCCGCACAGGGCCTGTGAGTCTGGCGAAGTGCACCCTCGCCGGCTTGCGGGCCCGATCGTTGCGCGGTCGCCACCAGCAGTTCGTTTGGAAATGGATCGCGCCACGAGCATCACCGCAAGCATGAAGGACTGGAAACGCAGGCGAATTGGTCAGTTCGTTCATTGGTTAATCGGCAAATTGGCGAAGATCGAGTTTTCGCGACGATGACGCGCAGCCAAAGCGCCCGACCGAAGCAGCAGTCGCTTTCTAAACGACGGCTGGAAGAAATCTGCAAGCGAACCGCTTTCCGTGTGATGGAGACTTGCTCATAGACGGGCTGTCAAGGCTAGCGCCGGCGATATCGCCGAGAAATCTCGGCAAAAAAACCCGTGTCACCCTTGGCAATGTCACCACAATCCAGTAGCATTGTCACATCTCGTGGCTGGCTCCCCCTCCGGCTGCGAGAACCTGAACAGGGATCGGTTGGCTCCCCCTCCGGCCGATCCCGCCTTTTTTTTGTGAGCCCGTCCGGAAATATGCGTCAGAATTCTCGATCCATGAAGACAACCTAGTCGGACGGCCTGGGTGTAGGTTGTTTTTTCGATTCCCACTTGAACCGAACGGTGTGTTGATCTATTTCTTGTCTCTGACAGCACCTGCAAGGGTGATCGCCCCACATAGCAGCACAATACCGCACGCAGAAGGAGCATGTGCATGAGTGATGGAAAGACTGTCGGCGGGAAAGCGGCCCGGTACAGCGAAGGGCCATTATGGACATATACCGAGAAGCATGATGGAAGCTTTGTTTCACCGGATGCGGAATATGTGTCCCGTCTCTATTTTCCCGTATTGAACCGCTATGGCATGAAATGCTCGGTCACCCCGGAATTGAAGGGTGATATCTGCAGTAGCTTTCATACGTATCACTCCGTACCCAAAGTCACGGAAGATTTTCATCGCTCAAATGACAGCCGCAATTTCTGGGTCTATGTCGAGGACAAGCAACCTTGGTCGGCAACCGGTGTCAGCGCGGCTGCCAAGGCGAAAAAATGGCAGGATGATGCCGATGACACCTGCGTCACTGGACAAATCGGCAGTTTTACCATTGAACGCAAGAATAAGACCCTCGGTCTGAAATCCACCGCCACGACCTTCGTACCACATGTCAAGGAATTCGTTGAACTGACCCTTTTCACCATAGAGAACACATCCTCCTTCCCGGTCACATTCACCCCCACCATGGCGAATCCGATCTACGGGCGCACCCCGGACAACCTGCGGGACCATCGCGTAGTGACATCCATGTTCATTGAAGGCACCAGCCACCCATACGGTGTATCGATCCGGCCAAAAATCAACTTCAACGAACACGGCCACTCCGACAACGACACCCGTTACGCCGTATTCGGGTATGGCGAGGATGGCGAGCAGCCGCAGCATATCTGGCGTACAGTGCGTGATTTCGCCGGCGAGGGCGGCAGCCTGGACAACCCGGTTGCGGTGTGCAAAAACCTTGACGGTCCCGAGGTTGAACCTCGTCAGTATGACGGCTTTGAAGCGGTAGGGGCAATGAAATTCGCAGAGGTAACTCTTGCACCCGGCGACAGCAAGACATGGATCATGCTCAACGGAATCACTGAAGATCCCGCCGATTTCGACTCCTGGCACAGCCGGTACGGATCCATGGCCGCCGCACAGAGACTACTGGAGGACACCTGTGCTTACTGGCAGGAAATTGTCAATGAAGTATCATTTGACTCAGACAACATACAGTTTGACAATTGGGCAAAATGGATCAACTTTCAACTGATTTGCCGGCAGGTATACGGCAACTCCTACCTCCCCGATTTCGGCTACGGCCGCGGCGGTCGTGGATGGCGGGACCTCTTCTCCGACCTTCTTGCCATTTTTCTTATCGACCCTCAAAGCGCCAGCGATGAAATCCAAAACGAGTTTCTCGGTATTCGTGTTGACGGCACCAACGCCACAATCGTAGGCACAAAGCCAGGGGAGTTTATCGCCGACCGAAATCAGGTCCCCCGCACCTGGAGCGAACACGGTACCTGGCCGTTTTTTGTACTGAATTTCTACATGGAGCAAACCGGCGACTATGACGTACTGTTTAAGGATTTTACTTATTGGAAAGATGCCTTTGTTTTCAGAAGCAAAAAACGCGATGACGCCTGGTCAACGGAGGAATACGGAAACAAACAGAAAACCGCCGACGGCAGTGTGTACCGGGGCACAATCCTGGAACACACCCTGATCCAGCAACTGAGTTCCTTCTTCCACGTTGGCACACATAACAACATCCTCCTTGAAGGCGCCGACTGGAACGACACCTACGACATGGCCCGGGATCGCGGCGAATCAGTCTGTTTCTTTAACTGGTATGCACACAACCTCAAGACCATCGCGGACGTTTTGACCTTTCTTAAGCAGACGAAGGGAATCACCACCATAAAACTTCTCAAGGAAATGACAGTCCTTCTGGACTCCATGCCCGGCCAGACCAAGATCCCCTACGATTCTCCCGAGGCAAAACGCAACCACCTCTTTGCCTATTACGATAGAGTAAAGCATGTGGTTTCAGGAGAACGGGTGGATGTGCCGGTCGATGATCTCATTGCCGATCTGCGAGGCAAAGCCGATGCCGTCTACGAACATATCCGCACAAACGAACTGATCACGACCAAGGACGGCGACATTTTCTATAACGGTCACTACGACAATGATGAGAACCGGGTCCATGGTGAACACCCTGCCGGTATACGTATCGACCTGACCAGTCAGGTACTGCCCACCATGTTCGGTACCGCAACGGATGAGCAGATTCCACAGATCTTCGCATCTGTCAAGAAGTACCTCCGTGACCCGGACACCGGCGGACTCCGCTTGTGTTCGGAATTCAAGGAAGACAGGATGTACTTCGGTCGTCTCACCGGATTCGTTTTCGGCCACAAGGAGCACGGCGGTAAATGGATGCAGCAGAATGTCATGTACATACTCGGCTTGTACCGTCGCGGATTTGTCAATGAAGCCTATGAGATATTTACCGACGTATTCACCATGTGCCATAACTCCAAAATATCAAAGATATTCCCGGGTATACCCAGTTATTTCGAAATGGACGGTCGCGGGGCCTATCATTACCTTACGGGTTCGGCTACGTGGCTGATGATTGCCATTGTGACCCAGATGTATGGAATCCGAGGACGCCGCGGTGACTTCGTCATCAACCCGAAACTGAAGGTGGAACAATTCGGCAATAGCGGACAATGTACTATACAGTGTAATTTCAGAAACCGCAGGATGCGCGTTACCTACCGTAACCCTCAAGCAGTCGAGTGGGATTCGTACGCAGTGAAATCGGTCACGGTAAACGGTAACAAGGTGTCTTTCAATATTGATGGTCCTCGAGCAACGCTGAGCGCAGAATCATTTGATTCGGTATTCACCAAGGAACATAACGAGGTGTGGGTTGCCCTAGGGTGACCCGTCGTTACGCCTTTGGCAGCCGGTCCTTTGCGCGGAGCAGGGCATTGAGATATGGTGGGGCTGGGCGTATGATATAGCTTCCGTTGTGCCGGTGTGGCCGATGCCCGAACTCAAAGCGTTCACAAGGAGAAAGACATGTCGAAGCGAATGATCCTGCCATTGATGCTGGCGTCCGTCCTGGCGTTCACCGTGTTGCTGACCAGCCCCGCCCTTACACAGCAAGGCGCACAGCCTGTCGAGGCCCGACCCGCGGCCGCTGAGCCGGCAGAGCAGCCCGCGGCAGATACGCCGGAAGATAAGCCGGCCCCCGTGCCGCTGGAGACGCCCAGCGCCGACCAGCGCCAGGCCGAGAGTGTACTGAAGTACGTGCCTGCCGACTGCATGGGCGCCTACATCGTGCCGAACATGAAGGACCTGCTGGCGGCCACCGAAACCTACGCCAAAGATATCGGCCTCGGCGAGGAACTCGGCAACGTCGCGCCGCAGGGCCTGCTGAAGACCATCACCCAGCAACTGAAGGTCTCCAAGGGGTACAACCCCAACGGCGGACTGGCGCTGGTGGTGCTGGACTTCGAGCAGGCGGGCATCGACCTCAGCCAGATGTTCCAAGGCGGCCGGCCCCCGAGCGAGCCGCCGTTCGTAATCCTGCTGGCCGGCAAGGACGTCCAGAGCGTTTTTCCGACCCGCACGGTCCAGAACGAGGACGGCTCAGTGAGCGTCCAGTTGATCGACAGCCCCAGTGCCGTCGAAGAAATGGGAGACTACCTCGCGATCAGCCCCTATCCGGACGGTATTAGAATGCTCAAGGAAGGGCAAAACGTGCTGGAGACGCTGGGCAAGGACAAAATTGACCTGTTGCAGAAGGGCCTCTTCGGCTACTACTACAACATGGGCTCGGCCGTAACGATGATGAAGCAAGTCAGTACCGGCCTGGAAGCCCAGCAACAGCAAATGGAGAATGAAGGCTACGGCCCGCAGGAAGAGATGATGATGAGCCTGGGCATCATCAATATGTCCGTCGACGCCATGGCACAGTTGGTCGACGTGATCTCGGCCGTCCGTATCGAAGAGACAGGCATGATCGCCGAGACGCTGGTCGACTACAAGCCCGAGAGCGTCTACGGCCAGCAGGTGGCCTCCCTCAAGCCCGCTGGCGGCGAGTTGCTGTCGCGCGTGCCCGACATGCCCTACGTGATGGCGATGGGTTCGGACGTTCCCGGACTCAATGACAATCAAGCCGTCCGCCAAGGCGCGGAGATCGTGGATTTGGCGCTGGAGGCGATGAACCTGGAGATGCCTGCTGACATGAAGAGCCAACTCATCGAACTCAGTACCGACTTCAACGAACAGGTCCGCAGCATGCAGATCGTCGCCGGCGGCTCGAAGGCCGATGGCGTATTCGGCACGGTGCTGCTGCTGGACGTCAAAAGCGCCGAAGCGACTCGCGACCTGATCACCAGGGAAACCAACCTGCTGACAACGCTGGTCGCCAAGACTCTCGCCCAAAAGGAAGAGGATCTCACCGGGCTGGAGTTCAAGTACAACAAGGCCACCGAGACGTCCGGCACGGTTGCGGTCGACACCATCGAGGTGCTGCACCCGGACCTGCAGGAGCTTTCCGAACGCGAACGCAAGGACATGCAGAGGGTCTTGGGCGAGGAGCGCCTGCTGATTCGCGTGGCCCCGATCGACCTGAACACGGTGGTCGTCAGCTTCGGCGGCGGGCAGGGCGTGCTCGGCCAGGCCATCGACGCGGCCCAGAAGGGCGGCACAATCGAGGCCGACGCCGGTGTGCAGGAGGCCCTCCAGCACCTGCCCGGCCAGCGGGTGGCGGTGATGCTCTTTAGCCCGCAGAACCTCTGGCAGACCGTCGTCGCCGAAGCCGAGCAGCAGGGCGAGAAGGCCACACTGCCTGGCACGCTGGAGGATTTCAAGTGGTCCACGCAGACGCCGGTGGCCATGGGCATGACGGCCGAGGGCTCGCAGGCCCGTGTCGCCTGGTACGTGCCGACCGCCCTGGTCAAGGACAGCGTTGACTGGTTCATGACGATGGAGCAGCACCAGCAGGAGCAGCGCCGTCGGTGGCGCGAGCAGAGGAATGCTGAAAAACAGAGCACCGATCCTCCCCCGGCCAACGACTTCTGAGCGGGGGCCGACGGCAGGCAGCCGCACCTTCGGTGACTTGACGCAGGCGACCGTCTCTTGGCTGAAGATGGAACCGCATGCCCGTCAGTACGGCGAGCAGGCCGTCGGCGAATAAGACAAGCCCCACCTCACGTCCGACTTGGGACACTCCCCAGGAGGTCAGGTCGCAGGCGGTCTGCTGTTCGGCATCCATTTGCAGCAGCATTCGGTGCGACAGCGGCAACCGTGGAACATCGGCCGGATGCGCAGGTCGGTCGTGGAGGTGCGGAAGACCTTTCCGACGTGCCACCGTTGACCGCGGTTCTCAATGAGCGTCTCGGTGGCTGCGTTGTAGTCCAGGTGGCCACCGGAGGCTACTGCTGTGTTTCG
The DNA here is from genome assembly GCA_009908915.1 of Planctomycetota bacterium. Lineage (GTDB taxonomy): Bacteria > Planctomycetota > Phycisphaerae > SM23-33 > SM23-33 > JAAAOJ01. The sequence continues at coordinate 11,000 of JAAAOJ010000054.1, forward strand.
GTGGTCCTGCGCGATGCGAGCGTGTCCACGGCCTCGCGGTCGTCAAAGAACAGATGCACGTCCTGTTGCGGGAAGGCGATGGTGATGTTCTGCTCGCGGAAGGCGGCGTCGACGGCCATGTGCAGCCGATGGCGGACCGCAAAGAGCTTGTCGGTGTCGTCGATAAACACGCGAAGCTGGAAGTCCAGCGAGCTGGCGCCGAAGCCCAGGAAGTAGGCCGTCGGCGCCGGATCCTTCAGCACGTCCGGATCTTCCTCGGCCACCTCCAGCAGTGTCCTCCGCGCCCGTTCGGTGTCCGACCCGTAAGCCACGCCGACGGCAATGACCACGCGGGCCTTGCGGTCGGACAGCGACCAGTTGATCAACTGCCCCGTGACGAATTCCTTGTTGGGGATCACAAGCTCCTTCAGGTCGAAGTCCACGATGGTCGTCGCGCGGATACGGATGCGCGAGACCTTGCCGATCACATCGCCCACCGTGACCATATCGCCGACGCGCACGGGCCGCTCGACCAGCAAGATCAGACCGCTGACGAAGTTGGCAAAAATCTCTTGCAGGCCGAAGCCCAGGCCAACACCCAATGCGGCGATGATCCACTGCAGGTTCTCCCACCGCACGCCGAGACACTCCGCGACGATCACGACACCCACGCCAACCAGAACGTACCCCGTCACGGTGGTAATCGCGTAGCGTTTGCCCTGTTCCATGCCGATTCGCTGCAGCACGAAGGCATCCAGCAGGCCGGGGAGTGATCGCGCGAGATAGAAGATCAGCACGACCGTCAGCAACCCACCGAGCAAGTCCTGCAGCGACACCGGATCGCTACCGGCAGCCGCCCACAGTGTGATGCGTTCGAGCACCCCCAGCGCCGGCAGGACTTCCCGCCAGATCACCAGCGTCCCCAGCACGACCATGGCAACCGCCACCAACCCTACGAGACGACGCACGCTGGTACTCGTCGCCGAAACGCGTTCCAGCGATTCGCGCAGATCGCGATCGGCCTGCTCTTCGTTCTTCATTCCCTCCGCCTCGGCCTGTCGCTGTTCGGCAATTTGCCGTCGGGCCATATCCCGTCGGGCGAGGAATACGCCGCGCATGAGCAACTGGTAGCCGACGAAGGCTCCCAGAAGCAGCCAGCCCTGCCGGCGGATAATCACGCCGAGTTCACGCACCGTATAGAGATATCCGCCCGCCGCCAGCAGGAGCATGATTGTCGGCAGGGCCACCAGAACGACCTGCAGTGCCCACCGCCATCGCAGGCGAGTCCGGTCGCTGCGGTCCTGCCCGCCGAGCAGCGCCCCCGACGGCCGGCCCAGCCAGGCCGCCAGGACGGCCAGTTCCAGCAGCATCAGCACATGCAGCAGACGCCCCAGCGAGGCCGCGTAGGCGCCCCCGTCGATTCGCCCGCCAAGGTCGGCCAACGCCGCGACGGGCACGACGCCGAAGACCATCAGTCTCACGGCCCGGCGTCCGGCGACGGTCCTCGCCGGCTTCCAGCGAAGGTGTGCCTCGGCCAAACCGGATGCCAGAGACAGGTAGTACGCGAACATCAGCGGCAGGAGCACGCCCGCCGTGGCCCGAAGCACGCCGGCAACCTCGCGCGATGCAACCGGCGCACCCGGGGCCGCCTCCAGGAGCCAGCCCGCCGCCCACAGCGCCACCGGAACCAGCAGGGCCAGGTACGCCGTCATCAGTAGCGTCCGCAGTGCCTCGCCGAACGTGCCGCTATACGCGCCCTGCTGCTCGCCCAGCTCACGCACCCGCCGACGCCAACGTCGTCGCCTCGCCGCCAAGGCTGCGAGGAACACCAGCCAACCCGCCAGGGCGAGCGGCACGGCTTTCAGCCCACGCCATGCCCCGTAGACGACGTCGCGCCAACGGCCCGGTGAGAGCAGGGCTCTCGCGCCATCCGCTGTCCGATTCAACGTGCCCATACCGACCGGCTCGGCACTGCGTATCCACAGCACACGCTCGTCGATGAACGCCGCGACGGCCTCCGTTCGGTCGCGCAGTTGTTCGGTAACCTGCTGAAGCTCACCCAGTTCCTCGGCATAGGTGTCGTGGCTGCCGATGAGTTGGTCGAGGACGGCCTTGCGCGTCTTCAACACGGTCGCGACGGGCCCGGCCGAGATGTCGCTTCGCTGCTCGGCGGGCAGTTCCGCGATCCGCCGCTCGGCTCGTTCCCGCGGATCGGCCAGCGCGACGCGATGCGTCTGAAGGTCCAGTGCGGCCAGTTGCGTTTCGGCAAGCTTCTGGCGGAGACCGTCAATCTCGGCGGCCAGCTGCTCCGGGTCCGGCAGGCGCGTGCGCTGGTCTCGCAGCAGCGCGCCGACGGTTTCACTGAGCCCGACGATCTCGACACGACGCGATATCTCCGTGAAACTTGCCTCCAGTCGTGCCAGCCGTTCGCGCGTGCGGGCGAGCCGTTGCCGTGCACCGTTGATGCGACGCACCAGGCCCTCCGCACCGCGCAAGCGCCGGACATAGTCCACGTTCTCCGCTGTCAGGCGATCCAGCAACGCATGCGATCTGGCCAGCTCCTGGCGCTGCTGCTGGACAATCTGGGAGACCTCCCGCGTCTCCGCCGAGCGGGCCCGGGCCGCCCGCTTCCGCCAGAATTCGACGACCTTCTCGATGTACGACACGGCCCGGGCGGCCAGGTCACGCTGCAGTTGAAGTTGTTCGGCCGTCGCCTTGAGATAGCGTGCCTCGACGGCGGCGGCGTTGGCCTCGGCCTGCCGCATCTGGCGGCGTGCCCGCAGGGCCGTCCGCTGTGCACGGACCGCGGGGCCGTTCTCGCCGCCGGCCTCCAGGTCGGCCAGCTGCTCGTCGAGCGAGGCGACGTCCTTGAGGGCCTCCTGCTGCTTGGCGGGCAGGTTGATCAGCCGCTCCTTGCGAAGGGCGACCGAGTCCTCCAACCGCTGATTGCGTTGCGTGGCTTCGGTGAAGGCGGCTTCGGCGGCGTCGAGCCTGGCCTCGATGGTCTCGGCGGGCATGTCCTGCGGCGCTGTCGGCAGGGACGGCTCGCCAGAGAGCTGCTGCCGCAGGTCGGCAACCGTCTCGGGCAGCTGCTGAACCTCCTGCTCCCAGCGGGCGATGCTTTCGCGGGCGGCCTTGGCCTGCTGGAGATCGGCCAGCGCGGCCCGCAGGCGTTCGAGGACGACGGCCTTCGTATCGTCTTCGAGCGACTCGGCGGCAGTGATCATGGCCTCGACGGCTTCGGGCGAGAGGGCGTCCGGCTGGTCGCCTGTGGCGACCGGACCGGCGCCCGCGGCAGGCGGAGCGTCCGCCTGTTGGGCCACAGACGTCGGGATCCATACAAACAGACCGACGCACAGTACCCACATAGGAACGTTGCTATGACGCAGGATGGTGTTCATGTGGTCATTATACCGCCGGGCGCTCAGTGAAACACGTCACACGGGAAGCTGCGGGTCGCTCTGCCACGGGCAACCGTCGTTCCTTGGGTGTGCAGTGCGTTCAGGCCGCTGAGCCTGGCACGTAGCCAGGCACACGTTGGTACACGGTCGCCGGGAACCGTCGCCGCCGGACGATCATTGCCCCTGCTTGGCGGCCAGGTGAATGGCAAGAACCGTCACGTCCGCCGGCGTGATGCCGCTGACGCGCAGGGCCTGGCCGAAGTTGGCCGGACGGATGAGGCCGAGCTTTTCGCGAGCCTCGTGGCGGAGCTGTGTGACGGCATGGTAGTCGAGGTCGTGGGGAATTGTCTTGGCGTCGAGGTCCTGAAGCTGGCTGACTTGCCGGGCCTGCTTTTCCAGGTAGCCGGCGTAGGCGGCATCGATGGCCAGCGAGCGAATCGCCCGCGGGTGCTCGTCGGCGAGCCGGCGAAGATTGGCGACCATGGCCCCGTCGCCGCCGGTGAGCGAGGCGGGTGCGCCGCACTGGGGCGAGATCAACTGCTCCAGCTTGACATCCGGCCGACGCAGAAGATCCCAGATGCTCTTGCCGTCCAGGCGAACCTCGTGCATGAGTGTGCGGGCCTTCTCGGCGGCGCCCGCCTTGGCGGAGAAGGCGGCCCAGCGGTCGTCGTCGACGAGGCCGATCTCGCGTCCCAGCGGGGTCAGGCGGCGGTCGGCGTTATCGGCCCGCAGGCTGAGCCGATGCTCGGCCCGGCTGGTGAACATGCGGTACGGCTCGGTAACGCCCTTGGTGACCAGGTCGTCGATCATCACGCCGACGTAGGCTTGGTCGCGACGGAGGATGAACGGCTCGTCGTCGCGCAGCGACCGGATGGCGTTGACGGCGGCCACCAGCCCAAGGGCGCCTGCCTCTTCGTAGCCGGTGGTACCCAGCATCTGGCCCGCCAGATACAGGCCGCGGGTGGTCTTGGTCTCCAGCGTCGCCGTTACCTGCGTAGGCTGGGCGAAGTCGTACTCGATCGCGTAGCCGTACTGCAGGATGACCGCCTTCTCCAGACCGGGGATGTGATTGACCATGAACTTCTGGACGTCCCGCGGCAGCGAGGTGCTGATGCCGTTGCAGTACACCCAGTGGGTCTCCCGGCCCTCGGGTTCGAGGAAGACCTGGTGGCTGGTCTTGTCCGGGAAGCGGTCGATCTTCGCCTCGAAGCTGGGGCAGTACCGCGGCCCGACGGATTGTATCTGCCCGCTGAACAGCGGCGCTCGGTGGAAGTTCTCACGGACCACGTCGTGGATGTCCTCGTTGGTGGCCGTCAGCGAGCAGGGAATCTGCTCCTGGTCGATGCGGTCGTTGAGGAAGCTGAACGGCTGGGGCGGGTCGTCGCCGTCCTGGCGGATGCAGCGGTCGTGGTTGATGGTGGCCGCGTCGACGCGGGGGCACGTGCCGGTCTTCAGGCGGTCCAGCGTCAGGCCCGCCTCCCGCAGCGAATCGCTCAGTGTCCTCGCGGCCGGCTCGTGAATGCGTCCGCCCGCCCAGGTCTCCTCGCCAAGGTGCATCAGGCCGTTGAGAAACGTCCCGGCCGTGATGATGACGATCTCGGATTTCAGATTCTGGATTTCGGATTCTGAACTCCCAGGTCCCACATCCGAGATCGTCACTCCCTTGACGTGGCCGGCTTCGATCACGAGCCCCGTCGCCTCGCCCTCGATCAGCGTGAGGTTGGGGCAGCCCTGCAGCGCCTGCTGGATGAACCGCGCGTAGGCGTGGCGGTCGGACTGGCAGCGCGGGCCGTGGACGGCCGGGCCCTTGGAAGCGTTGAGCATGCGAAACTGGATGCCCGTCGCGTCGGCAGCCAGGCCCATGAGCCCGCCGAGCGCATCGATCTCGCGCACCATCTGCCCCTTGCCCACACCCCCGATGGCCGGATTGCAGCTCATCTGCCCGACGGTGTCAATCGACAGGCTCACCAGCGCCGTCCGCGCACCCAGACGCGCTGCCGCCCAGGCGGCTTCCGCGCCGGCGTGCCCACCGCCGATAACGATGATGTCGTAGTCGCTGCTCACGCGGGCATTGTAGCACAGCCGCTCAGGCCGTCACACCTCGCGCGGCGGGTTGAGGTCGCGGTGGAACTCGGCGAAGACGATCCAGTACAGCGGCTGAAGCACGGTGCCAACGACCATCGCGTAGACGACCGCCCAGGCTGGCACGGGCGCGATGACGGTGCCGTTGGACTGGCTGTTCTCAATGATTCGCGTGACCAACACCCACACCCACGGGGCCATCAGGGCCAGGCCGAGCAGGAACATCAGCAGGCTGAGTTGAAACAGGCGTCCGAGATGCCCCGCCATTATCTGTTTGCTGGCGTCGAGGGCGTCACGCCCGCTCAGGCCTGGGCGCTCGGCGACGAGGAAGAACGCCTGCGAATACCGCAGGGCGGCAATGATGCCGGGAATAATCAGCAGCAGACTCCAGAGCAGAATCAGCACGGCCTGCCACAAGCCGGTCGCAATGGCCTGCCCGGCGAGGCGAAAACCGCTGAGTACATCGCCGACACGAGCCGGCTGCCGGCAGACGACGCGAAGGGCCAGGGCCGTCGTGCCGAGCTGCACCGGGAAGACGACTGCCAGCCAGGCGAGCTGCACGAGACTCAGCAGGAGCCGCTCCTGCTCAGTCGGCTGCCACTCAAATGCGTAGTCGGCGACGGTTTCGAAGATACTCGGGAGCGACGAGATGATGTAAGCCACAAAGGCCGCCACGAGCAACAGCGGCAGGCTCTGCAGTACAATGGACAGGCCACGGGAGAACAACTCGCCGACGGCCGCCTGCCCTCCCGTGCCCCCGGGCAGGGCATCGAGCAGGGGCGGCTCGGGCTCCGCCTGTGGCTGGCCGGACGCAGCGGGGTACTCGGCGGTGAGTTGCTCCCTGTCAATGCCGCCTGCCGGCTGCCAGTCGGCCATCCCCTCGGTCCAGACCATGTCGGTCGGTTTGACCCGGCCGGAGGCCATCCACTCGCGAAGTTCGTCCTCGCTGATCGGGCCATACTGCTGCCCATCCACATAACAGTGCCATTCGGTCATGTCCGCCTCTGTCGTGTCATATGTCCGTCCTGCCAAACATCACGCATTCGAGTCATCCGGCGCGTCGGCATCAAGCCGCAACAGCCGCACATCCTCGATATCAACATCGCGCCCCGCCGCCAGTTTGCTCTCGATCAGGTCTTCCCTGGAGAGCACATTGAACGCCTGGCCCTGGTAGGTCATCCGCATACAGCGGTCCATGGCCTGCCGAAACTCAATCCCAGGCGTGCGCGTCTGTACGTCGACACGCAAACGATCCTGAAAGATCGTAATGGCATTGGCGAGGAGTTCGTCGCTGTTCGTCAGCGAAGCCGTGCCAAGTCCCGCCTCTGCCAGTGCGGCGAGTAAACGCTGCGCGTTCTCCGGCGTCGGGTCGATCAGGATGTCCAGATCGAATGTCGATCTCGGCACGCCATGCAGTATCGCCGCAATGCCGCCGATCACGACATACCGGACATCATGGGATTCGAAGGAGGCGAACACCTCCTTGAGCCTGTTGAGCATTCGTGGGCACTCCCTTTTCGGCCAAGCCGGGATTCAGCGACAAGGCCAGATCGGTCACCTCACAGACAATGTCCATGCGTTCCGTGAGTGAGAGAGACTGAAACCACCGGGCCTTTGCCTCGGGCGTCTCATCGCGTCGGTCATGGGATACGCCGAAAGTCATACACGTATTCTAAGGGGCGACGGCGCCTCGTGCAATTCCCGGTCGGGCTGCTGCCAGCCCGTTTACGAAGTGTCGCGTCCGTACGGACGCGCTACCGCCCAGGCGGCTTCCGCGCCGGCGTGCCCACCGCCGATAACGATGATGTCGTAGTCGCTGCTCACGCGGGCATTGTAGCACGGTGCAGCATCGCAGGCAGCATTCCAACCGCCCTCACGCCCCAATGTAGAGCAGGTAGGTCCAATTGGCCAGGACGGCCAGAATCAACAGGGCTGTGGCAATGCGCCATTCCCGCTGTGTAAAATTCAGTCGCAACGTCCAGCCGGTGGCTAGGCGAATGCCCATCACCACGCACGCCACGGCCGTGATGCTCACCACCAGCGGATTCCATAGCCACGCCCGAACCGGATCGCCCGCCAGCATCGCCAGACCTGCCCGCGTACTGCCGCAGGTGGGACACGGGATGCCCGCCAGGTGTTTCATCGGACACAGGAGAATATGCTGACCGGAGGCGCGGCCAAGGATTTCAACGGCGATCACCATCGCCAGCCAGACCCCCACAATCGTCACGGCCCACCAAGGCCAGCGTGCCAAACGTGTTGTTTTCATCCAGCGGGGTCTCACGTCACAGCCAATTCTCGGTCACCAACATCAGGAAGTGGCGGCCAGGACACCTACGCGAATCACAACGCCGAGGATCCACAGGATCGTGCCGATAATACCGAGAATCTTGCCTGCCTGCGTCACGCCCTTGCCCGAGGGGTCCATCACGCCGGCATTGATCTGTTTCATGTCGCCGGAGCCCATGACCCAGGCACAAATACCACAGATTCCGCAACAGACCAATCCAAGAATGCCCGGGTCCAGGATCGTCCCGCCACGGTGCGGGACGGAGGGGCGTCGTTTTGTGGTCACCCCCGGCTGTGCGGTCGAATTCGCCAGCATGTCAATGGGATCCTGAGCCTGAGAAGGAGCATCGTAAACGCTCGATATATCGGCAGCTCTCGGCGGTTGCGATTCCGGAGGAATCGATGCATCTGCGGAGGGCGTCTGGCTTCCAAACACACCGGCCAGGCCAGAGACCTGAGAGGCCGGCTGCCACTCGGCCATTCCTTCGCACCATACGTTGTCCGTCGGCAGGAGGCCACTCTTGTCCAAAATAATTCTTGGGTCGGTTAGATAGAGATGTCCCCGGTTGGGGTTAAGATAGGTGTTTGCAGAACAATCCTAACCACCAACACG
>JAAAOJ010000014.1 GCA_009908915.1 Planctomycetota bacterium
CGATGGCGAGTTGGTCGGCTTCGCCGGTGCGTGCGTGAACGACAACCCGGACATCTTCCAGATCCGCAAGGCCGGCGAGATCTGGGATGTCTTCGTCCGTGACGACTGCCGTGGCCACGGCGTGGGCAAAGCGCTCATGCAGGCCACCGAACAGGCCCTGGCCGACCGCGGGGCCGAAGATTCAAAACTCCACGTCGCCCTGCACAACCCCGGGGCGATCGAGTTCTATAAGGCACTCGGCTATGAGCCGGTGATGTATCGAATGTACAAACGAATCTGAAGAGCATGCCACAGAGGTCTCGGAGAACACTGAAAAGAGAGAACTGAAGCAAGCGATATGCCGCCGCAACGTGATGACATCCCGCGCGAACTGAATGACGCGAGCGGTGTAGTGATTGGTGCGGCTATTGCAGTTCATCGACATTATCAAACGAATGGTGCTTTAAAAACAAACCCCTCTGTGCCCTCTGTGGATAACGGACTGAACGACTATGGCGAAACCGAAAGCATTGGTATTGAGAGCGGCGGGAACGAATTGCGATCGCGAGACGCAGTTCGCGCTTGAACAGGCAGGCTTCCAGAGCGAGCGGATTCACGTCTTCCGCCTGATGGAGAACCCCGCGACGCTGGGCGAGTTTCAGTTCCTGGTCGTGCCGGGTGGCTTCAGCTATGGCGACGACGTCTCGGCGGGCAAGATCCTCGCCAACCAGATGTTCCATCGACTGGCCGAACCGCTGAACGACTTCCTCGCGGCAGGCAAGCTCATCCTGGGCATCTGCAACGGATTCCAGGTGCTGATAAAATCCGGCCTTCTGCCATGGGGGTATGTCGAGCCCGCGACAGCCGCCCGCGATGCTACGCTCGGCTGGAACGATTCCGGCCAGTTTGTCGACAAGTGGATTCACCTTTCCGCTGACAGCGATACCTGCGCCTTCCTGCCGAAGGGCGAGGTCATCGCTCTGCCGATCGCCCACGGCGAGGGCAAGTTCATGACGGCCAACGCCGATGTGCTGGCAAAACTCTGCGCCAGCGACCAGCTTGCCCTGCGATACGTCGACGCCGATGGCAACCGTACTGCCGCAGCCAACCCCAACGGCAGTGTCGAGGACGTCGCGGGCATCTGCGATCCCACCGGCCGCGTGCTCGGCCTCATGCCGCACCCCGAGCGGTTTATCCAGACCACGCAGCATCCGCGGTGGACCCGTGGCGGCGTTGCCCGTGCCGATGGCCAGATGTTCTTCGACAATGCATTTGCCTACCTCACGCGCAGCTAACAGTTCGCTTGGAAATGGATCGCGTCGCAAGGGCGATGCATTGTCGCACAGAATGGGTTGTTAGGCTCTGCTTGAACGCCCTGCCGGCCCATCTGCCGCGCAGGGCAGGATTTCCGAGGGCCTGCATTGTCAATGCCTGACATATCGTGTATCGTCGGGACATCGGCAGACGGTCCTCGTCGGGGGAGCGGGGTCGTTGAGGGCACTGGCGTGGAAGGCGGCACCAATGCCAAGCGAACGATCCGGAGCAGACCGCACCTCACGGCAAGCTGGACATGCGTCGGCGGCGACAGGCTCGCGTCCGACGGACGAGGCCGGCGCCGAGGGGTATCGCCAGCTGGTCAGCACATTGCGCGAGGGTATCTGGCGCATCAACGCCGAGGGGCGAACGACCTTCGTCAACGAAGCGATGGCAGACATGCTGGGATACAGCGTCGCCGAGATGCAGGGCACGCAATTCCTTGACTACATGGACGATGCCAATCGTGCCCACGCGGAGGCCCTCTTCGCACGTCGGCGCGAAAGCGCCGCAGAACAACATCAATTCGTCTTCCGTCATAGCGACGGCCGTGACGTCGCCGTGCTTGTCAGCGCCTCGCCCGTCACGGATGAGGCCGGGCAGTTCGCCGGCGCTCTCGCCGCCGTCGTCGACATCACCGAACACAAAGCTACCGAGGCTGCCCTTCGCGAGTCCGAGACGCTTTTCCGCACGACCTTCGAGCAGGCCGCCGTGGGTATGGCAATCGTAGCGCCCGACGGGGCCATTCAGGAGGCGAATGCACGGTTCTGCGAGATTGTCGGCTATACGCAGGATGAACTGAGGGGCCTCTCCTACGAGGAATTCACCCACCCGGATGACCTTCACGTCGACAAACGCGAAGTAGAACGCGTTATGACCGGCGAGATCGACAGCTTCGACATCGAGAAACGCTACACCCACAAAGACGGCCACCCGGTCTGGGTTCATCTTCACTCGAATGTCGTGCGTGATGATGCAGGGCGACCGCGATACGCGATCTGTGCCGTCACGAATATTTCGGACCAAAAACAGGCCGAAGAAGCTGCGGCGCACCGTATTGCGATTGAACGCGCGTTGCAGCAGGTCTCACGAGTCCTGTTGGTTCAGGCAGACCCCTGTCGAGCCCTTGGCAAGGCCTTGGACTTACTGCGCGAGGTGTCGGACGCCAAGCGTGTCTATATCGTCGAGAATTGTGAAGACGTCCAGGACGGGCTCTGCATGCGACAGACACACGAAACGTGCGCCTCCGGCGTTGAACCAAAGATCGGGAGTGTCCAGCTGCAGACGTTGCCATACAAGGCCGGCTTCATGCGATGGCTGGAGCGATTGTCGCAAGGCGAGGCGATCGTCGGGACCATCGATGAGTTCCCTGCGGCGGAACGCGACATTCTGGCGCCCCAGGGCATTCTTTCGCTGCTGGTTGTGCCGATATTCGTCAACAATGCCTTGTGGGGGTTCCTTGGCTTTGATGACACGGAACAGCCCCGACGGTGGAGCGAGGAAGACGTGCGGTTGCTGATGCTTGCCGCCGAGCTGATCGGGGCATTACTCGCCCGCCAGAAGACCGAGGCTGCTTTGCGCGACAGTGAGCGGCGCCACCGGGAACTCTTCACGGGCAGCCGGGATGGTCTTGTGATGGTCGACGCCGCCGGGCATATCGTGGACGCCAACGAGGCCTACTGTCGTATGCTTGGCTACTCCATCGAAGAACTCCGCGCGATGGAGAACTTCTACGAGATTACGCCGGAGACGTGGCGCGCCTGGGAGGCCGAGGAAATCTGGCGCAACCGCCTGCTGAAGCAAGGCTATTCCGGCATCTACAGGAAGGAATACATACGCAAGGATGGCACGGTGTTTCCGGTGGAACTGCAGTCGTATGCCGTCTTTGATGATGGTGGGGAAATCTGGTACCTCTGGGGTGTTGCACGTGATATCACCGAACGCGTTCGGGCCGAGGAGGAAAGGACCCGCCTGGAAGAGCAGTACCGCCAGGCGCAGAAGCTTGAGGCGGTCGGACGACTGGCCGGTGGGGTGGCACACGATTTCAACAACCAGCTTCAGGCGATTCTCGGCTTTGCCGACATCGTTCTCGGCGAGCCGGACCTCCCCGATGACATCGCCGACTCGATCGGTGAAATACGCAAGGCGGCGGCCAGATCAGCCGATCTGACGCGACAGCTTCTGGCCTTCGCTCGCAAGCAGACGGTCTGCCCGAAGGTGCTCGATCTCAACGAGACCGTCGGCCGAATGCTGCAGATGCTGCGCAGACTGATCGGTGAGGATATCCAACTGCAGTGGTCTCCGGGCAAGGCGCTGGGGCCGGTGCGAATCGATCCCGGGCAGGTCAATCAGATTCTGGCGAACCTGTGCGTCAACGCGAGTGACGCCATCGACGGCGTCGGCCACGTCGACATAGCTACGACCAGCGTGCGCATCGCGCCTGAGGACGCGGACGGCACAACCGATCGATCACCGGGTGACTACGTCTGTCTGAGCGTCACCGACGACGGGGCGGGCATGGATGCCGAGGTGCAAGGACAGATCTTCGAGCCATTTTTCACCACCAAAGACCCGGGCCGGGGCACGGGCCTGGGACTGGCCACCGTCTATGGCATCGTGCGGCAGAACGGCGGATTCGTCGACGTCAGCAGCGAGCCGGGCCGCGGGACCACGCTGTGTATCTACCTGCCGGGCCATGACGGCCACGCCGCATCGCCTCGCGACAGATCATCGACAACGTCCGCCCGTCGCGGTCACGAGACCGTGCTGTTCGTCGAGGACGAACCGGCCGTGCTCCGGCTCGGACGCGCCCTTCTGGACGATCTCGGCTACAACATTCTCGCCGCGTCAACGCCGGGCGAAGCCATCCGGCTGGCACGTGAGCATGCCGGCCCGATCGACCTGCTGATCACCGACGTCATCATGCCCGAGATGAACGGCCGGGACCTCGCCCGCGAATTGCTGTCGCTGCATCCCAACATGCGGCGGCTGTTCATGTCCGGCTATACGGCCAACGTCATCGCTCACCACGGCGTTCTGGAAGACGGTGTGCATTTTCTGCAGAAGCCGTTCACGCGCGACGCCCTGGCAGCCAGCGTCCGCGAAGCGTTCGATGAGAACTGAAACGCGACCTGCGTTGGGCTTGCGGCGACTGTGGCGTATGGTACAATCCCTTTTTCCCCTGTTGAGAATCATCGCTCGTGAATGGAGACGTCGCAGTATGGCAATGAAGATCACCGAGTTCAACCGCGGCCAGGGCATCTACTGGCGCGACGGCATCTGGATTCTTGAGAAGATGGAACACGTCAAGCCCGGCAAGGGTCCGGCCTACGTCCAGACGGAGCTGCGGAACGCCGAGACCGGCCAGCTCGTCAACAACCGCTTCCGTTCGGACGAGTCCGCCGAGCCGGTACACTTCGACCGCAAGAGGATGGAGTACCTCTACTCCGACGGTAGCAACCACGTGTTCATGGATCCCGACAGCTACGAACAGGTCAACGTCCCGCAAGATTTCGTCGGTGAGCAGAAGGTCTACCTCCAGCCGAATATCGAGTGCGAGGTGTGCTTCGTCGAGGGTCGTATCATCACCGTCGAACTACCCAACACGATCGAGGTCGATGTGGTCGACACGCCGCCTCAGGTCAAGGGCGCGACCGTGACCAACCAACTCAAGGACGCCACCTGCGAAGGCGGGGCCGTCGTCCGCGTACCGCCTTTCGTCGAGAACGGCACGAGAATCAAGGTCGATACCCGCACCGGCGAATATCTCGGCCGCGTGTAGCCATACGCGCCGGCGGTCTGCAAGGAGGCGCCAGAACGAATGGCGAGCACGGCGAAAATGGGGACGGGCTCGGCAGCGAAGCGGAGGTGCCTGTACCCTTTTCGCCCGGGTCGTGTGTACCGTCACCCCAAGGAACGTCATCATGAAATGCCTGGCGACAATGATATTGGTGTTGACTCTGGCCCTGATCGGCCTGGGCTGTGAGGGTCTCTCCGCCCGGCCAGCCAGCAGCCCCGTCCACAGCTATCAGGTCATTGAGGGGTTTTCGAACCCCACCGCCGTAGCGTTCAGCCACGACAACAAGTATCTTTACGTAACGAGTGCCCCGTCGTTGTGTATTGAAGAATCAGGTTACGGCGAGCGTAATGTCGTGCAATCTGGCTGGAGGGGCATCTCTCGTCTGCGTATCGACCGCAACCAGACGGCCGCACTTGATGAGCGTGAGTTCATCACAGGCATCGAAGCGACCGGTCTTGCCGTCCTGCCGAAGCCGACCGACAAACTGCCGGCAGGGACGATCCTCGGCGTTGCCGGCAGTAAACTCGTTGCCTGGTCGGCGGATGGAACCTGTCTCGAAATGACAGATGGCATTGCGGGCAAACGGGCGATGGCGGAGGTGCAATGCGATGCTGACGGCAATGTGTATGTGACATTGGCTGACGAAGCAATGCTCATGCACATTCTGCACGGGGCGCTCGATGCCGTTCTGGCTGGAGATGACGAGGGCATGTCGTCAACCCCACTGCCGGCAGCAGCCAACGCGATTGCGGTGAATAACGGGCGCGTCTACATCGCGGTGGATGACGAATCTCCAATCAGCGGCATAACCGGCGTGTATTCCATACCGACGAGCGATGTGACCGAAGCAGAACCTGCGCCGGTCATTCGGGGACTGGGGACCATCAACGGCCTGGCGTTCACGCCGGCGGGGACGATGATCATGGCCCGGCCCCAAAGCAACGACCTGTTCCTGCTCGACGCCGACGGCCGGGCCGGCCGAAATCTGCCGCTGGGCTTCCCGCTGAAGAATCCGCAGCAGCTCGCCCTGCATGTCCTGTCCGATGGCAGCAGCCTGCTGGCCGTACCGCAACACGGAACGACCGAGGCCGACGGCGTCGTGCTCGTGCTCCACCTGCCGGCGGGGTTCTGACGGATCCGCCCGCGCGGTTTAGCGTTGCTTTCAGCATCGATCAGCCTAGACTGTGTGCCATGAGTTCCTCCCGCGCCATCGTCATTATTCCCGCCCGCTACGCCTCGACGCGTCTGCCCGGCAAGCCGCTGCTGAACGAAACCGGCAAGCCGCTCATCCAGCACGTCGTCGAGGCCGTCCGGCCCGCACAGCGCGTCGATCGCATCGTGGTCGCCACCGACGACGACCGCATCGCCCAGGCCGTCCGCGACTTCGGCGGCGACGAGATCATGACCTCGCGCCACTGCGCCAGTGGCACGGACCGACTGGCCGAGGCGGCGGAGCGACTCGAACTCGACGAGGAGGATATCGTCATCAACGTCCAAGGCGACGAGCCGGACATCCCGGCGCCCCTGGTTGATAGCCTGATCGACCTGCTGGAAGAATCCGGCGCGCCGATGGCCACGCTCTGTACGCCCCTGCCGGCCGAGGACGCCGACGACCCCAACAACGTCAAGGTCGTCTTCAGCGACGACCGTCACGCCCTGTACTTCTCGCGGGCCCGGATCCCGCATGACCGCGACGAAACCGGCCACGTCGCCTATTACCTGCACCTGGGTATCTACGCCTACCGCGTGGCGTTCCTGAAGACCTTCGCATCCCTGCCGCCAACACCCGCCGAGCAAGCCGAGGGTCTGGAGCAACTCCGTGCCTTGCAACGCGGCCATACCATCGCCATCCAGGCCGTCGATTACGACGGCAGCGGCATCGACACGGCCGCGGACTACGCGGTCTTCGTCGCACGCACGAAGGGCCGGAGGTAGTTACCTCCCGGCCGCCTCGTCAAGTGGGTGACGGTGGATGCAAAGACAGGCAGCTTCATCCTGTCGCAGACTCAGGCGGTAACCCCTCAGGTCAATCTCGACCGGATCGCCCAGTGGCGCCCTGCGGACGAGTCGAAACTCCGCCCCCTTGACCAGCCCCATGTCCAGCAGCCGCCGGCGATATTCATCATCGCAGGGCCGATAGCCGACCACGGTCGCCTGCTCCCCGACCAGCAGGTCGCGCATGCAGTTCGGGCAAGGCCTCTCGCCGCCGTCGGCGCAACGGCCACCCCCTCGCCGCCGACGGTGTCGACGCCGCTTGCCGCGGCCGGATTTCATGCGTCCGAACATGCTCCCATTATGAGATGCAGTCTCAATATGATCAAGCCCCAACACCGGGACAGAGTCCAAGGTCCCGAATGCCCCTTGACGGATCATCCGGGCGCGGCATAATCAAGTATGTGACGGTGCGAATACCGTCGCGACGCAGGGACCCTTCTGAGCAGCAGGGCCTTGCCAGCACTCCCCCCCGGAGCGGCGCCGCCCGCTCCGCCTGAGACAAGGAGATCGCCATGGCCGAACTGAAGGTCGTAGCGCACTATCAGGATGGTCGGATCGTCAAGGGCCTGACCAATAACTTCAGCCTCAACGATCCGACGTTGCTCATCGCGCCGGCGGACGAGGAAGGCCTGCCCGCCGACGGCCAGGCCACGGCGGTTCCACTGGCGGATCTCAAGGCCGCCTTTCTCGTCGAGAACCTCCAAGGCAACCCCGATCGGCAGGACATCAAGCGCTTCGACGAGACCGATGTCCCTACCGTGTACGGCCGCAAGCTGACCATCACGTTCAAGGACGGCGAGACGATCTGTGGCGTCTGCCCCTCCTGGCGGCCGGACCTGCCGGCGTTTCTACTGACGCCGGCTGACCTGGATGGCAACAACCGTCGCATGATCGTTCTCAGCAAGGCCGTCCAGAGCGTCCAGCCGGACTGACTGTTTTTCAGTGAAAACTCGCCTGCGTTCTGCATCCCCTGCCGGCCTGTGCTATACTCATGCCCTCGCAACCGTTCCCATCACCGCATCAGGAAGGATGCATACCATGCAGTATCGCACGCTCGGACGAACCGGCCTGGAGGTTTCACAGCTTGGCTTTGGCGCGATGCGCCTGCCCATGACCACGGTCGGCGAGACGAACGTGGTCGACCGCGACAAGGCCGTCCCCATGATCCACCGTGCCTTCGAGGCCGGCGTCAACTACATCGACACCGCCACGTTCTACTGTGACCAGGATTCGCAGCGGGCCGTTGGCGATGCCCTCAAAGGCTGGCGCGAGACGATCGTGGTCTCCACCAAGAACCCGTACTACGACGAGGACGAGTCCGCTTGGTGGCAGAACCTCGACGACAGCCTCGAACGCCTCGACATCGAGTACATCGATGTCTACAACCACCATGGCATGAACTGGAAGCATTACACCGACGACGTCGAGCCGCGCGTCAGCAAGTGGATGCAGAAGGCCCTCGACCAGGGCCTCATCAAGCATATCTGCTGCAGTTTCCACGGCAGCCCCGACGGGCTGGTGAACATCATCAAGACCGGCTACCCGGCCGTCATCACCGTCCAGTACAATATGCTCGATCGTCAGCTCGAAGACGCCATCGCGCTGGCCCATGAGAGTCACATCGGCGTGGTCATCATGGGGCCCGTCGCCGGCGGCAAGCTCGGCGGCGACAGTCCCGTCATCGCCGACATGGTCGAGGGCGTCGACCGTGTGCCGGAACTGGCCATGCGGTTCGTGCTGTCCAACCCGAATGTGACCGTCGCCCTTTCGGGCATGAGCACGATGGAGCAGGTCGAGGAGAACATCGCCACCTGCTCCGACGAGGTCACCCTCAGCGGCGACGACAAGGCCGCCATCGACGAGCACCTCAAACGTCTCAAGAACATGGCCGCGACGTACTGCACGAGCTGCAAGTATTGCATGCCGTGCGCACTCGGCGAGGACGACGGCGTGAATATCCCCCACGTCTTCGGGCTGTACAATCGCGGCAAGGTCTACGGCCTGTGGGACTCGGCCCGCAAGGCATATGCCCAGATCAATGACACCAAGTGGATCAAGGGCAGGGACGCCGCGGCCTGCACCGATTGCGGCGTCTGCGAGCCGAAATGCCCCCAGAACATTCCCATCCGCAAACAGCTCAAGGAAGCCCACGAGGTCCTCACATCCGACGACTCGTAACACGCCGCTCGGCGAATATGCACCCGCCGGCGGACCCAGCAGCGCGTCATGCGGCAACGGGACCCCTTTGGTCCTGTTCACTCTTACCCGCCGGGCTGTGGAGATACAGGCGCTGGTAGCTTGCGGCCAGGAAGACCACACTCAGTGCCATCAGCGCGAGACCCGCGACGAGCGAAACAACATAGCGCGTCTGCGTGTCGATCCGGGTATCGTCGCCGTTGAAGCTGTCGACATAGTCGCAGACATATCCCAGTCCGCCGATCGGCGTGATGCTCAGGATGCCGTCACGGCCGGAGGCGGCCGCGAAAAGCAGCGGCAGGAGGATCGGGGCGAGAAACAGCAGAAAGCCCAGCACCGGCCCGGACTTTTCGCTGAGCAGTCGGCCGACAGCGTACAGGCAGCCGTAGGCGATGAAGTAAGGCAAGATGATACCGGCCGCCAGCAATATGGCCGTCGTCACCTCCGGCAGGCCGGCGGTGACTTCCGGGTAGACCGCCAGTGGGTAGATATGCGGCGTGGCCAGTGCCGCGGCGACGGCGATGAGCATCAGCGCGATGCCCGGCCAGACCGCCGCAGCGCCCTTCTCCGTCAGACATTCGCTGAACCACCGGTGCCAGCGCCCCGCCCGCTCGGTCCACTCCATGACCGCCTGCCGGTCCGGCGAGTGGGCGAGCACCCAGATGAACGTCAGGCTGACGAAGGCGGACATGTACAGCATGCCGGCGCTGGCCCAGTCATAGGCGTCAAAGCCGCTGTCGAAGGTGTCGGCCAGGAAACCCAGCAGCCAGATGTGCAGCAGCGGCGCGACGATCAACGCACTGCTGCGGCGGGCCAGAGGATTGCTCGGCCGAGACAGACCACGGGCTGCCGAATGGAAGAACGCCCCGGCAAGCAGCAGGTAGACGCTGATCGGGCAGAGCTGCCACGGCACATCGACCAGGACAAAGCCGATCATCCCGTCGCGGCCGTGGCTCAGGTCTTCCAGCGGCGCGACGGAGCGGGCCATCGACGCAAATGGCGCGAGCGTCAGCATCGGCCAGGCGTCGAAGCCTTCTCCGTCGATGGCCGGGCCGGTGATGCCGAGACTCAGCAGCAGGTAGAGTATCAGCAGGATCACGCCCAGCGACGATCGTCCGGAATGAATGCTCAGCGTCAGCCCAATCATGACCGTCGCCGCCCAGCCGGTCAGCAGGATCGCTTCCAACCAGAGCATGCGCCCCATCTCGACGCCGCCCGCCAGTCCCGCGACCACTCCGACTACGCCGTAGCAGGCCATCAGCAGCAGGCAAGGAAGATTGCGCCCGATCGCCAGACCGACGACTTTCTCGGCCGGCGTGAGCGGCAGCGTCTCCAGGAAGACATAGCTGTCCTGGCGGCGCTCAATGACGACCGCGTCGAGGCTCGTCCACAGGGCGATGAACATTGCCAGCAGCGTCTGCACGCCGAAGCAGAAATACGCGAAGTAGCGAGGCAGGTTCGCATCCGGATCGTTGCGTCTCGCCGCGTTTTCGGTGGACAGATGCACCGCCAGCAGCAGCATCACCAGCAGCATCACGCCACCGGTGGTCATGCCCCAGCCGACGAGGTGCTGCGGGCGCAGGTTGCGGCGGGCTTCGCGCCAGATCAGGGGGTTGTGGCGAAGGCTAATCACGGGCGGGCCTCCCTTCGGCGAGGCTGAAGTATGCTTCATGCAGGCTGGTGGCCGACTCGGCCAGCGTGACGATACGAATGCCTTCCCGCGCGAGTGTGGCGTGCAGGTCGGCGAGGTGCTCGTCGGTGCCTTCGAACTCGAACCGCAGCGACCCGTCGACCTCGACCAGGGCGTTGACCGCGTCGGTTTGTTCGAGGAACGCCTGGGCCGCAGTCAGCGACTCGGCCAGCACGTGCAGTTCCATCCGCCGGCGCGGCAGGAGCTTCTGGATGACCTCGCGCGTCCGGCCGCATTCGAGGAACTCGCCCTCGTGCATGATGCCGACGAATGTGCATAGGTCCGACAGCTCGCTGAGAATGTGCGAACTGATGACGATGGTCGAGCCGTCGCGATGAATCGCCCGCAGCGTGTCGAAGAGCACCTTCCGCGCCAATGGGTCCAGGCCGCTGGCCGGCTCGTCGAGCAGGAGCAGCGCCGGCTTGTGGATGATGGCACGCCCGAGGCCCAGCCGCTGCACCATGCCGCGCGACAGGCCCTTGCACTTCTCCTCGGCCTTGGCCTGCAGGCCCACCAGCGCGACGACCTCGGCCACCCGGTCACGCAGGGCCTGGCCGCGCAGGCCGTGTGCCAGGGCGAACGTCGACAGGAAGTCCGTGACCGTCAGCTCTCGCGTGACCTGGAAAAAATCCGGCATGAAGCCGATCTGCCGCCTCGCCCGGACGGGGTCGTCCCACAACTCGCCGCCGTCCAGCCGGACGTGGCCGGCCGTCGGTTCGAGCGTGGTCGCCGCCATACTCAGCAGCGTGGTCTTGCCCGCGCCGTTCGGGCCGATCAGCCCGTAGATCTCGCCGCGGGGAATCGCCAGCGACACGTCGCAGACCGCAACGACGTCGAGGTACTCCTTCCGCAGCCCGTCCAATTCGAGAATCGCCGCTTCGCTCAACTGCCTGCCCTTTCGTATCGAGGACGTGTGACGACACTGTACGACACGGGGTCCCGCGGGTCAACACGCGCCCGCATGCAGACATCCGGGCCGGGAGGCTGTATGCTTGCCTGCAACTGACGTGTGTCCTTTGCCGCCAGGAGCGTTCCCATGGATGCGATGATTCTCGATTTTGACGGCGTGCTGGTCGATTCCGAGCCCGTTGACCTGCAGGCCTTCCGGACCTTGCTGGCCGAGGAGGGCGTGGAGCTGGCCGACGCGATGTACTACGAGCGGTGTCTCGGCCATGACGACCGCGTGGTCGACAATCTTTTGGCCGTCACGCTGGAGGCGCTTGGCGACCTGATCAACGCGTGAAAGGTGGTGCAGGGTGTGCTGCACCAACCGCGACCTCGTTGCGTTGCTGTCACGCAGCACGATCACGTTTGCGTTGAGCACAAGAACAGTCCCAGGCATGCCCGGGGCCGTGTGAATGCATGTGTGTCATCGGCGGCGTTTTCTGCCGTCGAGGGGTCGAGGGGGCGCGGCTTAGCGGTCGGCTTCGGTGGTCAGGAAGGCACCGCGAGGGACGATCCAGATTTCCACGCGACGGTTGGCCTCGGCGCCCTTCTGGTTGGGCTTGTTCGGCACGATGGGATGATACTCGCCGAAGCCCATGACCGCGATCCGCTCGGGGGCCAACCCGGCCTTCGCCAGCTCCTGCTGGACGCCGACGGCACGGTGGGCCGAGAGATACCAGTTGGTCGGATGCTTCCGCTTGGTCGAGGCCCGCGAAATCGGCATATCGTCGGTATGACCGGCGATGTAGACGGCAAACTCCTTGGCTTCGGGTGTCTGGAGAATCTCGACGAGCCTCTGTAGCGTCTCAACGGCCTCGGGCTTGGGGTTGGCCGAACCGGGCGTGAAGGTAAAGTCGCTCTTGAGCTTGACCATGCCATACTGGCTGTCAAACTCCGCGATGTCCGGATTCTCGGCGGCGAACTTCGCCAGCTCGTCACTGAGGCCCTGCGGCAGCGGCCCGGCGACGACACCGCCTCGGGAGTTCATCGCGTCTTCGTAGCGGCTCTCGATTTCAAGGATGGCCGCTTTGAGCTGCTCGTTGCGCTGGTTGGTCTGCATGATCAGGGCGTCTTTGGCGTCGAGTTTGCCCTGGCAGGTCGCCAGCGAGGCGCTGAGGTTCTGCTTGTCGGCCCGAAGCTGTGCGTTCTCGGCATTGACGCGTTCGAGGCGTTCGCTCAGCGCGCGATTCTTCATCTTGAGGTCGTTGTCCTGGCAGCCGCCGAGGACGGTAACGGCAATGATCAGGGCGACGATAATGGAGGGTCGTGGGAGTCGGTGCATGGGTTGTCCTTTCCTGCACGTCCTTTTTGGTATGTGCATGTTCCGCAAGCCCGGCGAAGTGATTTCTCTATCGGGCCCGGGCGCGGACGGCCTGCTTCTGCGACATGCCCTTGCCGAGCATATAGCCGACGATGGCGGCAACGATGGCCACCACGGCCAGACCACCGACGAGGGCGCCAAGGTTTTCGCGGGCGGCGGCGACGAACTTGCTGATGACGCCCTGCTGGGCCGCCACGGTCGCGCCGAGCACGACGAGCATGACGATCGCCGAGGCGACGACCAGTCCGCCGAAGAGCCCGCTGCTGGCGTCCATGGCCTCGACGTACGACTGGGTGGCCGCTGCGGCGGCGGGCGGGGTGTAGGTCGGCGGGGCGGCGGGCTGATCGACGCCCTCCATGCCGCTGCCGAGTCCGCTGCCGAGCCCGCTGCCCATGCCGCTGCTCAGGCCGCTGCTCAGGCCGCTGCCGGCGCCAAGGTCGCCACCGACGAGTCCGCTGCCCAGGCCACTGCCCAGGCCGCTGCCGGTGACGCCTTCCATGTCGATGTGGTCGAGAACCTCCGCACCGAGCGACGTGTCGTCACTTTCGCGCGTCAGGTCCAGCAGGCCCGAGCCGCTGCCCACGCCATCCAGGGCGATCTCGTCGCCCATCAGCGACGGGGCAATCTGCGTCTTGGCCATCGGGTCGGCTTCCTCGATTTCGAGGTCCTCATCGTCGAAAATACTGATGCCCTCGGCGGTGACGACGGTGTCTTCCTTCCGCGGGGTCATGTTCTCCATGGCCTCGATTTCGGCGTCGGCCTCTTCGAGACTCGCCACGTCAGCGGCGGCGGTTTCGTCGTCGAAGGTCGGCTGAGCCTCGGCCATCAGACTGGAGTCTTCCTCGCCGGCCAGTTCGATCTCACCGGTGTCGTCTGCGGTATCGGCGGCGCCCCCGGTGTCGGCGGCCAGCGCATCGACATCGGATGCCTTGTAGACGTGGTTCGGGCCGTCCTGGTACATCTGCAGGCTGCCGCTGTTGACCAGTTCCATCAGCCCGTCGCTGTCGACGCCGAGCTGCTGGCAGGTTTCTTCTTCGCTGTAGTACATCTTGGCCATCGCCGTAGCTCCTCGCGGGCCTAGCCGCTTACTGCTCCGTTCCCAGACGACCGTGCTGCTCGACGAGGTCCTTGACCTCCCGCGGTAGCGGCTGGTCGGTGTTGTACTCGTCCAGTTGGGCATCGAACCGATAGGTGCGGGCGGCTCTCAGCCTCAGCCGTCGGTCCTGCGGCACGTATTCGTAAATGCAGATCGTCTTGTTTTCATAATCGACCAAATACAGGCCATAGGTTTCGCCTGATATTTGACCGGCGGCTACGAAGACCGTCTCACCGGCTACGGCGGTATGCTGTTGCGCGCGGGCATCGCCCACAGACAGCACAAGCTCACTGAGCAATCCTCCGGCAACAGCCGCCAGAATAATCACCAGCGCCCACTGGCCAGGCCGGCCGGCGGGCGAGGTCGGTCGCGCGGCGCGTTGGTCTTCCATAAGCCTCAACTTCTTCGGGATCAGGAGTCCCATCATCCCAGAAGCGCGATTATAGACCGTCATGTTTCAAGCATGCAAGACTTTTTGCGAATTGCGAATTGCGACTTCGCGGGCAGGCGCGGGCGGCCGGCAGCGGATGGCGCTTGGTTACATGACCGTGCGAGCCGGCCGTCCTGAATCCCGTTCTAGAAAGCTATCGCTTCTGCGGCCAGGCCTTCTACTCTTCTGCGCGTCATCGTCTCGAAGACCAGACTCAGCCGGGGCATCGGGGGTGTTGACGTCGCGGAAGTAGGCGTCGAGGTATCGGCGGTATTCCGGTGCGACCTGCCGGCTTCTCGATTCGCGCACGTCCGCATCCTGCTCGTCGCCGACGTGCTGGTGGCTGACGGTCTGGACGTCGCTGCCACGACCGGCTTGCAGGCCCGCCTCACCGATCGGGTCCGACGGGGGCGACGCCTGCCTGGCCGCGGCGGTCGCGGCGCCTGGCCTGCTGATACCGCTTGCGGTATTCCTCGACGAAATCCCGGTAGGCCTGTGGCGTCATGCCGAGGTCTTTCAGCAGGGACGGGTCGACCTGATCGTCGCGAATCTGCCGGGCCGCCTCGTCGAGAGCCCGCCCGAGCGACTCCAGCCGGCGGTCATCTCGACCGAGTCGTCGGGCAGGCAGTCTGCCCGCCATCGCGACTGATGCGGAGCGTCGCCGGACCGAGCGGCTGGTCGATGCGGGCGGTGAAGGCGACGGGGCGGCCTGCGATGGCCCGGCGGCCGTCGGCGGGTGTGACATCAAGGATGTTCGTCGCGGTGGGTGGCTGGAGCTGGTCGTTGCCGAAGGCCCGCTGAAGCGATGGCCAGAGCGGCTTGGGCGAGACAATCGCATACAGCAGCACGGCGACGGCCGCGATGCCGAATGCAGCGGCGGCGATGTGCAGGCCCCGGGCGCTGACGGCCTGGTCGGGGTCGACGGCGGCGGCCTGTCGCGAGGCGCGGCGTTTGAGGGCGCGCATCAGGGCCGGGTCGACGTCGTCGCCGTCACCGAACTGCAGGGCGGCGGTCAGCGCGTTGCGAAAGCCGGGGTTCGCCCGCTCGATGGACCGGGCCTCATACAGATCGTTGATCCGCCGGGCAAGCGGCGCGACGACCATCACCGTCAGCAGCACGAGCATCACGCCGCCGGCCGTCCATCGAAATCACTGGCGAACGCCCGCCGACAGGCCGCCCGGCGTGACGTGGTCGGCCACGACCACCGCCAGCAGCAGCACGACCGCGGCGGCCAGCAGGATCAGCGCGGCCGAGCCGACGTTGACCAGGCGAATCCGCCATCGCGTCACGCGAAGGACGTCGTCGAGAAACGTCTCGTCGTTGGCCGGTAGGTGTGTCATCAACGCGAGCTCCAACCTTCGATTCTACGCGTTATGTGCCAACGCACGAAACGCTGATTGGTTGGCGAGAAATCCAGAATGCCGGCCCGCCACGCGCGATCTTCACTTGCCTGGCGGAGCGTGTCGGCAGAGAATGCTGTATCGGCAAGGCTCCGGCGCCGCGACCGAGCAGCCATCGAGGCCATCCGACGGGCGTTGGCCGACGTCTGTCTGTCTGTATAGACTGCATCGCGCAACCCCATACAGACTGAGAGGGAGTGAACGTGAAGCATTTGTGTTGGATCGTCCTGGCTGCGGCCGTCGTCATCGGCTGCGACGGCATAGGGCCGTTCGCGCCGAGCGAACCGGCCGATCCCTTCGCAGATGATCCGTCGCTGCAGGACGGGACCATGCCGCTGCGGGAAGCCCGCATGGTCGCCCGGCGGTCTCTCGACGCTTTGGACGCGACGGACGACCCGCCGGGGCCGGACGTCCGCGAGGCCTTCGAGTCGGCGGTCGTTCACCTGCTGGCCGACAGGGACGCATCGGACCGGATCGTGGCGGCGGACCGGCTGGGTGAGCTGCGTCGACCGGCGGGTGTGGAAGCCTTGCGCCTGGCCCTGCGCGAGCCGGACGCCCGCGTGCGGGCCGAGGCGGCAAGGGCCTTGGGGCGCATCGGCGAGCCAACCACGGCCGTGCCGCTGGCCAATGCACTGGACGACGCCGACCGGCAGGCTCGCCTCGCAGCCGCGGAGGCCTTGGGACGAATCGGCAACAACGCAGTCCGTCCTCGATTGACTGAGGCCCTGAACGACTCGGATCCCGCCGTTCGCGAGGCAGCCGCCCGCAGCCTTGGCCTGTTCCGCGATCCACAGGCCGCACCGGCCCTGGCCGCGGCGCTGGACGACGAGGCCCCGGCCGTCCGATCGGCGGCGGCGGCCGCGCTGGGCCTGGCGGGCAACCGGGCCGCGACCGAGGCGCTGATCGGGGCGCTGGATGATCCTTCCGCCCTCGTGCGATACCAGGCCGCCAACGCCCTGGGCGCTCTCGGCGACGACCGAGCCATCCCGGACCTGCAGAAGCTCTCGCGAAACGATTCCGATCCGTCCGTTCGCAACGCGGCCGTGACGGCCCTGGCGAGGTTGCGAAAGTAGCCCGAAGCCCACAACCACATGGATGCAGAGGAGCAAAGAGCGCATTGGTGCTGGACAGAACCGGGCTTGAACCCCGCAAAACCGTATTAATTTGAATAATGGCGCAAGAATCGAGACGCAAGCGAAGGGTGTCGGTCGATTTGTGAGCGATGATCCCGGCGAAGGGCGTCGGCCGATCGGACGGCCCCTGACGGCTGGGGTCATCTTTTCGGCCAACGATCTATCGGCGTGCGTGTCAGAAATCTTCGAAAGGTTTTCTGAAATGCCACATGGCACAGCGCTTCTGTCATCTCGGTCCGTGACGGCCGCCGTGCTGGCCGGTCTGCTGGTGCTGGCGGTCGGGGGCTGCGACCGCAACCCCGCCCCGCCGCCCGTCGCCGAGACCGCCGATGAAGCAGGCCGTCCCGATCCGCTGTCGCCCCTGCTGGAGCAGTTGCAGAGCGATGGTTCCAGCCGTCGCATCGAGGCGGCCAGGCAGCTTGCCGACACCGGGGACATGGACGCCTATTGTCCGCTCGTGACCCTAGCCGTCAGTGATGCCGACCCGGAGGTGCGACGGCAGGCCGCCCTCGCGGCGACACTGCTGGCCGTGCCCTCGGAAATCCATGGCCGGGGCAGGGAAATCGCCCTGAAACGCAGCGACCTTGCCGAACGGCTGTCGCGGACGGTCGAGCCGTTTGACCTCCGCGACATTCCGCTTTCCGATATCTTCCAGTATGTCTGCGACGTGACAGGCTGGGGCTCGTACGTCAACTGGAATGCCCTCGAAGCTGCCGGCATCGACATGGACAATCCCATGGACCTTGTGCTGCCGGAGATGACGACGGCGGAACTGTTCTGCCACCTTGCCGGGCGACTGAGCACCGGCGAAATCAAGGTCTTCGTCGGTCCCGCCCCGTTGAGGCTGAACATCTCGACGGTGGAAGACATCGCCGGCGGCATCAAAGCACGCCGGGCCATCCGGCGGTTTCAGGATGCACGCCGCCGGTTCGTGCAGGCCCATGCGAGCGAAACGGCGCGGCAGGGCCTGTCGATGACGGTCGATGCGGCCGACTTCCGCGGCGTGCCTCTTAATGACGTCCTGCGGTGGATCGCCGAGCATGCCGGCGTGGAGTTGGAGGTCGATTGGGCCCTGCTGACGGAGGCCGGCATCGAGCCGTCGACACCCGTGACCCTCAATCTGGCTGATTGTGCCTTGCAGCGCATCCTGGCAACGGTTCTCGATGACGTTGGGGGCGGTTCGGTCCACATCGACTGGCTGTTGGAGGGCGAGACGCTGACGATCACGACCCACAAGGTCGTCGCGCGTCGCATCGGTGTCGAGCCGACGGAATTGCGTGGCCACCCCCGGTGGGATATCGTCGGCTATTGAGGCGGGTAGTGGACGACCGCGACAACGGCGCGCTCGTCGTTGCCTGATGGCGAGCCCTCGGGGCTGTCAGTCTGTTTGGAGACGATGTTTCGCGTTGCAGGGGCGTTTCGCCCATGCGTTCCAGGGACGTCCTGCCGTGGTTCAGGCCATTTCACGGGCACGATCCCCCGTCCCGCTTGTCCAAACAGGCTGCTAGATCAGGTAGTTGATGAACTGCCAGGACGCCCAGGGGCCGGGGAGGTCTTCGTGGTCGGCGTAGATCTGCGTTCGCGGGTCGCCGGTCCGGCGGGGCGTTTCGAATGGCTCGTCGTCGGGGCGTCGTCGTACGCGAACCCGCTGCCGCGACGCCGCCTCGGTGTGTGGTCGGTCGGCGGGGCCGGTCGAGGGCGCAGCCAGTGCCCGCCCGAAGGACCGACGCTCCAGAGCGCGGCGTTCGATGCGTCGCGACGAGACGTCACCGGAATGGATGATAATGGCGTTCATGGCACCGGCCACGGCGCGGCGACGCCCGGCCGAGGGCATTATCGATGCCCCGGGGCCCAGCTTGAGCCTTTTGCGCCGACGAGACTCCGCGTGCAACGAGTTGCTCGCGACTGCCCGCAAGAATCGCAGCGGGGATGAATGGCACGCAGACGCCGAAGTGGTTAGAATACCGACCATCGGTTGCCGGCGGGGCAAATATGCGGGAGAACCCGCAATACCCGCCGCGGCCGGGCGTTAAACGGGACGACGCCTATGGATGA
>JAAAOJ010000065.1 GCA_009908915.1 Planctomycetota bacterium
ATATGAACGCCGCCCTTCGCGTCTCCCCATGAGCCGTCCGCCTGCTGCGTGGAACGAAGGTACTCCATGCCCTTCTCGATGGCCTGCCGGACGTCTTCATCCGAAAACGATTCAGCGGCGGCCAGGGGTGAGGTCAAGGCGAGTG
Organism: Planctomycetota bacterium; assembly: GCA_009908915.1. GTDB lineage: Bacteria > Planctomycetota > Phycisphaerae > SM23-33 > SM23-33 > JAAAOJ01. Next base: position 146 of record JAAAOJ010000065.1, read on the forward strand.
AGAGAACCAAGCCGATTACGAGTGTCTTGCCGATGCTGCTGGCCATATCGGGGCTCCGATTCGTATTTTGCGACGTGACGGGGGCTTGCCTGTCATGTGTGTCACGTTCGATAGAGGAAGGTCAATGTCTGGTATGTACGTACAATTTAACACACCGGCCAGGCGGACGCAAACGGTATTTGCGACCCCTGCCTTGCGATGACCATCAGACGGTCCCGCCGAAGTCCTCTTCAAGGGCATGCAGAGCAGCCATCCGCTCATGGCAGGTGATGTCGACGTGCAGGGGTGTGACGGTCACGTATCGTTCGGCCAACAGGGCCACGTCGCTGTCCGGATGGGCTTTGTCGAAGGCGTATTCGGCGGCAAGATGGAAACGCGTCGCACCGGTGGGCGTCTGCTCGGGCCGGTAGGTATCGATGACATCGGCGTCGGACTGCTCGGCCAGGCGAATGCCACGCGGCGGCTCGTCGGCCACAAGCGGGACGTTGACGTTGATGAGCTGTCGCTCCTCGAGGCCGTCGGCAAGGAGGCGGTCGAGCACGCGACGACAATAACCCGCGACGGTCACGAAATCCGCGTCACCCTCGTTGAGGCCCGCTACCGCCGCGGAGAACGCCACGGCCGGCGCGCCGCACATGGCCCCCTCGGCCGCGGCCGCGACCGTGCCGGAGTAGAAGATGTTCACGCCGACGTTGGCGCCGGCATTGATGCCCGAGAGGACCAAGTCCGGAGGGCCGTCCATGAGGTTGCGGATCGCCAGCCGCACGCAATCGGCCGGTCGGCCCGAGATGGCCATGCCCTCCAGGCCGCCCGGCCCGGCGATGCGAACGTACTCGACGCCGAGTGGTTCCTTCAGCGTGATGCTGTGAGCGGCGGCGGATTGTGGCGAGTCCGGAGCGGCCACCACGATCTCCCCGAGGTCGCGCACGGCCGCGACCAGGGCGGCCAGGCCCGGCGCGGTAATGCCGTCGTCATTGCTCACGAGTATCCGCACAGAGACTCCCAGGTCATCACAAGAGCTCAAACGGTGCCCATATTCCCAAGGTGAATACGGCCATCGCCACCCCCAGCAGCAGAATTGCCACGGCGTTGAGGACGTTGCGGGCGGTTTCGCTTCGGAGGCGTTCCTTGATCAGCGTCGCTGCGGCCAGCCCGCCGCCGACCACGTAGTAGCCGCTCGGGAACATCCGCAGCAGGAACTGTGTCAGATCGGGCAGCTCCGAGCTGATATCCGAAAATACCATGAAGGCCGAACTCATGATGTTGAGACACACCCCGACGAACAGCAGGCTGACGGCCGCGATCGCGCCAGCGACGATTCGCGTGCCGATGCGCCGTTTCGGCGGCGGTGGCGACGCGTTGGCCGGGGGTGACGTTGTCTCGCTGCGGGACGTCTGCAAATCATGGAGCGACATGCTGGGATTCTACGGCCTGCCGGCACGGTCGGCAAGCGCACTTGTCGACGAGGAAGCGAGCGTCTATGATCCTCATGCCAAGAACACCAGCAAAGGATTCGATCATGGCGAACATATTGGCATGCATGCGTGTCATGGCCACCCACCACCGCGGCTGACTGCACGACATGATCGCCGGCAGTGACGCCAGGGGCGTACTCTACGACGCGCCCTGCCCGGTGCTGCTGATTGCCACGGAACAGGAATGACGCGACAGAACTCCGATAAGCAACTCGGCCGGCCGGGCCGACGGTGGCAGCCCGGACGCTGGCTGCTCGATGCCGAGCGCCTCGGCGCGCCGCTCGACCTCGCGAAGGCCTTCCCCCACCAGCCGACCGCGCCGCTGGAAGTGGAGATCGGCGTCGGCAAGGGCACGTTCATCCTCGCCCGCGCCAAGCAGCGGCCGGAGGTGAACCTGCTGGGCATCGAGTACGCCGCCAGCTACGCCGCCTACGCCGCCGACCGCGCCCGGCGGGCCGGGCTGGAGAACGTCCGCCTGCTTGCCGCCGATGCCGAAACCATCGTCGGCCAACACCTCGCCGACGCCTCCGTCCTCCGCGTCCACATCTACTTCCCCGACCCCTGGCCGAAGCGTCGCCACCTCCGCCGACGGCTCATCCAGCCGCCCTTCATCGACCACGTCCGCCGCGTCCTGCCGCCCGGCGGCCAACTGCTCATCGTCACCGACCATCGCGACTACTTCGAGCACATGCAGCGCGTCCTGCACGACGCGCCGGGCTTCGCCCGAACACACTTCCCGCAGATGCTCGACAGCGACGAGCACATTGTCGGCACGAACTTCGAGAAGAAGTACATCGAGGAGGGCCGCTCCTTCTTTCGGATAGCCCTGGTGAAGTACGGCGACTGACGATCGTCAGCGAGAACAACTCGCCCGTCATCCCGCCGACCAGCACGCGCGACACTCGACGCTTCACCGCGGCCGGCGGAAATGCTCACGCGGCGTGGCGCCCACGTACTGTCGGAAGACGCGGTGGAACTGGGCATAGCTACCAAAGCCCGCCTGAAGGGCGGAGGCCAGTGTGCGACATGAAATGGGGGCGTCCCGTTGTTGGGGTCGCACGAGCCGGCCTTCCTGAATCCCGGCAGGGATGATGTTCAGTAGCCCCGCGGCGTCAGCCCGGGGGCTCGGAGGCGTCAACGCCAAAGCTCCGGCAGGAGCGTCTTGGCGCTTCGCGGCATCAAGGCGCCCCTGGCGGGGCTTGACCGCAGGAGCGATCCGGACCCCACGCTCACGCGTGGGGCTATTGAACGCCGCCCCGGCCGGGGCTGAACACCGGCAGGTCCTGGGCCAATGGAATGTCTTCGCCGCCACCGAAACGTGTCGCACACGAGGCCAGCAGCGTCTGGCCTGGCCGTTGCGGCCGAAGGGCGAAGAAGCGGCCGAGCATGATACGCTGCCGGTAGGCGACGACGGACAGGCCGGTCTGCTGGCGGAAGAGGCGGCTGAGGCGCGACGGGCCAGTGCTACATGCTGCAGTGCAACTTGGCGTACATGATCTCGCCGGAGATGTTCGAGCGGTTTGTGCTGCCGGACCTGCACGCCTGCTGTGCGAAGCTTGATGAGTCAATGTATCACCTGGACGGCACGAGGCAGCTGGCCCACCTCGATTCGCTGCTGGCGATGGAGGATCTGGACGGCATTCCGTGGATTCAGGGGGAGGGCAACCCCCCACCGGCCAGCAAGGCCTGGCACGAGGTGCAGGGCCGCGTGCTGAAGGCGGGCAAACGGATTCAGACGTATGGCAGTCCCGAGGAGATCCTGGACCTCCTCCGGGCCGTCGGCGGCAAGGGGGGGGCTAGCCGCCGTCGGGGCGACCATGACGCCGCAGGAGGTTGATGACTTCACCTGCGCCGTCGAGCGTGAAGCGCTGAAAACATGAGGCCGGGCAACCGTGTCTCGAGAAAACAGGCTGAAGACCGGTTGCGTCTTGAGGCCGGCCACGCGGGGCGTTATGCTGCTGAGGTACCCTTTGACGACCCGACCACGTACTGACAGGAGGCTTGGCATGGCCAAAGCAACAGAGAACCTCAAGAAGTTGCCCGCATCAAGATCCCCGAAACGCAAGCCCGTGACCTTCGGCGTCTGCTCCCCGTGCGATCCCCGCATCGACGACGCCTCTCGCGAACGGGCCATCAACATCGTCGAGATGACCGCCAAGGTCGTCGCCGACGTCAAGATGCCGGACGGCACGCCGGTCAACGTCGTCTGGTCGCCCGTGCTGATCGACGGCGAGAAGCAGGCCGACATCGTCGCCGGCCAGTTCCGCGACGCCGGCGTCGATGCCGTGGTCCTCTGTCCGGACACGTGGGCCTTCCCGCAGCTGACGGCCATCAGCCTGCTGAGCCAACTGCCCGCGGGCATTCCCGTCAACATCACCTGCGGCAACAGCGGGCCCAAGCCGGGCGTTGTTTACGCCCACGCCCTCAACGGCGCGCTGGCCCAGACGGGCATCATGGCGGCCCTGAACGTCGGCACCTGGCCCGACACCGGCCAGAGGCCCAGGATGACCGACAGCACCGCCGAGGCCCTCGTCGACTGGTGCTACGCCGCCTTGACCGTCGCGGGTCTGAAGGGTCGACGCGTCGTGGTCTTCGGCCATGACAGCATGGGCATGGAGACGGCCCTGGCGCACGTGATCCCGACCCGCAACACCTTTGGCGTGGAAATCACGCGGCTGGACATGAAGCTCCTCAGTGACATGCTCGGCAAGAAGGCCTACGACGAGAAGGAGCTCAAGAAGCTTCGCAACTGGCTGAAGCGTCACGTGGGCGACCGCGTCGAGATCGACGGCGACGCCGACGAAGCGCGCTTCCAGCAGAGCCTGGCGATGTATCTCATCGTCCGCGACATCATGGACGACCTCAACGCCGTCGGCGGTGGTTTCATGAGTCAGCTTGAATGGGGCAGCGACCCCCGCGGCGTGCCGCTTCCAGTGGCCGACTGCATGGAAAGCCTCTTCAACTCGACCTTCGACCACAACGGCCCAAAGGCCGCCCTCAGCTACGCCACGGAAGCCGATGTGCAGGGCCTGCTGACGATGCTGTTTATGACCTGGCTGTCCGGCGGGAACCCGCCGCTGTTCATGGACTTCCGCAAGGTCTGGGAGCCGTGGGAGATCCAGAAGCTCGCCACGGACCAGGGCGTGACGTTTACCGAGGACGACCTGTGGGCCCAGCGAGGCTTTGTCGACGGCGACAACAGCGGCTCGGCCAGTTTCAACTGGGCCGCCAAGCCCGGCGCGAGCATGACCGAGTGCATGAAGGGCGTTTCGATGCCCTTGGCCGATCCGGGCTACTTCCCCGGCGGCGGCAACAGCGTGACGTTCATGACCCCTGAAGGCATCGACGGCATCGCCGGTCGGCTGACCTACGCCAGCACGGTCGACCAGTTCAGCCTGATCTGGGATGAGGCCTGCACCACCATGATGCCGGACAAGCTCGCCCGGGCCGTCGCGAATACCTCCACGCCGACCTGGCCGCACACGTTCGTCGTACCGAAGTACGCCCGCATGAGCGAGTACAAGCAGTACGCCCCGGCCAATCACTTCCACATGACGTGTAACCTGAAGGTCGCGCGGCTGCAGCACTGGACGGACATGACCGGCGTGAACTCGGCAACGCCGTGGGCCGACCGCCCCGCGTACGTCGAAGGCGTCGACCGCCCCAGGCCGCTGCTGGATATTATCGAAGGCCGCTGCTAACGCCGAGGCGGCAATGAACACGAGGGCGGTTTGGCACCTGCTGGCCCGCCCGTGTTCGTTGCCGCGGCACATGATCTGGTGTGTCGGTACCGTCAAGGCCATTGTCGGGCGATACCGCAGCCGCCGTCCCGCGGGTGCGCAAACCCCTCCCCCTTTGGGGGAGGTGGCGAGTCTTCGAGCCGGTGGGGGTGATGCTGCGGGAGGCCTGCGAACCTGAGCAAAGAGAAGACCCTCACCCGGCCTCTCCCAGAGGGAGAGGAGCAAGAAAGGCAAGAGCCCTCACCCGGCCTCTCCTAGGGGGAGAGGAGTAGGATGTGCGGGTGGGTTGCGGTTGGGGCACAGTCATAAGCCATCCCCGCTATCGGGACATGAGCCCCAAAAAGCGGGCACGAAGGCCCGCTGAAAAGCAACCACGACAGTCGCGGGAAGGGGGGACCGATGATGTATCAGATGTTGTCTTGCTCCGAGCGTCGTCAGCCAGTCAGCGATGCCAGGACGGGCGAGGCGATAACCGCGTAGATCGCGTAAATCACCAGCGCCAGGAGCCAGCCGGCCCAACGGGGCTCGTCGGATTCTTCGGAGGCGCCTGAGCAGTTTTCCGAAGCAGAGCGCGTGTGCGCAAGGTTTTGCATCGATTTTCTCCACCGACGCAGGGCTGAGCAACCACATACAGCACGAGCGTCAAGCAATTGAGCAAAGCAAAGCAGATACAGATCTGAACAACCACAATCAAACGCGCCAAACGACCCGTGTAAAGGAAAATCCGAAAACTTTGTATGATGTTTATCGGGCGTTCGACGCGCCACAATCGAGCGTTTCTTCGGACATTGACCCTCAGGCCACTCGCCGGCGTCGCCGACGTACCACCAGCGCCAGGCCTCCCACCGTCAGCAAACCCAGCGTCGCCGGCTCGGGAACGACCGTGTACCCGTAGGCCGTGGCGAGCATAGCCACGTCTGTCGTGGAAATCGGATGACGGGCATTGTTGTACAGGGCGGGCACCATCAGGTCATCGGCCATCAGCCCGCTGTCGGCCACGTGCCCCCAGTCCGATCCGTTCATGGCCACGTTCAGTCCGTCGGGATCGAAAATATTGTTCGCGTCGATTTGTGCGCCCCACAGATCAACTTCGCTCCCCGTGCCCTTGTTGTCTTCGTAGAACCCGGCCACAAACCCCATGGTATGCCCCAGTTCATGCCGAGCAACAGTCAATGCGTCCCACGTCTCGGCCGGCTGATCGTCGGCTGTCGCGGGTGATGAGTCAAACCAGAGGTAGTTGTCCAGACTGGTATCCATGAGGTCTGCGTTGAAGTGAACCACATGCGTGACGCCCGAATACCATGGCCGGATGTCGTCGCCGCTGACGTCACTCATGCTGCCATGCCACTGGCCGAGATAGCCGCCCGTCCCGGCGGAAGCGAAGTCGAACGCAACATCGACCGTTTGATCGTCCTGAATCACCGACTCCCACTCCGCAATCGCCTGACTGACGACGCCAGTTCGCGTCGCATCCCAGGTTTCTCCGGCAGAGTTGGTGAAGGTGGCATTGATCGTCAAAGCCGACGCCGTCGCCGTAACGCACGTACAGGCAAGGCCGCAGACGACGGCCATGACAGCATGGAGACTCGCAGAACGCTTCATGTTCCCTCTCCTTTACGAAGCACGCAACGGTGCAGGCTCGGTTGTCTCAGCCAGGCCGGAGGGCTCAATTCCGGGCGGGCCGGGGTCCGTCGGATGGACCGGGTCAGACAATGCAGGCGAAGGGCGGGAGGTCGCCAACGGTTGCGCGACAACCCTCCAGCGTTCCCTCGCTGAAATGAGTATACACGATGTCCCCTGATACGACAATCCCATTTCGGTAAGAAGACCTATCCGCTAAGCGATATCTGCAGGACGATGACGGAGACACCCAGCAGGAACGCCGCCGTCAGGGCCAGCTTGATCCGCCGGACGCTCCGGTCGATGCCCTCGCGCGTCCCGCCGGTCATGCCGAGCATCTGGATGTGCGCGACGCGGTCGACCATCTTGCCGTGTCGCCAGTTGCGCTGGCTGAGCGGCACGCCGTTGAGGTCGGCCACGCGCTGCAGCGCCTGGGCGAAGACAATCGCGCCGGCCGGCGTGATGCGCGTCTCGGCCGGGTCGTCCGGCGGGCCGCCCGGACCGCTGGCCCAGGCGCCGATGACATCGCTCTGCCGCTCGAACCGCCGAGAGACAAATCCAAAGCCGAACACCCACGACCCGGCCAGCAGTACCACCGTCAGCGTCTGCTGCATCCACGGCTCGAGGCCGAGCCACGCCGCCAGCGCCACCCCGGCCGCGGAACTGCACGTCGCGGCGGCCATCGCAAACAGGGCGGCGAAGAGAATGTGATGCATCCGGGCGTGGGCGACCTCGTGAGCGAAAACCGCCCGGACGTGCTCGCGGTCCATCTGCTCCAACAGGGCGTCGCTGAGCAGCGCATACCGCACCCGCGCGATCAGACCCATCGCCGCGGCGTTGACCAGCACCCCGCCGGACTCCCAGACCAGGATGTCGCGATGGCCTACGCCCATGCGGTCGCAGGTCTGCTCGAGCTGGTCCCGCAGCGGGCTCGGCGGCAGGGGGTGGGTCTTCCAGATGCGGATCAGCAGCAGCGGCGCGGCGAGGAATACCAGCCCCGCCACGGCCAGCGAGCCGGCGGCGTAGACGGCCTCCAGCGCCGGGTCGCTTCCCGGGCGGTAGTCGGCGGGGATCAGCAGCAGGTCGAGACACTCCACGCCGAAGAGTATCAGGCTGATCGGCACGGCGATGAACAGCAGCTGGTGGCGGAGGTTGAAGCCCATGTACTCCCGCAGCGACCAGCAGGCGACGGGGCGCTCGCCGCGTTCGGCCATCGCGGCGGCCATCCGCAGGCGGACCGCCCGATGGACGGGGTACTGCATGAGCCACATCAGTGGCAGGGCCAGCAGGAACGGTCCCGCGGCCAGCAGATCGCCGACCAGAGGCCAGCGTGCGATGTCGAGCCGGACATTCACCCACCACGACCAGCCGAGGCTGGCCAGCACGGCCATGCCCGCGACCAGCCAGGCCTGGCTGATCACGGCCATGCGGTGGTGGCGATGCAGGATGCGCGACGGCACGGACGTCTCGCCGCCCAGGCCTTTCAGCGAGGCCCCTGCGTCGGCCAGGCCCAGCAGGGCGGTAATCACGAGGTAGCCCAGCAGGGCCGCCGCCAGCTGCCAACCCGTGACCTCGGCCAGCGGTATCTGCGGCGGCACGGCCAGGGCGACCATGAATCCCAACAATACGACAACGTGCATGTACACTCCTGCGGGCCATTGTAGCCGCCCGAGGCCTTGCAGGCGACGGCCTTCTGTGACAGACTGCTGCCGACATGCCGCCTGCCGAAAACATCCTGCGCTTCCTTCGCGACTGTGGTCTGGACCCCGGCCGCTCACCGCTGGCGACGATGCAATCGCTCTACGCCCGGCTGGTCGAGGCCAACCGGCAGTTCAACCTCACGCGCATTACCGACGAGTGGGACTACTGGCGGCTGCACGTAGCCGACAGTCTGGCCGTGGGGCAGGTCTGCCCGGAACTGCTGGCCGCGCCGCTTCGCGTGGCGGACGTCGGCTGCGGGGCGGGCTTTCCGCTGCTGCCGCTGGCGTGGGCGAACCCGGCCGGCGAATTCGTCGGCGTTGAGGCGACGGGCAAGAAGGCGGCGTTCATCGTCGATACCATCGAGGCACTCGGGCTGGCCAATGCCACGGTGTACTACAGCCAGGCCCGCGAGGCCGGGCGGGCGGACGGGCTGGCCGGGACGTTCGACGTGGTGGTCTTCCGCGCGGTCGGACAGGCCGGCGAGGTGCTCAAAGATGTCCGCGGCCTGCTCAAACCGACCGGCCGGGTCATCGCATGGAAAGCCCCGCCCGCCGTCGCCGAGGAGCGTGAACTGACGGCCCGGGAGGTCGGGAAGTTCGGTTTCGCCGTGACCGAATCCCCCGTCGTCGCCCTCCCCGACGGCAGCGAGCAACGCCAGTTCGTTATTTTCCAGAAGCAGGCATGACAACCCCGGCAAGCAAACGGCCCGGCGCTTGGAGCACCGGGCCGCAGTTACTGTCATTGATCAAGCGGAACATCCGCTGCGGTTCACCACCACACCAGCGTGAAGATCAGGTGCAGCAGGCCCAGCAGCATACCCGCCAGACCAAGGAGGATCTGGATGCCGGCGAGCTTCTTGCGGAAGGCTTCGGCGGCGTCGGCTGCTTCGCCCTCGCCGCTCAGCACGAACTGCTTGAGCAGGGCGAATCCGGCAAGGAACCCCAACGCCACGGCCAACAGGCTGGCCAGGATACTGAAGATCCACCAGACCCAGATGCCTCCGCCCGGCCCGCCGAAAGCCTCCGGCACATCCGAGACATTCGAGACCATACCGGTCAATCGCAGTGTCCAGATGAGGTTCAGCAGGCCCCAGACGAGCGTGGCAATACCAAACGCGCCCTTGCTGGATTCGATGCATTTGACCACGCCGGCCGTGGGGGGCATCTTCTTGGTGATCAGCGCCGCCGCGGCCATTCCGCCGGTCAGCAGCAGAAGCAGGAACAGGACCACGCCCATGAAATTCGGGCTCGGCGGGAACCAGATCACGCCGAAAATCACGCTGAGCAGGCCCAATGCGATGGCCAGAAGCCCCAGCGGCGATTGTACCGACTGCAGCTTGACGTACAACGCCTCGCCGACCGGCTCGGACGGATTGGCCGGGGCCATCTCGGCCGGCGGTTCAGCGACGGCCTCGCCTTCGCTTTCGCCCTCAGCCGGGGACGCCGATTCGGATGCCGCCTCCGGACCGGGTGCCGGTGCCTCACCCGCTTCCTTCGCGGCGGACAGCAGCTTGTTGATCATCCCAAAGCCGAGCAGGAAGCCCAGACCCATGCCGACGATGCTCGAAATCAGATAGAGAACCCACGTCAGCCACTGCATGCCCGAGGCGCCGCCGTAGGTTTTGCCCATGACTTCCCTGCCGGACATATCGCCGATGTTGACCAGCAACAGGATGAAGTTGATCAGCGACAGCACGAGCAGCACCAGGCCGATCCATCCCTGGTACGGCACGAGCTTGTCGATGAGGACCTTGGCGTTGGGACGCTGGCGGGCGATGATGCCCGCCGCGGCAATCGCGCCGGCCAGAATGAGAAACACCGTCGCAACGAACCAGAATGCTGCCATGTCGACCTCCCTGCTAGGGGTCATATGAAATGATGCCACACAAGGGACCGTCGACAACCCAGCCCCCAACTATGTAGAAGGCTAGCGTGCAACGCATCAAAACACAAGCCGCAACCCGCCGGAGGCGCCAACATTTTCGCCCGCCGTCTCAGGGCCGGGCCCGCTGTACCTCGTCATCGACCGCGCCGTACCGGCAGTCCGTTTGGAAAGCTGTCGCTGCCCGCCGGTGAAGACAGACAGCGGATTGCGTTGTCGGATCATGGGGGTCTTGCCTCACGGTGCTGGGCGGACCGTGCTCAGCAGGTCTTCCATATGCCCGAAGTCCTGCCAGGTCAGGCCCTCGACGATGCCCAGCTTCCGCTCGCGGAGCTGCGGGCACGGCTGGAGACCACGGCATCGAGGTGCGTCTCGCGGAGGCGTCGGCCGGCGGCACGAGCCTGGTGCAGGACGAGTGCGGTCAGCGGGCTGTCCACGTGGCCCTGCATGCGGCCGGCGAGGTTCCATCCTGTCTCGCCGTGACGGATCACGATCATGCGGCACGGGCCCATCAGGCTCAGCCTTGCTGCCGGTCGTTCTGCATCTGCACGCTGGCCTCGATGGGCGAGTCCTGCTTGACGTACAGCGTCGTGGTCGGGAAGGCAAACTCGATGCCTTCCTCATTGTACCGCCGCAGCAGTTCCATGTTGAACTCGTGGTTGAACTCGAGATACTTCCACCAGTCCGGCGGGGCGAACCAGTAATAGACCACAATGTTGAGGCTCTCGGAGTTGAAGTCGCTGAAGTACACCCGCGGCGGGTAGTCTTCGGGAAAGTGGTCCTTGCGGGCATCGAGCATCTCGCGAAGGATGTCCACGCCGCGATGGACCATCTCGGGTGGGGTGTCGTAGGTCACCGTGACGTTCAACACGCGTTTGATCGTCGGACGCCGGCTGATGTTCTCGACGGCCTCGTTGGCCATGATCGCGTTGGGGATGGTCACGAGGTGGCCGTCGAGCGTGCGGATGCGGGTGCTGCGGAAGCCGACCTCCTCGATCATGCCGTCGTAGCCCTGGACCTTGACGCGCTCGTCCATCGTGAACGGCCGGTCGGCGAAGATCGTGACCGAGCCGAAGAAATTGGCGAGCATGTCTTTGGCCGCGAACGCGAAGGCCAGGCCGCCAATGCCCAGCCCAGCGATCAGTGCCCCGATGTCCCACTGGTAGACATTCTGGGCGAGGAAGACGCCGGCGATGATTACTAGCACGATGCGGAGTGTCTTGCGGAGCAGCGGCACGAGTTGGTCGTCAAGGGTGGTCTCGGTCCTGCCGGTCAGCTTCGTGAGGTACAGTTCGATGATGTCGATCAACAGGTAGACGAACCACGTGACGGCGATGACCGTGATTGTGTAGGTCACCTTCTGCCAGAACGGGCCGAGGTTGAGGGTCTCCGTCTCGCCGACGCTGAAGGCGAGGTCGAGGGCCTCGGTGCCGTAAATATACGTGGCCACGCCGAAGAGGAACAACGGCACGGGGCGTGCGATGGAGCGCAGGAGCAGTTCGCTAAGCGTCCATTCGCCCTCGCGGCTGGCGCATCGATCGACCTGCTTGAACAGCACGAATGCGACAATCTTGCCGACGACCAGGCTCGCAAGGACAGTCCCGGCAAGGCCGAGCCACTGGGCGTAACTGTTGTTCCAGAAACCTTGTTCGGTCAGCAATGAATGCCAGGCGGCCAGACACATGCTAGCGTCTCCCTTCTCAAACGTCACCACAAACGAACGCCCCAGTGTAGCGTCTCGGCCGCGGGCTGTCACGCGCGGGGATGAAAGCCGCCTGGCCTGTGGGTCATGTATTTTTTGTAAATCCATTGCTCACAAGGTGCTTGGCGCGTCTGGCCGGCCGTTTTTGCTTGACGCTGCCCCCAACGGGCTGGTATCATCCGCCGCGAGATTATCGTGTCGGATGGCGCCGTTTTTCCGCCCTCCGATCAAGCGATGATTTAACCTGATGACGGCCGTAACGTGGTACGAGCGAGCAAGCCGTCGGGCAAGCGATGTTCGGGGTCGGCCTCGTGGTCGAACCGCTCGCAGCAGGCCCCGCCCGTTGAGGGCATTTTCTGACGCCAAGCGGGCCGCTGCGTTGAACATCGATCATCGTCGAGCGGCTGCGGCTGAACGCCGCCGGTCGACGAGACCTTCGGGTCATAGATTCACCATAGCTGCTGCTTGAAGTGCTAGGACGTACACAGAAGCATTCATGATGTTACGAGTTGATCTGATCACCGGTTGGGGCCCGTCGCTGGGCCGTCGATGCCGCCTGCGGCGTCGGCCCCTCAGCACACCCCGAAAGGTCGGGCCCTGAATGCCCCGCCACCCGGCTGCGGCCATCTCAAACCAGCAGTGAATCTTGCGATCGGGGTCGCCCGGACAGGGCGCGGCCTTGCTGCCCGCCCAGCCTGTCTCACCGGATACGGCACGTCATCCCTGAGTATAGAAAGGGTTGCGTGCAACCATGCCAGCTGACTGCCTGCCCATCCTCGGCCTCTCCGACGCCGTGGCCATCGGCCTGATCGTCGCCGCCTTCTTCGCCGGGGCCGGGCTCATCTTCGCCATCCGCACCTACACCGCCTCCGCGAGACGGGCCACCGCCGAAGCCGAAGCCCAAGGCCTCAAGACCTCTGCGGCCGCCGAAGCCGACAAGATCCGCGCCCAGGCCGAAGCCGACGCCAAAAGCGAATACCTCCGCCGACGCGAGCAGTTCGACAAGGAAACGGAAGAAACCCGTCTCGAACTGAAGGCCGAGGAGAAACGCCTCGCCAAACGCGACGACACCATCGACCAGAAAATGGAGACGCTCTCCAACAAGGAGCGCATGCTCGATACAGCCGAGCGGGCCATCGCCGAGCGTGAGAAGTCGCTGGCCTCGAAGGACAAGCACCTCAACGACCTCATCGGCCAGCAGAAATCGCAGCTGCTGAAGGTGGCCAACATGTCCGTCGAGGAGGCCCGCAAGCATCTACTCGAACAGGTGGAAAAGGACCTCGAACAGGAAACCGCCAAGCTGGTCGACCGCCGGCTGGAGGAGGCCCGCGACCAGGCTGAAACCGAGGCCCGCGAGGTCGTCCTTCAGGCCATCCAGCGTTACGCCGCCGAACACACCAGCGAGTCGACCGTCTCGGCCGTCGATATCCCCTCCGACGACATGAAGGGCCGCGTCATCGGGCGCGAGGGCCGGAACATCCGCGCGTTCGAGAAGGCCACCGGCGTGGACGTCATCGTCGACGACACGCCCGGCGTGGTGGTCTGCAGCGCCTTCGACCCGGTCCGCCGGGCCGTGGCGAGCCGGGCGATGGAAAAACTCATCGCCGACGGGCGTATCCACCCGACGCGCATCGAGGAAGTTGTCGCCAGCGTCCGCAAGGAAGTGAACAAGGACATCCAACAGGCCGGCAAAGACGCCATGCTGGAATCCAACGTCCGCAGCGTGCATCCGAAGATCGCCGAGTTGCTGGGGCGACTGAAGTTCCGCACCAGCTACGGCCAGAACGTCCTGCAGCACTGCCTGGAGGTCAGCTACCTCTCGCAGGTCATCGCCGACCAGCTCGGCCTCAACGGCCAGCTAGCCCGTAGGGCCGGCCTGCTGCACGATATCGGCAAGGCCATCGACCATGAGGTCGAAGGCGGACATCCGCAGATCGGCGCCGACCTGCTGAAACGCTACGGTGAGAAGGACGAAGTGGCCAACGCCGCCGCCGCCCACCACGGTGACGTCGAGGCCGCCAGCGTCTACACGCCGATCGTGCTGGCCGCCGACGCGATCTCCGCCAGCCGCCCCGGCGCCCGACGCGAAAGCCTCGAACGCTACGTCCAGCGCCTGGAAAAACTCGAGGGCATCGCGACGGCGTTCGAGGGCGTCAAGCAGGCCTACGCCATCCAGGCCGGCCGCGAGGTGCGCGTGATCGTCGACCCCGAAAACGTCGACGACCGCCTCACGCAGAAGATCGCCCACGACATCGCCAAACGCATCGAAGAAGAAATGGAATACCCCGGCGAGGTCCGCGTGACCCTCATCCGCGAAGTCCGCTGCGTCGACTACGCCAAGTAAATGGAGTCTTTCACGTTGTTGTGTCGATCTGATATGATATCGATATAGATGAATTCCCATGATGGGGAGAGCTTGATATGAGCCGAGGAACTCCTGTTTCTGGACTTAATCCTGCCGTATTGCGATGGGCCCGACAGAGCGCTGGATTAACAGTCTTAGATGTCGCCAGTAAGCTCCACAAGGACGTTGAAGTTGTGGAAGGTTGGGAGCGGGGGGGGGGAGATGCGCCCACATGGCCACAGCTTGAGAAATTGGCGTACACGTACTACAGACGTCCGGCTGCTATTTTTTTTCTTTCCTGGACGCCTCCCTCAGAAATCCGAGGACGTGCCGATCAGCGCCGTTTGCGTGACATAACTTCGTTGTTTGCGTTGCAAAATCGTTCTGCTTTTCCGCCGACCCGACTTTTGAGGGAGGCGTCACAAGTAGTTTTATTGTGATTAGCCACTATTTTCCTGAGCGATTCCCTTCATTCTGGGAGCACTTCGATCAGGCTGTTTCAGAAGGGAAAATTTCTTCTGTTCGAGAAGTCCGCAGTGAGCTTGAGAAGGGCGCACCTTATGATGGAAACAGAAGCATGGAGTTTCTAACCCATGAAAATCGGTATCGGATCCGACCACGCAGGCTTCAAGTACAGGAACGTCATTCGCGACCACCTCATCGAGGCGGGCCATGACGTTATGGACTTTGGCCCGGAGACGGATGGGCGGTGTGACTACCCGGACCTGATCTTCCCGGTGGCCCGGGCGGTGGCCGCCGGCGAGGTCGAGCGCGGCATCGCCCTGGGCGGGTCGGGCAACGGCGAGGCGATGGCCGCCAACCGCGTGAAGGGCTGCCGCTGCGGCCTGGCGTGGGACCTGCGGTCGGCCCGGCTGATGCGCGAGCACAACGACGCCAATTGCCTCGCGCTTGGCCAGCGAATGGTCAGCATCGAAGCCGCCCTCGAAATCGTCGCCCTCTTCCTGGCCACCCCGTTCGAGGGAGGCCGACACGAACACCGCATCCGCAAGCTCGACGACCTCGCCTGAGTACACAGCCTAACCACAAGGAGACACGACCCATGCGTAAAACCGTCCGCAAACGTACCGGCGCAATCCTGACAGCCTTGCTGCTGTCACTCAGCCCCGTCCCGCTGCTCGGCTCGCCGTTGGTTCTCTTTACCTTTACCGACAGGGTCCAGGCCGCCCCAGCACCGCCTGCCGCCGTGGTTGCGCCCGCGCCGCCGGCACAGGGCAACTGACACGCCACACAGGCCGCACACGAATTACATGTGCGCCGTATGATTCGTCCCATCTGCGTGCCTATACTTTCGTAGGCGTGTACCGACACGAAAAACAGAAAGCAGGCAATCACCCATGTGGGACTATACAGACGACGTGAAGAAGCATTTCCTCGAACCGAGGCATGCCGGGCAGATCGACCATCCGGACATGGACGCCACGGTCGGCAACATCACCTGCGGCGACGCGCTGCGGCTGATGGCGAAGCTCGACGAGCAGCATCGCATCGTCGACGCGAAGTTCCAGACCTTCGGCTGCGCCTCGGCCATCGCCAGCAGCGACGTACTGATCGACCTGATCCTCGGCAAGACCGTGGATGAGGCGGCGGTCGTCACGAACCAGGACATCGCAAACGCCCTCGGCGGCCTGCCCGACGCCAAGATGCACTGCTCGGTCATGGGCGTGGAGGCGTTGCGGAAGGCCATCGCAGAGTGGCGCGGCGAGCCGTTCGACCTCGACGACCACGGCCACGTGGTCTGCCAGTGCTTCGGCGTGACGGACACACTCATCGAGAAGGTCCTGCGCGAAGAGAAGCTCCGAACCGTCGACGAGGTGACGCACTACACCAAAGCCGGCGGCGGCTGCGGCGCCTGTCACGGCAAGATCCGCCAGATCATCTCCGCCGTCTGGGGCGCCCCGGCCGAAACGCCCGCCAAGCCGGCCGCGGCGGGGGCGATGACCAACCTTCAGCGGATGCAGAAGGTCCAGGAGGTCATCGAGACCGAGATCCGTCCCGTGCTACAGAACGACGGCGGCGACCTGGAACTCATCGACATCGACGGTACGACGGTCAAGGTCGCCTTTCGCGGCAGTTGCGCATGGTGCCGGGCGCGCGACTTCACCCTCGACGGCACGATCGGCGCGAAACTGCGCGAACTGGTCGACCCCGACATCACTGTCGAAGACGTCAGCGAGACATTGGCGTAATGCCGGAGATGTTGCCACGGAGAACGCAGAGGTCACGGACATTTCGGCTGAGAATCTCAGGATTGTCTGTGCTCTCAGTGACCTCTGTGACTCACGCTATGCCTACGGACGCCTGGTTTGACTAGAAGTTGGAGCCTGTCTGGTATGTCCGAAATCATCTACCTCGACAACAACGCCACCACCGCCGTGGCCCCGGAGGTCCGCGAGGCGATGATGCCGTACCTCACCGAGCTGTACGGCAACCCCTCCAGCGTGCATCGCTTCGGCGGGCAGGTGGAGACAGCCGTCGATCGCGCCCGTCAGCAGGTCGCCGAGCTGATCGGCTGTGAGCCGGATGAGATCATCTTCACCGCCTGCGGCACCGAGAGCGACAACGCGGCCATCCGATCGGCCCTGGCGACCGAGCCGGACAAGTGTCACCTCGTCACGACGCGCGTCGAGCACCCGGCCGTCCGCAACCTCTGCCACGACATCACCCACGGCGGGCCGTTCCGAAGCGGCTATCGCCTGACCGAACTCGGCGTCGACAGCCAGGGCATGCTGGACCTGCAGGAGGTCGGCAACGCCCTCAGCCCGGATACCGCCGTCGTCAGCGTCATGTGGGCCAACAACGAAACCGGCGTGATCTACCCCGTCGAGGCGATCGGCGCCATGTGCCGCGAGAACGGCATCCTGTTCCACACCGACGCCGTGCAGGCCGTCGGCAAGGTCCCCTTCGCCCTGCGCGACCTGCCGATCGACATGCTGAGTGTCTCCGGCCACAAGCTCCACGCCCCCAAGGGCGTAGGGGCGCTGTACGTCCGTCGCGGCGTGCGGTTCGAGCCGCTGCTCAAGGGTGGCCACCAGGAGCGTAACCGCCGGGCCGGCACCGAGGCCGTTGCGAATATCGTCGCCTTCGGCGCCGCCGCCGAGCTGGCGAAGAAGAACATCGCGCTGGAGAAGACGCAGGTCGCCCGGCTGCGTGACAAGCTCGAAGCCGGCCTGCTGGCAAGCTGCCCGAACGCGATCCGCAACGGCACCGCCGAGAGTCGCCTGCCCAACACCGCCAATATCAGCTTCGAGTATATCGAGGGCGAGTCGATCCTGCTGATGCTTGACGAGTATGGCATCTGCGCCTCCAGCGGCTCAGCCTGCACGACCGGCAGCCTCGAGCCCAGCCACGTCCTGCGGGCCATGGGCGTGCCCTACACCGCCGCGCACGGCAGCATCCGCTTTAGCCTCAGCGTCTTCACCACCGAGGCCGAGGTCGAGAAGGTCCTCGAGGTCACCCCGCCGATCATCAAGCGCCTCCGAGAACTCTCGCCCTTTGGCCGGGATTAAGCGAAGACAAAGATTCACCGCAGAGACGCAGAGGTACAGAGACGATAGGGATTGCAGTGTTCAGGTTGTCTTGACGGCGAGGCAGTCAGAAACAAACAGGGGCGTCGGCGCCTAAACGGAATGGCTGGTGAGTTCCAAGCTCCTCTCCCTCTGGGAGAGGTGGCGAGTCTTCGAGCCGGTGAGGGCCTACATCCCGCTCCTCGCCGCCCCCACTGCTCCGTCTTCGCTTTCGCTCGACGGAGCATCTCCCCCATGGCGGAATAGGTTGCATCGCGGTTCCTCAGTCGTCGGGCGTTTCAGACTTTGGGGCGGGCCGGCTGAAGACGATATCGCCGTCCCTGTTGGTTCGGCCTTCGGTTCCCCCGTCGTCGTCCCGGTCCTCATCACGGCTGTACAGGAGATAGCCGTCGCCCGTGGGCTTGTAGACATAGCTTACGGCGGCATCCTTGCTGAAGGGGTCGCAGGGCAGTTTCTTCAGCAGCCCGCTCTCGACCAGTTCGCCGAGTTCCGCGGGATACCTGCCTTCTTTCCCTTTGAAGCTCTCAAGGGCAGCGACGATCGACGCCAGGTCATCATGGCTTTCAGCGGCGCGTGCCAGGTCCGTCACGCGATTCAGTGCGGGAAACAGAATCGACAGCAGCGAGGCGGTCACGCGGTCCGTCATCGCGTTGCGTCTCTGCTCGGCGGGCAGCAGCATGATGCCCAAGGCCTTGCCGCTTTCATTCAGGATGTCGCCTCCGTGGGAGGAATCCTTAATGCGGTATTCCTTCATCCATTTGAACAACGCCTC
>JAAAOJ010000078.1 GCA_009908915.1 Planctomycetota bacterium
ATTCATCCAAAAAGTGCCGCTGCCTCGTGAGGCGATGCATTTCCAGGCGGGCCGTTCGGATCCCATTCATACGAAAAGTGCCGCTGCTTCGTGAGGCGATGCATTTCCAGGCGGGCTGCTATGTACAGGCGGTTCCTTCGCGGCGGCGGCGCGGTTAGAATTCGGGCGTGAAGGAATTCGATTTCATCCATTGGATTTGCGGGCAGAGCAGCTTCGATCCGGCAGCCGTGCCGGTCGGCCCCGGCGACGACATGGCCGTGGTGACTCTCGGCGACGAGCGACTGCTCGTGACGGTCGACCAGGTGCTCGACGGCGTGCATGTCTCGCTGGCCCAGCACGGCCCGCAGGCGGCCGGTCGCAAGGCGATGCTGCGCAACCTCTCGGACGTCGCGGCGATGGCGGCCCGGCCGGTGGCGGCCGTCGCGAGCGTGGCCCTGCCGAAGGGCATGGGCGAGGCCGACGCCCGGGGGATCTACCGCGGCCTGCGGGCGTTGGGCGACGAATTCGGCTGTCCGCTGGTCGGCGGCGACGTCAGCACGTGGACCCAGCCGCTGGCGATCAGCGTGACGGTCCTGGCCCGGCCTGCCGGCGCGACCGGCGGCGTGCGCCCGGTCCTGCGGAGCGGCGCGAGGGCAGGCAACGTCATTTGCGTCACGGGCGAACTCGGCGGGGCATGGCTGACCGGCCGACACCTGCGCGCCCGGCCCCGCGTGCAGGAAGCGATCGTCCTGGGCCTGCGTTACCGCCTGCGGGCCATGATCGACATTTCCGACGGTCTCGCCGCCGATCTCGGCCGATTGTGCGAGGCCAGCGGCTGCGGGGCCGAACTGGACGCCGAGGCCATCCCCGTCGCCGCCGATGCCGCGGCCGGCCGGCATGTCGAGCCGCTGCAGGCCGCCCTGCACGACGGCGAGGACTACGAACTGCTGTTCACCATGCCCGCCGCCCAGGCGAGGCAGCTCTGCAACGACTCCAACGCGCCGCTGACAGTCACGCGCATCGGCCGATGCATTAAGGAACCCGGCCTGTGGCTGCTCGACGCGGCCGGCCAACGACAGCCGCTCGAACCCCGCGGCTGGGAGCACGCAACCTGACCCACGGACGACGCCTATGAACGCCATCGACACAGACAGCCCCCAGGCCACCCAGACCGCCGGCAAGCAACTGGCGGCGATGCTCTCCGTCGGCGACTGCATCGCGTTGATCGGCGAGTTGGGCGCTGGCAAGACCACGTTCGTCCGAGGCCTCGCCGACGGGCTCGGCTGCGACGTCCAACTCGTCAGCAGCCCCACCTACGTCCTCTGCCAGGAATACCCGGGCCGCCTGCCGCTGTTCCACGTCGACCTGTATCGCATGGGCAACGCCGCGTCGGAACTGGCCGACCTGGGCATTGAGGACATGCTCGCCGAGGGCGTGGTGGTCATCGAATGGGCCGACCGGGCGACCGATGCGATTCCCCAGCCGCACCGGACCGTCCACCTGATCCACACCGGCGAGACCTCCCGCCGTCTGAGCATCGGCAAGCCCGGCTGACCCCGGCCGTCACGACATTGACACCGAACCGGCGGAGTGGTAGCTTTTACGGTTTCTTTCATGCCCAGATCCGAGGCACCATGCAGCAAGCGATCGAAAAAGCCGGCGTCCTCATCGAAGCGCTGAAATACATTCAGCAGTACCGCGAGACGATCGTGGTCATCAAGTTCGGCGGTTCGGTCATGGACGACCCCGACGCGATGCAGGGCATCCTGACCGACGTGGCGTTCCTGAACGTCGTCGGCATGCGCCCGGTGATCGTCCACGGCGGCGGCAAGGCCATCAGCCAGGCCATGGAAGACCGCGGCCTGGAGGTGCAGTTCGTCAAGGGCCGACGGTACACCGACCAGCGAACGCTGACGGTCGTCGAACACGTGCTGTGCAACGAGGTCAACAGTCGGATCGTCCGCACGCTGTACAAGCAGCTGGGCTGCGAGGCGATGGGCCTGCACACGCTGAGCAGTTGCGTCCTGTCGGGCGAGAAGCTCTGGCTGGAAGAAGACGGCAAGCGGATCGACCTCGGCCTGGTCGGGCGGGTGATGAGCATCAACACCCGGCTGCTGGAACTGCTGTGTAAGGCCGACAACATCCCGGTCGTCGCGCCGCTGGCACGGGATGAAGCGGGCGGCAAGCTCAACTGCAATGCCGACACCGCCGCCGGCGAAGTCGCGGCCGCCCTGCGGGCCGAGAAGCTCGTGGTGATCTCCGACACCCACGGCATCCGGCGGGATATCGACGACCCGGAGAGCTTCTTTCCGGAAATGACCGAAGACGAGATCCGCCGCCGCGTCGCCGAAGGCGTCATCGGCTCGGGCATGCTGCCCAAGGTCGAGGCCTGCCTGCGAGCGCTCGACGCCGGCGTTAGACGCGCCCACATCATCGACGGCCGAATCCCCCATTCGCTGCTGCTGGAGATCTTCAGCGACCGCGGCGTCGGCACGCTCATTCGCAAAGAGCCCAATCTCGACGCCGGCCTGGCGTCGGCCTGAGCACGGGAGCACCCGCATGACCAAGGACTTCATCGCCCTGGCCGATTTCTCCGGCGACCAACTCGCCGCCCTTATCGATCGCACGATCGCCGAGAAGCCCGCCTACCTGGCCGGCGACGGCGCCCGTCCGCTGGCCGGCAGGACGCTGGCGATGGTCTTTGAGAAGCCCTCGCTGCGGACACGCGTGAGCTTCGAGGTCAGCATGAACCAGCTCGGTGGCTCGGCGCTGTACTGCGACAACAGCCAGATCGGCATCGGCACGCGCGAAGCGCCCGCCGATATCGCTCGCGTGCTCGGCCGCATGTGCGACGGCATCATGGCCCGGACGTACAAGCACGAACTCATCACGGAACTGGCCGCGTGGAGCCCAGGCCCGATCATCAACGGCCTGAGCGACTACTCCCACCCCTGCCAGGCGATGGCCGACCTGACGACGGTCAAGGAACACTTCGACGACCTGAAAGGCCGAACACTTGTCTTCGTCGGCGACGGCAACAACGTCGCGCGAAGTCTTGCCGTTGGCTGTGCCAAGCTGGGCCTGCGATTCATCCTCGCCAGCCCGAAAGGCTATGAACTGGACAACGGCTTCCTCGAGCGCGTCCTGGAGGAGCATCCCGGCGCCGACGGCGCGCTGATCCGCTCGCCGACCAAGGCGGTCGCCAATGCCGACGTCATCTACGCCGACACCTGGGTTTCCATGGGCCAGGAAGGACAGAAGGAACGTCGCGTGGAGGCCTTTCTGAAATACCAGATCAATGACGAGCTGATGGCCGCGGCGCCCGACCACGCGATCGTCCTGCACTGCCTGCCGGCCTATCGTGGCTACGAGATCACCGACGAGGTCTTCGAGGCCCATGCCGGGACGATCTTCGCCGAGGCCGAGAATCGCCTGCACTTCCAGCGCACGCTGCTGGCGGTGCTGATCGGCGAGGGCGGCATCCCCGACTGATGCGCCACGCATCACGGTATGGCGCCGTCGTGCGGCAGACGGGCAGATGGATTGAAGGAGTCCGGGATATCGGCGGTGTGCTGCCGTGCGCGTGAACGTCATGCGCTTCGCATGAGCTATCGTTCGATCGCGGCGGGCACGTCCCCTGTCGTCGGGATCTCCGTTTACGACTCGACGGCTTCACGGTCGTCAACCACCATGGACTCCGGTACGCGCAGGCCTTCGGCGTGGTGGACGTCCGCGCGATGGATGTCGGGCTGCGGTTGCGCAGCGGGCCCCGGTGGCCTCGATGCGGTGGGGGCATCGGATGACGCTTCGGCGGTCTGGGCTTTCGGCTCGGCCGGCGGCGATGCCTCGTCGTGCTGAGTCGTTTGGGCCTCCCGATGTCTGGCCCGTTGCGACCGTCGAGGACGGTAGCGGCGTTTCTGACAGCGGAGGCGGCTGACGATGCCAGCGCCCCGTGAGTCCATGGCGAAGTTCTCGTGGGCCATCACGTAGAGGAAGATGCAGGCGACCGCGGCGACCGCCTCCACGGCCAGAAGGCCGATCAGCGCCGCCGTGACCAATTCGGGCGCGGGAACGAGGATCCCCGAGGCCTCGACAAACATGAACGCCACCATCGCCAGCCCGGTCAACACCAGGGCCACGACGGGCATGGCCAGCATCACCTTCCTCCAGCGACGCCGCCTCCGTTTGTAGTCTTGCCAACTCATACGGCTTCCACGAGTTGCGGCTGTACACCACTAGTGTAGGATTGTCGATGACAAGACTGCAAATTGAAGGCGACAATTTATGTTCCGTCGTCCGCCCCGCTGGTCGGCTGCCCCGCTTCCTGCCGCTGCCGCAGGCGACGGGCTTTGGGGGAAAGCAATGCATTCGCCCACGGGTCCGTCTTGGCTGGCGGCTCGTTGGTCGACGCCTTTACCGCCTTCGGTGCGACATGGCCGTCCCGGTCGAGGACCGATTCGCCCAGCGGAATCCCCACGTTCTTGCGCCGCGACTTGTCCATAAGACCACGGAACATCCCTATACCACCTACCACATACGCCCCCGCGTAGACGTATCGACGAAACGGCTCGACCACATCAAGGCCAGGCCCCACCGCCAACCAGAGCACACCCAGCGCGACCATTCCCAAGCCCGTCACCAGTTCGAGCCACCATAAGAATCGGGATCGCGTCATCAACGCCCGCTCAACGTGCTCCAAGACGCCGTCTTCATGGATATCCGCTGCCGCCGGCCGGAGCACGAAGAAGTAGTACGCCAAGCCGACCACACCCGCGACGGCCAGGAACCCGCCGGCAATGAAGCTGAACCAGTGCGACGTTCCAATAGCGGTCAGCGCGGCCAGAATCAGCACAGCAATACAGGCAAGCTTTTCGAACTTGCCGGTTGCTTCTTCTCTCGGTGTGGGATCCGGCCGTGGCCGGGTCCGGATGTAAGCCCCCAGCAGACACGCTGCGCAGACGATGAGAAAAAAGGCAACCAGGAACCCGATCCCCAGTCCGCCGTATACCTCCGGGGATAGCCGGAAGCCGTCGACGTATTCGTGCAACGCCAGCAGCACGATGCTTATCAGCAGGTAGGCCAGGCTCGGAACGCCCAGGACCATCACCAGCCACCACGCGGCGTCGTGTCTGTGTTTCATCGCGACTCCATTCTCGGGCCTGCCTGCATGATACCGGGCGTGGAGTCGGCTTGGAAGCCTCCGGTCGAGTTGCTACACTGGCGAGCTATGGCAAAGACAGGCGGCAATCGAGTGGATGGCCGGCGGGCGAACGAACTGCGGCCGGTGAACATCATCCCCGACTTTGTCGGAACGGCTGACGGATCGTGCCTCATCGAAGTCGGCGGCACGCGCGTGATCTGCACGGCCAGCATCACCCCCGGCGTGCCGACGTGGCGCGAGGCGTCGGGGCTCGGCTGGGTGACGGCGGAGTACGGCATGCTCCCGGCGAGCACGGGGCGGCGCAAGAAGCGCCCGCTCGGCAAACCGGACAGCCGCGGCGTGGAGATTCAGCGGCTCATCGGGCGGGTGCTGCGCGGCGTGGTGCGATTCAACCAGATTGCCGATATGACTATTAGCCTGGATTGTGACGTCCTGGAGGCCGATGGCGGCACGCGAACGGCCGCGATCACCGGCGCGTATGTGGCGCTGGCCCGCGCGGTGAACGTCGGCCGGTCCGACGGACGCTTCAGCGGCACGGTGCTCAGTGGCCAGGTCGCGGCGGTGTCAGTCGGCATGGTTGACGGCCGGGCCGTCCTGGACCTGTGCTACGCCGAGGATTCCGCCGCCGAGGTGGACATGAACCTGGCAATGACAGCGAGCGGTAAGTTCGTCGACATCCAGGGCACGAGCGAAGGTGCCCCCTTCAGCGGCGACGACCTGCAGACCATGCTGCGGCTGGGGCGGCGAGGTATTCGCGAGCTACTGGCCGCACAGAAGAAGATAATTGCCAAAGGGAGATCATGATGAGATACACACACGTCATCATATGGGCGACGGCCCTGACGGCTGCGGCCGTCTGCGGAAGCGGTTGCACGCCGGTGGAATCCGCAACGGCCAACTACACCATCGCCCTCTACCGGTCCAATGACCCGCAGACGCACGTGAACATGGCCAATCATTTTCAGAAGATTGCCGAACGGGAGACCGGCTGGGACATCGATGTCATCCACGAAACCAACGCCAGCACGGTCCACTGGGGCCGCT
The DNA here is from genome assembly GCA_009908915.1 of Planctomycetota bacterium. Taxonomy (GTDB): domain Bacteria; phylum Planctomycetota; class Phycisphaerae; order SM23-33; family SM23-33; genus JAAAOJ01. The sequence continues at coordinate 6,185 of JAAAOJ010000078.1, forward strand.
ACGCCACCATGCAGCAAGCCGGCACCGGGCTGCAAACCGCACGGGCCCGCAGGGCCTCCAACGGCCGACCGCTGTTCCCCTACGCGATGGTCATCCCCATGCCAGGCCCCGCCCCCGGCCCGCCGGAGTGGGACCTGCGGAACGTCGAAGATCCCAACGCGTACTACACCGTCCTGGTCGCCGTGGAGTACGACGTGCCGGAGGAGGACTACTTCGGCTACAAGAAGCGCATTGTCGACTATACGCGTGAACTACGAGAGATGGGCTATGAAGCCTACTATCACGTGGTCGGCGACAAGGGCCTGGTTTGTGTGGGCACGTTCCCACAGTCGGCCCTTCGAACCGTTGAGCAGAAGGTCCGGCATCCCCGGACCGGCGACATCTCCTTCCGCGAGGTCAAGGTGGTCCGCAACCGTGACATGAAGAAACTCATCGACGAAGACTTCCCCGATCTGCAGGTCGTGGGCGCCGGTGAAGCCCAGGTCATTGTCGACCCACAGACCGGAAAAAGGAAGATGGCCAAGAAAAAGAGCCAGCCCTATGTCATCCCGGGCCGTGGGGACAACTGGTGATGTTCGCGTGTCGTCGCATCGTCATTGCCAGTGGCAACCCCGGCAAGGTGCGGGAAATCGCTGACGTGCTGGCCGGCCTCGGCGTGGACGCCGTGGGTCTGTGCGACCTGGATCTGGACGTCGCCGAACCGGACGAGACGGGTGAGACCTTCGGCGAGAACGCGCGCGACAAGGCCCGCCACTACGCCCGCGCCACCGGACAGTGGTGCCTCGCCGACGACAGCGGCCTGGTCGTCGACGCACTCGACGGCCGTCCGGGCGTACACAGCGCCCGCTATGCCGACGAACGAACCGCCGGCGAAGCCGGACGGGACGTAATCGATGCGGCCAATAACGCCAAACTGCTGGACGAACTGGCCGGGGTGCCCGATGAGCGCCGCACAGCACGCTTTGTCTGCGATCTGGCACTGGCTGGGGACGGCAAGATTCTGCTTGAGGCTCAAGGCACGGTTGAGGGGCGAATCGGCCACGCGCCGCGGGGAGTCAACGGGTTCGGCTATGACCCCCTGTTCGTCCTGCCGCACCGGGGCTGCACGACGGCCGAGCTGCCACCGGAAGAGAAGAACGCCATCAGCCATCGCGGCCAGGCCGTTCGTACTTTCGCGGCCAGACTTCCCCGCGTTCTCGGCGGGTGATCCTCACGCGTCGGCCGATGCCGCACTCGACCTGGCCGCGCCGCGCCGCCAGAGTCCGGCTACGATGCTGAGCACCATAGCCAGCCCCACATAGATGAAGACGGTCGCCTGCCAGGCAACCGGCGCAGGCGAGACGTACTCCCCCAGGCGGGTCCAGCGGTACATGGTGCCCCACTCGTGCCACGTGAAGTCGCGCGCATGATAGCCCGCTGCCGTAACAGCATAGAAGGGATTGACCGCGACGGCACATTCCGCGGCGGTCTGCTGTTCGGCCAGCGTTCCGCCCGTGCCGATCCACGCACTGATCCAGAACGGCGACGTCAGGGCCAGCAGCATGAACACCGCCGCGAGAACGGCTGCCAGGCAGCGACCGGTCGGTGAGCGGGCGATGCTGCCGGCGGCCATGCCGACGAGGGTGACCACGGCAAGGACGATGTACGTTTTGAGACCTTCAAGGAACGTGGGGCTGGCGGGGCCGTCGCCTGCCAGTCCGATCAGCCACAGGACGAGCAGCACGATCGCGCCGCCATCAGCAACAATGCCCCCGCGCAGCCATCGTCCGACCATCGACTCGCCGCCGCAGGCCAGCGCGGCCGGGGCCAGGCAGCACAGCACGGTCATGACGGCCAGCGTCGGCAGGAGGGCATCGGCATGGCCGCCGCCGGCCCAGCGGACGGCCAGGTAGACGGCCAATTCGGCCACGACGGTGACGCCGAGGCCGGCCCCGATCGCCCAACCGTCGCGCCGCCAGAGGTTGCGCATCGAGGGCGTCGGTGCGTCAGCATGTGCGGCGTCGGCCATCATCTTCCGGAGGCGTCCTTGGCGCTTGTGCCGGCCTGCTGGCGGCGATAGTCGTCCAACTGCTGACGCAACTGCTTCTCGTAGTCGGTCCAGAGGAGATCGAGCCGCTTCAGTTCGCGACGTTCGAGTTCGATCTGCCGCAGAACCTTCTGGGCCTCCTGGCCCGGGTCTCGCAGCTGCTCCTTCGGCTCGGCAAACCGCGCCTGCCAGTCAGCGAGGTCCGCCGCCACCTGAGCCGGCGTGTGCGGCAATAGCGGCACGAACAGCGGCGCCACGCGGCGCTCGAATTCGAACACACCACCGACTTTCAGCTCGAGGCGCGCCAAGTCGGCGTAAACGCCGGGGGCCAAGGCGCTGGATCGAATGACGACCATGCCGTCCTCGTGCTGGCGGGTCCAGGCCGTCGCCCAATCCCGCAGTTCGTTCATGGCGATGGGCTCGCCGTCGATGGTCATCTCGCCGTTGCGGTTGATTTCCAGCAGCGCCCTTGCGTGAGGATGCGTCTTGCCGCCCTTGAGCGGACGAATCACGATCTGCACCTTCGTCCCGGCCGGGGCCAGGGCATCTTTGTTCAGTTCGAACAGTCGTTCTTCGATCGCCTGGGCTGACTCGAACGGCACGTCGATCACGGCCGACGGGAGGTTCGCCACGGCAATGATGCCGCCGTCGGCGTCCGCCCAGTAGCCGCCACCCGGCAGGATCTCCGAGCCGACGAAAATCCAGTGCTCCGGTTCGTGTTCCTCGTCAGCCTGGCCGGAGAGCTTCAGCCAGTCAATGGCGGCGTCTTCGTGTTCCTCGCCTTCCGTGTCGGTCCATTTGAGTCGGATGTCGAGTGCGGGCCCTCGCGGCGGGACATACCGCAGATGCTTGCCCTCGCCGACATACGTTCCGGGCTTGCCGGGCGACAGGCCGAGCATCAGAAGACCGGCGTGGATCTGCCACGCCTCAGCCGGCGTCGCCAGCAGGCTTTCATGCTCCTTCGTACCCCTCTTGCACAGCAGAAACTCCAGGGCATACTGGGCTTCGATGGCCGTGGCAGGGCATGTGACCGTACGTCTGTCCAGGTCGACGGTGACCTCCTTGAGACGGACGATCCGGTTGTCGGCCCTGGTGTCGGGCGGGTCGGCCTGTTCGTCGCCGGCAGGTGGCGGGCTGTCGGATGGCTCGGCTTCAGTGGCGTCCAATGCCGCCTGATCCTCGCCCGGCGCACAGGCCAGCAGCAGACCCAACAGAACAACGGCGAGAAGCACGGCATGTTTCATAGCAACTCCTTCAGCAGTGGCGGCATGCTGTTGCCGGGCCGAGAGGTTCATGGTCTCTCGGCCCATGGGTTGAACCCCCGGGAAACAGAAACGGACCGGTCGTCGCAGGACGGCCGGCCCGTAGCAGTCAAAACCATGCTGCAGACTAATCGTATCGCCCGAAGCCGGGCTCGAAGGGCTCGGAGGCCGTGTAGCGATGGGGATCGCGTTCGACCTCGTCCTGGATCAGGATGGTCGGCTTGACCATGATCAGCAGTGTCTGTTCGTCACGGATCTTGCCGCGATTGGTGAAGGCCCGATTGAGAACCGGTAGCTTCGAGATGACCGGCACACCCATTTCCCGCTCGATCTTGTGCGAAAGGCGTTGCCCGCCAAGCAGCAATGTTCCGCCGTCGGGCACGGAGCATGTCGTCTGAATATCCTGAACGATGATCTCGGGCAAGCCGACCTCGACCCCACCAAAGAGTAGGCCGGCCGAGATGAACGTTGTACGCAACTGCACCAGTTGCACAACCTGCGGCTTGATCGTCATGATCACGTAGCGGCGATCGTGGGAGGCGGTGGCTTCGACGTCCAGCACCGTGCCGGTCGGCACATAGCTGATCGTCGGGTCATACAGCGCAACGTCGTCGGCGACGACCGGCTCGGCATCGGAGACGTACGCACGCTGCGTGGAGACCGTCACGTAGGCCTGCTGCCCGCTCATCATCGTCACGCGGGGCGCCGTAAGAATACGGGAGGTCTTGTGGGCCTGCGTGGCATTGATGAGGAAGTCGACCTGGATATCGTCCAGGAACGTTCCGGCGATCGCCATCGTCGGGTTGGTGATCTCGCCACCAATACCGTTGACCACCGTCGTCGTACCGTTGGTACCAAGGATGTTGGCCCAGGACCAGTCGGTATTCGCCGAAATGGGCGAGAAGTTGGAGCCGCTGCCGGAAACGCTGTGTCCCGCCTGAGACCAGATGCTGGCCCCACGGGTTGGAACGGCGGTGGTGCTGCTGCCGGCCACCTGATTACGCAGATAGTTGTTGTAGGGCGTCACCGCCGCCGTCGGATACGCACTGCTGTCGGGGCCAATATCGGACCCGAGGTTGAAGTAGAAGTCCAGGTCCACGCCGATCTGGTTGAGGAAGCCGGTGTTGACGGTCAGGAACCGCGCCTCGACGGAAATCTGGATCGTCCGGGCCTCTCGCAACTTGGCGATCAGATCGCCGACACGCCGGTGATTCTCCGCCGTCTGCGTCACAATGAGGTTACCATTGAGTTCGTTGATCGAACCGATTTCACCTTCCGGCCTCCAGGAGAACGGATCGATCGTCTCGGTTATCATACTCCGGACCTTTTCGATCATCTCGGCCCGAGACATCTCTTCTTCGGTGTCGTCGTCTTCGTCGCTATCGCCATCGAAGAGACCGGTGCCACCGACACTGCCACCGTCGCCATCGTCACCCTCATCGCCCATATCAAGGTCAACGCGAGGGCCTACGAAGTTCTGGACGCGCACGACCAGATCGCGGATATCATAGACGCGTGTTTCGGTCTGACGATTGAGATCTTCCCGGGTGGAGATCTGAACAACGCTCTCGCTGATGACATAGGACAGATCGATCGTGCCGCCACCGACATCCTCGAGAATCGTCTTGAGGGCTCTCTCGGCTGCAATGTCCGAGAGGTTGATATTCACCGGAGTGGACTTGTCGACACCGGCGGCTTCCAGAGCGCGCCAGTTGACCCAGATATTCGCGCCGGTCACTTCACGCAGAAACTGAATGACGTCCGAAAGCGGAACGCCACCGAAGTTAAGCTGCGGGATACGCTGCTGGAGCAGATCGCGAACCCGACGGCTCTCGGGGCTTTCCGTGACGGCATCGGCCGCATAGCGCTGTCGGGCGGCACTGAGAGCAGGCCAATCCTTTGGATAGCGAATTCGGTCATACCACGGAACGTCCGCGTATCGCAGGGCAATACTCGTTTTGATATTCTCCATGTCGGCAACCTGGACGGCTTCTTTCTCGCGCTGAATCGTGACCGTCTGGCGGAGAATCGGAATCGTCTCTTTCGCCCAGTTGTTGTCGGGGTCGAGGTCTTCGACCTGCATGATCACGTTCAATGCTTCTTCGAGGCGCCGTTCACTTATCAGCTGCCGATAACGCTGGGTCAGGTCCGAGATCTTGCGCTGCTTCTCCTGTGACTGTTCGATCGCTGCCTGGCGCCGCCGAATGACGAGTTCTTCGGCCGTCGCGATCGCCTGGCTTCGATTGTACTCGTCCTGCTTGCGCTCGATCCAGTCAAGGCGTTCGTTCGCTTCGGCAACGCGCTGGTCGTACTCGGACTCCGTGAAGAGTCGCTTATTCGTCTTGACGGCATTGCGAGCGATGATGACCGCCTGCTTGGCATTCTCGAACGCCTCGGTGTTGTTCGGGTCGCTCATCAGTTCCATGGAGCGATCCATGGCCTTTTCGTACTTCTGGACGGCCATCTGCTGCTGGATTCGCCGGCTTTTCTGCAGATCGCTGAGCGTGCCGGCCTCACCATGGCGCCCGGTCAGTTCGCGGGCGTAGTTCAACTGGCGTTTGGCCATCATGTTCTCGGGGTCCAGTTTCAGGGCTTGCTGGAAGTACTGTACGGCCTTGGCGGGCTGGTTCTTCTCCAGAGCGCTCTTGCCACGGGCAACGGCTTCGTCGGCCTGAATCTTACGGGCCTGAAGTTTGCTCAAGGCCGGGGCGTCGGGTTCGGTATCAACGACGGTGTCTTCGACGATGACGGTATCGACGTCGCCGGCATCGTCGTCGGCGGCGTCGGCCGGCTCCTCTTCAGTGATGATCGTGGTCTCTTCGACGATCACGGCATCGGCATCGTCAGCGACGGCATCGCTGAGCGGCTCCGGTTCTTCGACCACGGCGCCTTCGACGGTATCGGCGGCGGGGGTTTCCTCGTCCACCGCGGCAACCTTCGTCCCCTCAGGGCGCTCGACGGTTGCTTCTTCGGCGAGGACGATGGTTTCACCGGCGGTGTTCTGTTGGGCGAGCTGCTCGGCCAGCTTGACCTGCACGTCGGCAAGGTGCTTCTTGGCCTCAGCGCGCACGGCAGCCTTGAGGTACGGACATTGGGCGGATTCCTCGAAGGCGGTCTTGGCAGCGGCGAGGTCGCCGGCCTGGAACGCCTTGAGGCCGCGGTTGTATGTCGCGCGGGCAAGGACCTGCTTGTCGATGGCGGCATCGACTTCACCGAGGAGGTCGGCAAGCATCTTGAGTTGCTGTTTGCCAAGGCCGCGTCGCTTCTCGTAAGCCTGCCAGAGGGTTTCCCTGGCGGTTACAAAGTCGCGGTTCTGGAATTGCAGTTGGGCTGTGTTGAGCAATTGCTCTGCTGTCTGTGGCTCGGCGCCCTGCGCCTGAGGCACGGCCAAACCGGCCAGCAAGAGCGCAATGCTCATCGCCACCGTGAGAGTTCCACGAAATTCCGACACCGCCATTCTCCTTTCTGATGGATCGGTCTACGCAGCGTCATCGTCGTTCGCCAGGAGTAGCGAACATAGGCAGACCGCAATATAGGCGTGGGCGCAGCGCCCGGGACGCCTTCGTACATCACAAGCGTCCGATTCCCAGGCCGTCTCCGCTTAAGTACTTTCGGTAAAACAGCCTGATTCCAATTAGTCCTGGCCGCAAAAAAATGCGAAGCCGCAATCTACCGCAGTGATCGCGGCAACGCAAGTCAAATCTGTCATCGCCGCGAGACCTACCGATAGTCCGGAGGGATCCAGTCCGGTGGCACGTTCGGCCGGCCGCCGGCGGGGCGCCGGCGACGCGGCGCGTCACGATCGGGCTGCTCGGGTGCTTCCGGTTCAACGCCCCCGGCAGTCATCTCGGCTTGCTTCTTGAGGGCCTGGTATGCCTGGGAGTTCTCGTCGAGGTACTTGCTGCGACGCTCCAGCGTACCATTGCGACTCAGGAAGACCATGTCTGTATCGCTGCGTTCGATGCCAGCCGCCGTCGTAATGCGTTTGCGGAAATCAAACTGCAGCGCAATGGCCCCGGTGGAGAAATCCACCGCGCGTCTGATGGTCTGGCCGTCGACGGGATTGATGACCTCGACGTCGGCCTCGTGGCCGATCATCGTGCCCGGTGCGATGCCACTGAAGCGGCGACGCACGCGCTGGTTGAGTGTCGTGGCGAAAATGTCGACCGTGATCGTCCCGGCGGCTTCGTTGGCACCGGTGACGTAGAATTCGCGCTGCTGATCGAGGGCCACGGGCTCGGACCATGGCGACCAGTCGGTCGCCACGAACGGCACGGTGGCATCGGCTTTGTTCTCCGGGTTGACCTCCTGGGGATTGGCCAGGAGGGGGTTGATGAACTTCAGCCGCATACGGCAGCGGTACTCGCGATTGTACTCGATTCTATTGGTGTGGAACCACGCCAGCCACACGCCCAGAGCCTGCTGTTCCTGCGTGGTGGGCATGGTGGTGACATCGAACATCGCCTCACCATCGCCGGCCGGGGCGGTCGGACGCGTGGGCTCCATGCCGGGCATCCCACCGGGCATGCCGCCGGGCATCATCTCCGGAGGCATCACCGGCTGAGTTCGGGTGGGACGGCGCGTCGGGGGCACGGGACGGTCCGGCAGACCGGGACCGCCCGGCATGCCGGGCATGGCGGCGCCAGTCGGCTGCCTCGGCGCCGCGTCCGCGGCGGCCTCGGCGGCGGCCCGCTGACGGTCGTCGAATTCCTCGTAAAGCTCTGTTGGGAAGTGGACGTGCCAGTTCGAGTCCTCTTCGGACAGGATAGGCCACCACGTCGGCTGGAGGAGGTAGACGGTCCATTTCGGCGAGGCCAGGGCGCTGGTCAGTTGCTCGATCCGGGCGGCCACCTCATCGGCGTTGGCGGCCTCGGGATCGTACACCGGCATGGGCGGAACGTTGTGGATCATCGCTTCTGAACGTACCGGCACGACGTCAGCGGCCGGCGCCCACGTACCGTCGGGATTGCGGAGCTGGATGTCGAGATCGTAACCGACACAGACAACGTCCGGGGCAATGATCGTGTTCCGTAGTGCTCCGGCCCATGCCTCGCGCAACGCGGCAAAGTCATAGAGGGTGCCCGCTCGCCAGACGGCTTCTTCGCTGAGGGGATCGTCCTCGCCGCGCGTGACAAGTTCCTCGCCGATCCACGATCGTGGCTGGCGCGGGGTGGGCATGGCGTCTTTCACATCGGCCAGCGTCGGCAGTTCGATTGATTGTTCGCTCACGCCGGGGATGCCTTCGGCCTTCGGCGTGCCGACCATGGAACCGACCAGCTCGACACCGTCGATCGGCTCGGCCTGCATGGCGAGAAGATCGGCCGCAAAGTCGGGAACCGACTCGGTCTTCGGGGTATAGCCGCGGATCCGTCGGTCGACGCGTTCGGCTTCTTCGAGGATCATGGCGTCGACGTCGCCGGGCGGGACGGGCTCGCCCGAGCCGACCTCGATGCGGCGAGGCGTGCCCACGCCATAGTGGAACACGCTGAACAGCAGCGCCAGCGTGCAGACGCCAAGGACCAGCTTCTCTACATGTTTCTGGACAAAGTCAGCATCATTCGCGGCCATCGTCGGCGGCCTCCTTTGGACCGATGCCCTCATCGGCGGGGCATGGCAGCAAGGGTCGTTATCGTCGTCTGGAACGGCCCGTCGTTGTTTCCGGGGGCGTCCATGCGGGGTCCCACGGACGGGGCAGCTTGCCCTCAATCAGGTCGGTGTCGGTCTCGCGTCGCTGCACCGGCTGCAGTCGATCTTTCATCACGCTGACAGGCATCAGGGGTGGGCGCAGCCACGTGCCTTCTTCGGTCTCGGCGCCGCGGGACGTACGTTGCGGTTGCTGCCACGTCCCACGGACCCAGTCGCTCAGCAGGAGCAACTCGCCGTGAACGATCACCTGGCCGACCGGCTCGGTGCCGTAGTAGTACAGACCCGTTGCGTCCGCTGTCGGGTCGACCGGCTGGATATCGATGTTCAGGACCGTGTGATAGTTCAGTCCGATGAGCTTCTTCTGCAGCAGCGGCAGGTGACGCGTCGGCATAATCACCGTGAACGTGTACGGCACGACGCTATACATCGGCTGGGTGATTCGCTGGCTGAGCGTAGCCGCCGCCGGACGATCGTCCTCCCGCCAGCGCGCTCGTCCCGTCGCCGCCCGGGGCATGCCCCCCCTGACGTCCGGCGTGGACTTGCGGCGGGTCGTCTCGCCGTCGCGATCGAGCATGACGCTGACAAGCCGCTTGACCGGGGAGGTCAGAACGCTGCGGCGATCTTCAGGAACCTTCTCCACCCGGTAGACCTCGGCGATCGTCTGCTCGATGGCATCGACAACGTCCGCCGACACCCACATCGCCAGATGCGCATCCCAGATACGCGCGGCAGGCAGGTCGGTCACCATGGCGTTGCGGACAAACATGAGGTCAAAGCTGTTGATGTCGACGTAGATGTCACCGCGCCGGGCCTGCTGCAGCCGCAGTTGCTGGGTGGCTTTGTCGATGGCTTCTTCGGACGCTTCGTCGCTGGCCGTTACCGTGCTGGATCGCCCGGCGGTGTAATGACCCGTCGGGGAACCGGGCCTCCGCCCGCTGGGCGCGTCCGGGTCCGTTTTGGTTTCACGCAGTCGCTGCCGGTCGAGAACTTTCTGGATCTTGGCCGCTTCGGCCTGGATCTGCTCGGCCGTCGGCAAGGCCGCGGGCCGCATTGAGGCAACCTGCTCGTCGAGTTGCGCGAAGTAGGCATTGACGAAATCGAAGTACAGTCCGTTGCGATCCCAGACCGACTCGGCAAACGGCAGGGCGGGGCGCTTGGCGTTGCCCTCGGCCTTCAGCGTCAACTCCGGGATGACGTAAGCGTCCTCGCGCCGGTTGAACTCGATATCACTTTCGATCACCTTCCGGCGCTGCTTCTTCATCGCCGCGACGCGCTGCTTTTTGGCTTCGATCGTCTTGCGGTTGGCCGGCGTGCCGCTTGCAAACCGCGGCATGCTGCTCATGACGCTTTTGCGCTGGGCAACCTGCTCCTTTTCAATCGTCGAGGAGATCGTCGTGCCATAGTAGATCAGCCCGCCGGCAAGTACGACGGCCACGGCGACGGTGATAATCAGGAATTTGTTCTCGGCCAGATTCATCGGCTTCTCCTGTGGCGGCTGGACGTCTGCTCTGCCGCCTCGGCTTGCGTTTCGTCTTCCAGGCCGTCGTTGACCACTGCAATCTTCATGTCGATGCTGAAACGGGCATCCTGGGCGGTCATCTCCGTCGGGAAGAGAGGATCGTCGCCGACCGGCTCCTCGCCGTCCGTGGTCGTCGTGCCGCCGGAGATGCCGCGTCCGATGCCGCCCCGGCCCGGCGAACGTCGTTCGGTGCCCGTTGCCGTCGTTGCCTCGGCCTCAAGCGGAGTGATGACAATCTCGACGACCTCAAAATTCGCGTCCGCATCGAGCTGCGCCTGCAGGCGATTCTTCAGTGCCGTCTGGAGCTCCGACGCCCGTGCCAGCGCCAGCGGCGTCCGGCAGATCAACGACATCTCAAAGCCACGCTTGGCTTTCCCGTCCTGTGTGGCCTGGGTGTTCCGGCCGCGACGGCCGCCTGACCGTCGACCCATCTCCGGCATGGCCTCCTCGGCCTCCGGCTGATTGGACGGCGTCAGACTCGTGCTGTACTGGCAGGGCTGACTCTCGACGAGAAGGATGCGGCGCTGCTGGCGAGGTCGACTGGCCAGCCGCTGAATCAGCCGCTCCCGCAGGGTCGTCTGGCCTTCGGCGGCGTCCGTATACGGTAGCATGCCGATGGCGGAAAGAACGGCCTGGTCGCTCTGGAGACGCTGGGCAACCTGCTCGCGCTGATCGACGCCAGCGGCCCGGAGCTGCTGGAGCGCCTGGCGGTCCTGCGGCGTCATCAGCGTCAACCGCAACGCGTCGTTGACGTTGGTCTGGAGTCGCGGCCAGATCGGGGCGTACGCGCGGAGCTGCAGGTGCTGCTGGATCTCCTCGCGCTGCTTGTCGACGTCGCCGACGATGCCCCGTTCGGTCTTCTGCCACTGCTCCCACTGGCTGATGAGGCTTCTGGCGTCGGACAGTTGATCCTGCTGGGCCGGCGAGGCAAGCTTGGACTGGTCGCTCATCGCGTTGAGCGGATACAACGCCGCCGCCACCACCAGGGCCGCCGCCGCCACCGCAAACCACGGCTTCTTGGCCGACCAGCGACGCTTGGCAATGATGGCCTCGGGCAGCAGGTTTGTCTCGACCGGCGCCTCGCCCAATGCCTGGGCCGCCAGTCCGACCGCCACGCCCATGCTCAGTGCCTGGGACTGGAATTCCTGGCCGGCTCCGGCGATGCGGTGGTAGCTGTCCACCCGCTGGACGTTCATGTTGAGGTTCTGCTCGAGGTACTTCTGCATGCCCGGCAGACGGAAGCCGTTGCCCGTCCCGACCAGCAGCGTAAAGCGGCTCTCGCGGTGACGCTGGGTATAGTGGCCGATGGTCCGCTGGATTTCCTGGACCATATCGGCGAAGACCGGTCGCATCACCTGGAAGATCTGGCGGGCGTACTTGCTGGAGGCCGCCGTGCGCTTGAGCTTCTCGGCCTTGGCGAACGGCAGCTTGAAACTCTTGACGAGTGCTTCAGTGAAGCTGTTACCGCCGATCTGGATGGTACGCGTCCACGTGCGGGCGCCGTCGGCAATGACGAGGTGGGTCTTGTCGGCCCCGACGTCCAGCAGCAGCGTCGCGCCGTCCTCGGCGATCTGCTGGTCGAAAACCATCATGTTGTACAGGGCCAGCGGAGCCATCTGCACGGTGTCGACTTCCATGCCCGCCCCAAGGAAGTAACTGAGCATTTCGGAAACGTCGGCCTTCTTCATCGCGAAAATGCCGACTTCAACGTCCGGGCTGTCGGGGTCGAGGAAGGTTTGCCACCGCCAGGTCACCTCGTCGATGTCGAAGGGAATTTGCTGCTCGGCCTCGAAGCGGACGATGTCCGGAATCTTCTTGGTTTCGACCGGCGGAAGCTTCACGAATCGTGTAAAGCTGGTCTGCCCGAGTACCGAGACGGCCAGTTCCGAATCCGTCACGTCGTGCCGGGCGAGGAAGGCGTCCAGGGAGGTCTGAACGACCATCGGAGCCTCGTCACCGGCGTTGGAGAGGATCTGGCTGTGCTCGATGACCTCAAACGCCGCAAGCTGGTGGTTGCCGTCGACGCCGCGGATCAGCTTCACTGCCTTCAGCGCAGCCTGTCCGACGTCGATGCCCCACACACTGTTCTTCGCTGCCATAACTGCTCCCTGGCTGGCATGTCCGGGCGGCGAGGCAGACATGCCTCGGGCCGGACTACTCAGATATCGTCCGATGTGGCCGGTCCGGATCTGCCCGCGCGGCGTGCAACCATCATCGCGCCGAGACGCCGCGTT
>JAAAOJ010000092.1 GCA_009908915.1 Planctomycetota bacterium
GCGCACGGCGGCAAGCCGCTGGCCGAGGCCCTGGCGCTGGGCATGCCGACGGTGGCCGGCTGGGCCGCGGCCCGAGCGCTGGGCGTGCGGGCCGGGGCGCGGCCGACGGCCGGCCGACCGCTGCTCGCCTGCTGGAGCCGCCGGCAGTGGTTCGAGGCGGTGGCGCGGCTGTGGAACGACGGGGACACGGCCGCGGCACTGGGCGCAGCGGCCCGGCAGTGGGCGGTCGAACACCTGGACCGGGCCGGGCAAAGCGCGGCCCTGGGGGCGGTGCTGGGGCTGCCCGCGACGATGTTTGCCGAGCGGGCCGAATCGTCCGCGCCGGCCCGGACGAGCCGCCCCGCGAAACCGCGGCCACAGACGCCCGAACCCACCCTCGCCACGCTGGTTAAAGACACCGACCCGCCTCTGCCCGAAGCACGTTACCGACGCGCGGCTTAGCGAATCAGGACAAACTGTAAACCCGCCCGCCGAAACCTCACCGAGCCCAAACGATGACGGGATAAGCTCTTGAACGTTGACCGAGACACCCACCGCAAACACGATGCGGGAAGGTCCCGATTGATTCGCCACCCGGGCCTGATACAAATGGGTTCGAAGGTGGAACGCGGACATGCTTCACGTCCGGCGTCTTGACTCGGGGCAGATATTGATGCGGTGTTCCGGGCAGCGTGCCAGCGGAGTGATCGCGTCGGGATATGCATCCACACGGCTAGAGGCACCCTCCCAGAAAGGGTCAGAACCATGTCACAACGATCAGGTGAAACGTGGCGCTTCACGGTCAGCAGCCCCCGGGCCCAGCGCGTGTTCCTGGTCCAACGCTGCGACGAAGGCGTCAGCCGGTGGATCGAGATGACGCCCGAGTCCTTCGGCCAATTTGCCGTGGACACCCGCCTGGCGCCGGGCCATCACCGCTTCCACTACTTCGAGGTCGAGAACGGCGCGTTCCTCAACTGCGGGACCGACGGCCTGTTCGCCGAACGCACCAGCCCCCCCGACCCGACCGTCCTTGTCGCCCCGCTCGAAGTCGCCATGAGCGCCTGAACCGCGCTCGCGCCCCAACCGAAATAACCGTGCGCACTCCGTGTAGCCTCACGCGGCACTTCGTTGGGATTGCTCGTGTTGGCGGTTCTGACGCCGTAGTTCGGCAGGCACGTCCCGCATCAGGCCCGCCATCGTCGCGTGGTTGTGGTTGCGGGTCACTTGGGGGTGCAGGTCCAGCCAGCGACGTTCGATCCGGTTGTGCTGCGGGCAGTACGGCGGGAGTAAGTGCAGCACGACCCGGCCACCCATCGCCTCCACCGCCCGCGTGCAGCCCCGGCCGGCCAGCAGCACGATCCGGCAACGGTTGGCCAGCCCCTTGTCCGTGGTCCGCCGCCGCATCCGTTGCAGCTTGAGCTTGACAGAACGATCCAGCCGCAGCACCGTCCTTGGCATACAAGACTCCTTTCTGAGTGAGGTTGTGGAAAACCACCAGTTCAGCGCGGAGTCTTGTTTTTTTCAACCCGGACCGGCGCGCACTCGCGCACGGTTATTTAGAACCGAACCTCCGCTGCGATCTCGGCGAGACGCTCATCGCCAAGATCACCCATCACGCACAACCAACGGTCGCCAAGATTGGCCATCATCATGTTGACACCATTAAGCTCGTGCCCGAAGTAGCGTCGGCCGTCGATTTCAATGACCGTCCCCATCTCGTGGGCAAATTTCGGCGCTTCGGCGACGACGAGTGTGATCAGCTCTTTGTCAACCTGCAGCACGGCGACGGCGACGAGGTCGCCTTGCACGTCGGCAAGGCAGCACGATTGCACGCGGACCTGCCCGAGGTCGGCCGGGAGTTGGGGAGCCGAATCGGCCTGTTCGGCGATCCAAGTGTTAGCCTGCTCGACTGTTTCGGCAGGTGTGAGCGGGATGCGGCCGGCAACGATGTCGTGGTGCAACTGTGACAACTCAACGATCGCGGCCTGAGCTTGCCCGCCCCCTGATGAGATGGCCAGGTAGAGGCCCACGACGATGAGTAGCGATGCGGCAACTCCAGCAACTGGTGACAGCCAGCGGCGTAGATGCAGCGTCACCGGCTCGGCAGGCGATTCAGACATCGCCGCATCCAGCCGTTTCTCCAGAGCCGAGGTATCGATCGGTTGCTGGCCGAGCTTGGCCAACCGCTGCGATGTCGCACTATCGAGGTGTTCGTGTTGTTCGCTGTGTGGATTCATGGCTTGCCACCCACTTCCTTGGTCCAACCGCGCCGCACGGCTTCGGGCCATAACGCTTCGCGCAGTTGTGCCCGTGCTCGGCTTGCCCGTGACTTGATCGTGCCCTCTGCGGTGTCCAGCACCGCCGCAGCTTCGGGAACGCTCATCTGTTCCACATCGACCAGCAACAGCGTCCACCGCATCGGCTCGGCCAACGATCGCAATGCGCTCTCGATCGCCTCATCTTCGAAACGGTCGAGCAGTTCGCTTGGATTGGACCATTGCTCGTCCTGCGTTGGCGATAGCGCGGCGACCTCTGCGCCATAGGCATCAAGAGAACCGGCATCGATCCGGCGCTGATCACGCCGATGCAGGTCGATATTCGTCCGGCGCAGGATCGTCATCAGCCAGGCCTTCATATTCGTTCCCGGCTTAAAGGTCTCGATGTGGCGGTAGGCTCGCATCATGGTTTCCTGCACGAGATCCTCTGCTGCGTGCTCATCACGGCACAGCATCCGCGCCACCCGAAGCAATGACGGCAGTAGCGGCCAAGCCTCAGCGCGGAACCGCTGCGTCGCATCGTCGGTCGGGTTGGCATCCATACGTCGTTTCATGAGTCCAAACGCCAATCAGGTCCACATCAGTTCCATCCTCACGCCATTTTCTACGGCTTGAAGAAAATTGCACGCTTCGGGAACCAAAGCTGGACGCCTCGACGTTCAGGTGGGTGAAAGGAGACCCAACTCATGGGCTATCGCATCATCATTGCACTCGTTGTTCTGGTTGGCATGACGGCTTGTTCGGAGGAGCCGAGTCAATCGCAGCCATCATCGACGGCTCCGCCTGCTGGCACTCAAGCGGCCAGTCCGGTTGACGACGCAGGCGATGTCGCCCCCAACTCAACGGCCGACTCAGCCGGTGATTACCCGCTTGACGTCTGCGTCGTATCGGGCGAGAAGCTGGGATCGATGGGATCGCCGGTCGAAGTGGAGGTCGAGGGCCGAACCGTCAAGCTCTGCTGCTCCGCCTGTAAGCCACCGTTGCTGGCCGACCCCGCGAAATACCTTGCCAAACTCGATGCGTCCGCCGCGATCCCCGGCAACGATGGACCAAGCCACGATGGTCACGACCATGATGGACACAATCATTAAAGCTGTCATCGGGATGATTCTGGCCGCTCTGCTTGTTGCCTGCGAATCGACCAGCCCATTTGCCGAATGGGACGATCGCGCGTTGGCCGAGCGAGTCAGGGCTTTCGCGCGCGACGGTGGTACGGTGGC
>JAAAOJ010000088.1 GCA_009908915.1 Planctomycetota bacterium
GATCGGGCTCGCGCATTGTGCTTAGCGGCGTCGGCACGCAGATCAGGATGCAGTCGGGCTCCTTGAGGCGTTTGAAGTCGGTCGTCGGCTCGAAGCGGCCGGTCTTGACGATGTTCTGCACGTCGCTGTCGGCGATGTGCTCGATGTAGCTCTTGCCGGCCTTGAGGGCCTTGACTTTCGACGCGTCGACGTCAAAGCCGATTATTTTCGAAACAGTCTTCGCCCCGCCGCGGGCGAACTCCCGCACCAGCGGCAGGCCGACGTAACCCAGCCCCACAATGCCCACGACGGCCTCGCCGTCCTTGATCTTCTTCAACAGCTTCAACTCTGCTTTGCTCATGTATTCCTCGCTGATTGAGCTGAAATGTGTTCGATGCCCATTCAGAGTAGATGCGACCCACAGCGTCCAAACAAAATACCGCAGAGGCGACGCATTGGCTACCGTAAAAATGGCGTCGCAGGTTGCCTCTCATCAACCTTTCTACCATGTGGCCAGGATCGCGTTGACGGCATCGAGGTCGAAGGCATCGGGATCGAACTCGTCACCGATCCATTCGCGCATGTCGTTGGGATCGTCCGCGTCTGGGTCGGCGAGGACGTCCAGCATCTCGGAATAGCCCCACATGCCGCCGCAATCCTCCGGCGGGCAGGCCTTCTCGCCGCCGAGACAGACGGGGTATTTCACGCCCGGCTCGGGCTCAATACGCTTCTGAGCCTCGATGGTATGCGCCCAGCCGTCGCCAAAGTCGTACTCGTAGAGCAGCTTGCTCCTGGCCTTCGGACAGACCTCACCCAGCGTGAAATCCTCCTCGTCCTCGCCCTCTATCTCCACTGGCATGCCCCAGGGCGTGACCTTGGTAACATAATACTCCTTGCCCTTTCTGAACTGGTGCATGTGGCAGTCCTCCCAACCCATGGCGACCTGGATCACCTCGTGCAACTCGCCCAGCACGATGTGGAACGGCACGGCCAGCTCCCGCCAGATCGGCGGCTTCGAGCCGTTGAGCGTTACGCGGATTTGATAGATTCGTTGCGTTTTCTTCGCCATCAGTGTTTGCCTTTCAGCCGCTTGACTTCGCGATCGAAGTCGGATTCAAATTCCCGGTCCTGCCGCACGCGGAAGGTGTCGTATTCCGCCTCGGCCTTGAGCTTCGCTTCCAGGGCGCTGACCTTGCCCTTGTCTTCCAGGATCGGATAGTCCGATAGCTGCAGGAAGCTGTCCAGAAAGCTCGCCCAGTCGGCCATCTTCATCAGGATGCCGCGCTCAGCACGATTCTCGGCCAAGTCAAGATAAGCCGAGACGATCCGGTTCAACTGCGCGATGTGCTCCTGGTTGAGGTAGTTCTTCGCCACCGACACGTCGCTCTTGAGCACCTTGCCGTCGGGGGCGTTCTTCCATGTCGCCAGCCCCATGTGCGGCAGCTTGGCGTCGGCCCCGTCGTGGATCGTCTCCGCCGCCGTCTTGCCGGTGATGGCCCAGTGCAGTTTGTTCTGCACCGTGGCGAAAAACTCACGCGTAACCGGGGCGTCCTTGTCGTAGTCGACAGCCGTGGCGTAGATGTCCGTGATCTTCTGATAGAACCGCCGCTCAGAGGCCCGGATCTCCCGGATCCGCTCCAGCAGTTCCTCAAAGTAGTCCTTGCCGAACAGCGTCTTGCCCTGCTTCAGGCGGTCGTCATCCAGCACAAACCCCTTGATCATGAACTCCTTCAAGGTTCTCGTCGCCCAGATGCGAAACTGCGTAGCCTGGTAACTGCTGACGCGATATCCCACGGCGATGATGGCGTCGAGGTTGTAGTGGTCCAACTGCCGCCGGACCTGGCGACCGCCTTCCTGGCGAACTGTTTCCATTTTGGAAAGAGTTGCCTCGGGCTGTAACTCATGGCTCTCGTAGATGTTGGAAAGATGCTTGCTGATGGCCGGAACCTCGACTCCGAACAGGTCCGCCATCGCCTTCTGCGTCAGCCAGATCGTCTCGTCGCGCAGCAGGCACTCGACGCGCACGTCCCCCTCTGGGGCGGAGTACAGCACCATTGTTCCGCCGGACGGATCGAGGCTATCCTCTCCAGAAAGTGAGTCATCAACCATCATCACGTTCTCCCGTCGAATATCGACATGCCCGGGCAGCCTTACCGACCGTGGCCACGATTCTGCCCACAACGTGCTGCAAGAACCGCCATGTCGCACACATGCGAGCTTGTGGGTGCAGAAGATGATTCTTCCCATTTCCTCATCAGCCGTCAAGGCGTTTCTGTCGCATCCTTCACCCCTTCAGACCGCTCAACCATGGATGGCTGAGAGCTTGCGGCGGCCATGCAACAAAGCATTGACGATGTCGCTGGAAACCGCGAAGATCATGGAGTCCGCGAGCAACACGTTGATGATGCGGCGGCCATGGCCAGACGGCCTGGGCTGCGACCGCGGATGAAAACAGGAGACGTGCCATGGATGATGAAAGCTGGGCGAATTTCCTCGACGACGATGAGGACTACGATTCAACGCCATCCGCACGGGATATCGCCCAGCAGGACGCATACCTGCTGCACTTGCAGGAGAAGTTCCGCAAGGCGGCTTAGGCGGTGGCGACCGCGATGAGGACACTGCCGGAGGTGCAGAAGGTTGTGCTGTTCGGCTCGGTAGCCAAGCCGCTGCAATGCGAAGTGGCCCGCTTTGGCGAGTATCGCCGCGCGAACATCGAAGTCTGGCACGAATGCAACGATGTGGATATCGCCGTCTGGATCAGCCGCCTGGACCGCCTTCGGGATCTGCAGACGGCCCGTAGCCGAGCGCTCGGCGAACTGGTCG
The DNA here is from genome assembly GCA_009908915.1 of Planctomycetota bacterium. Taxonomy (GTDB): domain Bacteria; phylum Planctomycetota; class Phycisphaerae; order SM23-33; family SM23-33; genus JAAAOJ01. The sequence goes on from JAAAOJ010000088.1 coordinate 2,806, forward strand.
AACGTGAGGTGGCGGCGTGGCCCACCACCACGTTGGTGTATTCCTGATGGAGCCGGGAACGGACCGCTACTTCGGCCGCTTGTGCCGCTTGTGCCGCTACGCCGCTAGTAAGAAGACGTCCCAAGGGCAAGCCCGACTGCTATCGGGACGTCCGCGGCGACACGCCGCTCGTCGCGATGCACGAGGACTTCGCATTCAACTGGGCCTCCGCCTCGGACGGCAGCATCGTCCTGCATCACCGGGTCAGTCAGGGAGGCGCCCCATGACGATAACGAAACCGCCGGACGACGACGGGTCGCCGCCAGCCGCTTCTGTTTGCCCCGTCACCGGCGAGAGATTCACGAGACATCACCGGCCGTTTCCGCTGCCGCAGGCGAATACCCATGCCACGAATTGCCCATGTGCGTGAATGATACGGTTCAGACTATTCCCGACAAAGACGAGGACAGAAATCCCGACAGGGCGAACAGTCTTGCCATGCTCTTCGCCCTCTGGCAGAACATGCCCGGCCGTCCCACGCGCGACGTGGACTTTCTCGGATTTGGAGATATGGACCACGAACGCCTCCAACAGGTCTTTGCGGAGGCCTGCAGTGTGAAGGTCGTGGATGACGGTTTGCGGTTCCATTCA
>JAAAOJ010000061.1 GCA_009908915.1 Planctomycetota bacterium
GCTTCGCCGAAGTTCAGGAGATATCCCAGGTGCATATCGGTGAGTCTCAGGTAGGTCAGGATCTGTTTCTTGTGGGCGTTTGCAATGCGTTCAATTGACTTCAGTTCAATGATGACGTTGTCGTCAACGACAATGTCAGCTCGAAAACCCTCGTCAAATCGGATGCCACGACAGACAATCGGGATTGGCACTTGGCGCTCGCAAGCCAAACCACGCTTGCGCAATTCATCAAGCAGCACAACCTCATAGACCGTCTCAAGCAATCCGGGACCAAGCTCGCGGTGCAATAACACCGCAGCATCTATCACCACTTTGCCAATGTCATTCTCATTCATACTTTGCGTTCTTCGCGCCTCTGCGAGAGTTAATTGCTCATGATGCGAACTTGTTTTTCTACAGAAATCTGGTTTACCCGGAACGCCGACGGCCAAATTGCCACCATCTTCGGGCGTTGTCGAGCCGTTTTGAGCGATGAACGCCCTCAGAGGCGGAAACGCGGCTTGACGGCCCATGTATAACCACGGCAAATCGGGTGTTATCCAGATCTGGATAAAGCGGGAGCTGAATATGGCGGAACACGATGGCCATTTGCGCGAGGTGCTCGATGGATACACCAGGTTCCTGCAAGAGAAGAACTTGGCGATGGATAAGCACCAGCCGTACCTCGTGCGTTGGGTGGCGGAGTTCCTGCTGTTCGCCCGGGCACAAACCGGGTACAGCTTCGAGTAGACGCTGGACCTGTTTCCGGCCGAGGCGGGCGGTCTTATACGGCCCGCTGCCTTCGAGGAACTCGTCGATGGTCGAGCTGAACAGCGGCACGATGGGGTAGTCGTAGCGGTCCAGCCACGCCCGACTGACTGCGGTGAACTGCAGCGGCCGGTGCGTCAGGTAGATCACGCTGTAGTCGCGGGCCAGCCGTTTCATGACCTCCTGCGAGCCGTCCATTGGGTGGGCGTGGTTGATCATCGTAGCCGATGAGGCCGACGCCTTCTTCGCTGTCACCGAGGATGGGAATGCTGAAGCGGGGCACCTTGACGTCGATGCGGTCGGGGCTGTCAACGCTGAGGCACCCGCCCATGAGCGCAGCTGGCATGGCCATGGCCACGACAGTTCTCACGTCGGCCTATTCCTGCTCAACGTGAGCGATGTCTTCGGTGCGTACGGTGGGACGTCGCGAGTCGTCATCGTCGGTCTCGATGCTCAGGCAGCCGTTGAGAACCGTGGTCAGGGCGACGGCCAACAGGGATGAGGCAATTGTCCGCATAGCTGGCTCCTTCGTTTCTACGGAAACGTCCGTTGCGATATTGTATCACGCTGCCGAGCCGACGCGCAGGGGCTGCCGCGCAGAAAAGGACGCGACGACCCGCGGGGGCCGCCGCGCCCGAATCATGCTGTCCTGCTATGGCGGCGCTCAGCCTTGCTTGACGCTGATGCGTTTGGGCTTGGCTTGCTCGCTCTTGGGCAGCGTAATGGTGAGCACGCCGTCCTTGTAGTTGGCGTCGATGTTGTCGGCATCGACCTCGCTGGGCAGTTGCACGATGCGCTGGAACGAGCCGCTGCGGCGTTCCACATAGTGGTAGCGTTCGCCGGATTTCTCGGTCTCGTCCTTCTTCTCGCCGCGGATGAGCAGGGCGCTGTTCTGGACTTCGATGTCGATGTCCTCGGTCTGCATACCGGGCAGCTCGGCCCGGACGAGCAGGTCGTCCTCGCGTTCGGACACGTCGATCGCGGGCCAGTACGTGCCCATGCCGCTCGGGCCTTCGCTCCAGTCGTCGAAAAAGCGTCCGAACAGGCTGTTCACATCGTCGCGCAAACGACTCAGGCTGGGGGTTCGTGTACGTCGTGTCAGCATTGTCATGGTTGACCTCCTTTCCTTGCGGGCGGTCACACCACGTGCCGCCGCACGGGAAGTTCTACGTGTTTTTGTTCACCAATGCTCGTTCACCGGATTGTATTGCAACTCGCATGCCAAAATTTACGAGAGACCGTATGTTGTGCAAGACAAGTAATAATAAGGCCGTATGGTATATGCGCCGCGAAGTGTCTATAGAGAGAGACCAGACGCTGTCGAATTGACAGCGCAGAAACCGACGGGTGTCAAAATGAAAGTCGCCCGTGCGGGTCCGTCGAATTCCCCCGCGGCGGATTGCGTCGCGCAGTCGGCCGGGCCAGGCCTTTGGGGTGCCGGCTTGGCGAACGTTTGTTCACGGCCCCCGCGATATCGCGCAGCCAGGCGGCGGGGTCCGGCTCGGGCAGCCGGGCCGAGGCGCAGGCAAGGCAGACGATGACGGTCAGCAGAAGCAGCACTCGTAGCATGGTGGATCTCTCCTGGTGTTTGTCGAGCTTGTGGTAGGTTGTTTCCCTCCGCGGCAGAGTGTAGGCGAGGAGGCAAAGGGCGGTGTTGACGCGGCATGAAGACTGCGCAAAATCCCGGCGGTCGGTCGAGCTACGGTCGAACCGCGGCGAGGAGGTCGTCGATGACGGCCTGGGGCGCGATGCCGTCGGCCTGGGCCTCGAAGTTGAGAATCAGCCGGTGTCGCAGGGCCGGCGCGACGGCGGGGGCGATGTCGTCGTAGGCCACGTTGGCCCGACCGTCGTGAAGGGCGGCGACGCGGGCGGCCAACATCATCGCCTGGGCGGCTCGCGGGCTGGCGCCGTAGCGGACGTATTTACCCACCAGCGGCGGCGCGTCCTCGCCGTCGGGGTGGCTGGCCGTGACCAGCCGGGCCGCGTAGCTCGTCACGTCCGCGGCGGCGGGCACCTGGCGGACGAGGGCCTTCATGGCCTCGATGCGTTCGGCGTCGACGACCGGCTCGGCCCGCGCGACGCTACGCCCGGTCGTGCGGTCGAGAATGCTCGCCAGTTCGTCGGCCGAGGGCGCGGTGACGTTGACCTTCAGCATGAAGCGGTCGAGCTGGGCCTCCGGCAGCGGGTACGTGCCTTCCATCTCGATGGGATTCTGCGTGGCCAGCACCATGAACGGTTGCGGCAGGGGGTGGGTGGTCCGTCCGGCCGAGACGGTCTGCTCCTGCATGGCCTCCAGGACGGCCGACTGTGTCTTGGGCGTGGCCCGGTTGATCTCGTCGGCGAGGACCAGGTTGGCGAAGATCGGCCCGGGCTGGAAGCGGAACTGCTTGCCGGCGTCGGTCGTTTCCACGACGTTCGTGCCGGTGATGTCGGCGGGCATCAGGTCGGGCGTGAACTGGATGCGATGGAAGCCCAGGTCCATCGCCTCGCCCAGCGTCCGCACCAGCAGCGTCTTGCCGATGCCCGGCACGCCCTCCAGCAGCACATGGCCGCCGGCCAGCAGGCACGCCAGCACCTGGTCGATGACCTCGCCGTTACCGACGATCACCCGCCTGAGCTGCTCGACGATGCGATCGCAGTCGGCCTCAAACGCCGCCACCTGCTCGCCGAAGTCGCCTTGTCCCATTGTCTCTATCATACCAATAGCTTAGCACGTCAGGCCTTGCCGGTCGAGACCGAAGCTCATTCAGTGATGATTGGGCACTCGATTTTGAAGCAGGGATAAACACTGAGTAATGCGGATGATTGTATGCCGTCTCGATCCGGAAAACGAATGTCGACGCAGACGTGGTGTTGAAACCGCTCCCCCTTTGGGGGAGGTGGCGAGTCCGCGAGCCGGTGGGGGCGGGGGCAGAAAGACAAGAAACGTCGACGCGGGCGTCGACGGCCAAACGGACGTGCATCGCTCGTGAGGCTCCAATCCGAATTCCGAATTCCCAACTCATAACTCCGACTTCATCTTCTCTGCCTTCTCCGCGGTTTGACGCTTACTCTTCCGTCGGCAGGAGCTTTTTGACCATGGGCGAGATGGTCAGGCCCTGCAGGAAGATGGAGATAAGAACCACGCCGTAGGTCATGCAGAGGATGGTGTTGCGCGAGGCGTTCCGGGCGGGGGTGGCCATGGGTAGCGACAGGGCCATCGCCAGCGGCAGGCCGCCGCGCAGACCGCCCCAGGTGAGGATGGTCGTCGCCCGGGGGTAGAAGTCGTATCGCAGGCGGAGCAGGTTCAGGGGGATGGTCACGGCGACGAGTCGGCCGACCAGGACGATCGGCACGGCCGCCGAGGCGGCGAGGCAGGCGGCGGGCAGGTCCGGCTCGACCGCGCGGGCGATGACCAGCAGTTCCAGGCCTACGACGGTGAAGAGGATCATGTTACCCACTTCGTCGATCATGCTCCAGAAGGCGTTAACGTCGCGGCGGTCGCCTTCACGCAGCGTTCGGGCGGCTCGTCCGACCAGCGTGCCGCTGACGACCATGGCGATCGCGCCGGAGCAGTGGATCGCGTTGGCCAGGGCATAGCCGCCCGTCGCGACGGCCAGGCCCAGCAGTGTCTCGACGTGGGCCTCACCCGCCGACCGCACCAGCCAACTGGCCAGCTTGCCCAGCAGCACGCCCAGCAGCAGTCCGCCGGCGGCTTCCATGACGAAGAGCCCGACGACGGTCCCGGGGTTGACGGCCTGGCCTGTGTAGACCTTCATGACCGTCACGAACATCACCACGCCGATGCCGTCGTTAAACAGCGACTCGCCGCAGATGTCGGTCCGCAGGCGCCTGGGCCCGCCGACGCGCTCGAGAATGGCCAGAACGGCGATGGGGTCGGTCGGCGAGATCAGCGCTCCGAACAGCAGGCATTCGACGAAGCTCAACTCCAGCCCCGCCCACTGCGACAGCCCGAAGGTCGCGGAGGCCACGATGAAGGCCGTCGCCACCACGCCGAAGAGGGCAAAGACGCTGATTTCGACCTTCCGACCGAGCAGGTCGTCGAGGTCCACGTGGAAGGCCCCCGCAAACAGCAGCAACCCGAGCATCGTATCCAGCAGCAGTGCGGAGAAGTCGAGGCGGTCGAAGAACCGTTCGATATGCGGCTCGATGTTCAGGCCGACCGCGTCCAGCCCCGCCAGCAGGATCGCCCCGGCCAGCGAGACGGCCATCACGCCAATGGTCGGATGCAGCCGCAGGAATCGGCGGTTGACGTAGGACGCCCCGGCGGCCAGTGCAATCGTCACGCTCAATGCCTGGAAAACGCTCACGCTCAACGACCCTTTCGCAACGGGTTGACATTTCATCACACATCGCCCGTTCGGGCCAGTGAAAACGCCCGCCGGTGCGACGCGACCATTTTTCAAATTTTCAAACGACTGCTGCAAGAAGGGCCTGAGGTGTGAGGGCCCGTGGGCCTGAGCAAAGACCATTAGGGTGGGTAGCTTCTTACCCCCCACTAGGTCTTGGCCTCGGGACGCGATCTACTTCTAATCCTAAACGGGCTGCCAGACCGGTTGAATTGACAACGCCCACGGCGATTCCGTAGGCTGTGGCCATGCAGACCATGATTCAACGACTCGCCCTGCTGTCGGCGGCTGTGCTCTGGTGCAGCGGCTGCGGCGGCTACTACATCATGAACGTGCCGGACCAGGTCGCCAGAACGGACGGGCAGATCGTGCCCGTCGCCCGCCTCCAGCGGAACGACATGTTCGTGATGGCCGTACCGCAGACCGGCTCGCCGATGCGTTTCCGCCTCGACGGCGGGGAGCTAAAGGCCTGTGGGACCGACGAACTCGGCTATGCCGCCGTGCAGATGCCCGCGCCGGACAGCCCCGGCAAGCACCAGCTCTACGTGGCCATGCTCGATCCGGTGGGCGAGGAAGTCTCCGCCACCGTGCCGGTCTTCGTCTGGGATCCGTCGCGGCCGGTGGTGGCCGTCGATCTCGACGCCGTTCCGCCCGAGGGGTGGACGAACAGCAGCGACGCGGCCGCGGCGCTGAACCGCATCGCCCGCAAGGCCAACGTCCTCTACTTCACTCGCAACAGTGCCCGCACGCAGCAGCGTGTTCACGAACGGTTCGTCCGCGAGGGCTACCCGGACGGGCCGATCCTGCTGTGGCAGCGGCAGCGATGGCACATCACCCGGGAGGGGCGGCTGGGCATTCCGCGGGTGGTCATCGAGCAGCGGCTGCTTAGCCAACTGCCAGTCCTGCGCGACGAGTTCCCGAATCTTACGCTGGGTATCTGCCGTAGCGAGACCGCTGCCCAGGCGTTTGTCGACGCCGGCATGCGGGCGCTGGTCATCGGTCGGCCCGGCTTGACCGGCTCGAACCTCCTCCACCGCGACAGCTGGGCCGATCTTGCCCGAGGCCCGCTGCCGAGTTTCGTTTCGCCCGACGCCCCGACCAAGCGGCCCCAGTTGCCGTAACAGACCGCCGCCTTGCCCCTGTCCCATGGGGCGCCGGGTCGCTACAATGTCGCCGATGTCCGACGTTCAGACAATCCTCGTCGCGCTGCCCAACTGGGTCGGCGACGCTGTGATGGCCACGCCCGCGCTGCGGGCCCTGCGAGCGCACTATCGCGACGCGCTCATCACGCTGCTGGGACGGCCGGCCATCCTGCAGGTCCTCGGCGACGACCCGCGACTCGCCGATGCGACGATGGAGACGCATAAGGGCGGGCTGCTGAGCACGTGGCGAACGGCTCGGGAGATTCGCCGCGGCCGCTTCGACCTCGCCGTCCTGCTGCCCAACAGCTTTCGCAGCGGGCTGCTGGCCTGGCTCGGGCGGGCGAAGCGACGGGCCGGCTATGCCCGTGACGGACGTGGATGGATGCTCACCGACGGCATCGCCCCGCCGCGTAACGCAGCCGGCAAGCTCCGGCCGTACCCGGCACGCGACTACTACATAGACCTGGTCGCCACGCTCGGTGCGCCCGTCGCGTCCGGCGAGCTGACGCTGGCCGTCGATTCCGCCGCTGCCGATGCCGTGCTGGCCGAGGCCGGCTTCGACCCCGACCGCCCGCTCGTGATGATCAACCCCGGCGGGGCGAACAACCTCTCGAAGCTCTGGCTCGCTGAGCGGTTTGCCGCGGTGGCCGACGAACTCGCCGAGCAGCGCGATGCCCAGATCATCCTGAACGCCGCACCCGCCGAGCGGGAGATGCTGGCGCCGGTCTCCCAGGCCATGCGAAACCGGCTGCTGCTGGACTTTACACGGCGCGGAAACACGCTGAGGCAGCTCAAGGCGCTACTCGCCCGCTGCGACGTGTTGATCACCACCGACACCGGCGCCCGCCATATCGGGGCCGCCGTCGGCTCGGCTGTCGTCACCATCTTTATCAGCACCGATCCCGAGTGGGCTCGCATCGACTGCCCGCGAGAGACGATCGTTACGGTCAATACGCCGTTCATGCCGGTGGAGACCGGCAGCCACGCGCACCTGCAGATGGTTCGTGGCGTGACGGTCGAGATGGTGCGGTCGGCCGCCGAGACGTGGCTGGACGTCCCGGCCGAGGCGAAGGGAGGGACGCCGTGACCCGCGAGGACAAACTCGACCCGGCCCTGGTGAGCTTCCTTCGCGAGCACGACCTGCAGTCGGTCGACGGCGCATTTGCCTTTGAGGGCGGCGAGGACCTGGACAAGCCCGGGCTCGGCCGACGCCGCCGTACCCGCATCGAATTTCGCGACGAGCACTCACGGCGGTGGGAGATGTACCTCAAACGCTACGGCGCGAGGCCCTGGCCGCAGCGGCTGTGGCGCCTGGTGACGGCCCGGGCCATCTGCAGCGACGCCCGTCGCGAGCGACGCAACATCCACGCCGTCCGGGCCGCCGGCGTGCCGACCATGCGCGACATCGCCTACGGGGCCGAGTACGATCTGCTCGGCGTCGCGCGAAGCTACCTGATCGTCTCGGCCGTGCCAGGCGATGCCATGGAACGCGTCGCCGACGAATTCCTCGGCCGTCACGTCGCCCAGCCGGAGATGGTTGGCGAGCTGACCGACTCACTGGTGTCGCTGGTCCGTTCGCTTCACGCGGCCGGGCTCTGCCACCGTGACCTGTACGCCTCGCACATTTTCCTGCACGAGCACGACGGACGCGTCGAGCTATACCTGATCGACCTGGCCCGCATCTTCCGGCCTCGCTGGCGGCGGTTCCGCTGGCGGGTCAAGGACCTCGCCCAGTTGAAGTACTCCATGCCGTGGGTGTGGGTGCAGGAATACTGGCAGGACTTCCTGAAGGGCTATCTCGGGAGCGAGAACGTCGACGACATCGAGCGATGGGAACGGGCCATCGACCGCAAAGTCCACTCGATGGAACGCCGCCAGCAGCGTCGCGAACGTCGGCAGCGCCGCCAGGCCGACCGCCACCCGGAGTCAGCATGAACATCGCCCTCATCATCGAGACCATGGACCCCACCCGCGGCGGGCGCGAAGCGTCCACCGCCCAGATCGCCGCCGGTCTGGCCGCCCGCGGCCACGCCGTGACGGTGTTTTGCCAGCGGGGCCAGTTAAACGTCGAGGGCGTGACGGTGTGGGCACTGGGACGACGCGGCCTGGGTCGACGCCGGCGGCTGTCCAACTTCGTGGAGGATGTTCACGCTGCGCTGGAAGCCGGCGATTTCGATATCAGCCACGCCATGCTGCCGATTCCCGGAGCCGACGTCTACCAGCCACGGGGCGGCACGGTGCCGGCCCAGGCAGCCACCTCGCGGCGCCGGCGGAGTATCATCGCGCGGCCGCTGGTCGAGGCCGGCCACATGCTCAACCTGCATCGCCAGGCGATGGGGCGGCTGGAAGCCGTCGTCGCGCGGGATCGTGGCACGTGGTGTCTCGCCAACAGCGACATGGTCGCCCGCGAGTTCGAGACGCACTACGGCCGGGCGGAGAATGTTCGCGTGGTCTACAACGGCGTGGATCTGCCGCAGATCGACCCGGAGCGGTGGGCCGACTGGCGGCAGCAGAAGCGGCAGCGATTCGGCGCCCGCCGCGAGGACATGGTGTTCCTGACCGTCGCGACAAACCTGTCGCTCAAGGGCGTCGACCGCACGATCCGCTCTTTTGCCAAGTGGATCCATCGCCGCAAGGGCGGCCGGCCGGCGCACCTGCTGGTGGCGGGCAACGACGACGTGGAAGGCTACCGCCGGCTGGCAGGGCTCAATGGCGTGGGGCGGCTGACGAACTTCGTTGGCAAGATTGACGACATTGTCCCATGGTACGCGGCAGCCGATGCATGTATCCTGCTGAGCTGGTACGATGCGTGCAGCCGCGTGGTCCTGGAGGCGACGCGGCTGGGCCTGCCCTCGCTGACGACGACGCTGAATGGGGCCTGCGAGGTGCTCGGCGACGGCGCGGGCATCATCGTTGAGACGCCGGACGACGTCCGCGGCATCGTGGCGGGCCTGGATGATCTGATCGACGACGTCTCGCGGGCGCGTCGCACGGAGGCCTGCCGGGCCATCGCCGACCGGCTGAGCATGGATCGCCACGTCGAGGAGCTCCAGGGCGTCTATCACGAGATCAAAGGACAGACAGCGACATGATCGAGACTCCCGTGATCTGGTTTACCGTGCTGCCGGCGGCGGCGTATCTGATCGGTTCCGTACCGTTCGGCGTGCTGATCGCCAAGGCCCGCGGCAAGGACCTGCGGCAGGCGGGCAGCGGTAATGTCGGCGCGACCAACTGTGGGCGCGTCTGCGGGCGGCCGTGGGGGTACGTCTGCTTCCTACTGGACTTCGCCAAGGGCTTTGGCCCGGCGATGGCAGGCGGCTGGCTGATCGGGGCCATGACCGCCCGGCCGGAGGTGCTGCAGCAGGCGGCGTGGCTGGCCGTGGCGGCGGGCTGCATTGGCGGGCACGTCTTCAGTGTGTTCCTGGGTTTCCGCGGCGGCAAGGGCGTGGCGACCTCGCTGGGGGTGGTGGTCGGCATGTACCCGTTGCTGACGTGGGCGGGTCTGGCGGCGTTCGGCACATGGCTGGTCGTCGTGCTCATCAGCCGCTACATCTCGCTGGCCAGCATCGTCGCGAGCATCGCGTTTCTCGCGTGGTTCTGTTTCTTCAACGCCGCGCAGTTGGGCGGGCTGTGGCCGTTGCTGGCCTTCGCGACGGCGATCGTGACGCTGATCGTCGTGCGGCATCGCGGGAATATCCTCCGGCTGGTCAAGGGCACGGAAAACCGTATCGGCGGTCGCCGGGCGGCAACCGACGCTTGGCGGGGCTGATCATCGGGGCTGTCCAGTGCGGACGCTATTGGTGAGCATGCCTGCGATGATTTGCCGGGTTGCCTGTCATATCGTAGGTTTCACTTGATAGGTATTTCTACTTATTTTGTGTTTTCGCTTGCTGAGTTCATGAAAATCGGAAATAATACATATTGGTATGCGGATGCTTCGCCCAAGTGGCCCGTGACCATGTTCGTCGCGAAACAGGGAGGTATTGTGCGACAGCCGTATCTGAAAAGGTAAAGCAGCAGGCGCTTCGTGGGGACGGCTATATCGTGGCCGCAGTGTCTGCGGAAAGGGATGAGAACAATGCAGCGATGTGACCGACTCTACGCCCGTCGCCGCAGGCGGCGCGGCGCCGCGTTGTTGATGGCCGTTGTGACCTTGGCGGTCGTGACAGCTCTGGCGGTTTCCCTCGTATGGACTGGCAACAGCGAGTTGCAGGCATCGGCCGGTTTTCGGGATATTTCCGTCGCCCGTTCGGCTGCCGACAGTGGATTGCAGTACTTCCTGCTGTTGATGGAGGACTGCCGTAGCGAGCGGCTGCATGTCGACGAGACGCCCGACATGTTTGACGTGGTCTACGACCATCTCACGGAGGCCTTGCCGGATACCCCCCCGAGCATCGAAGGCGAGGGGACGGAACGTCGCGTTGTTTTGCCTGATATTGACATGGGCGACGGGTCGAGCTTTGCCATGGTATTGTCGGGAACTGAATGGAGCGACGACGGCGAGCCGACGGCGATGCGGTTGGAGGTGACCGGGCGTTATGGCCAGACAGAGCGAGCCGTCTGGGCGGGCTTCAATGTTCAGGTCGACGACGACGTGCTGAACTACGCCATCGCCACGACCCTGCGCGTCCTTGTCCGCGGCAACAATACGATCCTCAACGGGGATATCATCTCGTCGTGGGAACGTGCCGTCTACGAGAGCTATCCGTTCGATATCGGCAATACGGACTGGTCGTACCGGAACGATGAACACATCGAGATCAACCACATGAACTCGGATGGATCGATCGCCCAAAACGAAGGCGAACTGGGCACGAGCCTGTCGCGGGCACAGTTTTACGGGGAAGAGGATCTGCCGAACGATTGGGGGCGCAAGGACTGCAGCCAAGGCGTACGCGACCCGGACCTTCTGGAACAACTGGTGTTCGGCAGGGGCGGCAGCGACCGTTTCGATATGACGTACGAGGATTTCGATACGTCGAAGTATCGTGATCGGGAAGAAGTCAGCGGCGGTCTCAGCGCGCTGGACGACCCGGACGCGATTGAGGATGACCAGAAGGTGACGCTGCCGTATCCGCTGGACAACGAGCCGACAGGATATGCAACCTACAGTAGTGATTCCTGGAAGTATACCGAGGACGGCTCCTGGTGTTACGGCTATCCGCACGAAGGCAATTGGGTCATCTACAGCAAGAATCCGGACGGTAAGTGGGAGTTCGGGTATTACGCGTCAAATGACCCCAGTAGTTGGACGAAGGTCAATCGCAATCCGGAAACGGACGCTCCGATCGGTCGATATGAATACAAAAGCGGGTATATCGGTATGGGGGACGCGTATGTGACCGACCCCTGCCCCAATCCGGAAGCGGATGCGAAAATCGTTTTTGAGCAGTGGAGTAGCAGCCTGAGGCTGTGGCGTGCGTACTACGCCAACTACAACGGGACCGACAATCCGAAGTTCAAGAACCTGCATATCCCCAAGGGCAGCCACGCCCACTTCAAGAACTGTACGTTCACGGGCATTACGTATGTGGAGACGGACGAAACGACCGACCTTTCTGACGACAGCGGATACGGCAGCGGCTACGACAGGTACAACAAGCTTCGCCGCGACGCCACGATCGGATCCGGCAGCGGGTCGCAAAACACCGAGGCGTGCAATAACGTGGTCTTTGAGAATTGCACGTTCGAGGGTCCGATTGTCTCCGGCGTGCCGAAGGATTTACGTTTCATGGACAATGCGGTGCAGTTCATTGGCGAGACGGTCTTCGACGCCTCGGCCATCCGCGAGGAGCTGCAGGGCACGACGATCATGATGCCCAACTACAACGTCAATATCGGTGATTTTGACGAGACGACGACCGGTTGCGAGTCAGAGATCGTGGGTATTCTGTTGGGCGGTATTGTCGACATCCGGGACAACGCGGTCATTCACGGGACGTTGATGAACATGGCTCCACTGGCCCACGTGAGTGACTGGGGCGTCAGTGCCGGCTTCGCCTCGAACATCGGGAACTACGAAGGCTCGACCAGCGAGACGTACGTGCCCTACGACACGTACGAGGATATCGAGGGTGATATCAACGAACCTCGCGACGAGAGGGTCGACTTCGAGCCGGGGCCGAGCCCGGCTTTCTCACCCAGCGAGAACATTGTCATTACGCCGGATCCGGATAATGTCATTCCATACGGCATGCGTGTGCGATACGAACTCGTCTTTGACGAGGGAACATTTGGCGAGGGCCCCTGACGGTCTATCAGCCCGTTCGCAAAGATCGGGGCAGCCTCACCGCCTCTCGGCAGGCAAAGAGAGGTCATGGCAAGATGCTTCACGGACGATATTGGCTCGACGCTACCCAATTCCGGCCGCACCCGACTCAAAGGGATTGCCACTTGCCTTGTTGGGGTGAATCATTGTATATTTCATGATGTTATGCGGTGTTCTGCCGCCGGGCCGCGAGCGCGTTTCCTGAAAGGGCTGTGCAAGGGTCGCAAAATGTGGCAGACGCTGGATGAATGCAGCAACGGTGATTCTGATGCGCGATATTGGTTGTGATGTCGGTGTATTCGTTATCGGAGTCGTTGCAGTTCTGCTTGTGGCGGGGCAGGCCACCTCGCAGGTCCGTCTGCGACCTGATGAGGTCGAGCAATTCTACGAGAATCTTCGCGATGCCCGGCGTGCGCACGCGGCGGGCCAGATGCCTGCCGCCCGTGCGAAGATCAGGGCTGCCCGCTCGCTTGCCGGGCGCGTGCAGGAGACGCAGGCACGCGGCGAGTGGCTGGTGAACGTTGTGACGACCCAGATCGAAATCGAGGACGTTGCCGCCGCCGCCGAGATCGCCGGTTACATCCGGGCCGACGAGCCCCGCTTCCGGGCGCGATGTGCGGTGGCGGCGGCGCAGTATGCACGCCGGCAACTGGACGCCGGCGCCGCGATGGTGACGGCCCTTCTAAAGGAAACCGGCGGGGCCGGCCCCGAAGCCGTCGCCTCGCTGATCGAGGTCGCCAGGGCCGCCCAGAAAGCCGGACAGATCGACTCGGCCCGCCAGATTGCCGCCAGTGCCACAGGCGAGATCAAGCGGTATCGCGCGAACGAGGCAGCACGGGACGCCTTCGAGACCGTCGGCGTATTCCTCGTTGAGCTTGGCTGCAGCGACGACGCTCGTGAACTGGTGGACGCCTATCCGCGGACGTCGAGTGATACCCGGCGGAACGAAGCGATGGCCGTTCTTTACAGCCGTCTCCTGCAGGCCGAGGCCACCCGGGGGCGCGACGAGCAGGCTGCCAAGGCACTGACGAAAGTCACCGAGCTGCTGAGCCGCATGTCAGGCCGTGGCAGCACGGACGCGGTCGGCACGATTATCGACGCCTTGATGGCGGCGGGTCGCTTGGACGAAGCGAAAGAACTTGCCGCCAGTTTCCGCGACCCGGCGGACGAGGCGGAGGCCCGGCTGCAGATTGCCCGTCGGCTGATCGCCTCGGGCAAGAAGGACCCGGCCGTGGAGATGCTGGAGAAGGCGGGCGGCATCGGACGGGACATCACCGACGCCCGTCAGCAGCAGCAGGTCCTCTTGAGTGTCGTGCGCGCATTGAATGAACTGAAGCTGTACAATAGAGCGTCGCCCGTGGCGGCGGCCATCCGGCAGCCCCAGCATCGGGCGATGGCTTACTGGCAGATCGCCGAGGCGCAAATGGCGGCCGAGGAGGTCGACGCTGCGATGGAAACTTACAGGTGGGCCCGTGATGCGATTCGTAGTGATAAGAAGGACTGGCGACGCGAACTCGCCTGGAAGCATCTCATGCTGTCCATGAAGCGCAGTGGTCTGGATGATCTCGCCGCGACGTGGCAGCGGCAGATGCATTGACAACGGAGCGGAGCGGTTCCTGTGTATGGCCCCTCCGGGGTCGCAGGGCCTGCGGAAAAGGAGAAGGATGATGAGGCATTTCGATTGGATTCATGCCCGCCGAGGCAGTCAGCGCGGTGGCTTTGCGCTGCTGACGGCAGTCCTGACGCTTGCGGTGGTTACCTCGCTGGCGGTCGCCCTCATGTGGACCGGCGGCTCGGAACTGGCGGCATCCGCGAGTTTTCGCGATATCACGACCGCCCGGTCGGTTGCAGACAGCGGCCTGCAGTACTTCCTGCTGCTGATGGATGACTGCAAGAGCGACAGCATGGACATCGATGAATTTCCGGACATGTTCCAAGTCGTCCACGACCATCTGAATGCAAAGCTGCCCTCGTCGCCTCCCACACTCACAGGCACCGGCTCGGCCCGCGTTCTGAGCGTGCCCGCCGTGGCCTTGGCGGAAGACAAGGACTTCACGATGGACATTGTGGCTACCGACGTCAATGACGACGACGTGCCGACTGAAATGCAATTGCTTGTCA
Organism: Planctomycetota bacterium; assembly: GCA_009908915.1. Classification (GTDB taxonomy): domain Bacteria; phylum Planctomycetota; class Phycisphaerae; order SM23-33; family SM23-33; genus JAAAOJ01. The sequence continues at coordinate 14,628 of JAAAOJ010000061.1, forward strand.
CCGGGCGATACGATCAGACCTACCGCCGCGTAGCCGCACGGTTCTCCATCGAGCCGGACGAGGAACTGCTGCACTTCGGCTTTGCCAGCAGTGTGCGCATGATTCTTCGCGGCAACGTCATCGTCCACGGCCCGATCGCCTCCGGCTGGAGCCGTGAACCCTTCCCCGGCAAGCGCAATCACGGCGTCTATCCGCTGGATGTCGATCTCGGACCGCAGGGGCTGGTCGAGGGCACACTCGGTACTGTCGACAGCCAGGAGGATTTCGAGGGAGATCCCGCCGAGGGCGACACGGATTTCCGCAATGGCGTCCGTGGCAGCAACCCCGACTGCGATTCAGATTACATGCGAGGGCGGATCAGGTACAAGCAACCGCCCGTGATGGACCTCAAGCCGGAGGATTTTAATACCCAGCCGCTGAAGGACATGACCAGCACGGCCAACCTGCCCGCGGCGGATGCCACGGGTGTTTCACTGGGCATGTGGGGTCTCCAGGGCAGTCGCTGGGAGGACCACAACGGTGAGGGCGGGAAGGCGAAGCTTAACAATATCTGCGTGCCGAAAGGCACGAACCCGTATTTCAAGAACTGCACGTTTACCGGCATCACATACATCGAGGTGGACGAAGAGACGGATAACCCTTCGAAGAACAACCAGAACGGCGTGGTCTTTGAGGACTGTACCTTCGAAGGTCCGGTTATCACCGGCGTGCCGAAGGAGATGCGCTGGGACTACAATAGCATGGAGTACCGGGGGGAGACGACGTTTCGCAACAGCATGATCCAGGCAGCCCTGGGTGGCGTGACGCTGATGGCGCCGAACTACAACGTGAATATCGGCGGCGGCGAACACACCGGTGGTGGGGGCACGGGCGACTCGGCCGTCTGCGGGCTTGTCGTTGGCGGCGTGGTGGACGTATACGACAAGATCCATGTCAACGGCACGGTCGTCTCCATGGCCCCGCTTGTCGTCGACGGCTCGCCGATCATGAACAAAGGGTGGAGCTGGCTGCTGAGCACTGGTGTCTGCGGCAGCAATCTGGGCAACATCAACGGCACGAGCGAACTGGTGGAAATCTGGCCGGATCCGGACAACGTCATGCCTCTGGGCATGCGTAAGAAGTACATTGTGGAGATTGTTCCCGGCTCATTCGTAGAGACGATGCCGTGAGCGCGGCTGATATTCTGAGGGGACGGCGGGGCTGTGGCCGGCGATAAATTTCTCGGATTTTTTTAACAGCCGGGTTTGACAGCATTTCTGCATTCGCTATACTTACGAATTCCGGTTTTCTTGCCATGGTACACCTATGCGCCGTTGGGCCGCCCGCCAGGATGTCCGGAACTCGAGGTGGCCTGCGGGTGGCGCAATTGCGCTGCTGTAGCTCAGTGGTAGAGCGCGTCCTTGGTAAGGACGAGGTCATGGGTTCGACCCCCATCAGCAGCTGTCTGCGATGGTACTGTCGCATGGACCCGGCAGACCGGAAGCAATGTACGTCCAAGCCGGCCGGGCCGGTGACACGACATGGAAACGACCTGCAAGAAGGAAAGCTAAAAGGAGCAACTGGAATGGCGAAGGAAACTTTTGAGCGCACCAAGCCGCACGTAAACGTTGGCACGATCGGTCACGTTGACCACGGCAAGACCACGCTGACCGCGGCCATCACGACCGTGCTCGAGGCCAAGGGTCTGGCCAAGTGCCGCAGTTACGACGACATCGCCAAGGCCTCGGAGTCCCAGGGCCGCCGCGACCCGACGAAGATTCTGACGATCGCGACCTCGCACGTCGAGTACGAGTCCGAGAATCGTCACTATGCCCACGTCGACTGCCCGGGCCACGCGGACTACGTCAAGAACATGATTACCGGCGCCGCCCAGATGGACGGTGCGATCCTCGTCGTCAGTGCTGCCGACGGTCCCATGCCGCAGACGCGCGAGCACGTGCTTCTGGCCCGCCAGGTCAACGTCCCCCGACTGGTGGTCTTCCTGAACAAGGCCGACCTTGTTGAGGACGAGGAACTGGTGGACCTCGTGGAACTTGAAGTTCGCGAACTGCTCAGCAAATACGAATACGACGGCGACAACGCCGCGGTCATCAAGGGCTCGTCCACCGAAGCCATCGCCGACCCCAACGGCGACGGCGCGAAACCGATCATGGAACTCGTCGCCGCGATGGACGAGTCCATCCCCGAGCCACAGCGCCAGGTCGACAAGCCCTTCCTCATGCCGATCGAAGACATTTTCAGCATCAAGGGCCGCGGTACCGTGGCGACCGGCCGTATTGAACGCGGCGTCATCAAGGTTGGCGACAAGGTCGAAATCGTCGGTCTTGGCGACACGCGAGACACGACCGTCACCGGTGTTGAGATGTTCAACAAGCTCCTCGACGAAGGCCAGGCCGGCGACAACGTCGGTTGTCTCCTGCGTGGCGTGGAGAAAAACGAGATCGAGCGTGGCCAGGTGCTGGCCGCTCCCGGCTCGATCACGCCGCACAAGAAGTTCGAGGGCGAAGTGTACGTGCTGACGAAGGAAGAGGGCGGTCGTCACACGCCGTTCTTCACCGGCTATCGTCCGCAGTTCTACTTCCGTACCACGGATGTGACCGGCACGGTCAAGCTGCTCGGCGGTGCCGAGATGTGCATGCCCGGCGACAACGTCACCATGGAAGTCGAGTTACTGAATACCTCGATCGCCATGGACGAGGGTCTCCGCTTCGCGATTCGCGAAGGCGGCCGGACCGTCGCTTCCGGCGTCGTCACGAAGATTCTCGAGTAGTCGCCCGGATCGGGCAGGAACGGTGAATCATGGCCAAAAGTAAGGCCCGTGAATACGTCTGGATGCAATGCACCGAGTGCAAGGACCTCAACTACCGCACGAACGTGCGCGTTCAGGGCGGCGTGCCGAAGATTGAACTCAAGAAGTTCTGCCCTCGCGAACGCAAGCACACGACGCACAAGATCAAAAGAAAATAGCGCCCCTCCTCGGGGTGAGCGGCATAGCGTGGCGCCGGGTCGGCCGGTGCCATGCAAGCCGACACACGGCAGTAGCTCAATTGGCAGAGCAGCGGTCTCCAAAACCGCAGGTTGGGGGTTCAACTCCTCCCTGCCGTGGTTCTGTCCGGTGCAGACTGATGCTGATACAGAAAGAGGCATCCCGCCTGTCGCCATGACGAGTGAGACGCCCGTTTGATGCGAAACGGATACGACAGACGCAGGCCAGAGGCTCGCGTATACGAGAGACTTCATGCAAGGAATCCAGATCTACAAGCGAAACCAGGGCAAGTACACCCGCGTGATTACCGCGGTGGCCGTGCTGGTTCTGACCGCCTGGGGCAGCTATTCGCTGTCGCAGTGGCTCAGCAGTTTCGGCGTGGGAACGTACGTGCGTTTCGGCATTCCCCTGGCGATTACCATGGCCGTGGCGACGCTGGTACTGTGGCTGGTCAATCGGCCTCGCACGGCTGACTTTCTTATTGCCACCGAAGGCGAGATGAAGAAGGTCTCCTGGTCCAGTCGAAAGGAAGTCATCGGCTCGACGAAGGTTGTAATCGTGACGACCTTTATCCTTGCGGCGATTCTTTTTATCGTCGACCTCGTGTTCGCCACCCTCTTCCGCGCCATGAATGTCATGGGCTAGAGACCCCCCCGCCCGGAGCAGACCAATGGAAGAATCCAACAACACTCAGCCGGACGCCGTCGAGCAGCCCGCCGAGGCCGCCTCCACCGTCGAGCAAACGCCCGCCGGCGAGGCGACGGAGAACGCCGTCACCCCGCCCGGCGAAGCCGCTACCGACGCACAGGCCGACCAGCGCCAGGCCGGTGAGTTCGCCGAGGCTTCCGAAGCGGCCCCCGCCGAAGAAGCGCCCGAGGACGACGGCGCGACCCGGCCGGGCTTTAGCTGGTGCGTCCTTCGCGTCGCGAGCAACAAAGAAGAAACCGTCCGCGAGGCTCTCGAACGCCGCATCAAGATCGAAGGCCTGCACGACGTGGTCGGGCGAATCCTCGTGCCCACCGAGAAGCGCCCCAACCCACGGGGCCGGGGTGGCAGCAAGTTTGTCGAGCGGAAGATGTACCCCGGCTACGTGTTCATCGAGATGAAGCTCAGCGACGACGGCAGCATCGACGACCAGGCATGGTTCACCATCAAGGAAACCACCGGCGTGGGCGATTTCATCGGTTCGGCCGGCAAGCCCAGCCCGATGGCCCAGGGCGATGTGGACAAGATGCTTCAGCAGGTGGCCAAGGCCCAGGAGGGTGGGCAGGTCAGCGTCGAGTTCGAGAAAGGCGACATGGTCAAGATCAAGGAAGGCGCGTTCGAGAACTTCGAAGGCGCCGTCGAAGATGTCCTGCCCGAGAAGGGTCTGGTTCGCGTGGTGGTCACGATTTTCGGTCGTGCCACCCCGGTCGAACTGGAATTCTGGCAGGTCGAAAAGGTTTAGGCAGGCCACCTGGCCGTCAGAGGCCGGCGGCTAGCCTGCTTCGCAACGGGTCGCCGGGACGGCAGCCTCGCGGCGCTTACCCCGGAATCCCTGAACGCCTGTAGAGAGTGAGAACGTTATGGCGAAGGAAATTGTAGCACAGATCAAGCTTCAGGCCCCCGGCGGCCAGGCCACCCCGGCTCCGCCGATCGGCCCGGCCCTTGGTCAGCACAACGTGAATATCGGGCAGTTCGTCTCGCAGTTCAACGAGGCAACGAATGAACTTAACGGCACGCCCGTACCGGTCGTTATCAGCGTTTATGGCGACCGGACGTTCAGCTTTGTCGTCAAGAGCCCGCCGGCGGCGGCCCTGCTGAAGCAGGCCGCGGGAATTGCCAATGGCTCCGGCGTACCAAACAAGGAAAAGGTCGGAGAGGTCACCCGGGCCCAGTGCCGCGAGATCGCCGAGCGAAAGCTGGCGGACCTCTCGGCTCGCGACGTCGAGGCCGGCTCGCGGATCATCGAAGGCACGGCCCGGTCGATGGGCATTACGGTCGCTGACGAGTAAGCAATGTGTCGCGGGCTTCCAGCCCCGCGCGTACCGAGGGCATCTTGCCCTCGTTTCTGCTTGGCAAAGACGCGGCCAGGATGGCCGCGACGCTCGCGGGCAAGATGCCCGCGTCACGTGGAGATAGGCTGGAAAGGTTGCTGACAGATTTTGAATTCTGAATTCGGAGTTATGAATACGGCAAAGACGTTTGGCCACGCCGGGCGCGGCCGATAGCCGACGATGCTCCTGATTCATGATTCGCGAATCCATGACGCATCACTGATCTTGCCCCGCGCGGGGCATACACCCCACCACGGGTGGAAACGTGGAAGGCTGAGATAGCCGCAGGAGTCAGATATGCCAGGAAAACACGGGAAACGTCACCGGCAGTGCCTCGAGACAGTACCCCAGGGCAAGGTGTCGGTGGACGAGGCGATCAAGTGCCTCAAGGGCATGCCCGGCACCAAGTTTGACGGAACGGTCGAACTGGCGATGCATCTGGGCATTGATCCCCGACAGGCCGACCAGGCCCTTCGCGGGTCGATCTCGCTGCCGAACGGTATTGGACAGACCAAGCGGGTCATCGCGTTCTGCGAGGAGAATCTTGTAGACGACTGCAAAGCCGCCGGCGCCGTCGAGGCCGGTGGCGAGGGACTCGCCGAGACGGTCAATGACGGCTGGATGGACTTCGACGTCGCCGTCGCCACGCCGTCGATGATGCGTGTGGTCAGCAAGCTTGGCCGCGTGCTCGGCCCCGTCGGGCTCATGCCCTCGCCGAAGGCGGGCACGGTCACGCCGGACATCGTTGATGCGGTCAAGGAGTTCGCGGCCGGTAAGGTCAACTACCGCAACGACGACGGCGGCAACATTCACGTGCCGGTCGGCAAGATGAGCTTTGATGAAGGCAAGCTTCGGGAGAACGTCGAGTACTTCCTGGATTTCATCAAGCGTCAACGACCCGCCACCATCAAGAAGAAGTACATTCAAAAGGCCGTTCTCGCCGGGACCATGACGCCCGGTATCGAGATCGAGGTAGCATAGGTGCATCATGAGTAAACCTGTCAAACAGATGATTCGGAATGAACTCGCCGGGCGTTTTGCCGACGTGACGTCCGTGGCGATCTGTGGCTTTACCGGTCTCGACGCCGACCAGACGTATATGATGCGTGGCCGCCTGGCCGAGAAGGACATCAACTTCACGGTCGTCAAGAACTCCATGGCCCGCCAGGCGTTCGGCGACGTCGGGCTTGCCGCCGCCAAGGAGCTGCTGGAAGGGCCGTGTGCGGTGGCGTGGGGCTCGGACAGCATTGTTAGCGTCGTTCGCGAACTGCTGGACATCAAGAAGCAGGCCCCGCCGCTGGAGATCAAGGCCGCTCTGCTGGAGGGCCAGATCTTCACCGGCGACGACGATATCAAGCGGCTGAGCAACTTTCCCACCCGCGACGAAGCCATCGCCGACGTGGTCGGTTGTGTGCTGTCGGCCGGTGCGAACATCGCCGGCTGCCTGGTCGGTCCGGCCACCCAGATCGCCGGTATCCTCAAGACCATCGAGGAAAGAGACGAGCAAGAGGCCGCGTAGCGATGTCGGATTTAGGATTTTGGGTTTCGGATTGAAGAAATGCCGTCGTTGCAATGCTTGGTTGGCACCATCTTGCCGAAATCCGAATTCAGAAATCCGAAATTACAGCCGGTTGGACTTGAGTGACCGGTTGTGATGAGTGATTGGTTTGGTATGGCTGATTGCATTTGATACAGTTAACCCTTTGTCGGCTGCGGATTGGGTCCGGATGGCCCGGCCTTAAATGAGACCAGCGGGGTCTCGCCTATCAGGCCGACGCAATATAATCACACTGGAGTAAGTGACAATGGCTGAAGAAGAAGCTGCCGTGGCAGAAGCCACCGAAGAGACGAAGGAATTTGACGCTTCCATCAAGGAACTGGGCGACAAGATTGTCGAACTGAGCCTCAAGGAGGCCGTCGATCTGAAGGATTACCTGAAGCAGGAATACGGCATCGAGCCGGCAGCCGGCGGTGCGGTCATGATGGCCGGTCCGGGCGGCGACGGCGACGACGGCGGCGAAGAAGCCGAAGAGAAGACCGCTTTCGATGTCGTGCTGAAGGAAACCGGCGACAAGAAGATCCAGGTTATCAAGGCCGTCCGTGCCCTGACCAGCCTGGGCCTGAAAGAAGCCAAGGAACTCGTGGAAAGCGCTCCCAAGCCGGTCGTCGAAGGCGCCAGCAAGGAAGACGCCGAGAAGGCCAAGGCCGACCTCGAAGAGGCCGGTGCCACAGTGACAATCGAATAGCCAAGCTCCCAAAGGCAAAGTCCAGGCTCCAAACAACGACGAGAAACGGCAAGGAAGACAAGCAGTTGCCGTGCTTCTTTCGTTTCCGGATGTTGACGTGTCTTGCTTGGAAATTGCTGTTTGAGAGTTGGAAATTCTCCAGTACCGCTGGCCCGACCGGGTCATACCGGACGTACTAGACATGTGCGCGGTGTAGCGCCGGCCCCGCCGCGCGTAACATCCGAATATACAATAGGCTGACATAACAGCTCGTCGGGTCGCCATGCATGAACGTCGTACGCGTCGTGTCATACGAAATACGATAAGTTTCTGCGTGGCGTAGCATCCGCCCCACCGCGTGTAACGAACGCATATGCCATGAAATGGCATGGTGGAGCCGTGCCGGCGGCATTCCTTCGGGAGTGCTCCACCATGCACGAGCTTCGTATGCTTGGTATCAATCAGATGGGCTTTCGGCGAGGGACGCACGCGCCTTCGCCCGGGCCGAACAGGCCTGCAGGGACGATAGAATGAGCGGCCGCCCGCGTCGGGCACCGCTTGGATGGCGGTCCTGCAAATCACAGGAGCGAGCCGAGGCCTCACCGCCCGGGTCGTTTCACACGACCGACTTCGAAACTGCAATGAGGTCAATCGATGCCCCGAGTGGACACAATCAGAGATTTCAGTAAGGTTGGCGACCAGGCCCCCGTACCCAACCTCATCGCCCTGCAGACCGAAAGCTATGCGCGCTTCCTGCAGGCGGATGTGGACCCGGACAAACGGAGAAACGAAGGCCTCGAGTCGCTGCTACAGGAAGTGTTCCCGATCGTCAGCTACGACGAGAGCATGACGCTTGAGTACATTCACTACGAACTGGGCGTGCCGCGCTACAATCCCCAGGAGTGCCGTGACCTTCGCCTCACGTACGGAATGCCGTTTCGCATCCGCTGCCGGCTGACGTGCAAAGACCGCAAGGACGTCTGGGAAGAAAGCATTTACGTCGGCGAGATTCCGATCATGCTCGGCGGCGGCGAGTTCATCATCAACGGTGCCGAACGTGTCATCGTCAGCCAGCTCCACCGCTCGCCCGGTGTGGACTTCACGGTTGAGATGCAGGAGTCGGACCGTCCGTTGCACGGGGCGCGCGTCATTCCCGAACGCGGCAGCTGGATCGAGCTGAGCGTTACCAAGAAGGACGCGATCTCGATGCGGATCGACCAGTCCAGCAAGATTCCCGCCACGATGTTCCTCCGCTCGATGGACGAGAAGTTCGGTGATACGCCGACGATTATCCGCGAGTTCTACGAAACCGAGACGGTCGACGCCGAGCAGCTTCGCCCGCAGGTCTACCTGGTCGAAGGCTGGGTGGACCCGGACAGCGGCGAGGAAATCGTTCCGGCCGGTGGTCAGGTCGGCGATGCCCTCAACCAGATTGTCGCCGCGGCGAAAAAGAAGATCGAGATCGTCTCGGCCGACGCCGACCCGCTGATTCTCAACACGCTGGCCGAAGACCCGGCCGAGGATCACGAGGCGGCCGTCCTGCGGATTTACGCCCGCCTGCGTCCGGGCAACCCGCCACAGATGGAGAAGGCCAAGGTCCTGTTCGATGAGAAATTTTATGACGAGAATCGCTACCGCCTGGGCAAGGTAGGGCGGTTCCGCATCAACCGCAAGTTCGGCCAGAACGTCGACGAACGTGTGATGACGTTGCGGGTCGAGGACTTTATCGGCACGATGCAGTACCTGCTGACGCTGCGAAACGGCGAGGGCGGCGTCGACGACATCGACCACCTCGGCAACCGTCGTCTGCGGACGATCGACGAACTCGGTGCCGACGAGATGCGCAAGGGCTTCCTGAAGCTCCGCCGGACCGTTCAGGAACGCATGAGCCTCAAGGACCCCGACGATATCAGCAAGATCGCCGAGATTGTCAACTCCAAGAGCATCTCCAGCAGCATCGACTACTTCTTCGGCCGCGGCGAGCTGTCCCAGGTCGTCGACCAGCAGAACCCGCTGAGTCAGCTGACCAACGAGCGTCGTCTCTCGGCCCTTGGCCCGGGCGGCCTGAACCGCAAGCGTGCGGGCTTCGAGGTTCGCGACGTGCATATCAGCCACTACGGTCGCATCTGCCCGATCGAAACGCCGGAAGGCAACAACATCGGCCTGATCAGTTCGATGGGCATCTATGCCGGCGTGGACGAGTACGGTTTCCTGACGACGCCGTACATGGAAGTCAAGGGCGGCAAGGCGACGGGCAATGTCGTGCATCTGCGTGCCGACGAGGAGGTCGAGGCCGTCCTCGCGCCGCCGAACGTGCTGGAGAAGACCGGCCGCGGCGAAGCCAAGCGTCTGCCGAAGGACAGCCGCGTGCTGGCCCGTGTCAGCGGCGAACTGTCGATCTCCGACAGCAACGACGTTGGCTACCTGGACATCTCGCCGAAGCAGACCGTCGGCGTCTCGGCCAGCCTTATTCCGTTCCTGGAGCACGACGACGCCAACCGAGCCCTGATGGGGTCGAACATGCAGCGGCAGGGCGTGCCCCTGATGTGTACCGACGCGCCCCTGGTGGCCACGGGCATGGAACGGTCCGTCGTCGAGAACAGCGGCTTTGTGGTCAAGGCTCGCAAAAACGGGACGGTCACGTACGTCGACGCCCACCGCATCGTGCTGGACAATTCCGACGAGTACGAACTGCGGAAGTTCGGCAAGCTTAACGAACGGGCCTGCCTGAACCAGAAGCCGATCGTCGCCGAGGGCGACAAGGTCAAGAAGGGCCAGATCATCGCCGACGGTTCGGCCTGCAGCCAGGGCGAACTCGCCCTGGGCCGAAACGTGCTCGTGGCGTTCATGCCCTTCGACGGCTACAACTTTGAGGACGCCATCCTCATCAGCCAGAAGGTCGTCAAGGAAGACGCCTTCACCAGCGTCCACCTCGAGGAGTACGAAGTGGAAATCCGCGAGACCAAGCTGGGACGCGAGGAATTCACTCGCGACATCCCCAACGTCTCGGAGAAGGCCCTTCGCTACCTCGACGAATACGGCGTCGTGCAGGTGGGCACGCACGTCGGGCCGGGCGATATCCTCGTCGGCAAGGTCTCGCCGAAGTCCAAGAGCGAACTGAGCCCCGAAGAGAAACTGCTTCACGCCATCTTCGGCCGGGCCGGTGAGGACGTCAAGAACGACAGCCTCGAACTGCCCGCCGGCGAGGAAGGCGTGGTGGTCGATACGCAGCGATTCAGTCGTCGGATGAACATGACCGACGTGCAGAAGAAACAGCAGAAGAAGGAAATGAAGGCCTACGAGACCGAGATGCAGGCCCGCATCTGCAAGGTCTTCCGCAAGATGGCCGAGGACATCAACGATGTTCTCAGCGAGCCGATGGTCGACAAGACCACGCTGCAGAAGGTCGGCCAGTCCGATATGGACGAGGTCGTCATGGAGCAGGTCGAGAACTTCACCACCAAGTGGTTCAAGGGCTCGGCTGATGCCAAGAAGAAGGCCGAGAAAATCTACCGTCAGTACTGGCAGAGCATCGAGGGCCTGAAGGTCGAGATGCAGCGCAAGCTCGAACACATGAAGCGCGGCGACGAACTGCCCTCCGGCGTGCTGGAGATGGTGAAAGTTCGCGTGGCGACCAAGCGGAAGCTGGGCGTGGGCGACAAGATGGCCGGCCGTCACGGCAACAAGGGCGTGATCGCCCGAATCCTGCCGGAAGAGGACATGCCGTTTCTCGACGACGGCACGCCGGTCGAAATCGTCCTGAACCCGCTCGGCGTTCCGGGCCGAATGAACCTCGGGCAGATCCTCGAGACGCACCTCGGTTGGGCGGCGGCCGTCCTGGGCTTCCAGGCGATCACGCCGGTCTTTGACGGTGCGACGGAAGCGGAAATCTTCGAGGCCATCAAGGAAGCCAACGAGCATGTCGCACAGCGCAAGGCCGATCTGGACGTGGTCCACAAGGCCGGCGAGACCGGCGAGTTGCTGGCGACCATGCCGCTGGACGGCAAGGTGCGTCTGTGCGACGGCCGGACCGGCGAGCCGTTCGAGCAGAAGACCACGGTGGGCTACATCTACATGAACAAGCTCCACCACCTGGTGGACGAGAAGATCCACGCCCGCGCGACGGGCCCGTACAGCCTGATCACCCAGCAGCCCCTCGGGGGCAAGGCCCGTACAGGCGGCCAGCGATTCGGCGAGATGGAAGTCTGGGGCCTGGAAGCCTACGGCGCCAGCTACACCTTGCAGGAACTGCTGACCGTCAAGAGCGACGACGTGGAAGGTCGGACCAAGATCTACGAATCCATGGTCAAGGGCCAGAACACGCTGGAGGCCGGCACGCCAGTCTCCTTCGACGTGCTCTGTAACGAACTGCGTGGCCTGGGCCTGAACATCCACCTGGAGAAGAAGAAGCTGATCTAGTTGATTGGTTAATTGGAGCAGCGATGGCTGACGGGTTTGAGGAACTTGAGGTTTACCGGCAAGCCCGATTGGTCCGAAAGCGTATTTACAAGTTATCGAGACAGTTGCCGAAGGATGAGCAGTTCAATCTCATCTCCCAGATGCAGCGAGCGGCCCTGAGCCTGACCAATAACATTGCCGAAGGTCATGGCACCCGAAGTTGGCGACACAACGTCGCCTACCTATACCGCTCGCGTGGGAGTGCCAACGAATTGCTGGATGACCTGAACGGCTGTGAAGGTGAAGGATACTTCCAGAACGAGCATTTGGATGACCTTCGTGATGACCTCAGCAGTGCCATCAGGCTCATCAATGGATACGTCCGTTATCGTCGGGACCGTCTGAGAGACGACACATGACACTGGAGATCCGTTGAGCGGCTAACCAGTTAACGAGTTAACCCATCAACGGATCAACCAATTCGCGGAGCGAATCATGGCTGAAAGCGTATACGACAGAATCAACGATTATGGCTCGGTGAAGATTCAACTGGCCAGCCCGAACGACATCCGAAGCTGGTCGTTCGGCGAGGTCAAGAAGCCCGAGACCATCAACTATCGCACCTACCGTCCGGAAAAGGACGGCCTGTTCTGCGAGCGCATCTTCGGTCCCGAGCGGGACTGGGAGTGCGCGTGCGGGAAGTACAAGGGCACGAAGCACAAGGGCATCATCTGCGACCGTTGCGGCGTGAAAGTCACGCACAGCCGCGTTCGCCGCAAGCGGATGGGCCATATCAACCTCGCCGCGCCCATCGTGCATATCTGGTTCTTCAAGGCCCTGCCCAGCCGCCTGGGCACGCTGCTCGGCATGCGGACGGCCGACCTGGAGAAGATCATCCTCTTCCAGGACTACGTGGTCACCGACCCCGGCCAGACGCCGCTGAAGTACAAGCAGGTGCTCACCGAAGAAGAGCACCGCGCCGCCTACGAAAAGTACGGCGTGGACTTCGAGGCCGAGATGGGCGCCGAAGCCATCTTCAAGCTGCTGCAGGACCTGAACCTCGCCATGCTCACCACCGAGCTGCGCGACGGGCTGACCAAGACCAACAGCAAGCAGAAAATCAAGGACCTCACCAAGCGGCTGAAGCTCGTCGAGAGCCTCCGCGGCAGTGGCAACATGCCGGAGTGGATGGTCATGGAAGTCGTGCCGGTGATCCCGCCGGATCTGCGTCCGCTTGTCATGCTGGAGAGCGGCAATTTCGCCACCAGCGACCTCAACGACCTCTACCGCCGCATTATCAATCGAAACAACCGTCTCAAGAAGCTGATGGATCTCAACGCACCCGAGGTGATCATCCGCAATGAGAAGCGCATGCTGCAGCAGGCCGTCGACGCACTGTTCGACAACAACCGCTGCCGTCGACCCGTCCAGGGCACGGCCAACCGGCCGCTGAAGTCGCTGACCGACATGATCAAGGGCAAACAGGGCCGCTTCCGCGAGAACCTGCTGGGCAAGCGCGTCGACTACTCCGGCCGGTCGGTGATCGTCATCGGTCCGGACCTCAAACTCAACCAGTGCGGGCTGCCCAAGAAAATCGCCCTGGAGCTGTTCCAGCCGTTCATCATCCGCAAGCTGAGGGACCGCGGGCTGGCCGATACGATCAAGTCGGCCAAGAAGATGCTCGAGCGTCGCGACCGCGAGATCTGGGACGTTCTGGAAGAGGTCATCTACCAGCACCCGGTTCTGCTGAACCGTGCTCCCACACTGCACCGCATGGGTATCCAGGCTTTCGAGCCGGTGCTCGTCGAGGGCAACGCCATCAAGATTCACCCGCTGGTCTGCAAGGGCTTCAACGCTGACTTCGACGGCGACCAGATGGCCGTCCACCTGCCGCTGTCGGTCGAAGCACAGGCCGAAGCGCACGTGCTGATGCTGGCGACGAACAACATCTTCTCGCCCGCCAACGGCTCGCCGATCATGTCGCCCACGCAGGACATCGTGCTGGGCATCTACTATCTGACCAGCGACCACGGCAGCACGTTCTGCAACGACAAGCTCCGAAAGGTCGAGGTCAACGGCGTGACGGTGCCGCTCTTCCCCGACCCCCACGCGGCCATGATGGCCTACGACCGCAAGCTCGTGGGCATGCACACGCAGATCCTTGTCCGCGTGCCGAAGGACCGCCAGATTATCGAGGACTCCGAGCAGTACGTCGCCGAGAACGGCCGTATCGTCACGACCGTCGGGCGACTGATCTTCAACGACATGCTGCCCGAGGGCATGGGCTACTACAACTTCCCGCTCGGCAGCAAGGGCGCCGGCCGCGTCATCAGCGACTGCTACCAGGCGCTCGGCCGCGGCGCGACCCTGGAACTGCTGGACGACATCAAGGACCTCGGTTTCCAGTACAGCACGCTGGCGGCCCTGAGCTTCGGCATTACCGACGCGAAGATTCCGGACACCAAGCCGGGGATCCTCGACGAGGCCCAGATGAAGGTCGACCAGATCGAGAAGGACTACCAGGCCGACGCGATCACCGAAGGCGAGCGGTCCAACCAGATTATCGACGTGTGGATCCACGCCCGCGAAGCGATCACCGCCAGCCTGATCAAGGCCCTCAAGAGCGACACGCGAGAGGACGACGCGGACTACCTCAACCCGGTCTACCTGATGACCGACTCCGGCGCCCGCGGCAAGATCGACCAGATTCGCCAGCTCGCCGGCATGCGTGGTCTGATGGCCAAGCCCTCCGGCGAGGTGATTGAAACGCCCATCAAGGCCAACTTCCGCGAAGGCCTGACCGTGTTGGAGTACTTCAGCTCCACCCACGGTGCCCGTAAGGGTCTGGCCGACACGGCCCTGAAGACGGCCGACTCGGGCTATCTGACGCGTAAGCTCGCGGACGTGGCCCAGAACGTCATCATCAACGAGATCGACTGCGGCACGGTGCGAGGCATCAGCAAGCAGGCGATCTACAAGGGCGAACAGGTCGACGTGCCTCTCCGCGAGGTTATCGTCGGTCGCGTGGCCCGCGAAACCATTGCCGATCCGCGGATCGACAAGGTCATCGTCGAGGAAAACGAGATCATCACGCCCGAGGCCGCCCGGGCCATCGAGGACATGGGCCTCGAGAGCATTCGCGTTCGCAGCCCGCTGACGTGCGAAAGCCCCCTGGGTATCTGTGGCAAGTGCTACGGCCAGGACATGTCCACGGGTCGACTCGTCGAAGAAGGCATGGCCGTGGGCATCATCGGCGCCCAGTCGATCGGTGAGCCCGGAACGCAGCTGACGATGCGGACGTTCCACACCGGCGGCGTGGCGACCGGCTCGGTCATGGAGTCGGAGATCACGGCCCCGGTCGGCGGCACGATCAAATACCGTGACCTTAACGCCGTGGAAGATCCCACCAGCGCCGGCCGCGGCCGCGGCAAGGGCGAGAAGGCCTGGGTCACGCTGAAGCGACAGGGCGAGATCGCCATCCTGGACGACAAGAACCGCGAAATCGAGAAGTTCAAGGTGCCGTACGGCTCGCACATTCTGGCCGCCGACGGCAGCGAGGTCGACCCGGGTGACGTGCTCGTCTGGTGGGACCCGCACCGTGTTCCGATTCTCGCCGAGGCCGACGGCCAGGTGCGTTTCGAGGACATCAAGGAAGGCGAAACCGTTCGCCTCGAGGAAGGTACGAAGGGCCGTAAGGGCCGATTCGTCGTCATCCAGCACAAGGGCGACGTCAATCCGCGAATCGTGGTCGAAGACAAGAGCGGCAAGATTCTCGACTTCCACTACCTGCCCGCCAAGGCGCGTATCGAGGTCGAGGAAGGCCAGTCCGTCAAGCCGGGCGAACTGCTCGCACGGCAGCCGCGGGAGGTCTCCGGCACGCAGGACATCACCGGCGGTCTGCCGCGAGTGACCGAGGTCTTCGAGGCCCGCAAGCCGAAGGAACCGGCCGCCATGGCCGAGATCTCCGGACGCGTCGAGCTTCGCACGGACAAGCGTCGCGGCAAGATGACCATCATTGTCCACAGCGAGTCGGGCATGGAGCGCGAGCACCACGTGCCGATCGGCCAGCACCTGCTGGTCCACACGGGTGACTACGTCGACGCCGGCGATCCACTGACCGAAGGTCCGCTGGTCCCCCACGACATCCTGGACATCCGCGGCGAAGAAGCCCTGCAGAACTACCTGCTGGGCGAGGTCCAGAGCGTCTATCGTTCGACCGGCGTGACCATCAACGACAAGCACATCGAGATCATTCTCACGCAGATGCTGCGGAAGGTGAAGATCGAGTCGGTCGGCGATACCAAGCTGCTGCCGGGCGATGTCGTTGACAAGTTCCGCTTCGTCGAGGAAAACCAGCGAATGGCCGGCTCACTGAAGGTGGTCGACGGCGGCGATACGCAGTACGTGACCGACGACATTGTCTCCCGCGAGGAGATCGAGTCGGCCAACGCCGAGGTCGACGCCGCCGGGGGTCAGCCCGCTAAGACCAAGAAGCCCAAGCCCGCCAGCGCCCGTACGCTGCTGCTGGGCATCACCAAGGCCAGTCTGCAGTCGGAGAGCTTCCTGTCGGCGGCGAGTTTCCAGGAGTCCACGAAGGTCTTCACGGAAGCGTCGCTGGCCGGCAAGATCGACGAGCTGCGCGGTTTGAAGGAAAACGTGATCCTCGGTCACCTGATCCCGGCCGGTACGAGCTTCAAGCCGTATATTGAGATGGCCGTCCGCAAGGAGGTCCCGGACCTCATGGAAGCGGCTGCCGCCCAGGCACCGAGCGAAGAGATGACCCCCGACGACATTACGGCCGCCGTCCAGCAGGCGCTTGGAACGGCCGAGTAACACACAACCGCGGGACGCGACCGGACGTCCCCGCCAGCGACTTCGGAAGAAAAGGTGACACATGCCGACGATTAACCAACTGGTACGCAAGAAACGCAAGCAGCAGAAGGCGAAGAAGAAGAATCCCGCGCTGGGCGAGTGCCCGCAGAAGCGTGGCGTCTGCCTGCTGGTCAAGACCGTGACGCCGAAGAAGCCGAACTCGGCCCTGCGGAAGGTGGCGCGTGTGCGCCTCTCCAACGGCAAAGAGGTCAACGCTTACATCGGTGGCGTCGACCACAACCTGCAGGAGCACAGCATTGTGCTCGTCCGTGGCGGCCGTGTTCGCGACCTGCCCGGCGTGCGATATCATGTTGTCCGCGGGACGCTGGACGCCCTCGGTGTCGATGGACGCGGCCAGGGCCGAAGTAAGTATGGCGCGAAGAAACCCAAGTAAATCAGCGCCAATCGAAAGACGTTCCATGTTCCCCCCATAGCCAAACGCGGCTTGCCTCGCGCTGAACGTGAGGGCGATGGAGCATCACGCCCCTGGCCCGGAATGGGCCGGGGCGGAAAAAAAGCTCATCTCGGTGGGTTGCCGAGAGTACTGTTTCACGTTAAAATGCCCGGCTCGCGCAAATGGCTGAACCGCCATCCCCGCCGCGAGAGGCACAGGAAGACGAGCAAGGACAAACTATGCCACGCAAGAAATTTACGGTTGCCGGTGAAGACACCCTCAAGCCGGACGCCAAATACAACAGCAAGCTGCTGTCGAAGTTCATCAACTGCATCATGTGGGACGGCAAGAAAGCTACGGCCACTCAAATCATGTACGATGCCCTCGACATTATCGGCAACAAGATCGAGGACGCCGAGCCGGTCGAGGTCTTCGAGAAGGCGATCGACAACGTCAAGCCGCGAATCGAAGTCCGTTCGAAGCGGGTCGGCGGTGCCAACTACCAGGTGCCCATGCCGGTCAGCAACAAGCGGCAGCTGTCACTGGCGATCCGCTGGTTGCGGGAAGCGATCCGCAGTGGCAAGGGTCGCCCGACAGCCGTCCGGGCCGCCGAGGAAGTGATGGCTGCTTATCGCGGTGAAGGTTCGGCGATGCAGACGCGAGAAAACATCCACCGCATGGCCGAGGCGAACAAGGCCTTCGCCCACTTCGCGTGGTAGACGACGTAGTCAGTAGTAGTCGTCAGAAGACGGACGTCTGAAGACAGACGACAGCAGTTAGAGATCTGATGCAACGCAGTGTTGCGTTGCCGTACATAGACGAAAGCCCAAACGGGGCGGCATCCACCCGCCCGAAGACGGTGATCGTCGAATCGACCGCAAGGTCCTCCTGAGAGGCTCGCAATGCCTCCGGCTGTTCCGCGGCCCACACGCCCCGACGGGCGAAGACGGGCATTAGGCTTGTACGGGTGAGAGCAGACCGAGGAGGAAACCGACGGCGATCCTGCCGGCTGATTCGGTATCGGCTGGCGGGACTCGAGCGGAGTCCCACCGGGTTGGGACAGAGATAAGACAACCGGACCGATCTGTCACAAGGTCGGACACCTGCCCGCACACGGGGCAGACGGAGCGTCTTTCTACACGGACTGTAACATGCCGCGCGCGGCCGATGGCCGGTGTGTCGGCGAAGGATGGTCACTGCGCCCCCCAAGGCAGCAAAGCAAGATACCGCGGGCGGTACAGCATCGGCTCCGAGGCGCAAAGAAGGTGCAGCCGTGCCAACGGCATCCCTTCGGGCGTGCTACACCACCCAACCAGTAACGACAATGGCAAAAGACCTGCACAACTTCAGGAATATCGGCATCATGGCCCATATCGATGCCGGCAAGACCACCGTGACCGAACGCATCCTGTACTTCGCCGGGCGAACGTACAAGATCGGCGAGGTCCACGACGGTACGGCGGTCATGGATTACATGGAGGAGGAGCAGCAGCGGGGCATCACGATTACCTCGGCGGCCACCACGCTGACTTGGCGAGACCACACGATTAATCTGATTGACACGCCCGGGCACGTCGATTTCACCATCGAGGTCGAGCGCAGTCTTCGTGTGCTCGACGCGGCGGTAGCCGTCTTCTGTGCCGTCGGCGGCGTGGAAGCCCAGTCCGAGAAGGTCTGGCACCAGGCGGACCGCTACAAGGTGCCACGTGTCTGTTTCATCAATAAGATGGACCGGCTCGGCGCGGACTTCGAGATCGTGGTCGAGGAACTCCGCACCCGCCTGCACGCCAATCCCGCCCTGATCCAGATCCCGATGGGCGCCGGCGACGACTACCAGGGACAGATCAACCTCATACATCGAAAGGCCTACTTCTACGACGAGGCCGACGTTGCCACGACCGTCCGCGAGGAAGAGATACCCGATCAATACGCCGCCCAGGCCGCCGTCGCGCGACAGGAACTCATCGATCTCGCCAGCGACTATGACGACGGCCTCATGGAGCAGGCCCTCGTCGACGGCTACGACGCCGTTGAACCGGGCGGCCTGATCCGCGGCATTCGCAAGGGCACGCTGGCTCGCCAACTGCATCCGGTCTTGTGCGGCTCGGCTCTCAAGCACATGGGCATCCAGGCCCTCTTGGATGCGGTGGTCGACTTCCTGCCCGGTCCGCCGGAGGCTCCGCCGGTCCACGGCCACCTGGACCTGGCCAGCGACGAGGTCGTCATCCGCGAGTGTGACCCCCACGGGCCGCTCAGTGCGCTGGTGTTCAAGATCTCCTCCGACAGCCACGGCGACCTGAACTTCGCCCGGATCTACAGCGGCACGCTGGAGGCCGGTTCGCGCGTGCTCAACAGCACACAAGGCAAGAAGGAGAACATCAGCCGCATCTGGCGCATGCACGCCAAGCAGCGGGAAGCCCTCGACGAAGCCTTCGCGGGCGATATCGTCGCCGTCGTCGGCATGAAAAACGCACTGACCGGCGATACGCTCTGCGATACCAAGGATCCCGTCGTCCTGGAACGCCTGGAGTTTCCGGACCCGGTGATCTCCATGTCGATCGAACCGCGAACCAACGCTGACAAGCAGCCCCTTGCCGAGGCGCTCCACACGCTGCAGCGCGAGGATCCGAGCTTCAAGTACACACACGACCAGGAAACCGGCCAGACCGTGATTTCCGGCATGGGCGAGCTGCACCTGGAGATCGTCAAGAACAAGCTCGTTCGCGACCTTGGCCTGGAGGTTCGCGTCGGCAAGCCGCGTGTGGCCTACAAGGAGACAGTGCTTGGATCGGCCGAGGCCGAGGCGAGCTTCGTCCGCCAGACCGGCGGTCGGGGGCAGTACGCCGTTGTCACGATGCGCGTCGAGGCGTGGGAGCCGGAAAACCGCGACGAGCCGATCGCCTTCGAAGACGCGACCAAGGGCGGCGTGATCAGCAAGGAATTCATCCCCGCTGTGCGGCAGGGTGTGATGGATTCATCGACCTCGGGTCCGTTGGCCGGCTACCCGATGCTGAACGTCAAGGCGACGTTGCTGGACGGCAAAGAACACCCGGTCGACAGCAGTGACGTGGCTTTCTCGCAGGCCGGATCGATGGCGTTCCAGCAGGCGGCCGAGCAGGCCAAGGCGGTCTTCCTCGAGCCGATCATGCGGGTTAGCGTGTCCACGCCGGAGGAATATCTCGGCGCGGTAACGGGCGACCTGACGGCCCGGCGGGCGATCATACGCAACCAGGAGACGCGAGGCAAGTATCGCGTACTCTCGGCCGAGGCGCCGCTGGCGGAGATGTTCGGCTATGAGACGCAGTTGCGGTCGCTCACGCAGGGTCGAGGCAACAGCACGATGGAGCCGCACAGCTACGCACCGGCTCCCCAGCAGGTGGCGGAAAGGATACTGCGGTACGTCTGAGGCGACGGCTGCTTGTTGATAAAAATGCAAAAAAACTTGCCAAAAACAGAAGATGGCGAATTGACAGGGACTTACGGTTGTGTAAGAGTATAAGGCTCTGCGTTTTTGGGCAGAGAGCCGTGTGTTACCCGACCATCGTGACAACCAGAGCGGGAGAAGCGTATCTCCATGGTGCAGGACAAAATAAGAATTCGTATGGAAGCCTATGACCACCGGGCGCTGGATGGCTCAGCGAAGGAAATCGTCGAGCATGCCGAGCGGACCGGTGCACGCGTCTGCGGTCCGATCCCGCTGCCCACGCGGATTGAACGCTACACGGTTCTGCGAGGTCCCCACGTGGACAAGAAGGCCCGCGAGCAGTTTGAGATGCGGACGCACAAGCGAATCATCGACATCTACGAACCGACGGTTCGTACGATCGAGGCGCTCAACCGCCTGGTCGTTCCCGCCGGCGTGTTCGTGAAGATCAAGGCATAGGAGAGCGTCGAATGATAACCATGGGCGTCTTTGGCGCAGGTTTCCTGCCGACGGCGGCATCGCTGGTATTGCCCCATGGTGTCGGGGAGTCGCTGACGGGATGGATGATGTTGGCCGCACCGATGGCCTGGCTGTCGGTCGGATGAAACAGGTGAAGAAAATGCAACCGGCATTGCTTGGAAAGAAAATTGGTATGACGCAGGTCTACGACGACAACGGCGTGCTGCATCCGGTGACGGTCGTGCAGGCCGGGCCGTGCAAGGTCCTGCAGGTCAAGACCGAGGAGACGGACGGCTATAACGCGGTCCAGCTCGGTTTTGGCGACGTCAAGTGCCACCGCGCCACCCAGCCGATCATCGGCCACTGTGGCAAGGTCGGCGCGGGCCCGCTGGCCTACATTCGGGAGATCCGCTGCGAAGAGATGCCGCAAAAAGAGGCCGGCCAGGACATGACCGTCGATTGCTTTGAGGGCGTGGAGGTTGTCGACGTCGTCGGCACGACGAAGGGCAAGGGCATGGCTGGCGTGATGAAACGACACAACTTTGGCGGCCAGCTGGCCAGTCACGGCGTGAAACGCAAGCACCGAAGCCCCGGTTCGATCAATGGCCATGCCACGAATCTCGGTACCGGCCCGAAGATCAAGAAGGGCAAGCGGATGGCCGGTCGCATGGGCGGTGGCAAGCAGACCACGCGCAAGCACCGACTCGTGAAGATTGACAAGGACAACAACCTGCTGTTGATCAAGGGCTCCGTGCCCGGACCCAACGGCGGGTGGGTGACCGTCCGCAAGTCCAAGACCGCAAGGGTCAAGGCGTAGCGAAGGAATAGCGAGCCATGTTGGAAGTTCCCGTATACACCACAGACGGCAAGCAGACCGACACGCTGACGATTGACGAAAGCGTCTTCGGCGGCGAGGTCAATGCCTCTCTTGTCAAGCAGGCCGTCGTTGCCTACCACGCCAATCGGCGCCAGGGCACGGTGAAGACCAAGTCGCGCGGCGAGACCGCTTTCGGCACCAAGAAGATGTACCGACAGAAGGGCACGGGCTATGCCCGTCGCGGCGACCGCGGTGCGAATATCCTCAAGGGCGGCGGCCACGCTTGGGCGAAGCGCCCCGGCGGCTTCTCCAAGCGCATGCCCAGGAAAATGCGGAAGGCGGCCCTCCGATCGGCTATCCTGGCCAAGATCATGGGTGGCGACATCAAGGTCGTCGAAGGCCTCGCCTGCAGCGAACCCAAGACATCCGTGATGGCTGATCTGCTCGAGGCCCTGGAGATCAACCGCTCCTGCCTGCTGAGCATCGCCGCGCGTGACAGGAACATCCACCTGTCGTCCCGCAACATTCGAGACCTGACCGTTCGCACGGTCGAGGAACTCAACGCCTTCGACGTCGCCACCCGCCAGAGGATGCTGGTGACCCGCGAGGCCATGGACATGCTGTGCGGCCAGGAGGTGACGGCATGAAGAACGAAGTATACGATGTTCTGATCCGACCGGTGGTGACCGAAAAGGGCACGTTCCAGGCAGAGGCCCGTAACGCCTATGCGTTCGAAGTTTCCCCGCAGGCCAACAAGGCCCAGATTCGCCTGGCTGTCGAGAAGGTGTACGGCGTGAAGGTCCTTAGCGTCCGGACCGCCAATCGCAAGGGCAAGCCCCGGCGGATCGGTCGATTCCAGGGCACGACGCGGCACTGGAAGAAGGCCGTCGTCGTCCTGCACCCCGATCACCACATTGATCTGTTCTAAGAGGTTCGACGATGCCTATCAAAGTCTACAAACGAACATCGGCCGGTCGACGGAACGCCTCGGTGAGTATCCGCGAGGCCGTTACGTGCAGAACGCCCGAGAAGTCGCTGCTCAAGCCGCTGAAGAAGACCGGCGGTCGCAACAACAGCGGCAAGGTCACGTCGCGCTTCCGCGGTGGCGGGCACAAGCGTCGCTACCGCATGATTGACTTCAAGCGCAACCGCGACGACGTTGCCGCCGAGGTCAAGACCATCGAGTACGATCCCAATCGCACCTGCAACATTGCGGTCATTGAGTACGAGGATGGCGAGAAGCGTTACATCCTCGCACCGATCAAACTGCAGGTCGGCCAGCAGGTCCGCAGCGGCGAGGAGGCCGAGCCCCGCGTGGGCAACTGCCTGCCGCTGTCGAAGGTGCCGCTCGGCATGGACATCCACAATATTGAAATGACGCCCGGTCGCGGCGGACAATTGGTTCGTACCGCCGGCGGGGCGGCCCGCCTGGTCGCCCGGGAAGGCCATCGCGCCACGCTGCTGCTGCCCTCCGGTGAAATGCGAGTCGTCAACGCCAAGTGCCGCGCCACCATCGGCCAGCTGGGCAACCTGGAGCACATGTCGGTTCGCCTGGGTAAGGCTGGTCGAAAGCGTCACCTGGGGCGTCGTCCCCACGTGCGAGGCTCGGCCCAGAACCCGGTCGACCATCCGATGGGCGGCGGCGAAGGCCGACGTGCCGGCGGACGGCACCCGTCGTCGCAGACGGGCAAGTTGTCCAAGGGCGGCAAGACGCGGCGTCGCCGCAAGGCCTCCAGCAAACTGATCCTCCGTCGGCGGCGCACCAAGCGCGGCGTGCAACTGAAAGTATGAGGTAGCGGTCCATGACGCGAAGCAGCAAGAAAGGTCCCTATGTGGACGAGAGACTTTACGCGAAGGTCGAGCGGGCCGAGTCGAGAGGCTCGCGGCAACCGATCAAGACCTGGCGCCGTGCATGCACCATCGTGCCCGAGTTCATCGGTCACACCATCGCCGTGCATAACGGTAAGAGTTTCGTGAACGTGCTGATTACCGAGGACATGGTCGGGCACAAACTCGGCGAGTTCGCCCCGACGCGTATGTTCCGTGGTCACATCGGCCGCAAGGAAGCGTAACAGCAGGAGACGATAGCAGATGGCTTGGGTGGCAGAACATCGATATGCCCGGATCGCACCGAGGAAAGCGAGACTCATCGCGGACATGGTTCGCGGCCTGGACGTCCAGGACGCTTTGAACGTGCTGAAGTTTACGCCGAACCGTGCGGCCCCGATGATCTCGAAGGTCGTGACCAGCGCCGTGGCCAACGCCAACGAAGCGGAAGCCGACGTCGATCTACTGGTCATCGTGGAAATCCGTATTGACGAAGGCCCGACGATGAAGCGGTTCCGGCCGAAAGACCGCGGGCGGGCGCACGGCATTCTGAAGCGTACCAGCCACATCAGCGTGGCCGTCGAAGAGGAAGAATAGGCAACCCATGGGACAGAAGGCAAATCCAACTGGTTTTCGCACAGGCGTCACGCTCGGCTGGAAGAGCCGATGGTTCGCTCCCAAGAGCAACTACGGTGAGTTCCTCGTCGAGGATGCCAGGATCCGCACATTCCTGGACAACCGCCTTAACCGTCAGCCTCCTTTCGCGGCCGTCAGTGCCATCGAAATCGAGCGCACGCGGGAAGAGGTCAAGGTGGTCCTCAAGACGGCCCGGCCGGGCATTGTCATCGGGCCGAAAGGCGCCGAGGTTGACGCGTTGAAGAACGCGTT
Source organism: Planctomycetota bacterium (assembly GCA_009908915.1). GTDB lineage: Bacteria > Planctomycetota > Phycisphaerae > SM23-33 > SM23-33 > JAAAOJ01. The sequence continues at coordinate 38,954 of JAAAOJ010000061.1, forward strand.
GGAAGACCTTACCGACCGCCGTGTGAATATCAACATCGTCGAAATTAACGAGCCCGATCTGGACGCGCAACTAATTGCCGAAGGCGTCAGCGAGCAGCTCAAGCGGCGCTCCAGCTTTCGGCGGACCATCAAGCAGCGTGCCGAAGCCGCCGTCCAGGCCGGCGCCAAGGGCGTGAAGATCCAGGTTTCCGGGCGCCTCGGCGGCGCCGAGATGTGCCGCACGGAGGACGCCAAGCTCGGCAGTGTGCCGCTGCATACGCTGGAAGCCGACGTGGATTACGGCTACGTGCCGTGCTTCACCAATTACGGCGCCATTGGAGTGAAGGTCTGGGTTTACCGAGGGCTCTTCAGCGAGCAGCAGGCCGCCGAAGAAGCCGCCAAGCAGCAGGGACGCCGACGCTCCCGCCGCACGAGTCGCGGCCCGAGCCGGCGCCCCGTGGAAACCGCAAGAATTCAGCCGGCCAAGGGCGGCGCGTCCGGCGGTGACAACACCGTCAAGGTCGAAGCCCCCGCCAAACCAGCCCCCGAAGTCGCCGAGACCGCCTCGAACGATGCCGGTACCGACAGCGAATAACGACAGCGAACCAGAGGACGCACCATGCCGTTAATGCCAAAACGAGTCAAGCACCGCAAGCAGCAACGCGGGAAAATCCGCGGCAATGCGACACGCGGCAATACCGTGGCCTTCGGGGACTTCGGTCTGCAGACGACCGAACCCGGATGGATCACCGCCCGGCAGCTCGAAGCCGGCCGTGTCGCCGCGACGCACTTCCTGCACCGCGAAGGGCGCGTCTACATCCGTGTCTTCCCGGACAAGCCCATCAGTGCCAAACCGCTGGAAACACGAATGGGCAAGGGCAAGGGCGAGACGGCCCACTGGGTTGTCTGCGTCAAGCCGGGCACGGTACTCTTCGAGATCGGCGGCGTGGAGGAGGAACTGGCCAAAGACGCCTTTCGCCGCGTGGCCCACAAGATGCCCGTGCGTTGCCGCATGATTCAGCGACGCCACGGAATATAGGACACAGTCATGAAGATCGACGAAATTCGCAACCTGACGGACGAGGAACTCCAGGCGGAACTGGACCGGCTGCACCGGCACGTGTTTGACCTTCGCAGCCAGGCGGTCACCGAGAAACTCGAAGACCCCTCGATGCTCACCAAGGCCAAGCGGGACATCGCCCGGGTCAAGACGGTGATGCGTCAACGTGAGTTGCAGGCCCAGGCCGCTACCGCGACCGAGTAAAGCGAGAGACACATGAACGACCAGGAGACGACAGTGGAGACCCAGGCTCAGGACGCCGCCACGGCCAGCACGCCGGATGATACGCGTCACCGGCACCGGACGCTTTTCGGCAAGGTGGCGGCGGTCAGCGGCGAAAAGACCATCAGCGTGCAGATCGAGAATCTCGTGAAGCACCCGATTTACGGCAAGTACGTCGGCTGGCGAAGGAAGCTGGCGGTTCACGACGAGCACGGCGCCGCCAAGGTCGGCGACGTGGTAGCGATCATACCCTGCACGCGGCTGTCGAAGCGCAAGGCGCACCGGCTGGTGCGGGTGGTTCGGGAATCTGTGATCGAACGGATCTAAGGTCCGACGGAACGAGGATTGAGCTGTGATTCAGCATGAAACAAGACTGGACGTAGCCGACAACAGCGGCGCTCGCATCGTCGGGTGCATCAAGGTGTTGGGCGGCTCGACGACGCGTGGCGGCGGCAGCATGACCCGCCGGACGGCCGGACTGGGCGATATTGTCGTCTGTTCGGTCAAGAAGGCTATTCCCGGTTCGGATGTCAAGGCGGGCGATATCGTCCGCTGTGTGATCGTGCGGACGAGTCATCCGACGCGGCGATCGGACGGCAGCTATGTGCGGTTTGACGGCAACGCCGCCGTGATTGTCGATGAGACCGGCAATCCGAGAGGCACACGCATTTTCGGTGCCGTTGCCCGGGAACTGCGCGAGAAGAACTACATGAAAATCGTATCGCTCGCGAGCGAGGTGATTTGACGATGGCACGACACATTGCGAAAGGCGACACGGTGGTGGTTATTGCCGGCGAGGACAAGGGCAAGACCGGCGAGGTGCTCCGTGTGGACACCAAGGCCGATCGGGTCCTCGTCCAGGGCGTCAACCGCGTCTACCGGCACATGCGGCCCAGCCGCCAGCATCCGCAGGGCGGGCGGATCCAGAAGGAGATGCCCATTCACATCTCCAACGTTCTACCGGCCGACCCGGAGACCTCCCAGCCGACGCGGGTGGGCGTAAAGATCAACGACGACGGCTCGAAGGAACGCATCGCCCGCAAGAGCGGCGCGTCCCTGGGCACCATCAAGAAGGCCAGGAGCTAGGACCGGTACCATGGCAGCGAGGCTACACGAACTATACAAGACGGACGTCACGCCGGGTCTCAAGGAGCAGTTCTCCTACGAGAACGCCATGGCGATTCCACGGTTGCAGAAGATCGTCCTCTCGATGGGCATCGGCGATGCCCACGATGAGAAGGCGAAGCTGGAAACCACCATGGAGCAGTTGTCCCTGATCGCCGGTCAGAAGCCGGCCATCACGCGGGCGCGCCGCTCGGTGAGTAATTTCAATCTTCGCAAGGGCATGACCGTGGGACTGAAGGTCACCCTCCGCGGTGCGAGGATGTACGAATTCCTCGACCGACTGGTGACCGTCGCGATCCCGCGGGTCAAGGACTTTCGCGGACTGAACCCCAATGGCTTTGACGGTCGCGGGAACTACAGCATGGGCATCGCGGAACAGTCGATCTTTCCGGAGATCGACCCGGCGAACATTACCTTTACCCAGGGCATGAACATCACGATGCAGACCTCGGCCGAGACGGACGAGGAGGCTCGCGAACTGCTGCGTCGGCTTGGCATGCCCTTCAGAGAAAGCTAGCCAGGAGGTACGTTCATCCATGGCATGCAAAGGCAAGATTGAGACGAACAAGCGACGCCGGCAGACGGTCGAGACGTACCGTGAGCTGCGGACGGAACTGCGCCAGATCATCAAGAGCGCGACGTCCACACCGGCAGAGCGGGCGGCGGCTTACGCACGTCTGCGGAAGCTGCCGCGGGATATCAACCCCAACCGCATCCGCAACCGCTGCCAGCTGACGGGCCGGCCGCGCGGCGTGTATCGCAAGTTCAAGATCTCCCGCATCAAGTTACGTGAGATGGCCCTGGACGGGCTGATTCCGGGCATGAAAAAAGCCAGTTGGTAACTGAAGGAACCAGAACGACATGAGTCTTTCCGATCCCATCGCTGACATGCTGACGCGGATACGCAATGGTTTGCGCAGCGGCCACGAGGTCGTCAACGTACGAGCCAGCAAAATCTGCGAAGGCATTTGCCGCGTCCTGAAGGACGAAGGCTATATTACGGATTACCAGCGCGTCGACGACGCCAAGCAAGGCCTGCTGCGGGTGCATCTGAAGTACGGCCCGACGGGCGAAGACGTTGTGACGGACATTGAGCGCATCAGCCGAACTGGTTGCCGGGTGTACAAAGGGGTCGAATCCCTGCCCCGGCCGCTGAACGGCCTGGGCATCAGTGTCGTCTCGACGAGCCATGGCGTGTTGTCGGACCGCGAGTGTCGAGAGAAGAACGTCGGTGGCGAGGTCTTGTGCGTCGTCTGCTGATAAGGCGGAGAATGAAAGTATGTCACGAGTCGGCATAAAACCGGTAGCGATTCCGAGCGGCGTGAACGTCGCCGTCAACGGTCAGTCCGTCCAGGTGGAAGGTAAGCTCGGCACGCTGAGCTTTGACGTCCGCCCGGAGATCGCCGTGGCGGTCGGAGACGATTCGGTCGTCGTCACTCGCAACAATGAACAGCGCCAGAGCCGTGCGCTGCATGGCCTGACGCGCAGCCTCATCCAGAACATGGTCACGGGCGTCAGCGAGGGCTTCGAGCGGAAGCTCGAGGTTTATGGTGTCGGCTACGGCGTGGACTGTCAGGGCAACACGTTGACGATCCACTGCGGCAAGAGCCATCCCGAGAGTCTCGAGGTCCCATCGACGGTCACGGTCGATGTCCAGACGCCGCAGGCTCGCGGCGACAACGATCCCGCGCGGTTCAGCGTCAAAGGGCCTGACAAGCAGATGGTCGGCGAATTCGCCGCACGGTGCCGTCGCGCCCGACCGCCCGAGCCGTACAAGGGCAAGGGCGTACGTTACGCTGACGAATATGTCCGCCGCAAGGTCGGCAAGCAGTTCGCCGGCGGCGCCGGGTAACCTCCAGTACAGATGCGCATGAGGCAGGGCTGAGAGATGAAGCCAGTCATGAAGAAAACTCAGCGTCGGGTTCGACGCAAGAAACACATTCGCAAGCACGTCACCGGTACGCAGAAGCGTCCCCGGCTGACCGTCTTCCGCAGCAACAAGAACATGTACGCCCAGATCGTAGACGACATGGCCGGCACGACGCTGGCGTGTGCGTCGACGCAGCAGGAGGGCGTTGCCGGCAAGGTCGACAGCCACGGCGGCAACAAGCAGGCGGCGGCCGCCGTTGGCGAGGCCATCGCGGCCAAGGCCAGCGAGAAGGGCATTACCGAGGTCGTCTTCGATCGCAACGGCTATCCGTATCACGGTCGCGTGAAGGAACTGGCCGAAGCGGCCCGCAAGGGCGGATTGAAATTCTGACGATCCCGTAGCGACGGCAGTTCGCGAAAAGGAGTTTTTCTGGTGGCTAGGCAACGAGGACGACGACGAGACAGTTTCGAAGCGGACAGTCCCTTTGAGGACAACGTGGTCCAGATCGACCGGTGTTCCAAGGTCGTCAAGGGCGGCCGCAAGCTGAGTTTTTCGGCTCTGGTGGTCGTGGGCGACCGCGGAGGCCAGGTCGGGCTGGGTTACGGCAAGGCCAATGAGGTCCCGGATGCCGTGGAGAAGGGCATCAGCGAGGCCCGCAAGAGCCTGATGAAGGTTCCGCTGCGTGGCACGACGATCCCCCACGAGGTCATCGGACGGGCTGGCGCATCGCGCGTCGTGCTGGTTCCGGCTTCGCCCGGTACCGGCGTGATCGCGGGTAAGAAAATCCGTCCGCTATTCGAACTGGCGGGCATCGAGAATTTGCTGACCAAGGCCTATGGCTCGACGAGCCCCAAGAATCTGCTGAAGGCGGGTCTCGACGCACTGCACAAACTGCGGACCGCTGAGACTGTCAGCGAGCTTCGAGGAGTGAAGATCCAATGAAACTCGACGCGATACTCTCAGCCGCCGGTAAGCGGAAGGGGCGCAGGCGCCTCGGTCGTGGCGACGGCTCGGGCCTGGGCAAGACCTCCGGCCGCGGGCACAAAGGCTACGGCGCCCGTAGCGGCGCGAAGAAACGCCTCGGCTACGAAGGCGGGCAGACGCCCTGCATCAGCCGCGTGCCGAAGCGAGGCTTCAACAACAAGAACTTTCGGACTCTCTACCAAATCGTGAATGTCGCGGCGCTGCAAGAGCGGTTCGACGACGGTGCGACCGTCGACGCCGAAGCCCTCGTGGCCGCTCGCGTCATCGACAACACCGTCCAGCCGGTGAAGATTCTCGGCAATGGCGAGCTGAAGAAGAAGCTCGCGGTCAAGGCCGAGAAGTTCTCGGCGGCGGCACAGGAGAAGATTGAAGGCGCCGGCGGCAGCGTTGAGGTCCTCGACCGCAGCCCCGCCCCGGTCAAGCGGACCATCGGCAAGGCGGCCACGATCGTGCCGCCGGGCGAGGCACCGGCCGAGTCGGCCGACGGGCTGGCCGCAGACAGTTCGGACGAGGACCCGTCCGAGGAGTAATTCGAGCAGGACGCTTTTCAAGGAAGCATTCCCGTGGGATTTCGACTGACAAAAACAATGACCGGCCTGGCTTTCCTGCTTGCCGGCGCGTACTTCTTCCTCGGTGATTACCGGGGCACGGAAGTGCCGCTGTCGGTTGAGCTGCCGGGCGTGGTGCTGGCGCTGGCCGGGCTGTTCTTCCTGGCCCGCGAGGTCAAGCCCTTTGACGTGTTTCGCACGGCCCTCTCGGCCGTCGGCGGGGCGATCGGCGTCTGGCTGGTCGTGGACGCGGCCATTACGCTGACCAGCGGTGAGATGGGCGTGGATCTCGTGCGCCCCATCAGCGGCATTGTCGGCGCGCTGGCCATTGCCGGCGGGTTGTACTACGGCCTGTGGATGAAGTCCAACGTCCGTCGCATCCTGGAGAACATCTTCTCCGTACCGGAACTGCTCAACAAGCTTCTGTTTACGCTGGGGTTGCTGGCGGTTTATCGCATCGGGTTCCACGTGCCGCTGCCGGGCCTCAACAACGCGGCACTGGAAGAACTCGCCAGGCAGCAGCAGGCGGGCGGCGGAATCCTCGGCGAGGCGATGCAGTACTTCAGTATGTTTACCGGCGGCAGCCTGCAGCAGAGCACGCTGTTCGGCCTGGGCATCATGCCGTATATTTCGGCGAGCATTATCTTCACGTTGCTGGTCAACGTCGTCCCGGCCCTGGAGCGTCTCCAGAAGGAAGGCCCCGCCGGGCACAAGAAGATTCAGGAATACACGCGATACGCTACGGTTCTGCTGTGTGTTATCCAGGCCAGCTTCTACATGAAGTGGCTGATGTCCGCGAGCGTGGGCAGCGATTACCTGGTATACCCCGAGGTGCAGGGCAGCACGCTGATCTTCCTGACGGGCGTGATCGGCCTGACCACCGGCACGATTTTCCTGATGTGGCTTGGCGAGCAGATTGACGAATACGGCATCGGCAACGGTATCAGCCTTCTGATCATGGCCGGTATCGTCGTTCGCCTGCCCGGCGCGATCCGCGAACTGGCCGCCCAGGCGAGCCTGTCGCTGACGGCCTCGCAAGACCAGATGGGCCTGATGAGTATCGTCTTCCTCGCCGTCTCGTTCGTCTTCGTGGTTGCCGGGGCCATCCTGATCACCCAGGGCCAGCGCCGCATCCCGATCCAGCAGGCCAAGCAGACGCGAGGGCGCCGGGTCTACGGCGGGCAGCGTCACTACATGCCCCTGCGGGTGAACCACGGCGGCGTGATGCCGATCATCTTCGCCAGTTCGCTGATGATCTTCCCCGGCGTGCTGACACGCTGGCTCAACAGCACATGGCACAACAGTTTCACACAGAGCCTGCTGCACTTCTTCGAGAACGGCAGCTGGGGCTACACCGTGGTGTACGTCGGTATGATTTTCTTCTTCGCCTACTTCTGGACGACGGTCCAGTTCAAGCCGAAGGAGATGGCCGACCAGCTTCGCAACATGGGCCACTTCATTCCGGGCCTGCGTCCCGGCAAGCGAACGGCGGAGTATCTGGAACGCGTGATGGAACGCATCACCTACTGCGGTGCGGCCTTCCTGGCCGTTATCGCCGTGCTGCCGACGATCATCGCGACGAAGTTGAATATTCCCTTCAGCATCTCGGCGTTCCTTGGCGGCACGGGGCTGCTGATCATGGTCTCGGTGACACTGGACCTTGTCCAGCGAATCGAGGCGAACCTTGTGATGCGTAACTACGGCGGCTTTCTTGGCGGCAGCAGCCGAATCAAAGGAGCGTACCGATAATGCGAGTGGTGTTGATGGGCCCCCCGGGGGCCGGCAAAGGCACACAGGCCTCGCGCCTGGTCGAGACGTTCGGCATGACGCACCTGTCGAGCGGCGATATTTTCCGCGCGGAGAAAGCCTCCGGCAGCGACCTCGGCCAGAAGCTGGCAGACTATATGACGCGCGGCGAACTCGTCCCGGACGAGATCGTCGTGGAGATGATGGCCAAGGCGATCACGAACGTCGACGGCGGGCTGCTGCTGGACGGCTTCCCGCGGACGGTCGCCCAGGCCGAAGCGCTGGACAAGACCCTCGAGCAGGCCGACGCGCCGCTCGACGCGGTGGTTGTGATCACGGCCGACGATGAGGCCATTGTCGATCGCATCACCGGCCGGCGCAGTTGCCCCAAGTGCGGCAAGGGCTTCCACGTGAAGTTTATGCCGTCCGAGAAGGGCGGGTATTGCGACGCCTGCGACGGCGAGATCGAACTAACCCAGCGCGGCGACGACAAGGAAGAAACCGTTCGCCAGCGGCTCTCGGCCTACAAGGCCCAGACCGAGCCGGTCATCGACTACTACCGCAAGAGCGACGACGTTGAGGTCGTCGAGGTTGACGGGATGCAGTCGCCGGAGGCCGTGACGAAAGACATGGTGGCCGCCCTGGAAAAACTGCAGGGCTAGATCGGCAGGAATCGTGGCGTGGCCATCAGATTGAAAACAGCCGACCAGATCGAACAGATGTACACAGCCGGACAATTGGTCCGGGAGGTGCTGGACCGGCTGGGCGAGATTATCGCCCCTGGCATAACAACCGAAGACCTGGACAGCGAAGCACAACGCCTCGCCGAGTTGCGCGGGGCGGCCTGCCTCTTCAAGGGCGTGCCCGGTCGCGGCAAGGCCGGGCCGTTCCCCGGTGCGATCTGTGCCTCGATCAACGACGAGGTCGTCCACGGCATCCCCCGTGGCGACCGGGCGATCCGCGACGGCGATATCGTCAGCGTCGATTTTGGCATCCGCCGCGAAGGCTGGTGTGGCGACGCGGCCCGGACGTTCTGCGTGGGCGCGGTCGACGGGGCCACGCGAAAGCTCGTCGGCGCGACCAAGCGTGCCCTGGACATGAGCATCGAGAAGGCTCGCCCAGGGCGGAGGTGGTCGGAGATCGCCGGGGCCATGCAGGCTTTCCTGAACAAGGAAGGCTTCAGCGTGGTCGAGGAGTTTGTGGGCCACGGCATCGGCGAAGAGATGCACGAGGACCCGAAGGTCCCGAATTACGTCTCGCCGGAACTCAAGCGGCGCGACATCGAGTTACGGCCCGGGCTGGTGCTGGCCGTCGAGCCGATGGTAAACCTCGGCAGCAAGCACGTGAAGATGGGCTCGGACGGCTGGGTTGTCTTGACGACGGACGGCAAACCGAGTGCCCATTGGGAGCACACAATCGCGATCGTCGACGACGGTGTCCGGGTATTGACCGCATAGACGAGAACGTGCAACAGAAGCAGCCGCCACGAGGCGGCCGCTGAAAGTGAGCGACACCATGAAAGTGAGAAGTTCCGTAAAGCAGATCTGTGAGCATTGCCGCATCATCCGCCGCAAGGGCGTGGTGCGCGTGATCTGCACAAATCCGAAACATAAGCAGCGGCAGGGCTGAGACGCCCCCGCGAGGAGACCACGTATATGCCACGTGTCGCCGGTGTAGATATTCCGAACGACAAGCCGACCTGGGTTTCGCTGCAGTACATCTACGGCGTAGGCCTGAAGACGGCCAAGGAAATCTGTGAACGTCTGGAGATCGAGGAGAACGTTCGCGCGAAGGACCTTGCCGAAGACCAGGTTTCGCGGATCAGCAACCTGCTCTCGGACGAGTACGTCATTGAGGGCCAGCTTCGCCGCCAGGTCCAGCAGAACATTGTCCGCTTGCGTGACATCGGCTGCTATCGCGGACTGCGTCATCGCCGGGGCCTGCCGGTCCACGGCCAGCGGACGAAAACCAACGCCCGGACCCGCAAGGGTCCGCGGAAAACGGTTGCCGGCAAGCGATCGGTCAAGGAGATGCGTTAACCCCGATGCCCGACGGCGCTACGGGCCGAGCAGGCCTGCCACCTGAGCAAGGAGAACGGTACGACGATGGCCAAACAAGGCAAGAGTCAGAAGAGCAAAGGCAAAGCCAAAAGCAAGAAGGTCCGGCGGAATGTCGGACGCGGCATTGCCCACGTGAATGCGACTTTCAACAACACGCGTATTACGATCACCGACACCAACGGCGACGTGATCTGCAGCGAATCGGCCGGCTCGGTCGGCGGCTTCAAGGGCTCCCGCAAGTCGACGCCCTTCGCTGCCAGTCGCGCCGCGGAAACCGCCGCACAGAAAGCGCGCAAAGTCGGCATGAACGAGGTCGAGGTCAAGGTCAAGGGCCCCGGCAGCGGGCGAGAAAGCGCGATTACGGGACTGCAGTCTGCCGGGCTGAAGGTCCTCAGCATTGAAGATGGCACGCCGATCCCGCACAACGGGTGCCGGCCGAAAAAGAAGCGCCGCGTTTAGTCGCGGGTGAGAAGGAGTTCAAGACTCATGGGACGATATACAGGCCCCACCGACCGCCTGAGCCGCCGCGAAGGCGTGAACCTGATGCTGAAGGGCGCCCGGGCGCTGAGCGGCAAGACCGAACGCCGGCTCGCCCAGCCGCCCGGCATGCACACCTGGCGTCGCGGGCGCATCAGTGACTACGGGCTGCGCCTCCGCGAGAAGCAGAAAGTCAAACGATACTACGGTCTGCGCGACCGGCAGTTCATGAACCTCTTCCGCAAGGCCAACCGCATCAAGGGCAACACGGGTTCAGTCCTGCTGAGCCTGCTGGAACGCCGCCTCGACAACGTGGTGTACAAGCTGGGCTTTGCCCGCTCGCGCCCCGAGGCGCGCCAGACCGTGGTCCACGGCCATATCTACGTGAATGGCCGCCGCTGCAATATACCCAGCCGCGAGGTCACCGTTGGCGACACGATCACCACCAAGCCCTCGGAGCGGTCGCAGAACCTTGTTCGTGCCCGTCTCGAAGAGCTTGGCGAACCGAATCTGCAGAACTGGCTGAAGCTTGAAATGGCTCAACTGACCGGCGAGGTCGTCGCCCTGCCCACGCGGGACGACGTCAACATCCCGGTCGAAGAAAACCTGATCGTCGAGTTCTGCAGTCGCTAACCTGCACCCATACCGGCCGAGCAACGAAACAGACTAGATCCGAGCGGTCCGAAAAGGACGGAGGCATAGATACATGCGAATTCGATGGCGTGGCCTGGAACTGCCAACACGGGTCGTCAATGACCAGAGCGTTTCCACACCCACCTACGGAAAATTCAGCGCCGAGCCCTTCGAACGCGGCTTCGGTACGACGGTGGGAAACTCGCTGCGGCGAATCCTGCTGTCGAGCCTGGAAGGCGCAGCCGTGACAGATGTCAGCATCGCCGGCGCGGAACACGAGTTCACCGCGATCGACGGCGTGCTGGAGGACGTCACCGACATCATCCTGAATGTCAAATCGCTGATCGTCAAGTCCCACACCGACGAGCTGCGCACGATCCGCGTGGCGTCGAATGTCAAGGGCCCCGTGACGGCCGATATGATCGAAGCCGACCCGGCAATCGAGATTGTCAACGGAGATCTGGTCCTGGCGACGTTGACGGACAACGTGCCGTTTCAGATGGAGATGACGGTCCAGCGAGGGCGCGGCTTCGTGCCGGCCGAGGAGATGGTCGACCCCGACGACGATCAGCAGATCGGCCTGATCGCGGTCGACGCCTCCTACTCGCCCGTGACCCGCGTCCGCTACTCCACCGAGGACACGCGTGTCGGGCAGAAGACCAACTACGACCGTCTGGTCATGGAAGTCTGGACGAACGGCACGATCACGCCGGAAATGGCGATGGTCGAGGCCGCCAAGATCCTCCGCAAGCACCTCAATCCGTTCGTGCAGTATTTCGAACTGGGCGAGCAGATCGTGGACACGTCGGCCACGGAGGCTGAGCAGGAAGTCGACACCGAGCTGCAGCGCAAGCTGAGCACGCCGGTGCAGGAATTGGAGTTGAGCGTTCGGGCCAGCAACTGCCTCGAGACGGCGAAGATCGAGACCGTCGGGCAGCTGGTGAACATGACCGAGAGCGACCTGCTGAAGATCCGGAGTTTCGGAAAGACCTCGCTGCGTGAGATCAAGCGGAAGCTATCGGACATGGGCTTGAGCCTGGGCATGAACGTGCCGCTGCCGGACAGCGCACAAAGCATGGAAGAAGTGACCATCGAGGACTGACACCCGTCGGCCGTTTGCTGAACGAAGGTTTGACGGAGAAAAAGGACGACCGATATGCGTCATCGCAAAGCAGGCAAGTCATTGTCGCGGAGTGTCAGCCACCGGCGCGCTCTGCGCCGCAACATGGCGAGCTCGCTGATTGAAAACGGCACGATCCGCACGACCGAGGTCAAGGCCAAGGAGTTGCGACGGTTCGTGGAAAAGCTCATCACCATTGCCAAGAAGGGCACGCTGGCGGCCCGTCGGCGGGTCATTCGCGAACTTCAGGATCGCGCGATGGCCGAGCGCGACGAGGACGGGCAGATTGTCTTCGATAAGCACGGCCTGGCGGCACTGCAGGAGCAGACCGTCGTCCAGAAGCTCTTCGACGACGTGGCCCCTCGCTACGCCGACCGCGACGGCGGATACACGCGGATTATCCGCGTGGCGGACCGGCGCATCGGCGACGCCGGCAAGCAGGTGATCCTGATGCTCGTCGAGGAAGAAGGAGAGACCGGCGGTGATCGCAGGAAGCCCGGCCGCCGGCGCAAGAAGGCCGAACGCCGCTATGCCATGGCGTCCGCTGCCAAGTCCTCCGCCGCAACGGTGCCGGCCGATGCGTCGGACGCCGAAGACAAATCGCCCGCCGCCGCCGAGGAGACCGACGACGCCGCAGCCGAGCAGGTCGAAGGCGACGAGACGAGCGAGTAAATTCCCCGGCCTCGCGCCGCGAGACGATGACCACCGGGCCCGTGGCGGCGTTGCCGTGGGCTCGTCTTTTGTGCCGCCCAGGATACCCGTGGCGCCGCCGACCGGCGACGCAGGGAGATGGCGATGAAGACCGACCCTGATTGTGTGTTCTGCAAGATCGTCGCGCGAGAGATTCCCGCCGCCGAACTGCTTGAAGACGATGACGCCTTTGCCTTCCTCGACATCGGGCCGCTCACGCCGGGACACACGCTGCTGATACCGCGGGAGCACTACACGACCGTCGACGAGATGCCCGGCGACCTGCTCGCCCGCGTCACCCAGCACCTGCCGCTGCTGGTTCAGGCTGTCCAGGCCGCCACAGGCTGCGACGGCGTAAACATCTTGCAGAACAACCATCGCATCGCCGGCCAGCTCGTCCCGCACGTGCATATCCACATTATCCCGCGCCGGCCGGGCGACGCATGGACGTTCAACTGGCCCGCCAGCGAATACGCCGAAGGCGAGATGGGCAAGATGGCCGACCGCATCTATCGCGAACTCGAACGCCGCTGTTGAGTGATCCCAAGGCCCGGGGCGGCGAATCTCTGGCCGCCGACGGCTGCATATCATACACGGATACCCACAGGACACACGACGAGGAGAACGAACATGCGTACATTCACGATACTGGCACTGGTGGGACTCCTGCTGGCGGGCACGGCCTGTGACAACGGTTGGACCGGCGGCTGGGGCAAGAAGGACCAACCGCAGGCCGAACCGGAGGCCACCGCGGCAACCGACGAGGCGGACGCTTCGGGCCAGCCGGCGCAGGCTACCGAGGCCGACACCCAGGCCGACGCCGTCCGGGCTCAGCCGGCCGACGATACCCCCGTGGTTGTTATCGAGACCGACAAGGGCCCGATCGTCGTGGAACTCTACGCCACCAAGGCTCCCAAAACGGTCGAAAACTTCCTGACCTACGTGCAGGATGATTTCTACGGCGGCACGATTGTCCACCGCGTGATTCCGGGCTTCATGATCCAGGGCGGCGGCATGACGCCGGACATGCAGCGCAAGGACACCCATGCCCCGATCCGCAACGAAGCCGACAACGGCCTGAAGAACGAACGCGGCACGATCGCGATGGCCCGCACGAACGATCCGCACTCGGCAACCAGCCAGTTCTTCATCAATCATCGCGACAACCCCGCACTCAACCACACTGCCAAGACCCCGACGGGCTGGGGTTATTGCGTCTTCGGCCGCGTGATCGACGGCATGAACGTCGTCGACGCCATTGCCGGCGCGGCGACCACCACCCGCGCCGGTCACAAGGACGTCCCGGTCGAGCCGGTGGTCATCAAACACGTGTATCGCATGGGCGACGGAAGTAAATAGCCTTGACGGCCCATGGCGGGGGTTTAGAATACTGACAATGCGTCACCAGGGATTGGTTTTGCGTGGGACGGAGTCGACGTAAGCTCCTCCCCGGCATGTCCCCGACTCAACTGACAGGACATCGATGGACGTTGCAGAACTCGCACAGATGGCGTTCATGCTGTTGTATACAGTGCTGCTGATTATCGTCTCGATATTCGGCGTGCATCGGTATGTCCTGGTGTACCTGTACTGGCGGAACCGCGAGAAGTCGCCCAAACCGGCGGGGCGCTTTGACGAGTTGCCGCACGTGACGATCCAACTGCCGATGTTCAACGAGCGCTATGTCGCCCGCCGAATCATCGAAACCACGTGCGAGATCGACTATCCTCGCGAGAAGTTGCAGATCCAGGTCCTCGACGATTCGACCGATGAGACGACCGAGATCGCCCGGCAGACGGTCGAGGCCATACAGGCCCGCGGGCTGGACATCGAGTACATTCACCGCGACGACCGCACGGGCTTCAAGGCCGGTGCCCTGGCCAACGGCATGAAGACCGCCACGGGCGAGTACATCGCCATCTTTGACGCTGACTTCGTGCCGAAACACGATTTTCTGACAACGACGATCCACCATTTCCTCGACCCGAAGGTCTGTGTCGTGCAGACACGTTGGGAGCACATCAACCGCGACAACAGCCTGCTCACCAAGAGCCAGGCTATCTTCCTTGACGGCCACTTCGCCATCGAGCACGTGGCCCGCAATCGCAGCGGGCGCTTCATGAGCTTCAACGGTACGGGCGGCATCTGGCGTCGCGCAGCGATCGACGACGCGGGCGGCTGGCACCACGATACGCTGACGGAAGATCTCGACCTGTCCTACCGCGCGCAGTTGAAGGGCTGGACCTTCGTGTTCCTGCCGCAGCACATCAGTCCGGCCGAGCTCCCGCCGGAGATGGCGGCCTTCAAGGCCCAGCAGTTCCGCTGGACCAAAGGCGGCGCGCAGAACGGCCTGAAGCTCATGCCGAAGGTCCTGATGTCCAAGGCCCCGCTGAAGGTCAAGGTCGAGGCGTTTTTTCAGCTGGCGGGCTTCACGATTCATATTTTCATGTTGGGGCTCGTGCTGCTGATGTTCCCGGCGATGTACTTCCAGTGCCTTCCCCTGGAGACGGGCACGGCCTGGCGGACGCTGGTGGACGTGGGCATCTTCACGCTGGCGACGATGTCGGCGACGGTCTTCTACTGTGCCGGACAGGGCGCCTTGCGCGGCAACTGGCGGTTCCCGTTGCGGTACGGACCGGTGATGATGGCCTTGGGCGTTGGGCTGTGTGTTTCGAATACCAAGGCGATTCTTGAAGCTTGGCTGGGGCGCAAGAGCGGCTTTGTGCGGACGCCGAAGTACGGCCGCGATAGCGCGAACAACTACGCCGACACACAGGTCAAGAAACGTCGCCGCAAGTGGCTGCCTTACGTTGAGTTCGCGATGGGCCTGTACATGGTCGGCTGCCTGATCTGTGCGATCTTCGACCTGCGGGCAGCGATCACGGCCCCGTTCCTGGTGATCTTTGCCTTCGGGTTCTTCTACGTGTCGGTGCTGAGTTTCCAGGCCGAGCGGGCGCAACACGCCGCGCCGCCGGAAGAGGCCGCCCTCGCTGCCGACACCGAAATGGCTGACACCGAAATGCTCAGTTGACCGGCAGCCACTGCGAGGGACAGGACTCGAACCTGCACGCCTTGCGGCACCAGGACCTAAACCTGGCGCGTCTGCCAATTCCGCCACCCTCGCCGGTGCCTTGATCGTACACGATAGCCCACGTCGCTGCCAAGGTGTCCCGCCGCGTATTTTCGCCTAACGTTGAGGCTTTCTGTCTGTCCACAGGGGCAGGCAATGTGAAAAAAGCAATTCCGCCTTGACGGGCGTTTTGCCGATTATTAATATAGAATATGACGACGAAGCGCATCGCCCCGAGCCACTTCTCGGGTGAAGCGTTTTGCCCCGAGACGCATCAGTTGTTCTCTTCGGGCAGGCTTTTCACGCCAGCCCAAGCGGGTTCACGTCGGGTCGCTGCGTGCGACCCTGACCCGCCATGCCAAAACGCGGTGCATCTGCCGCGACGACGCGAGTGATCGCCGTCGATGTAATGTTTGAATCGCTCTTGCCGTCCGCGGTTTGTACCGCATCGTGACGCCAGTGCCGCCCGCCGGCCGGGTTCTCGACGACGGCGCTGACGTTGAGTGACGTCAGTCCAGTGGCTCAGGCCCACGCGCCGGCCGCGCAACGGGCCGCAACGCCAAGGAGAGCGAAATGTCGACCATGCCGAAACACACGTGCGGTGACATGACGGGAAACACGAGCAATCTGCATTCGCGGGCCGCAGACATACATGCCTTGCCGCGCGATACGGCGGACGGGGACGTCCACCCGCCCGGCGAGCAGTCGGGGCGGGCCGTGGCCTGCCTCGCCGGCCTCATGCCATGGGTCATCAGTGCTCTCTTCCACGTCAGTCTGGCCCTCATCCTCCTTTTGATCGTCATGGTTGTCATCGCCACTCCCAAGACCACGAAACTGCCCACGCTCATCAGCCCCACCGAATCGCCCGTTCCGCCGACCGCCATACCCTTTGTGGGCGACAAGCCGCTTGAGCAGCGCGACGATGCACGCCGCGCGCAGGACTTGGAGGAACCAAGTGGCCGACGCGATCACAAGGTCGAGGCGGATATCGACCGACGGCGTAAGCCCGTCGAACTGTCCGATCTCATTGCCGCCGGCGAGATCGCCCAGCCCGGCGAGACGGCATGCGACGGGGCGTTCTTCGGCGTTGGCCTAGGCGACATCGGCAAGGACCCCGGCGACGGAAGCGGCAGCAGCACGCGGTTTCCGGGCGGCAAGGCCAACGTCGTCTACGTTCTGGATCGCAGCGGCTCGATGATCGACACGTTCGACCACCTGCGGCTGGAAGTCGGCCGCTCGATCGGCCGGCTGAACCTCGGATGTGGTTTTCACGTCATATTCTTTGCAGGCAGCAAGCCCAGCGAGAACGCGCCGCGCCGTCTGGTGGCGGCCGACAACGGCAATCGCCGCGATGCGTGGTCGTGGATTCTCGATGTACGTCCCGAGGGACAGACCGATCCGCTGCCGGCGTTGCAGCGCGCCTTCACCGTACTGAAGCGTGCCCGCAACGAACACCCGAGAATCATCTACCTGCTGACGGACGGCATTTTCCCGGACAACGAGAAGGTTCTCGACGCCATCCGTCGCATGAACGCTGACAGGAGCGTTTTCATCTGCACCTTCCTTTACGGCAGCCGGCCACCGGAAGCCGTCGAGGTCATGCAGCGCATTGCGCGCGAAAACCGGGGCGTGTATCGATATGTTAGTCTGGACGAGTAGTCCCTGAATGTGTCTTAATGCAGTGCTTGCGGGGCCGTCAGCCCCCAGGTTCGGCAGAGAGGAGATGTACCATGGCCGCTGAACAAACAACGTCGCCTGAGACGCAGCCGTTGCCCCCCGA
>JAAAOJ010000017.1 GCA_009908915.1 Planctomycetota bacterium
GCCAGATGCAGCCGGACCTGCGTATCGCAGCCGTGCCGACGCCACTGGCCATCGCGGTGAACGTCGACGCCGACTGGCAGCACGTGGGCGTGCTGCTGGCGGCCAAGCGGGCCGGCGATGCAGCCGGGACGGTCTATGGGGCACTGCTGAAACGCAACCCCGACGGGACGACCAACTTCGACGGCGAGCCACGCATCGCGACGCCAGAGGGACTGCTGGCCGACTGGCCAAGGCCGCTCGTGATCACCGGCGAGGGCGCAGAGTTCTGCGACCTGCCCGAAACCAACGGCGTGACCGTCGTCGCCCCCGAGCGATGGCTGCCGACGGCGGAGGGCGTCTGGACGGTCGGCCGGCGCCTCGCCCGGGCCGGTGGCTTCACGCCGTGGAACGAACTGCAGGTCACCTACGCCCGCCGTCCCGAAGCCGTCCGCCTCTGGGAGAAGCGGCACAGCTCCGCCTGAGGCCTCACGGAGGCTACGTGAACCACATATCCGGCAGGACGTCCTTCTCGGCCTCCAGCAGTTCTTCCATCATCGCCTTGCTGTCGGCGAGGCTGACGGTCAGCGGGTCGCAGCAGTAGGCGGCCAGAAGTTCGTCGCGGTCGCCCGAGACCGCCGCCCGGGCCGTCAACTCGTGCGTGTCCAGCACCTGCTGCCACAGGCCTCGCAGCCCGACCGGGGCGGGACCGACCTCCCGCGGCGTCACCGCATCCATGCTTACGTCGCAGAGCATCTCCAGGAAGGCGTCGGCGGGCATGTTCGGCACGGCCGAGCCGTTGGCGGTATTGATGTAGAACGGCTTGTCCAGCCCGCCGACCATGGCCTCGATGATGTCCGTGGCGTGATCAGCCTTGGTGTTTTCGAAAAACTGCTCCATCGCCTCGCAGCCGTAGTTGTAGCGGTCGACCTCGTTCCACACGCTCCAGTGCCAGCGATACCGGTCGCCCGTCTCCCACAGCGACAGCGGCGGAATGCTCTCGCCGAGCGTCGAGTGGCCCTGGTAGAAACGCACGTATTCCTTCGTGTGGCCCAGGCAGGCCGAGACGTACCCGAACGCCTCATACAGTTCCCAGGCGATGCGCTCGTTGAACGTCGCCTTGGCGCCCTTGTCGCCGCCCTCGACCTCCTTCTGGCCGTGCCGGCGGATGGCCTCGACGATCTGCGGCGTACGGTCCGCGCCATCGTAGGCGGCCTTGAGCACCCACGTGAAATGGTTCGGCCCGGCGATGCGGAAGTCGAACGTCCGGTCGACGTCCTCGGTCAGTTCGGCGTCGTCGGCGATGATGCCCGCCCGCCTGGCGTATTCGCGTTTCACGTGCGGCATGTGCAGACCGTCGCACAGCGCGAAGCTTTTCAGCTCCGGCGCGAACAGCCGCAGGCCGATGCCGTTGGCCGCCGTGGGGTTGATGTAGTTGATCACCCAGGCGTCGGGGCAGATGTCCTGGATGTCACGGCAGCAGTTGAGGATCTCCGGGAACTCCCGCAGTGTCCGCATAATGCCGCCCGGGCCAATCGTATCGCCGCTGCACATCCGCACGCCGTACTTCGCGGCGATCTCGCAGTCGATGCCGCGATACTTTACCGACTCGCGGGCGAAACTCAGCACCACGAAGTCGGCATCCTTGAGCACCTCGCGGCGGTCGGTGCTGCTCTCCAGGGCAAGCGTCGCGCCCTTGTGCTCGACGGCCTTCTCGGCCAGTTTCGTCATGCGGGCCAGGTGGGCCGGGTCGGTATCCACCAACGCCAGCGTGCCCTGATTCAGATGCGGCGAGGTCACGCACTGCCAGATGGCCTGACGACCGAAGAAAATGCTGCCCGCGCCGATTACGACGATCTTTGGATGTTGCATGGAATGCTCCTGGGATTGATTATGTTTGCAGGGAGATAATCACGTGGCTCCATAATCAGGCATATTGCACATAATAACCATGGATTATCGTGCGCAAAACCTGCAATATATTTGCATGCCCGCCCGACGACGCGAATCGCATGTACGCCCACCGCTGCCGGCAACGCCGCTGCCGTTCTGCGTACGCACCGTCGGCCGAATACGCAATAACCCATACCATTCCACCCGCGGCACGTACCACGACGATGCGATGCTCACCGTCTGCCTCGCCGGTCGGGGGCGGTATGTCCTTGGCGAGCGGGCCCAGCAGGTCGGGCCGGGTACGGTGGGCCTGGTCCTGCCCGACGGACCGGTCGGCGTATTGATGGCCGACCCCGACGACCCCTACGATCACTGCTACTGCCGCTTCGCCGGCGCGTTCGCCATTGACCTCGCCCGCCGTGTCGCCGGACCGCCCGAGGCGCCCTTCGTCCACCACCCCGCCTGGGCCGAGCTGGCCGATATCCTCCAGCGGCTGGAACACGTCCACCAGCCCGACCAAGGCCGACACGACTGCTTTCAGCCCGCCGACGCCGTCCTCGCCGAGGCCCTGGCGTTGCTGACCGCCCCGCCGCCCCAGCCCGCGCAGGCCGTCACCACCCGCCGCCTGCTGGACTATATGCACAACCATCTCGCCGAACCCGCCGACCTGGCCGCCATGGCTGGATATTTCGGAATCAGCAAGGCCCACCTCTGCCGCATCGCCCGGCCGCTGCTGGGCGAGACCGTCCACCGGGCGTGGCAGAGCATGAAAATGCGGTGGGCGCGATCGCTGCTGGAGCAGTCGCCGCTGGCGGTGTCCGAGGTCGCCCGACGCGTGGGCTTCACCGACCCGTTCTACTTCAGCCGCGTCTTCCGACGGCATATTGGCATGACACCCCGCGACGCCCGCAGCCCATGAGGAACAGAACGCGAATAGCGCGAACGGGACGCGCAACTGCTCCAGTGCCGCATGAATTCGTAGGTCGCCTCAAGTCTGCACAGACGCACCGATCATCTGTTGCCCGAGAACTAGTCCTCCGCCGGGAACGTCTTGTCCAACCAGCGAACCATGCGTTTCCCTGCTGTTGCAGCCCGCTTGTCAAGCTTGGTCGCAGAGACAACACCTTTGGCCAGACCCGGAAGATGGCTCGCCACATTCGCCCCTGCATCGACAAGGCGCATGAGGCAATATGCTTGTGCGATTGCCCCGACCACGGCCAAAGCAAGCAGCGCGGTCAACGCGGGGTCCCACCCCCAGTTCACAACACCATAGCAGCAGACGGATGCTCCACCCGCAACGGCGATGAGACATATACCGACAAGCGTGCCGAGACAATCGTCGTCCTGCAATCTGGCGCGAACCAAGTTCGCCAGCAGGATGAGCAGCACGCCAAGTAAGACGGCGAAAGGCCAAGGCAACGATCCATATGTAGCTGCGTAGTAGCACAAACCCCCGCCCCCGATGCCTACCAAGCCCACCGCTCCATATCCAAGATAAGTG
>JAAAOJ010000060.1 GCA_009908915.1 Planctomycetota bacterium
TTCCTGAGCTTCGACGTGAGCCAGGAGGTGACGGTGTATCTGCTATACGACAACCGCATCACAACGCTGCCGAGCTGGCTGGGCGACTGGACGGACACGGGCGAGGACGTTGCCGGTGGCGCCTATCCGGACGGAGCGGGTGTGTACTCGAAGGTCTTCAGTGCCGGTACGGTGACGCTGGGTGGCAATGAGTTCGGCGGCAGCATGTACGGCGTGGCGGTCGTGCCGACGCCGTGAGTGGCACGCCCCCGCCTTGACAACCTGACCACCATACGGCTTGAACCGCAGAGCCCGCCGGGACATCCCCGGCGGGCTCTGCACTTGGATGCGTTACAGTCCTTTTAGAGACGGTACGCGGGCAGCATGTGTATAAGTGTCGCGTGAGGCCGCTCGATCGACTGGCAGAGGCGGTAGGTGCTCCGGACGAGCGAAATGGCGTTGGGGGGATTGGCCACGGCAACCATGACGCGCATTTCGTCACCGCGGATATCGCGGGCGGCTCCTCGTGAAGGACCTGCATTTCGTTCTCGGTGCTGATCGTCCGCGTACGGTCGGAAGAAATGCAGACGAACATGCCGGCGGCTAGCACACTGAGGCAACGGGATGACGATGAACTGGCCGTCCGAGATCGCCAGCACGCCGATGTTGACGAAGAACTGCAGCGTGTATCGACTGACCCGGAGGAAATGCATGGCACTGGGCACGTGCGGCCGGGATCAGATGTCCGCGTCGGGGAGGAAGATCTCGTGGGGCGTGTCGAAGAGGATCGTCCGTGCCACTTCCAGAGCGTCCTGGCGGTCGGCATAGCCGCGTTCAATCCGTTCGGCCAGCACGTTCGCCAGCGTCCGCCGGACCATCGTCAGCCGGCCGTAGACGTAATCGACGCACCAGCCGTCGCTGAAGAAGCCGATCAAGCGGCTCAGGGGGACCATGTCCAGCCGCCGGGCCCAGCCACGGTGCATGACCGTGGGGTAGAAACACTGCCACCAGAAATTGGCCAGCGAGATATTGCCGTACCCCTGGACCATGGCGGACCAGACCGGCTCGTCCGGCTCGAAGCCGTTGAGCAGGTTGAAGTGTAGGTCCGGGTACTCGCCGAGCAGGTAGGGAAAGGTCTGGGCGAACTGCGGAGCGGCCTTGGCGATGGGGTGCGAATGCAGCGGCGACCGCGTGACATACTGCGTGCCGTAGCAGAACTGGAAGACGCGCGCACGGCCTCGGATGGCATCGCAGATCGCGCGGGTGTAGGCTGCTTCCAGCAGGCGGCGACGCTCGGGTGTCTCGTCGCCGCCGTCGCGGACCTCGGCGATGGCACGATTGACGGTTGCGTCGGAGGCTGGCGTGAGGTCGGCCTCACCGCCGAGCCAGGAGACTACCACGCCGCCGTCGGCGATGTGGCGGTCATATCGGTCGTAGAAGGTCGCCGTCGCCTCGCGGAGGTCGTCGACGTTGGCGCAGACCCGGCCGATGAGTCGCCCGATCTCGGCGAGGCGTCGCTTCCAGTTGAGGAAGTCCTGCTTGCCGCTGCTGGGCGCGTCCTCGACGGTGAAGCTGATGGGCGGTTGCCATGCGTCAGGTTCCAGCGGCGCGACGTCCAGGACGCTGCTGCACAGCCGGGAGAGGTTGCACTTTTCGAAGACCTGCTTCGGCCAGTCCGCATCGGTGCGGCGAGCGTCGACAACCTCGCGAAGTTCCGGCAGTGTCTCAACCGTCAGTTCCTTCTCAAAGCCGTAGAGGTCCCGCAGAATCGTCCTCAGCATCCATCCAAAGCCGCTGTGTTTCGTCTTCGGCCAGGCCCGCAGGAACTCCTCGTACGGCAGGCCGGCGGCGATGTTCCTCTGTTCCGGCCACATGCGGTCTTCCGGCGTACCGGCCGCCCGCGACGGGTACATCTGCATGTGATAGAACATCACCTGATCCAGGCCCGTCGCCTGCATGTGGTCGCGGTTGATGTGGCTATGCACGTCGATGACGGGCAACTCGCTGATGGCCTCGAACAGTTCGTCTCGCAGCATGATCTCTCCTGCTGTAAGGGTGTACGATCCTGGTGTCACTACAGTCAGAATCGTCACTCCGAGCCGGGATGGCTCACTTCATAGCTTATCCTTGGGGGATGCGGGCAACCATCCTAGCGATTCTGCCACTCGACGCAACGGGTCTCCTGGCGTTCATTGTGCGCAAAGAAAGCCCCGCCGGTGCTCATTCGGCGGGGCGGGACTGATTTGAGCAATCAGTCGGACTTCTCTGCTCAAAGAGGAGTGTAAAGTTGGTACGCGTTTGAGCGACAAGAGGGCAAGAGGTGGCCGCCCGCCGGGTGCTCATTCCGGCGGGCAAGCCGCGTTGACTTCTCTGCTCAAAGAGGAGTGTAAAGTTGGTACTCGTTTGAGCGACAAGAGGGCAAGAGGTGGCCGCCCGCCGGGTGCTCATTCCGGCGGGCAAGCCGCGTTGACTTCTCTGCTCAAAGAGGAGTGTAAAGTTGTGAGCCTGACCGTTCGTGGTGGGAGAGCGTAGGCTGCCCTTTCGGGGTCCTGTAGCTTCTCGCTGCGACGAGCGGCGTCGTCGGCTCGTTGACTCCTTGGCATCTCGATTCGGTTGTCATGTCCGCACTCGGGCGAGGGCGTCCCGCCGGCGTCCGGGGCCGGCGGGGGCCATCGTTTCTCTCTCTTATGCTGTCCGGCGGGCCTTGCGGCGTCGGGCGATCATCATGCCTAGGGCACCGATGCCCATCACACCCAGCGTACCGGGTTCGGGCACTTCCTGGACCGTGAAGAGCTGGCCGACCTGCCCGAGCTGGGCGATGTCGACGTCGCCGCCGCCGGCGACCACGATGCTCTTGCGGACCCACAGCTCGGCTTCGGGGCCGAAGGTTCTGCTGTCGGATTCAAGCACGTCATTGCCGGGTTTGTGGTAGTTCTCGAGGTAGGCGATGCTGTTGGACTGGACGTCCGGATCGCTGTTGTGGACGTTCTCGACGATGCTGACCACGCCGTCGCCGACCGTCGGATGCGAGGGCATGTTCAGGGTCGTTGCGACGATGTCGTAGGCGTCGGCGTCTTCCGGGGCCACGTTGACCTTGAAGCCAACCGTCGAGAGGGCCAGATTGCCGTCTCCCATGGCGAACCAGGGGCCGGAGAAGCGAATGCCGACCTTCTCGCCCATGTTCAGCAGCGTGTAGCTGATCTCGCCGGCGTCGGGGCTGATGCCGTTGCCGACGGCCATGGGCTCGACGGAGAAGTCGCTGAAGACCAGGTTGCCGACCTGCACCGAGCCGCCGCCGTCGACGATATCCTGGATGGTGTCTGCGTTGGCCAGCGTGCCCGCCAGGACGAGAACTGCGATGGCCGCGGTGGTTTGAGTCTTGAGTAGAGCGTTCATTGTTTGTTTACCTTTCCTTCTTTGAGCAGTGAGCGTTTGAGCAGTGAGTTGTTGGAAACGCTGTTGGTTGCTGGCGGGTCCGACCGGCGAGCGACCGGCCGGACGTCGCTGCGTATCGTTACCGCTTGCGTCTGAAGCGTCGTGCGAGCAGGCCGAGGGTTCCCAGTCCGAGCAGGCTCATCGTGCCCGGCTCGGGCGTGACGGTGAAATTCTGATAGAAGCCGCTTAGGTGCGACAACGTCACCAGGTCCTCGCCGCCGAGGTCCGCGACCGAGATGTCCTTCTCGACCCAGACGACCTCCTGGCCTTCGAAGTCGGCCCAGTCCCGCATCACCGCACGGTCCGAGAACTTCGCGACGATCTTATCGCCGATCATCTGCGAGGTCGGATCATCACTGGGGTTGCCGTCGAAGACGTTCTCCGTGATGACTACGTAGCCGTCACCTCGCACGTTTGCACTTGTCAATCCGAGTTCATTGCCTTCGATCATGCTGGCGCCATCATCACAGGCCACCATGAAACGGATCTTTGTGTCCGCCACCGAGCCCAGTCCGTAGGCCGTCCACGAGCCGGTGAAGTCCAGTTGAACTCGGCCGTCGGCCAGCACCTTGCCATCGGCCAGGATGCCCGCCGCGTTGGGGGCGACGGCCGAGCCGGTCGTGATGCTTTTGACGGAGAAGTTTGTGAATGTCAGGTTGCCAACGGTGTAACCCGCGCCGCCGTCGATGATGTCCTGGATGCTTGCGGCATCGGGGTCCATCGTGTCGGCGACCAGCCCCGCCTGGGCGATGAGCAGCGCGCCCAGCAGCAATACGATTCGATTGTTGAGCAGAAATCTCATTGTCAGTCTCCTCTTTGGCAGCGACCTCCAGCCGGTCGCCGTCTCCTCTGGCTTTTCGAACGTCATCCGTCTCCGGCCGATGCACCTCCGAGGTCCGTCGGCCTTGGTTGTTGAGCAGTGAGCATGGTGTTGGATTCTTCCGCGAAGTGACGCGTCTGCCGTGCGTCACTTCGCGGCATGCATATGTATGCATGGGAGAATCTGACCATCTCTACCGAACGGAAGGCCTGACCCGCACCGTTGCGGCCACTCTGCAGGGACCGGTCGATGCGTTTGCGGTCAAACGGAGGGGGGTGAGCAGTCGAGTCTCGCGGTGCGGCAGGCTTCGCGGTGAGCTCCCCGGCCAGGCCTATCGCCCGGCGCGAGGTCCGCAAAGGTCTGCAGCGAGCTGTTCGACGGTCTCCGCAGGGCGCGGTCCTAGCGACCACGTCGGCGCGGAGCTTCCCCGGAGGGAGTCTTACCGTCTGTGAGCATGAGCCACGATCCTCGGGCGCTCCTCAACGCCCGACATCCGTACGGCTGAGCAAACCATACTTGTTGTCAAACGTCTGTCGGCCGGGCACGCCCGGCGAGCAGACCTCAAGAAGACGTATACGGACGGATGGCGGACTGTCCAAAGTTCGGCATGGGCCTGCAGGAGGGCATGAGCACGGACCTTCCGGTCCTCGGAGCTGAGCATTTGCTCCGGCGTTCATGTTCTCGAGCACAGAACATGCTAAACAGCCACCGCCGTCGGTGACACGTCATTTCAAGCTTTTGAGCAGAGTGCGATACTCCAAGACGCACCGCGCCCGGGAGTGAGCATTCCTTTTGTACCCCGATAACCGACATTCGTCAAGGCAGAATCTCATATTTTTTCTGTCGGCGGTTGGGCGACGCACGCAAAAGGTGAAGTATAGCCAGTGAATACGGGCCTTTTTCCGCGAACACAATTGCCACGAAAATCTTCGTCGGCGCATGGAAAACCCCGGTCAGCCCACTGGCCAACCGGGGTTTGGTGGACGTTTTCATGTCCGGTTATGCGGTCTTGCGGCCCTTGCGGCGGCGGGCGATCATCATGCCCAGGGCACCGATGCCCATCACACCCAGCGTACCTGGCTCGGGGACGGCTTCGTAGCTCTGGCTGAACTGCCCGATGCCGGCCGAGGTGCCGTTCATCGCCAGGACCGAGACTGTCGATTCGGCGTAAAGTACGTCCTCAGAAGGGTTAAAGCTGGAATAACCGGACAGTTTTTCGCTGCCGAAAAGACTCGCCATGCCCGTCTGCACGGACGTCTGGCCGGCAAGTTGCGTCCCGCCGGCGTCGGCGTAGAGGTCGCTGGCGGCCTTGGCGTAGGATGTTGCGCTGGCGGTCGCGCTGTCCAGGCCCATGCCGGTGGCGTCAATTTCATCGGCGTTGATGGCCGTGACGATGTAGTTGACCACGAAGCTGCCGCCGAAACTCAGGGCACTGTTGGTCCACGCCGAGCCGTAGGACTCGTTGGGCGAGAATTCGAGGGTGACCTGCTCGCCGCTGACGACGAAATTCACGTCGACATTGCCGGCATTGACGCCGGCGAGGCTGTCGGTCGCGCCGGAAACCGAGAAATCGCTGAAAACAAGATTGTCGTAAGTCACGCTATTGCCGCCATCTATAATTTCCTGGATAGTATCGGCCGGTGCGATCGAGCCAACCATCAGGACAGCAGCAACAGCAACGAGGGTTTTGAGTGTGAGCAGGTTCTTCATCATTGTCTCCTCTTGAGCATGTAGCACATCAAACGATGAGCTGAGCAGTTTGGCAGTAAGATCCTCTTTTGGGTTCCTTGCCCCGGCCGCACCACACGGCCCGGGTGACTGCCGGTTCAGATTTTCTTCGAACAGCTGAGCATTTGCCGTTCGAAACAACATGGCATCCGTCGCCACACTGGTCATCCGTGCGCTCCGCAACCATATGCGGAGCAAAAGTTTGTGTCTATTCGGCGTATGCGATCTGCTGACTGCGTGGCCCGGCTTCGGCGCGGGATCTTTCCCGCGGCGTGCGGCGGGCCGGGCAAGCCGGTCGCGCACATCGAGCGTCTCAGTCTCGCAGTTGAGCAGAGCAGAAGCCCTCAGGCCGACTGCCTGGCAGACCGTCAGCGGGCGACGCCGAGCAAAGCGTCGACGCGTGTGCAAACGATTAGCCAGTCAGCATTTGCATTGCCTTTGCGATCGCTGCATTGGCCCGGCGTGAAGCCCTAGCGGCTGCGGGGGCATCTTCCGCACTCTGGAAGATCCTTTTGGAGGCGAGCAGAGGTCGTTCAGGCCATCGGGCCGAAAAATCGGCACCGACGTTATGGCTGAGCAGACCATATACCTGTGTTCAGTTGTCCGCGAGGGCCGCCGGCAGAGCAGCCATCGCACATATCACACTATTCGGCGGACGTCCGGGGCCTGAACCATGCCGGGGAATGACAACGCAGCCGGGAGGGCGGCGTGGAGTTGAGCAATTCACAAACTCCTCCGTCATGTCCTTTGAGCATAGAACATGCCCTCAACGTCACCGCAAAAAGCGATAACAGTTCATTTCGTGTTTTGAGCAGAGCATTTGGGCCTGCCAAGGCAAGAAGCCTTCGCAGGCGAGCAAAAGCTACTATACCGCCATATCGAGATTCGTCAACCGGAAATCGCCGCTGAAGATCATTTTTTCTTCCCGTGTCGCAGGCGGTCCAGGCAGGTCAGCATGAACGCCGAGAAGCTCAGCCTCCCGTGCAGCCGGTCGGTCGTCAGCTCGCTGTCGGCCAGTTCGTGGGCCAGTCCGCAGGGCAGTTCGCGCAGCACAACGTCGCGGTCGGCGGCGTCCTCGTCGCCGAATTCCCAGTGCGTATCGAGGCACGCCGGACCTGGGCCGTATTCGGCGAGCATGCTATCGAAGGCTTGGGCAAATCCATTGCGCCTCGGGAGGGACCGTTCCTGTCGCATTCCATTGGTGTGCGGGCAAACGCGCGACCTTTTCGGCCGGGGAGACGTCGTTGGCATGGGGCGTGGTTCTCCGTGGCGGCAGGTGCTGCTTGCTTCGGTCGGACGAACACCGCCCGGCCGAACGACGGCCTGGCCGCCAGTCCCGTATTCTACCGCGCGGATGTCTCCGGCGTCGCTATGGCAAATGTCCGGCCGGATGGAATTTTTCCGCCCGGCTCCCGGGTCGAATGCCGGGGTCGTCCGCGGGTGCAGTTCGGGCGTATACTTCTGGAGGAAGGAGTTTGAACCATGAGCCAGTCGCCATACATCAACAGCCTGCAATGGGGCGAGATGGACGTTGAGGGCGTCGGCCCGGGCAAGGACTTCATCGTCTACCCCGGCGGGGCCGAGCCGTGGGACTGGAACCGCTCGGGGACGAGTCACGAGGCGGGCATCCAGCCCGCTGACGTGCAGACGCTGCTGGATCACGGCGCGACGCATGTGGTCCTCAGCACCGGCCAGAACGAGCGTCTGAGCGTCTCCATCGGCGCCCGCGAGGCCCTCGATGCCGCCGGCGTGTGGTACGAAGTCCTGCCAACCCCCAAAGGCGTCGAGACATACAACGCCCTGGCCGACAGCGAAGCCGTCGGCGGGCTCTTCCATTCCACATGCTGAAGAGCCCGCGCGGCCTTGTCGTGTCGCTCGTCCAGTTACTCGCTGATGGTCACCGATTCCATCGTGTCGCCCTGGGCGATGGAGTTGACCACGTCCATGCTGGCTTCGTCGGCGACCTCACCGAAAACGGCGTGCTTGCCGTCGAGGTGCGGCGTGGCCACGTGCGTGATGAAGAACTGCGAGCCGTTGGTGTTCGGGCCGGCGTTGGCCATCGAGAGGATGCCCGGCGTGGCGTGCTTGAGCTTGAGGGCCGAGGGTTCGTCGTCAAACGTGTAGCCCGGGCCGCCCATGCCCGTGCCCTCCGGGCAGCCGCCTTGGATCATGAAGTTATCGATCACGCGGTGGAACTCCAGACCGTCGTAAAAACCATTCTTCGCCAGTTTCACGAAGTTGCCGACCGTCTTGGGGGCCTCGTTGTCGAAGAGCTTGAGGTTGATCTCGCCTCTGTTTGTCTTGATCGTCGCCGTACTCATCGTGGTCCTTTCATTGTGGGGTCGAAAGGACGGAGTATAGCAGCAGCAGCGCTGCGATTGCACGCGCGTATCGCCGTCGGCCAGTCGATGGGAAGGAGGTCGGCTGCTGCTGGCAGGGCTCCTTGAGATCCCCCAGGCAGAGGCGCAGAGCAAGAGGTCCCAGCGGACAACGTGTCTTGTCGCCACGATGTGCGATTGTCCGATCACACGGCCATCGCCCGCTTGAGGCGGTTCGACGTGTCACGGTGCTGTCGGTGTCACGTGACGGCCGCTGCCCTCGCAGCCAGAATGGTTTCATAATCGTTGCCGCGGCACTGGCCGGGCCAGAACCGGTGGGTCGTCCGGCCTGGAAGGCTTGAAGGCGCGGCATGTTGGTTGCCGGGGTGCCTTGCGGTGAGGATCAGGCCTCCACGCCTTCTTCCAAGCATTCGAAGCATGATTCAATGATCTCGTCAAGACTGGCCGTGGCCACGCAGATCGACGTGTCGGCCGCCCCGTAGTAGATTTTGACTTCCTTGTCCGGCTCGACGATGGCGCCGCAGGCGAAGACCACGTTACCTACGTCACCGATGCGTTCGTAGTCCTCCCGTGGGCTCAGCAGCGGCGAGAGGCAGCGCCCCAGCACATGGGCCGGATCGTCCAGGTCCAGCATCACCGTGCCCATCCGGTAGATCGGTCCGGCCGAGGTCCACTTGACGCCGTGGTAAATCTCCAGCCAGCCCTGCTCCGTGCGGATCGGCGGGGCTGAGGCGCCCACGCGATAGGCATCCCAGAACCGCGCCCGCGGGGCAAAGCAGAACTCGCTTTTGCCCCAGTGGATCAGGTCCGGCGAGTAACTTATCCACACCGAGCCGATATCGTGCCCGAACGGGCGGTCGAGGCGGGCATACAGGCCGTTGACTGTCTCGGGAAACAGTACGCCGTCCTTGTTGCCCGGCTCGGAGACAATCGCCATCCGCTCGAAGTGCTCGAAGTCCCCGGTTTTCGCCAGGGCGATGCAGTGGCCGTACCGGCTGACGGCGGTGTACATGATGTAGTATTCGCCGTCGATGACCGTCAGCCGAGGGTCCTCGATGCCGTTTTCTTCCCACGACTTCCACGGTTCGACGTTGGAAGGCATGAGGCAGGGCGTCGGCTCGACCTCGAAGTGCAGGCCGTCGCCGCTGCGCGCGAGAGCGAAGAACGAGTAGCCCTGCTGGCCCTCAATGCGGAGGATCATGAGGTACTCCTCGCCGACCTTCACCGGCGTGCCGTTAAAGACCGTATTGCAGCGGTAGGGGATGTCCTCAATCGTCAGGATGGGGTTGCGTCCCCAGCGGTGCAGCAGATCGCGTCCGATTCGCATGGCCATGGCTACTTCTGCTCCTTCGGCGGCTTGGGCGTTTCGGGCTCGTCGGCCTGGTGCTGCCGCTTGCGGCGTTCATGGCGTTTGCCCTTTTCTTCAGCCGGCTCGTGCGTGCCCGCTCGCGGCGTGGAGGCCTGCTTGCGCTTGCGTTCGCGGTGTTCGCGGGTGTTCCTTTCGCGTTGCTGCTCGGCCTGCTGACGGGCGGCCCGATCGGCTTCGTCGGCGAGGAATTTCTCCACCACCGTCGATGCGATACAGAATTCCACCACGTCCTTGACCGGCGTCGTGCCGAGGCAGATGCAACTGTCGCTGCCGCCGTAGTAGATCCACAACTCGTCCTCGTCCTCGTGCAGGACGGCTCCGCAACTGAAGACCACATTCGGTACGTCGCCGATCCGCTCGTAGCGTTCGCGCGGCGAGAGGATCGGAATATTGCTGCGGGCGACGACTTGGGACGGGTCGTCGCGGTCAAGAATCGCTGCGCCCAGCCGGCAGAGCGGCGCAGCGGAGGTCTCCTTGATGCCGTAGTAAATCAGCAGCCAGCCCTTGTCGATGAGGATCGGCACGGCCGAGCCGCCGATGCGGCTGGCGTCCCAGTGGCCGCCGCGTTTAGTCATCACCACGCGCTCGTCGCCCCAGAATTCCAGGTCGTCGCTGTAGCTGATCCAGATATCCCCGCCGGAGGGCCGTTTGAGCAGGGCGTAGCGCCCGTCGATCTTTTGTGGGAACAGCAGCCCGTTCTTGACGTCCGGTTGCGTGACGTAGCCGACAAACTCGATGTCCTCGAAGTCGTCTGTCTTCGCCAGCGCCAGCCGCAGGCCCCGCTTGCCGTCGGCGATGTAGCTGATGTAGTATGTCTGGTCCAGTCGCGTGATACGCGGGTCCCGCTGGCCGTAACCTTCGTACAGCGCTCGTGGGCCTTCCGTCGGCAGGTTCATCAGCGGCTCGGGGTGGACCGAGAAGTGTATTCCGTCCTCGCTGACGGCCTTGTAGATAAGACTGTAGCCTTGGAGGCTTTCCATCGTGATCAGCATGATCGTCTCGCCGTTCAGTGGGGCGACGGTGGCGTTGCGGATATCGGCGATGCGGAAGCCCAGTGACTGAATCGAGATGAGAGGATTGCCCTGCCAGCGATGAACGATGTCGCGCCCGGTTCGATGTATCATGAAAAAGCACCTCGCCCGTCCGGTCGGCGCAGACCACGCCGCCTGTATCTATATCGAACATTCGGAGTCTCGGGATGAGGGAATCGTCGTTCGTCTGCGTGTGAGGCGTCTCTACTTGAGCGGTTCGACCTGGACGCTCCAACCGGCGGGTTTGTCGAACGTGAACCACGTGGGTTCAAGTTCGGCCTGCGTCTGGATGTCCTCGAAGGCGACAGTCGTGACGTTGTGGCTGTCGTCGGCGGTTCGGACCTTCACAGGCAGGTTGCTGTCGCGGCTGACCCACAGGTCGAGCGTCTTGAAGTTCACGTCGCGGCGGTGGTTCTTGCGCGGCGTGAGCAGCAGGTGGTCGCTGCCGTCGGGTGCGTCATTGCCGGGCGTCTTCAGTTCCGCGCGGAGGTACGTCGCGACCTCGTCGGCCTTCTGGCCGAACGGCACGGGGAAGGGGCCCTTGCCGATGCGCAACGGTTCGACGCGCTGGCCCTCCGTGGCGACCTGATACCGCGTGAGCGACTTGAGATTGTGGCGCGCGACGGTCAGCCATTGGCCGTTGAAGATGTAGTCGACCTGCTGCTTGGTCCGTCGGCCGTCGCCGAGCTTGAGCGTGTCGAATGACACGCGGAAACGGGCGGGCTGCTCGTCGGTCGACTGCTGGTAGGCGACCCAGCCGTTGCGCGTCTCGACGTCGCCGGTCAGCCGGTTTTCGACCACGTAGGTCACGTCGGCCTTGACGGCGCGGTAGTCGTCGCCAGCGGCTTCGAGGCGTTCGAGGACCGACCGGGCCTGCGGCGAGATATCGGCGGGCGTCTCGGCCTTGGCCGGCTCGTCAGGCTGGCTGTCAGGCCGTTCGTCCGCCGCGGCCTCGTGGCCAGTCGCTTGCTCGGCCGGTTCTTCGCCGGCGGGCGGCTTGCCGTCGGGCGCGGGTGATTCATCGTCGTAGGCGGGCGCGTCCGGCTTGGCCGCGGGCGGCGTCTGCTCGTCGGCCGGTTCGTCGACGGGCGCCCCCTCCTCCGCCGCTTCGTTCTTCGGCAGGGCGACCGACGGCGGGAGTTTGGGCGCGTCGCCGTTGTCGGCGGCGGGGGGCTGGTCGGCCTCGTCACCGCAGGCTGCGAGTGCGGCGGTCAGCAGGGCGGCCAGTATGATCGTCAGCAGGGATTTCATGTGGAGGTCTCTCTTTCGTTGTCCGGTTTCCCCCGGCTCGGTGTCCGAGTCAGGCCGGGCAGCACGCGGTAGATGCCCAGTGCGACGGCTACGCCCAGCAGCACGACGACCGACAGCCAGCCGTACGTCTCGCCGAGGGCGTAGGTCACCGCGGCGATCACGCCGTAGCGGATTATCCGACCGATGAAGTTCGCTGCGGCGAAGGGCCATCGCGGGTAGCGTGCGGTCGTGGCCAGCATGCGGATCACGTCGACCGGTATCGGAATGATATTGAAAACGATCAGGATCACAAAGGGAGACTTGTGAAACCACGTGGCGGCCTTGTCGTAGAAGGTCGTATCGCGCACCTTCGCGACCTTGTGGTTCCGCAGCAGCAGCGTGAAGGCGTGGTAGTCGTTGAGGTTTGCCAACGTGCTGGCCAGGGCGCCGACAGTCGCGACCAGCAGCGTTGTGCTGGCGATGCTGTCGCCGACGGCTGACTGCTGCAGCGACACCAGTGCCACCATCGGCCCGGTCGGCAGCGGCAGGAACGTGCAGCACAGGGAGATGTACAGGCCGAAGACCAGCAGCTTGATCGCTGCCGGCGTGCTGTCCAGCGACTCCAGGAACGTCCCCCACGAGCCGCTCCAGCCGATATCGGTCCGGCTGAGCAACGCTACCAGTATCCCCAGGGCAGCGAGCCAGAGCGCCGAGAAGACGGTGAACCATCGCACGACGCAGACGTTGTCGCCCGGGACAGATGGCAGGGGGTCAGGATTGCTCACGGAGCTGCCCATCTTTCATGTGCAGGATGCGATCAGCCCGCCCGGCCGCATCGACGGAGTGGGTAATCATGACGATTGTCTGGCCGCTGTCGCGGTTGATCTTCCGCAGCAGGTCGAGCAGTGCATCGCTGCTGGCCGAGTCGAGATTGCCGGTCGGTTCATCCGCCAGCAGCAGGGCCGGCTCGTGGGCCAGCGCCCGCACGACGGCCACCCGCTGCTGCTCGCCGATGCTCATTCGGCCCGGCTTGCGGCGGGCGACGTGTGTCACGCCCAGCAGGTCCATGAGTTGCTCGACACGACCGTTGACGTCCGCCCGGCCTCGTACCTTCAGGCTGATACGGACGTTGTCGACGGCGCTGAGCACGCTCAGGAGGTTAAACCGCTGGAAGACAAAGCCGATCTGCTCGCGCCGCACGGCGTTGCGTTCGGCATCCCCGTCGCCGACGACCTTGCCCCCGAAGGTCACCGTCCCCGCGTGCGGCCGGCCCATCAGACCCAGGATGTGCAGCAGCGTGCTCTTGCCGCAGCCGCTGGGGCCCATGACGACCAGGAACTCGCCGGCTCGAACGGACAGGTTCAGCCCACGCAGAACCTCCGTGCGCGTCTCGCCGCGGCCGTAGGCTTTGACAATGCCGCTGGCTTCCAGGATGTTGTCACTGTTGGTCATGGTTCAATGCATCCACAGATGACACAGATGTCACAGATTTCGCGAAGACCGCAAAAACGGAGCAAGACGTTCGCTCTTCTGAATCTGTGTGCTCTGTGCAATCGGTGAACTCTTTGCTACTCGTACGTCAGCACCTCGGCCATGTCGACGCGGGTGGCTCGCCAGGCTGGGTAGAGGCTGCTGGCGATCGCGCCGGCCAGGGCGGCCAGGGTGGCCATGCCGATCCATCGCGGGCTGATGTCGATGGTCAGCAGCGTGTATCGTTCGACGGCCCAGTCGGCCATCGCGCTGAGGGCCAGGCCGATGACCATGCCCGAGGCAGTCAACAGGAGTCCTTCGGCGACGATCTGCCAGATCACGAAGGCCCGTCCGGCGCCGCAGCTTTTCAGGATGGCGATGTCACGCGTGCGTTCCAGCACCATCGTGTACAGCGTGGTCATTGCGAACAGGAAGGCGATCATCAGGGCGACGGTGTTGACGATGTTGACATACGTGAACATCGGCGCCCAGCGGCTGGCGAGCATGTCGCGGTAGCTGCTGACGAAGATGACGTCCTGGCCGATGTCTTCGGCGACGGCCTGGCGGGTACTGGCGGGGTCGGCCCCGTTGGCGAGGTTCAGGAAGATCATCGTACACTTGGTGATGTCGCCCGTGCCAAAGAGGTACTGCGCCGTCCGCAGTGGCATCAGCACCCGGGTGATCACGCCGGCCGGCGTGATGCCCACGATCGTCCACGTGTGGTCGTTGGATTCGACGGTGTCGCCCACGCCAAGCTTCGCCCGTGCGGCCAGGCGGCTGTCGATGACCAGTTCCAGCCCGCCGTGGGCGCGGAGGTCGTCGGCCGTCGGGGCTACACCCGCTGCCTCCGGCGAGAGCAGCCGCCGCTGCAGCCATGCCGCAAACGTTCCGTCCGGATCGAAGATGCGCCCCTCGCTGATCGGGGCGTTGTTGGTCAGCACGTCCCAGTCGCCTGGCTGGACGGCCGTGACCCGATGGGCCTCGCCGCCGACGCTCATGGACCAGGTGAAGACGGGCACGGCCCGGCGGATGCGGTCGGGGAAGGCCTCGCGAATGTAGTCGCCGAGTCTCTCACTGAGGCCCACGCCGCTGAAGGTGACGGTGTCGTCGGCGAGCCCGCGCGGCACGACGATGAGATCGGCGTTAACGCTTTCCATGCGTTCGGCGATCTCAAAGAGGCTGCCGTCGGCCAGGCCGCTGAGCGTGACGAGCATGCACACGCCGATGCCGATGCCGATCGCCGACAGCAGGCTTCGGAGCTTATGATGCAGGATGTTCGCCAGCGGCAACGAGGCCATTACGTCTCCAATGTAGATACTCGTCCACGGATTACACAGATGTCCCAGATTGCTGGCAGCGGCGGAAGAGAACTCGAATGGCACGAAGATATCGAATGCATCGAATGATTCTGCCGATGGCCAGCCAGCAACAAGCCCGCTGGCATACGTTGCTCGCCTTACGATTTTCGTCCCATTCGTCTTCGTCGTGTCATTCGTGTTCGTTTTTCTGAATCTGTGCTATCTGTGCAATCTGTGGACTCCGTGCTCATTCAATGTTCAGCAGGCCGGTCACATCACTCAGCGACGTCACGACGTGGTCGGCCTCGTCGGCCCAGGCGGGCTTCGAGCCGGGTACGACGGCCACGCTGACGGCCCCGGCGGCATTGGCGGCGATCATATCATACTCGAAATCGCCGACACAGAGCGTGGCCGCCGGCTCGGCCTCGAGTGCCTTGCAGCAGGCCAGCACGCCGTTCGGCTCGGGCTTGATGATGCCATCCTCCCGGCAGCGGACATGGTCGAACTGGAGGGCGGGGAACCGCCTCAGAACGATCTCGGCGGCCCGTCGCGTGTTGCGCGTCAGCAAGGCGGTCGGTAGGTGCGCCCGTCGCGTCGTGGCCATGATGTCCACCGCGCCGTCCAGAAGCTTCGCCTCGCGGGCGGCCTGCAGTTCGTGCGCCAGCAGACGCGCGTGGCCGGCGCGACGAGCCTCGGGCGACATGGCGTCGAGGCCTTCCAGGATGTCCACGTTCGATGCAATGTCGAGGTCCGCGCGGATTTGCGCGAAGTCCAGCAACGGCTCGATCAGCGTGCCGTCCATGTCAAGGATCACGGCCTGGTATTTCATGCGGCAAAGATTCCTCCATACATTGCGGGTTCATGCGTTATGCTAGCACAGTCGCCGCACCGGCCACAACGACACAGCCAGATGCCCATGCCGCCACGCGCAATCCAACGTCTGCCGATCCTGCCGGTTCTGCTGCTGCTGTACTGCGCGCCGGCGACGGGCCAGGGCTGGTGGAACGACGCCTGGCGGCAGCGTCGGGACGTGAAGGTCAACGACCTCAAGCCGACCGGCCTGCCGGGCGATGACATTGCCGTCGTGACGTTCTTGCACGGGGGCAAGGCCAGGCCCGACGGACGCGACGTGCGGGTCATTGCCGCCGACGGCACGGACATGCCGCGTGAGATCGTCGCCGCCGGAGTGGGCGATCGGCTGACGGTGGCCTTCGCCATCCGGGCGACACTGACCGACTACAAGGTCTACTTCGGCAACCCCAACGCCGGCGAGCCGATGGGCCCCAAGGGCGGGAAGCGTTCGCTCGATATCCGTCGCGGCGTGTTCATGCGGACCTGGCCGTACCCGGGCGGCCGGGCTAACAACGCCCGGGAATTCAGGAGCGTCTTCGACCGCGCCCGCAAGAAGCCGCTCATCGGCGGGGGCATCCGCGAGCGCATGTTTATCGGCCACAACCCCTTCGGCCCGCAGGACCGCATCGTCAGTCAACTGGTCGGCTGGCTGGTTGTGCCCGCCGACGGCGAGTACCTCTTCATGCTGCAGAGCCATTGTGCCTCCGGCCTTAGGGTTGACGGCAAGGACCTGGTGGGCAATTTCGGCTGGCACGGGCCGCGCCACCGCCGCAGCAAGGCCGTCACACTCAAAAAGGGCCTGGCGGAAGTGGAGTTGATCCACGTGAACCCGTGGAGCAATCCGATCGTCATTGTCGGCTGGAAGCCGCCCGGCGCCGAGAAGGTCGCGCCGATCGCGCCCAAGGCGTTCGCGCCGGTCTTCCAGGCGACGGCCGGTCCGACGGAAGACTACGGCAAGTCGGTGAGCGTGGACTTCGAGGTCGTCGAGGCCGGCGAGGCCTTCATGGCCAACCGGTACTACCAGCGGCGGGTGTTCAAGGCGATGCACACCGGCAAGGCCAGCGGCAAGATTCTCTGGGAGTGGCAGTTCGGCGACAAGCAGCGTGCCATCGGCGAGACGGTCGAGCATGTCTTCCTCGAACCCGGCGAGTACACGATCCGCCTGCAGGGGCGGGGCGGCATTCCGGCGGCGGGTCGGCAGCACACGCTGCGGATCGATCGTCGCTGGGACGAGGTGACCAGCCGCAAGCTTGACAAACTGGTGCCGTATGCCAAGGCCGTTGCCGCCTGCAACCTGCGAGCGCTGCCGGCCGCCGCCAACGCCGAGGCGGTCCGGCTGTTCGACCGCGTCAAGCAGGGCGGTAACGTGCTGAAGGCCGGCCGGGCGTTTATCGCACGCGGCCAGGCGGACCCGCGGGACGTCCGCGAGGTCGTGCCGATCCTGGCGGACTGGCTGCTGAAGCGCGGTGACGCCAAGCAGGCCGCCTACGCGTACCGCAAGGGCTCGCGGCTGAGCAAGGACCCCGGCGCCTCGGCCGACATGCTGGTGCGGGCGGCAGCGGTCTATCTTGAGCGACTGGACGATCCGGACGAGGCGATGGCGCTCTACGAGCAGACGATTGGAGTCTACGCGAAGCAGACCGACGACCCTGCCGTCCGGCGGGCGCGGATCGGTCGCGGCGACGTCTGGCGGGCGAAGGGCCGGTGCGCCGAGGCTCGACGCGCCTACGAGGCCGCCGGCGTGGTTGACGAGAAGGCGAAGAAGCATCCGGCGATCGCCCGCGGCGATTTCGCTCGCAAGGCCGAGGACTATCTGCGGCGCAAGGAGTTCGACGCCGCCGGCGAGGCGCTCGATGCGTGGGCGTTGGCCCTGCCGGTCGACAAGCTCGACGGATATCTGACGTTGCTGCGGGTGCGGCTGGCCGTGGCTCGCAAGCAGTGGGTGGGTGCGGCCCGGCTGGCGGAGGTACTCGTGGGAGCCAATCCCCGCAGCAGCTACGCGCCGGAACTGCTGCTGGAGGCGGCGACGGCCCGAATCAAGCTCAAGCAGCCCGACCAGGCCGTCCGGGCGTTGGAGCGGATCGTCGAGAACTATCGCGAATCGCCCGTCGCGGCGACGGCCCGCGAGCTGTTGCGTGCGACCCGGCCGGGGAAATGACCGATATCCAAAACGGAATGTAGAACCCTGAGGTGAAGGATCCGGCTATTGTGTATCACACCGCATCCCTCGTGTTAGGTGTCAGGGACATGCCTCATACCTGTCTCTTCGTGGTCTCGCAGAAGCCGTGAGTACCTGGATGCTTGGCAGAATTTGCCTACGTAGTTCTACGCTTCAATGACGTGAGTCGTCAGGGGCACCGTGTTACGGTCCCCGTCGAGTGCCGACGGTTGTCAGGTTTGCGGCGAGCGGCTATGATTCGCTGAGCATGAGTACACGAGTGATTACAGTTGGATCGCGCGACGATGTCGACAGCGTTCGGGCCGCGGCGGCCGAGGGCGCCGAGGCGCTGCGCGCGGGGAAGCTGGTCGGCTTTGCCACCGAGACGGTTTACGGCATCGCGGCCCTGGCGACCGACGCGGCGACGATGGCGCGGCTTCGCAAACTCAAGTCCCGTCCGAAGGATCCCTTCAGCGTTCACATGGCCTCGCCGGCCGAGGTGCGGCGGTACGTGGACCACATCCCGCTACGGGCGAACTGGCTGATGTCCCACGCCTGGCCCGGGCCGGTGACGGTGCTGATGGAAACGGGCGGCGAGCTGGCCGATGCGTCCCTTCGGACGCACAAGGGGCTTCTCGAAGCGTTGACGCTCGACGGCGTGATCGGCCTGCGCTGCCCGGACGAGCCTGTCGCCAGGGCCATGCTCGCCGATGTCGACGGACCGGTGGTGGCCCCCAGCGCCAACCCGGCCGGGGGCCCCTCGCCGCGAACCGGTGAGGATGTGATGGCTGCCCTCGGCGGACTGATCGACGTGCTGATTGATTCGGGCCCGACGCGTCACGGCAAGGACAGCACGATCGTGCGCGTCGATGGCAACGATTGGGAGGTCTTGCGGGAGGGCGTGTACGACGACCGTATTATCGCGAAAATGGCTGGACGGCGGATTGGTTTTGTTTGCACGGGCAATACGTGTCGCAGTCCGATGGCGGCCGGCATTGCCCGCACGAAAATCGCCGAACGCCTCGGTTGCGATGTCGGCCAGATGAAGGACCGGGGGGTCGAGATCGTCTCGGCGGGGCTTTTCGCGCACCCGGCCAGTTGCGCTACCCCGGAGGCCGTTTCGGCAGCGAAGAGATTTGGGGCGGATATCGCCTCGCATGCCAGCCGGAAAGCAACGCCGGAGTTGATAAAGTCGTGCGACGTGGTATTCTGCATGACAGAGTTTCACCGAGCCGAGGTCCGTCGTCTGGCGGCCGAGGCGGCGTCGCGCGTGCATCTGTTGGACGTTCGCGGTGACCTGCCCGACCCCGTGGGAGGTGGGGCCGACATCTATGACCGAACGGCCGAGAATGTTGCCCAGGCCATCGACCGACGAATCGCAGAAGGAACGCTATGAAAATCGCCATTGCCGCCGACCACCGTGGCCACGCAGCCAAGGAGAAGATCGTCGTCCTGCTCGGCGAGATGGGCCACGAGTTCATCGACTGCGGCACGAACAGCACGAAGAGCTGCGACTACACGGACCTCGCGTGGCGCGGTGCGAAGGCCGTCGCCGCCGGCGAAGCTGACCGCGCCGTGCTGATCTGCGGCAGCGGGATCGGCATGTGTATCACGGCCAACAAGCTTAAAGGCATACGGGCCGCACTCTGTCACGACGAACTGTCGGCCCAGATGTCCCGGCGCCACAACAACGCCAACGTGCTCTGTCTGGCCAGTGACGTCATGGGCGACGAACTGATGCGCCGGATCGTGGCCAGTTGGCTGAGCGAGACGTTCGAGGGCTCGGGCCGGCACGAGCGACGCGTTCGCAAGATTGTGATGGTCGAAAACGGGGAAGACCCTACCAGCTACAGCGAGTAATGGGCTCGGCGAACGGGCTCGAACATAGGCGCATCGCATCAGGCGGCGGGGCTTCCCGCAGCCTGGTTTCGTGGCGAAGTCTGCAGAATATCGTCTGGACACTGACCATAGGTTGTGCGAGACTGGCGGCCCACACTTGGTACGACACGGAAGGAGACCATGATGCAGGGCATTGCAGTGACAGGCGCGGGACACTGGGGCAAGAACCTCGTACGCAACTTCGCGGCGATTCCATCGGTAGAATTGAAGTACGTTTGCGACCTGAACGACTCCATCCGGTCGACGATGGCGTCGTTGTATCCCGATGCCACCGTCACCGACGATTTTGCGGCAGCGCTGGCGGATGAATCGGTCACGGCGGTCGTTGTG
This sequence comes from Planctomycetota bacterium, assembly GCA_009908915.1. Taxonomy (GTDB): domain Bacteria; phylum Planctomycetota; class Phycisphaerae; order SM23-33; family SM23-33; genus JAAAOJ01. The sequence continues at coordinate 19,939 of JAAAOJ010000060.1, forward strand.
GCGGTCGATGCACCGTTGCACCATAAGCTGGCCAAGCAGGCGCTGGAGGCGGGCAAGCACGTCTATGTCGAGAAGCCACTGACGCTCTCGTCGGCCGACGCGAAGGACCTGGTGTCCACCGCCGAGGCCAAGGGCGTGAAGCTGATGGTGGGACACCTTCTGGAATACCATCCGGCCGTGAACTACCTGAAGGACCGCATCGGCGATGGCACGGTGGGCGACCCGCTGTACCTGTATTTCCAGCGCGTGAATCTCGGCATCGTTCGCGAGGCGGAGAATGCCTGGTGGTCGCTTGCCCCGCACGATATTTCCGTCGCGTGCTACCTGTTCGACGCCGAGCCGGTGAGCGTGACGGCCAGCGGACACGACTACCTCCGCAACGGCGTGGAGGACGTGGTCTTCGCGACGCTGAAGTTCGCAGACGGCAAGATGGCGCACATTCACGTTTCGTGGCTGGACCCGCACAAGATCCGGCGGATGACGCTGGTCGGCACGCAGAAAATGATGGTCTTCGACGATATGGAGGCGGCCGAGAAGGTCCGCGTGTACGACAAGGGCGCGGAGATCAAGAGCGTGGACAATTACGTCGAGGCGGTGACGCTTCGGACGGGCGATATTCTGATCCCGAAGATCGCCGGCGGCGAGCCGCTTCGGACCGAGTGCGAGCATTTCATCGACTGCATCGAGAACGACACCACGCCGCGCAGCGACGGCCAGGACGGCCTGCGGGTGGTGAAGGTTCTCGAGGCGGGCGGCGAGTCGCTGCGGCAGGGCGGCGTGCTGATCGACCTGAAGAACGGGGGCGGCAATGACTGAGCGCGATTACTTCGTTCATGAAAGCGCCTACGTCGACGAGGGTGCCGAGATCGGCGCGGGCACGAAGATCTGGCACTTCGCGCACGTGATGTCCGATGCGACAATCGGCGAGCGCTGCATTTTCGGGCAGAATACGATGGTCGCCGGCGGCGTGACGGTCGGCAACAACGTCAAGGTACAGAACAACGTGGCGATCTACACGGGCACGGTGGTCGAGGACGACGTATTCCTCGGGCCGAGCTGCGTGCTGACCAACGTCACCAATCCGCGCAGCCAGGTCGTGCGCCACAGCCTTTACGAGCAGACCACGCTGCGGCGCGGCGCGACCGTCGGCGCCAACGCAACGATCGTCTGCGGCACGACGATCGGGCGATACGCCTTCGTCGCCGCCGGGGCCGTCGTGGCCCGGGACGTGCCGGACTACGCGTTGGTGGTGGGCGTGCCGGCCCGGCAGCACGGCTGGATGAGTCGCCACGGCCATCGCCTGACCGACCCGGACGCCGACGGCGTGATGACCTGCCCGGAAAGCGGGTATCGATACCAGGAGACCGACGGCGCCCTGCGCTGCCTCGATCTCGACGAAGAATCACCCCTGCCCGAGGAGCTCAGCAAGGGCGAGAGGAGCTACGACGAGTTCAAGACGCAGTAGATTATGAACGGCATGAGTACCTTGATTGACAAAGTAGCCTCGGCCGGGTACCGGGTCGGTCATGTTGTTATCTAGATGCAGAGCGGGCTTGACTTGCGTTTTCCGGTGGCAGGCAACCCTCGCTTGGCAGCGGGTACCGCCGAGCAACTGAATAACATCGAGGTGTCCCCCCTATGGCCTTCATGGGCCGGACCTCAATGAGGACCTGTCCTTTGAGGGTCTGCTGGCTGGCGATAATGGGCAAAAGGGCGTCGGCAAGGGCCGGTGTGCCTAAGTCGCCGGGATGATCGCCCGGTACACAGAGCTGGCGATCTGGTAATACTATCGAAAGGAAAATCTGAATGAACGTTCCGCTTCTGGATCTGAAAGCACAGTACGCGAGCCTCAAGGACGAGATGATGCCGATCATCTCCGACGTCATGGACAGCCAGTACCTCATTAACGGCCCGGCCGTCAAGGACCTCGAGGCCAAGGTGAATGAATACTGCGGCACGGCGGCCGCCATCGGCGTCTCCAGCGGTACCGACGCGCTGATCGTCAGTCTGATGTCGCTGGGGGTCGGCGAGGACCTGCCCGCCTGCCGGACGGGCGCGAGCTGCCCCGGTCCGGCCGAGGTCATCACCACGCCGTACACGTTCTTCGCCACGGCCGGCAGCATCTGGCGCGTCGGGGCCAGGCCGGTCTTTGTCGACATCGACCCGGTGACATTTAACATGGCCCCGGCCCAGATCGAAGCCGCCGTCACCGAGAATACCAAGGCCATCATGCCCGTGCATCTCTTCGGGCAGTGTGCCGACATGGACCCCATCCTCGACGTCGCCGGCAAGCACAACCTGGCCGTCATCGAAGACGCCGCCCAGGCCATCGGCGCGACGTACAAGGGCAAGCCCGCCGGCAGCCTGGGCACGACGGGCTGTTTCAGCTTCTTCCCCAGCAAGAACCTCGGAGGTCTCGGCGACGGCGGCATGGTCGTCACGCAGGACGCCGACCTCGGCGAGAAGCTCCGCCAGTGCCGCAACCACGGCAGCAAGCCAAAGTACTTCCACAAGTGGGTGGGAGGTAACTTCCGGCTGGACACGATCCAGGCCGCCGGCCTGATCGTCAAACTCAAGTACCTCGACAGTTGGCACGAGGGCCGACGTGCCAACGCCGCCACGTACGACAAACTCTTCGCGGAAGTCGATGAGGTCACCACGCCGGTTATCGCCGAGCACAACCAGAGTATCTACAACCAGTACGTCATTCGCGCGGCGCGGCGTGACGAGTTGCAGGCGCATCTCAAGGACAAGGGCGTCGGCCATGCTATTTACTACCCGCTGAGCCTTCACGAGCAGGAATGTTTCGCCGGCCTGGGCTACAAGCGTGGTGACTTCCCCGCCAGCGAAGCCGCCGCCGCCGAAACGCTGGCCCTGCCGGTCTACCCGGAGATGACAGGCGAGCAACTGCAGTACGTCGTCGATCAGGTCAAAGCCTTCTACGCCTGCTGAGACGGGACGCACGACGTTTATGCCTAGCTGGCAGCGATAGCTTTCCAAGCGGGCTGCTAGGCGCACGGCGAGCCGCATCGCAGCGACGGGCACAGGAAGCTGGATGCACGCCCGGTTGGTGCCTATACTTCATCCAGGCACGCGGCGCGGCCGCGGGCGAGTCATTGGACACGAACCGGGAGACCCTTCATGCAACGCATGCTGCTGCTTTCGACGCTGGCGAGCTCGATGCTCTTCAGCCTGACCGGGTGCGGGTCGTTTTCGCTGATTTCCAAGGAACAGGAAATCGCGATGGGGCGCGAGGCCGCCCCGAAATTCGAGGAGGAATTCGGCGGACCCGTCGAAGACGCTGCCCTGCAGAATTACGTCTCGCAGGTCGGCCAGCAGATGGCCGCGGTTTCCACGCGGCAAGGTATTCCCTACGAGTTCGGACTGCTCAACAGCGACGTGCCCAACGCCTTTGCCCTGCCGGGCGGCAAGATCTACATCACGGCCGGGCTCTTGCGGGCCATGACCAACGAGCGACAACTCGCCGGCGTGCTCGGCCACGAGGTGGGACACGTCGCCGAGAAGCACAGCGTCGAACAGATCGAAAAGCAGGTCGGGGCGGCCGTCCTGCTTGAAATCGCCGCCACCGTCATTGGCGGCGATACCGGCGAGAAGGCCAAGGCCGCCGGCACGATCGCGGCCAACATGGCCATGCTGAAATACAGCCGCGAAGACGAGTACGAAGCCGACAAACGTGGCATCGACTACACGTATCGTGCGGGCGTGAACCCCTATGGCGTCGTCGAACTGCTCGAGGTCCTCTACAAGATGAACGAGCAGGAACCCGGCTCGCTGGGCGAGATGTTCCAGACGCACCCGCTGACGTCCAAACGCATCGAAGAGGCCATCGCCTACATCGAAGAGGAGTACGACTCGGCCAAGCCGGACGCACCCGATCCGAATGCCGCCCGCTTCCGAAACATGCAGAAACGTCTGAAGTAGTCAGCCGCCAGGAACATAGCGGAGTATGGCCATGAATCGCCCGAGTGTTCGGGACGATGACGTGCAGGCGAACGCAGAAAGCCTAAGCTGGAGATGGCATGGGCGAGAGTATTTCTGTAAACCGCTCTGGCAGCTCATTCATAAGCGACTCCCTCAAAAGCCAGATGGCCGGAAGATGAAGAACCTTCCTGTGACGCAAACGAAGGAATTACGTCACGAAAATGGAGTTTAGGGGTACTGCCCCGGAGTTCTGAGGTGGACGTCATTCATGGAAAAAAGGGAACCTCGACCTCGCGACGCGGTCCATTGTCAAACGGACTGCTAGACGGGCTGTTCAGTCGTTCAGGCTCGGCGCAGACCGCCTCGGCCGGGCGCGTTTCGCCGAGAAAGATCAGGTCGCCGGTGAGATCGAACTTCGTCAGGTGCGGGCGGTCTTCTCGCAGCGGGCACCGGCTGCTTCATCGGCGGCAGCGTTGTCGGAGGGCGGATCGTCGTCGGTCGATTCGTCGCCGGCCTGGCTGTCGCTGTCGGCCATCGCGCGTCGGTAGGCCGGGTGCTTGAGGTGCCACCGTCGTCGCCAGAGGATGACGGCCCGGTACATCGCGAAGTACGTCAGCACGCCCAGGATCGTCGCGACGATAAGGCTGCCGACCCACAGGTCCAGGAGGATCGGGTGCATCGCCGTCCACCATAGCTGTGTGCCCTCGACGATGCCGCCGCTGAAGTGCATCGCGGCGTAGAGGGCGTCGACATCGCCGAGCGGCCTGCCGAGGATCCATCGGCCGACCAGCAGGTTCGGCCCGTAGATCGGGACGATGGTCAGCGGGTTGGAGATCCACACGAACGGCACGCCGACGAACTTGTTCGCCCGCAGCAGACAACTGAGGGCCACGACCGAGACCATCTGCAGCGGGATTGACGGCGTCCACGTGACGAAGATTCCGATCGCCACCCCAAGGGCGATGCGGTGGGGCGTGTCGTCCAGGCTGAGTACGCGGTAGATGAAGAACCGCTCGAGCCGGCCGATCAGTATCTTGGCGGCGGTCATGACGGGCATGTCGCGGGCCTCACAATCTGTTCACGGACGGTCTCGATGACCTCCCGCGGGGAAATCGATGCCATACAGGTTATGTGCCGGCATCGCTTTTTAAGGCAGCCGCTGCAGGCGGTTTCGGCGGCGATGGCCCGGCCTCGCAGGTACGGTCCGGTCCGGTCCACCCGCGTTGGCCCCATCAATGTGGCGCACTGCTTATCGACGGCCGGGGCGATGAACTTGGCGGCCGAGTCGCTGGCGACCACGCCGGCCGACGCGGCAATCAAGGCCACCAGATCCGGCAGGGACGTCCGCCCGCCCAGATCGACCACGCGTCGCGGCTGGCCGGCCGAGACGGCGTCGCACAACTCGCGATCGCTCTGCGACGGGCTGCCGGCAACGACCACCGGCAGCTCGGTCGCCAGGGCTTCGATGACCCGCCGCCAGTGTCGCACCGGATAGACCTTCGTTGTCCATCGCGTCGGCGGCACGCAGACCAGGTACCCGCCGTCGGGCAGGTCGTGCTGCTGCCGTAACCCGGCGGCCGCCTCGGCGGCCGCCGGGGCTACGTGCAGCCGCATATCGCCGGGGCGGGCATCGACGCCCAGCGCCCGAGCCAGTTCGATGTTCCGTTCGACGGTATGCGTCGCATCGACATCGACCCGCCGATTATAGAACATCGGCGCCCCTTCGCGAGCGTCGGCAAAGCCGGCCCGGATCCGTGCGTGCGTCCACCGGGCAAACAGGCCGCTCCGCAGCAGGCCCTGCAGATCGATCACCCAGTCGTACCCGCCGCTTCGCAGACGCCACCAGAACCGCCACAGCGCGGCGTGGGCGTCCGGGCGATACCACCACGCACCGAGTCCATGACGGTCGAAGGGAACCACGGCGTCCAGCTCCGGGTCGTCGGCGAGAAGGGGGGCACAGCTCGTGGCAAGCAGCCACTCGACGCGCGTCTCGGGGAAGGTGCGCTTCAGCCCCCGCAGCACCGGCAGGGCCGTCACGACATCGCCCAGGGCCGATGGCTTGATGATCAGCACGCGGCGCGGCGCGTCGGGATGGGACGACGTGGCCGTCACGCTGTGGACCTCCGCAGCTCGCGTTGTTTGCGGCGCCGCGAGCGGATCTGCTGATTGAGTTTTCGGGCCGACCAGTCTTCCAGCACGCGCCACCAGGTTTTGAAGTTCACGCGTCCCATGCCCGGGCGGCGCATGTAGCCCAGCAGCATGCGCAGGCGTCCGGCGTGAGTGACCGGCGGGCACTGCAACAGCGAGACATTCAGCCGCATCAGCCCGCGCCACTTGCGGCGCGTGGTGATGAGGTTCACGTGGCTGACGCCGTCGAGGTCCACCAGGACCACCTCCGGCTGCTGGCCCTGCGACCATCGGACGCGGATGTTGGAGGCCTTCAGGTCGCGGTGGGCGAAATGGTTGTCGTGGAGGCTCTGGACCACGCGACCGAGTTCCCAGAGGACTTGCTGGGCGAGCTGCCGCTGGCGGGTGACGCTCATTGGCGTATCCGAGCGGGGCGGCACGGACAGCCATGTGTTCATGAAGTCGTGGAGGTTGGGGGCGTGGACGGCCTCGGTAACGAGGATGCTGTCAACGAGGAACGGCCCGACACGCCGTTCGACGGCCAGCAGCGGCAGGGCCGTCGCGATGCGGCGCGTCAGGAGCTGGTGGCCGAGCTTGAAGGCCCGCAGCGCGCGGCTGGGGCGGAATGCGTCGGCGAGGATCTTCCGCCAGTGTTTGCGGCGCGAACGTTTGATAAACAGATCGAGGTCATGGCCGCCGACGTTGACGGTGCGGCGGATGATGATTGTGCTGGGCGAGTTCTTGACGATCTTGCCGTCCTCCCCGGTCTCCAGCAAGGCATCCGGGTCGGCGAGAAACGCCCGCCAGTCTTCGAGGGTGAACGTATGCTCGGCCGCCCGCGAGCCGCCCATCCGCCGCTTGCTGGCGAGCACGACGCGGCCGCGCCATCCGCCGGACAGCTTGATCGGCGAGAAGTAACGGTTCCGGCCGACAATGCGTCTGTCGCGCTGACGATACTGCCGGACGGTGTGCCGGTGGGCGAAAGCCTCAACGAGGATATCCCAGCCGCGCAGCGTCCCGCCGCCACCGCTTTCGTCGAGGTACTGTCGCAGGAATCGCAGGCGTTCGGTCCGCGTGGTGACGTGTTGGCGGTCGTGGTAGAGTTGGGCGAGATTCATGGCCCGTCGGCGGCGCGAGAGGCGCCTGTGCCGGCTGATACGGTGCAGGTCCATCAGCACCGGCCGGTCGTTCGGGTCGATCAGCACGTTGCCGCAATGCAAGTCGCGATGGACGATGCCCGCGTCGTGCATGCGGGCGATCAACTGCCCGAGGCGCCTGAGGCACGCCTGCACGCGGTGTCGGCCGGCGGGGCCACGGCGAAGCGCTTCGGCGTGCCACTGATCGGCAGGCGTGGCCTCGGGGACTTCCCGCGTGACCAGCCAACTGAGGCGTTTGCCCGCGTGGGCCGCCATCGGCACGACCGTTCGCACCTGGGCGTCGCGCAGGGACAGGGCGGCGTGGAACTCCCGCAGGGCGTCGCAACGGCCGAGCCGGCGGCGAGCGCGGTGGAAGAAGCTTTGTCCGTGGAACTGTTTCAGGTAACAGCCGCGCCCCTCGATTTTGCGTCGCCAGACGCTACGGGAGGCATTGCGTTTCACGAGCGTCCAGCCGGCCGGTTCGTCGGCGGCGAGTTGGACGAGATGATCGCGCAGCAGGCTGCGTGCCTCGTCGTTGGCGTAGGTCACGCCGGTGGCTTCGTCGGTCGTCACGTTGTCGGGGGAATGGCTCATTGCAGAGGAAGACAGCGGCCCGTAAGGGGCAAGGCCGCATTATACAGGCCTCACGGCAGTGTTGAGTAGATTTCCGCCCGCCCGTGCCGCGATACCTCGGCGCCGAGGGTTTCGGTGGCGTGTGCGACGGCCCGCCGGGCGAGCTGGGCTCGCGCGTCGGCGTCGTCCAGAAGCCGCAGCAGTTCGCGCGCCAGCGGTTGGGGCGCAGAGGATTCGAGCCTCACGGCGGCGGGTCCGAGCAGCCCGGTCGAATCGGCGGCGCGGGTGGCGATGGTCGGCAGGCCGGCGGCGAGCGCTTCGGCGAGAATCGTCGCCCCGGCCGGGGCCGAGTCGGCGAAGGCTGCGATGTCGGCCGCGGCCAAGGCGTCTCGACGGCCCAGCGACGGCCCACAGACGTGCATATGCGCGCCGAAGCCGGTGGTTGCGGCGAAATACTCGATGTTTCGTTGGCGCGGCCCGCTGCCGGGCACGAGCAATTCGGCCGTGCTTCCGGCATGGTGGCAGATGGCCTGCGCCCAGCAGACCAGCCGGTGCTGGGCGGCGGCTGTGAGTTCCGATGGTGCGGCGAGGACGACGGCCTCCGGCGACAGGCCGAACCGTTCGCGGACGCCGCGGCGGGCATCGGCGCGGTCTGCGTCCGGCGCGGTGGCCGGGGGCAGCAGCGTCACGGTGTCGGCATTGAGGCCGGCGTCGATGAGGGTCTGACGCATCGCCTCGGTCGGGACGGTGACTGGGCATCGCAGCCTCGCTAGCGACCACGGCATCGGCTCGAGCGTCTCCAGCGGTGTGGCGTCGCTGAGGGAGAGCACGGTGGCCAGCTGGCCGTGGACGGCGGCAATGGCCGGCGCAAGCGACCAGGCATGAACGCGTGCGCCCAGGGGCAGGGCCCGGCGGACCCAGCGGGCGGCCCCGGCGGAGTTGCCTCCGGGGCGGTGGATGCTGCGGACTTCCGGCAGGGCGGTGTGCGCTGGCGGCGGTCCGAGGCAGATAACCGGCTGCTCGTCGGTCCGCAAGGCGAGCATCTGCTCGGTGGCGTCGGCGGGTGTCTCGGCGTCAATAAGATGTACAACGTTCGTCATGGCGTGTTCTTGTAGCAGAATCCGTTCGGCATCGAAAGCCCGGGTTGTGCCGTGTCCGGCGCCTCAGGCCGCTTCGGCAGGGGCCCCGGGCTTGCGGCGCCGCCAGGAACTCGCCAGGGCCGACAGCAGCAGGAGACTGTGAGCCGTCACTTCCGTGAGTTCCTCGAATTGCGTGTGAAGGGCGTCCTCATTGGGCAGGAACTCAAAGAGGCGCTTCTCGGTAAACTGGGCCAGCCCGTAGGTCGCCAGGGCCGTTAGCAACAGCAGGGCCAGCCACGGATTCCTCGCCGGGCGGTCGAGCTTCTTCCACCAGACCAGTGCCCAAACCAGGCAGCCGCCCAGTAGGGGGTAGATGATGTCCTTGATGAACGGATGCCAGTGGAACTCGCGGAGCATCAGGCAGACCGCCATCGTGCCGATGACGAGGTACGTGGGGTTCCGCCGGAGGGCCGCCTTGGCTACGTAGATCGCCGAGGCCGCCACGAGCAGCCACGGCCCGATCTGTTCGAGGACGTGAGCGAAGTGCCCCCAGAAGGCGACGCGCTGGCCTGCGGTCATGGTCGCGGCGAGTTGGGCGTCGTAGAAGATGATGCCCGCAATGCCCGCCGGGGCCGCCAGAAGGGCAAGGTACAGAACGGGGTTTCGCCACGGCTTCCAGCCGGCGAAGTATTCGACGAGGCCGATGCGGATGTTGGCGTTGAGAGCCTTACGCCGTTCGTTGATTGTGCTCAGTGTGCTCATGGTGATGGCCGGATGCCGACTGTTATGAGGTAGCACATTACCGCCGCAGCGCCCAGCGAAATCTTTGCCGAGTCCACGCGCGATCTGAACGGCTCAGAAGCGTCGGCAAGGGCGATCCGGACACGCCCGTCAAGGACGGACCCGACCACGCCGTCGACGCCCGGCGGCACTGCTTCGCCAACCGCAAGCGGCCGGGCATTGCGACCGGGCGCAAGAGGTACTAGACTCAATGCATGAGCGACAGAACCGTCTATTTCAATGGCGAACTCGTCCGCGCCGGCGAGGCGAGCGTCAGTATTGCCGACCCGTCCTTTCTGCACGGCGCGAGCGCCTTCACGACAATGTACGCCCACAACGGCGTGATCTTCCGTTTCGCGAAACACCTCGAACGACTGGCCGAGACGATCCGCTTCCTGGGCATGGCGGTCGAGGCGACCACGGGCGAACTCGTCGAGGCCACTTACCACACGCTGGATGCCAACAGGTTGACCGAGGCCCGCTGCCGGATCACCCTCACGCCCGGGCCGCCGGACGGCCGGCCGACCACGCTGATTACGACCGATCCGCTGCCGGACTATCCCACCGAGTGGTACACCCGCGGCGTCGGCGTGATCGTCACCGCCCTCAAGCAGCAGACCGCCGACCCGACCTTCGGCCACAAGACCGGCTGCTACCTGCCGCGCATGCTCGCCCGCCGGGAAGCCGCCGCCAAGGGCTGCGAGGATGCACTGTGGTTCACGCCGGACGGTCGACTGGCCGAGGCGTGTTTCAGCAACGTCTTTCTCGTACAGGACGGCAAGGTCTTCACGCCGCCGCGGGATACGCCCGTCCTGCCGGGCGTGGTGCGCGATGCGGTGATCGATCTGTGCGGGCAGCTCGATCTGCCGTGCGACGACGAAACGCCCTTGACCGTCGAGGACATGTTCGCCGCCGAGGAACTGTTCCTCAGCAGTTCATGCATGGGCATCCGGCCGGTGGCACGCGTGGAACGCCACGCCTATGGCGACCAGACGCCCGGGCCGGTGACGCGACGGATCATCGAGGCCTACCGCAAACTGCTGGATCACGAGTGTACGGAGAGGAAGTAACGGTCAAACGGCAGAGATCGCTGTGCATGCGGAGACATCAAACGCGATGATGTTCGTGGGTGGTGGAGCACCCGCTCCACCACCTGTTGACGCGTTGCAGCCGTGTCAACGGCATGCCGTTGGGAGTACTGTACCGCGCACAAGAAGCCTTCGTCGTATTACCTGGGAGCAATGCCATGAACGTAAACGATATCTGCCGGATACTGGAGGACATCGCGCCGTCGTCGCTGGCCGCTGACTGGGACAACGTGGGCCTTCTTGTCGGCGACGGCAACGCGAAGGTTCGCAGACTGCTGCTGTGTATCGACCTGACGGCCGAGGTGCTCGACGAGGCCCTGGCGGCCAAGGCGCAGATGGTGATGGCCTACCACCCGGTGATCTTCAAGGCCGTCAAACGCGTGACGGCCGAGGCGGCGCCGGTGGTGTACCGGGCGGCCCGACGGGGCGTGGCGGTTTACTCGATGCATACGGCCCTCGACGTGGCGGCTGGCGGGACCAACGATGTGCTGGCTGAGGCACTGGGCCTCAGCGACTGTCGACCCGTCGAGACGCTCACCGACGAGACGTGCAAGGTCGTGACGTTCCTGCCGCACGAGGATCTCTCGGCGGTGGCGGATGCAGCCTTTGCCAATGGGGCGGGCATTATCGGCGACTACGGCGAGTGTTCGTTCTTCTCGCATGGCATCGGGACGTTCCGCGGTGGCGAGCAGACGAACCCGGCCGTCGGCGAGACCGGCCGGCACGAGGCGGTCGAGGAGAACCGGCTGGAGATGGTCGCGCCGCGATCAAAATTGACGGCCGTCTGTGAGGCCATTCGCTCCGAGCACAGCTACGAAGAGCCACCGATCGACGTCTATCCGCTGATTGGCGTGGGCGGCTCGCTGGGTATGGGTCGCGTCGGGCGACTGGACCGGCCGACGAAACTCAGCACGCTGGTCGCGCGACTCAAGAAGACGCTGGGGCTCACGGCCGTCCTGCAGGCCGGCCCCGCCGACGACCGGCTCGTGGGCGCCGCGGCGGTGGCCGCCGGCTCTTGTGGCAGCATGTGGCGAGGGGCCGCGGCCGCCGGGGCGACGCTCTATGTCACCGGTGAGATGCGCCACCACGACGCGCTGGCTGCCGCCGCGGCGCAACTGAGCGTGATCTGCCTCGGCCACTCCAACTCCGAACGCATCACGCTGCGGCGACTCGCCGACCGCCTCGGCCAGGCCGCCGGCAAACTCGACGTTGCCCTCAGCACCGCCGACCGTGACCCGTTTACGATCATTTAGCAACGGGCATGGCCGGGGCTATGGTCCACCTGCCATGTAAATCGCCTCCAGCAGGGCGCGGGCCTTGTCGAGGGTCTCGCGGTATTCGCCGTCGGGGGTGGAGTCGGCCACGATGCCACCGCCGGCCTGGACCAGCGCCCGCCCGCCGTCACAGACGACGGTGCGGATGGCGATGTTCCACTCGGCCGTGCCGTTGACGCCGACGATCCCTACGCAGCCGGTGTAGACGTCGCGGGCGAGGCCTTCGAGGTCGTCGATGATCTCCATGGCCCGGATCTTCGGTGCGCCGGTGACGGATCCGCCCGGAAACGTCGCCCGCAGCAGTTCGGCCGGGCCGACGTCCTCCCGTAGCTCGCCGGTGACCGTCCCGACGAGATGGTAGACGCTAGGGTGGGCTTCGAGGGAGGCGGCTTCGCTGACGCGCACCGTGCCGAATCTGCAGACGCGGCCGAGGTCGTTGCGGAGCAGGTCGATGATCATGGCCAGTTCCGCGTTGTCCTTCGCGCTGGCCTGGAGGTCGGCGGCGGCAGCGGCGTCGGTGGCGGTGTCGCCGGTGCGGGGGCGCGTGCCCTTGATCGGGCGGGTGGTGACGTGGCGGCCCCGCACGCGGAGGAAGAGTTCGGGCGAGCTGGAGGCGATGGCCGCCCGGCCGGCGGGGGTTGGCAGGGCGAGGTAGGCGGCGTACCAGGCGGGGTTGCGCTTCCGCAGGGCGCGGTAAATGTCGATAGCCGGTGGAGCGTCGGCGACGGTGAAACGCTGGGAGAGGTTGACCTGGAAGATGTCGCCGGCGGCGATGTAGTCGATGCATCGCTGCACGGCCGCCCGGTAGGCCTCGGGCGTGAAGTTGGAGGGCGGCAGATCGTGTGTCCCTGCCTGAAAGGCCGTTACCCGGCCTCTCCCAGCGGGAGAGGGGGCGGAGAACTTCCCCCCTTGTGGGGCAGGTGGCGAGCATGCTGTGAGCCGGCCGAACGGGTCCTCCATCCGGCGGGGGTTAGCGTCGGCCAGCAACGATCGCAACGTCGCGCCCGCCTGCCCGGCGCCGGCGGGCGGATCGTCGAAGACCAGTTCCGCCAACTGCCAGGTTCGCTCGGTGGTGTCGTGGATCAGCAGCGCATCGTAGAACGCCAGGTGCAGCTCCGGCAGGGCGGTGTCACGGACGGCCCGGCTTGGCAGGCGCTCGACGTGTCGTCCCAGTTCGTAGCCCAGGTAGCCGATCCATCCGGGTCCGTAGTCGTCATCGGGTGCGTCGACGTCCACGACGGCAAACGCATCGGCCAGTGCTCGCCAGATACCGTCATCGTCGTCGGCGAGGGCGCGTCCGGCGTTGTCGCGGAGCACGCCGTCGCGAAGGTCGATCCACGCCAGCGGCCGACAGGCCAGCAGCGTTCGGCGGCCGTAGCGGCTGTCGACGGCGGAGGACTCCAGCACGGCCGGCCGATCGTATTCGGTCAGCGCGTCAACGACGGCGCTGGGCGCGGCAGGCCCGGCCAGCGCCGTCCGCCGAAGCCGCCCCGGCTGACTGTGGGCCTGGAGTTTCATCGTCTCACCCGGGCGGGCTACTCGTTAACCCAGTCCTGCAGTTGCTCCATCGTGACTGATTTGGCGACTTCGGCTGCGGCCTTGTAGTACGGGTCCTCACTGTTGATGTACTTGTCGATGTACATCTTGATGTAGCGCTGGTTGCCGCGGCCTGGCGCGCTGAACTTCAGGCGGCCGAGCTGCAGGATGCAGTCGACGCGCCAGGCGTGGTCCTTGTCGTTTTCAATGACATTGAAGATATCGCCGGGCTCGGGCTGGATGGTCTGGAGGAGGTCGCGGCTCTTGTCGACCGTGCGGCTCTGGGCGGCGGAGGCGGCGTAGCCGTAGTCTTCGGACGCCTGAAGGGCCGCGTCGTTGCCGGCGTCGGCATAGACCTGCTGCAGCAGGTTCGCCGCGACGACCTGCATCTCGAAGCCGGCCACGTTCATCTCTACCCGCACGCGTTCGCCCGCGGTGTGCCAGCCGAGACAGCAGAGGGCCTTGCCGGCGTCGGCGGCCTTGCCGTAGTCCTTCGCGCGCAAGTAATGCCGGCAGGCGGCCTCGCAGACGAAGGCGATTTGCCAGAGGTCGTCAGTAGCCTTGGCACGCGGGGAGATAATGAATTCCTTCGGCGTGTAGACGAAGGTATACTTCATGTCTTTGATGCGGGCCGCGGGACGAATCAGATCCAGGACCTGCGTGCAGTGCTGTAGAAGATTGGCCGCCAGTGGGTCGTCCGTGCTGCCCATATGCAGGTCGATGGCATCCCAGGCGGCCTGGTTCTCACGAATGTACTCCAGCGCCTTGGCATAATGGTTGGCGGCGTTGCCCGAGCCCGACGGTTCGGAGTCCACGACCGTCGCCACCGATATACCGGTGGTGAACAGATCGAGCTTGCCCTCGGCGAGAGTGTCGGCCGTTGCCGGACTCGGCGAGGCGAAGAAGACGAATTTGATGACCAGGCCTGCGATGAAGGCGACCATGATGCCGGCGATGATCCATCCGGTTTTGTTGCCCACGGGAAAATCCTTTCGTCAGAAGTCAGAAGTCAGAAGTCAGAATCAAGAAGTAAGACGTACGGAGCAAGGGGTCAAGGGCCCAGCGTCAATTGCCCGCCGTGGGCGGGGGTATGACGTACATCGTGCCGAGGTTGCGGGGGTCGTAGTAGTAGCGTTCGGCACCGGCCCAGTTACTGGCCTCGCCGGCCTGTGTGGCGAAGCGGGCGAAGTTCACACCCCAGAAGGCTTCGGCCGTGCCCGGTCCGAGGGCCTCTCGCGGAATGCGCATTTCGACGGTCCATGCCCGGTCCCCGCGTCCGACGGCAACGGTGGCGCCCGTGGCCAGCGGCGTGACGCCTCCCAGCGGCGGCTGTGAACCGATGCCGCGTTCCTGGACCAGGACGCCGTTGGGTTTGACGACGAAGTGGATCAGGTCCGAGGCGGACTGCGCCTGAAGGCCGGGGTCGAGGATAATCTCCACGAGGTCTTCGCCGGCGGCGAGCAACTGCTCGTAGCGAACGCGGTTGTCTGCGTGAACGTCCATGCCGTCGAGGTCCGGCTCGTTGCAGATCATCGCAACGTAGATGTTGTCGAGGTCCTGCATGACCATCGCCGTCGTCTGGCGTTCGGCGAGGCCCGCACCGCTCTGGCCTCGCCGCCCGATCAAGCGGAAGGCGCCGGCGGTAAAGCCGGGCCGAACCGGCCAGTCGTCCAGGTTGCCGTCGACGTTCGGGGCCCGGGAGGCGACGGCCGCGGCGAGGAAGGGCACGCGCAGGTCGATGGTCCTGCGGTCGGTTCGGCCCCAGGCGACGTCGACGCTCAGCGGCAGGCGCCCGGCGGGGCGGGGGGGCAGTTCCTGTCCGGTCGCCACGAGTTGGATCCTCCGGCGGGTGCGGGGGGGGATCGTTGCCGGCTCGGTCGGCTCGTCGGCGGACCAGCCTTCGGGGAGGTCTTTGAGGCGGAAGCGGGCGTCGATGGGGTGGTTGTACTCGTTGTAGAGTTCGATCTCGACGACGATCTGCAGGCGCGGCGGATTGCTCGCGGCGTTGTCCGGCGCGGGCGTGAAGGGGCGGACGTACGATCGCGACTGCTCGACGCGAAGCCTCTGAGCCCGCTCGATGAACCGCACCCAGCGGACCTGTTCGAGCACGCGGGCGGTTTCCGGTTCGGCGTCGGGGTGGATCGAGGCGGCGATCTCTTTGGCCAGCATCCGCCGGGCACGTATCCACAGCTCGCCGTCCTGGACCCAGCCGCCGATGCGCGGGTCGAGGTAGTTGTCGCCCGCGGCGTCGAGCCCGCCGTAGTGGACCATGGAGTTGACGACCGTCTCGGCCAGCGCCGAGCGCTGCCGTTGCCGCAGCAGCCAGACGTAGAGGATGTCCTGCAGGCCGCGGCGCAGGCGTTTGAGTCGCACCGACGGCAGCACGCCGCGGACGCCGACTTCCTTGCCGGGGTAGAATAGTCGCGTCTCGGCCCCGGCGGGCGTCTGGAAGACATCGCCTCTCCAGTTCAGCACCTCCGGCAGGAAGACCGCCGCACAACCGTACTTGCTGGCCAGCCAGGGAAGGGCGCGCACGTCGGCCGGCGTGGAGACCACCGACAGGGCGGGCACGTAGGGCGGCCTGCCCGGCGAGAGCCACACCCCCGCCAGGGGCGTCTGCGGTTTGCGGAACTGCCGCGCCGTCATCGGGTCCAGCCACTGGCCGGGCGGGGCGACGATGTCGACCGCATCGGCGAGGCCGGGCGGCGGCTGCCAGCCCGTCTCGGCCGGCGGCGCGATCGGCAGGCGTGCCAGGACGGGAATGCTGCAGTCGGTCCGCCGGACGATATCGGCCATCGCCATGAACACGCGATACGCCTGCGGGGAGACCTCACCGCGAACCGGCCAGGCAAACATGCGATCGTCAGCGCCGAGTGCTCGGAAGTGCCGCCCGCACTTCAGGAGGAACTGTCCCGCCGCCTGGGCGTAGAGTTCGCTGTCGATGCCGCCGTAATAACGCGGCACGGGGACATCCTGGCGATACGGGATCGGCCAGGCCGGCGAGCCGATGCGGTCGTCAAAGGCCGAGCCGTCCAGGTAGGGTCGTACGATCGCGTCGTAGGGTTCCCAGTCAAGGGCCATTTCGCCGTAAAGGTCGCGGCGGATCTTCGGGGCGATGTGGCGGTCGAAGAGGTCCAGGCGGTGCTCGTGGCCGAGGACCATGACCTGCCGTATCAGGTCGAGTCCTTCGGCGACCTTCGGGTTCTTCGGGTCGAGGTAGACCGGCACGTAGGGCTGGTCGGCGTTGTCGGGGTCGACGATAAAATGCTCGTAAAGCGTGCGATGGTCAAAGCCGCCTATCGCCGGCAGCGGCCGGGCGTCCGGCAGGACAAAATCGTAGAGCGTCAGCTCGACGGGGATCGCGTGCGCCGTGCCGTCGGCGGTGCCCAGGGCGATCTGCCCGGTGTACGTTCCGCCGCGGGCGTCGCGCGGCACGGTGATGTCGATCCACAGGGCGATGCGCTCGCCGGCCGGGACGTTCCACGGCTGGCCGCCGTCGGGCGCGTCGGCGGGCACGAGGGCGTCGTAATAGCGTGCCGGTTGGGGCGCTCGCCCGACCAGGCGGATGTACCAGGCGGGGAAGTCGGTGACCTTCACCGGCAGCATGCGCCAGGCGGCCGTGCGGTCGCTGCCGATGGGCGGCAGGCCATCGGCGGTCAAGGCCGACGGTTGGACGGTCAGACCGCTCAGGGATGCACCGGCATCGAGAACGATCTGGAAGCTGACGGTCTCGTTCGCCGCGCCGAAGAGCTGAACGGTCCGGCCGTTGGGGTGCAGGATCATCGCATCGGACTGGCGTTGCGTCTGGTCGGTGAGGGCCAGCATCTCCGAAGCCACCCACGGGTCCAGCGTGGTCGGGCCGGTCGGCTCGACTTGCGTGTCGGTTGGCGTGCAGCCGGCCAACAGCACCGCCAGGACGAGAGCAGGCAGGCCCGGCATGACGCTGCGTCGGGCGGGATGCGTCTCGGCGTGTACGGGGCTGGAATGCATGGGCTGCATTGTAACCGTGGCCCGGCGCGAACGGCAACGCCATTCGCTGCCATCGCCCGTATGCGCGGGCTACCAGCCGCCGGCGCCGTCGGAGTCGTCCTCCTCGGAAGGCTCGGGCGCCTCCGGCTCCGGTTTCCTCGCGGGCGGCTGCTCGTCGGCGGGTGGCTGCTCGTCGGCGGGTGGCTGCTCGTCGGCGGGCGGCTCGGCTGGCTGCGCGTCCTGCGGACCGTCATCGGTCTGCGTCCTGTCTTCGCGGACGATGGTAGGTTTGGCAATCGTCGGCGGTTTGAGGGCGGGCGGCGCGATCAGCTTCTCTGCGCCCAACCATGCGATGACATTCGTCCCCGCGTGCCATGCCCACTCAGACCGTTCATCGGTCCGGCCGGACTGCCAGACCTTCGTGATGTCGGTGTCGATGTAGACGGCCTTGACGTTATTGCCGTCAGCGATCATCCACATCGTGAGCTTGTCACGCGTCACGGGGAACATGGTCTTCCACAGGGCGTGGTCGCGCGGGACGGGCTTGATGCGCGTGTCGGGATACAACTCGACGAACATCTCGCGGATCGCCCGATCGAAGTTGCCTCGCGTACCTTCCTGGACGGCCAGCAGCTTGCCGCCGCCGGCGAGGAACGTCTTAAGGTCGTCCCCCTGCCGGTCGGTCAGTTCCGGCGCGATCGAGCCGGTCAGTACGGCGACCGGGGCGCGGTTGAGATAGCGCGTCTCGTCCGGACGCAGTTGTTGCCAGCGGAGCGATAGCTTCGTGTTCTTCTGCATCCACTGCAGCAGGTTGAGTATCGCGTGGGGGCGATTGTTCCAGTCTCCGCCGTGCTGGAGAACACTCAGGGCGAGCGGCCGGCGGCAGTCCAGCAGGAATCGGACCGCCATGGCGGTACTGGACACCGTCGAATCCCAACTGCCGTTGCACTCCTGTCGCCGCAGCAACTGCGTCACCATGCCGTCTCGCCATCGATGCCCACCGTAGGTTTCCCAGCCGAGCAGGTTCGAAACGCCGGCCAGAATATCGGCGGCGTAGGGAATGCGGCGCGGCGGGATGATGGCGCGACGCTTCATCGTGCGGTCGAGGGCAGCGCCCTTCCGAGACATGCTGAGCGCATACGGCAGGCACTCATCAATGTACTGGCGGCAACATCGGAGCGATTCCAAGGCCGGCGGGGATGCCGGTGAATTGCACCGGGCGAAAGTCGCCGGCGTGCTGCCCTGTTGCATGCACATGGCCATGGCCAACGCTCCCGCCGCCGTCATCGTCATGCGGCTGGATCGAGAAGACGGGAGACCGTAGTCCCAGCCGCCATCGTCGTTCTGATTCTTCAGCCAGTGATGACCGCAGGTCGTCCAGTAACGTCGCGAGATGTCCGTGCCCCCCAGGGCGGCCGCATAGACGCCGCGCAGGGCCGAGAGGCCGTTGGCGTTGTCGCCATAGCGGGGAGGCTTGTTGATGCAGTTGTACCAGTACTCGCCGTTTTTCGTCGAGCGCATGACGCGTCTGGAGTAGTCATCGAGATGCTCCGAGGCCCGCTTGTCGTCCAGCCGGCGGGCCGCAAGCCACGCGCGACACAGCATTTCCAGGGAGTGTGTCTTGAACGGCTGCCAGCCCTTGGGCCGACCCGGGAAGTCCGGCTTGTCCAGCCAGTTCATCGCATTGGCCAGCGGCTTGTCCTCCAGCGTCATGCCATTGTCGGCTAGGGCGGCGGCAGCGACGGCGCTGGGCCCGGCCGGATAGTAGTAGTAGCGGATGTAGCGATTCATGTTCCGAGTGGTGGGCTTGCGTCCGTAGGCCGGCCAACTGCCGTTGGCCTTCTGAACCGCCAGGAGCCAGGCCAACCCCTTGGCGGCGGCCTGGTCGGCCTTCTTGCGGATCTTGGATCCCGAAGGGGATTGACCGGCGGCCTCGCGCCCGCGGCGCGGAGCCTCGGCGAGAGACAACGGCAGGTATATCAGGACGACGGCGATGGTTGACAAGACGTATCGCATGGCAGTTGCCTTTCGTGTTCCGGCGCTGGACGCCAATCTATCTTATCCGCACGGGGGAGGCGCTGGCAAGCATCGGTTTTACCAAAACCCTAACAGAAACCCTGTCTAGGCTTGAAGATGGGACGTGGATGCCGCATGATGGGGCCATGGACGTTCGCCAGTTTCTCCACGACATCACGACCGCCGGCAGCTATCGCGACCAGATTGCGACGCTCCGAACGTTCGAACCGCGAGAGGCCCGCTACGCCGCGCCGTCCAAGCCGCTGCCAGACGGGCTGGCCTCGCTGCTGCGACGGCAGAACATCCACCGTCTTTACACCCACCAGGCCGCCGCGCTCGACGCCGCCGCCGAGTGCCGGGACGTCGTGGTCGTCACCGCCACCGCCAGCGGCAAAACGCTCTGCTACAACCTGCCGGTCGTGCGCACGCTGCTGGCCGAGCCGAATGCCCGGGCCATGTACGTCTTTCCCACCAAGGCCCTCACGCAGGACCAGTACGGCACGCTGAAACGCTGGGCCGCCGACGAGGCCGTCGGTCCCGCGCTGCGGCCGGCCGTCTACGACGGTGACACGCCCACCCACAATCGCAGCACAATCCGCCGCGACGCCAACCTCATCCTCACCAACCCCGACATGCTGCACGTCGGCATGCTGCCGTACCACGCCAAGTGGCACGCGATGCTGGCCAACCTGCGGTACCTCGTGGTCGACGAACTGCACACCTGCCGCGGCATCTTCGGTAGCCACGTCGCCTGCGTGCTGCGTCGACTGCTGCGGCTGTGCGAGCATTACGGCTCGCGGCCCCAGATCATCTGCAGCAGCGCGACCATTGCCAACCCGGTGGAGTTGGCTCGGCGGCTGACCGGGCGGGACGTGACGCTCGTGGACGACGACGGCGCGCCGCAGGGCCGCAAGCACGTCGTGCTGTGGAACCCACCACTGCTGGATGACGAGCAACTCTCGCGACGCTCGGCGAACGTCGAGGCCGTCGACCTCGTGACCGAACTCGTCCGCCGGCGCGCGCAGTCGATCGTCTTCGGCAAGGCCCGCGTGGTCGTGGAACTGATCTACCGCTACGCCAAGCAGCGGCTGGCCGACGCGGGGCAGGACGACCTCGCCGCACGCATCCGGCCGTATCGCGGCGGGTACCTGCCCGGCGAACGTCGCGAAATCGAGCAGATGCTCTTCAGCGGCAAGCTGCTGGCCGTCACCGCGACCAACGCGTTGGAACTCGGCATCGACGTCGGAGCACTGGACGCGGCCGTCCTTGTCGGCTATCCGGGGACCATCTGCAGCACCTGGCAGCAGGCGGGCCGAGCGGGGCGTGCCAGCCAGGACAGTCTGGTAATCCTCATTGCCTACAACGATCCCGTCGACCAGTACGTCTGCCGGAACCCGGCCTACCTGTTCGGGGCCTCGCACGAGTACGGCGTGATCGACCCGGAGAACCCTCACATCCTGCAGAAGCAGCTTGCCTGCGCATGCTTCGAGAAGCCCCTCACGCCCGATGACGCCGCATACTTCGGCGATCTGACCGGGCGTATCGCCGGGCTTCTGAGCGAGGACGGCCAGGGGCGCCAGATCGACGAGCGGCTGTACTACTCATCCAGCGAGATGCCGCACCGGACCACCAACCTGCGGACCATCAGCGACGACAGCTACAGCATCGTCGACGTCAGCGGATCGAACGGTGAGGTCGACGCGCCGGGCGCAAGAGTCATCGGCCAGGTCGACAGCATCTCGGCCCCGGAACTGGTCTACCCCAACGCCATCTACCTGCACGAGGGCGACAGCTACACGGTGCGCGACCTCGACGGCGAGGCGAAGATCGCTACCGTCACGCCGGCCGAGGTGGATTACTACACCCAGCCGGTGCTCGCCAACGCCTGCCGGCTGGACCTGCCGATCGAGGAGAAGCCCGCGCCGGGCGGCCGGGCGAACGTCGGGCCGGCCGACGTGACGTGGCAGACGACGGCCTTCCAGAAGGTCAGGTACTACACGATGGAGGTCATCGGCCAGATGGAGCTGGACCTGCCCAGCCAGACGCTGCCGACCGTGGCGTTCTGGTGGACGCCGCAGGAGGACCTCGTCGCCGCGCTGGGGCGGCTGGGACTCAACCCCATCGAGGCGATGATGGGCCTGCGGAACCTGCTGGTCGCGACGCTGCCGGCCCTGGCGATGTGCGATCGGCGGGACATCTCCGGCAAGGTCGAGAGCCGCAACCTCGGCCGGCCGAACCTGGTGGTCTACGACCGCTACCCCGGCGGGCTGGGCTTCTGCCAGCAGGGCTACGAACGGGTGGAGCAATGGCTGGCGATGGCGAAGGAATTGGTCGCCGACTGCCCCTGCAGTCACGGCTGCCCCAGCTGCGTGGGCATTCCGTTCCTGCGGCCGCCGATCCACCACGACCCGGACCTGCACGGCGGCTATCCCGTGCCGAGCAAGGCCGGCACGATCGCACTGCTGGAGCGCCTCGACCTGCCGGCCACTACGGAACCTGCGTGAACTGTTCCATCGCCCGGCGGGAGATGACCGCCCGCTTGAGGTAGACGTGTTCTGTAAGCGACTGGCCAATGTCGCCCGTGCTGCGTTCCTGCAGCAGCCACGGCCCGTGCCGCTTGCCGTCCGTCTCGATCCACAGCGGCTGGCCCTTGACCACGCCGCGAATCTCCGAGCCGTCGGCCAGCAGGAATGTCCACTCGAAGCGGCGAAACGGGTAGCGCTTGCCGGTGTAGACCTTCTCCGGTTCGCCCATGGCCTTCCATCGCCAGTGCAGTTCCATGTGTTCGGCGATGACTTTGGCGGTGATCTGCAACACGGCCGCCGGCGGAATGCACCGCCAGCGATTCTCGGCCTCGACCCAGACGGTCCACGGTTCCCCCGGCGTCGTGACGAGCCAGCCGCCGACCGTCCGGCCGTTGGACAGTTGGATCGCGCCCGGTAGCGCGTTGAGGCGCACCTCGCGTCCGGTCAGAACGCTGCCATCGCGGTCCGGTTCGCGCACGCCTCCGTCCGTCGGCGGGGCCGGCGCATCGTCGCTGAGCCACGCATCAAGGTTTGACGCCGGTTCGTCGGCCAGGCATATCGCCGCCGCCGCGGCCAGGATGATCAGCGTTGCATGTCGCATGTTTCGTTGTTTCGTGTCGCTCGGGTCCGTCTGCTCAACGCATCGGACGGCGGGGCATTACGATTGATGGCGGATTTCGCCGCAGACCTCGCGGAAGGTTGCGGCCGTCGTGGCGTCGAACAGCACGAACTGCACGTCGGTCAGGGACGTCTCGCCGCGGACGCGGTCGAGGACGGTTCGCAGCATGATCCTCGCGCATCATCGCCCTGTTCTACATGGATGACTGTCATGATACGTCCAGTATACCGCGCCGGCGCGGTGGAATCTTCTCTTGGCGCTTGGAGCTTGCAGCATTGGAACATACCATCGTTGTGCATGCTGGCGATGCGCTTCATCTTCTCGGGCATCGTGTGGGCGTCGGCGGCCGTCGCGGCCCCGGTGATCATCCACCTGATCATGCGCACGCGTCTTGCCGGCGACGCTCCGCGAGCGGCAGACGCTCTCGCCACCGCATCGCCTGGCCGAGGCCGACTTGACCCACCCGATGCTGTGGGCGTTCGCTGATCCGGCCAATCCGCCGCTGGCCGACGTGCTGCTGCGTCGTCGTCTGGCGATCGAGCAGCCGGCCGACGATGCACAGGTCGTGCTGGCCGACGAAGCCGGCGAGCCGCTCGTGCTGCATCGGCGCATCGGAGACGGCCACGTGGTGCTGTGGGCGTTCTTGCCGGCGCGAGCATGGTCGAACCTCGCGCGACTGGGCGGCGACCGTCGACTGGCGGCTGCCGGCGGGTGTCAACGCGCCGCTGGTGACCGTCCAGGCCCCCGGGGAGGACGAGCCACGCGTGCTCGAAGCAGACCTGCGGCGCGGGCGGGTGCGGATTGACGCCGATCGGCTGGGCGGCTGGACGATGCAGTTCTCGCGGGGCATGGAGCGGGTGACGCGCGGTTTCAGCGTGAACGTGCCCGCCGGCGAGAGTGATCTGCGGCGGATCGACAGCGAGCGACTGGCCGAGTCATTCGACGGCTCGTTTCGTATCGTCGCCCTGCGCCGACGAACGGGCGGAGCAGCTCGGCCGAGCCGCGGCGCCACTGGATCTCCTGGCGATGCTTCTTTGACGCTTCCCTCAAAAGTCAGATGGCCGGAAAAACAGATCCTTTCTGTGACGCAAACGAAGACGTTACGTCACCAAAATGGAGGTGAGGGGTGCTGCCCTGGAGTTCTGAGGGAGCCGTCTTCTTTTGGCTCTGCTGGCGGTTCTGGTCAGCGGGAGCGTCTTTGCAAATCGTTTCTACAAGCGGCCGGGCGATGAGGGCCACCAGGCCCGATGAGCCCCGCAGGACCTGAGGGAAGACCCTCACTAGGACTCCCGGAGGGAGCGGAGTAAGATTCGTGGCCGTGTGCCATGCAACTTGAAGCCGGTCTGACTGGCGCGGGGTGCCTCAGCCTTCGACGTCTTCGGTCGGTTCGATATCGTCCGGATCGGGTGAGGGCTTCCGGCGGCGATGGCGCATGACGATCGGTCGCGGCGGCAGGCCGATGAGCGTGCCCTCGCCGCTCTTGCGCATATAGGTGGCGTCATCCTGCGGGGCCTCGTGTACCTGGTGCAGCGAGTGCGACTCGACGATGATCTCCAGGACCTCGTCGAGGTCGTCGGTGATGTGGAAGCGGTCCATGTCGTCCGGGTCAATCTTGCTGTAGCCCCCCTCGGGCAGCATCACCTCGGTGATCCAATCGTGCAACCCGCGCCAGTAGTCCGTGCCGACGAGGATGACCGGGAACGGAGCGGCCTTGCCGGTCTGGATCAGCGTCATCGAGTTGAAGAACTCGTGCAGCGTGCCGAACCCGCCGGGGAAACACACAAACGCCCGCGCGTACTTGACGAACATCACCAGCCGCGCGAAGAAGTACCGGAAATCCAGGCGAACCTCGTGATACGGGTTGGCTTCCTGCTCCATCGGCAGGTTGATATTAAGCCCGACGCTCGTGCCCGCGCCGTCCTGGGCGCCTCGGTTGGCGGCTTCCATGGTGCCCGGTCCGCCGCCGGTGATGACGGCGAAACCTGCCTTGGCGAGCATCTTGCCCATCGTCCGCGCCTGCTGGTAGTACGTGTCGGTCCGCGGGGTCCGCGCCGAGCCGAAAACACTGACGGCCGGGCCGACCTGGCTCATTGTCTCAAAGCCCTCGACGAACTCGCTCATGATGCGGAAGACCCGCCAGGTATCGCGATCCGTGAACTCGCTTGGATTCATTCGAGTCATGTTGTCTCCCATGAAGAGAGCCCTGTCAAGATTCTCATTGTCGTCGTAAATCGTGAAGCGAACCAATCTCCTATACGAAGGTCACAGTATAGCAGCCGTCGGGGGCGTTTGCATCGGGCGTGATTGTATCGTACGTTTCCCGTGGATACCCATCGACGCCACGCCTTCCCCGACCTCCAGGAGGGTTCAGCGATGGTACCTGTTGAGACATATCCCGCCGGAATCGGGCGGTCGTCGGTGAGCGACCCGCCAGTATGGCAGCCGCCCGACGGACGCCGCGACGCCGCCGCGACCGTCGGACAACTCAGGAACGATCTTCGAGCCGCCTTCGATGCCGTTGGCGGCAGCTTTTTGCGCGGCCTGCTGTGCTGCTGTGCCATCGCCGCCGTGCCGCTGGCGATTCTCATTGCCGCCGTCCACGGCGCGTGGTACTGGGGCGTCGTCGCCGGCGTGCCGGCGGGCATGCTCGTCAGCCTCCTTGCCGAAGCCCACGAGGAACGTCTCGGGCATCGAGCCGGCCGCTTCGTGCTGCGTCGGCTCGGCGGTCGCGCCCAGGCGCAGGACGCCACCGTCCTGGCGGCCGTGGAGTGGATGCTGGGCGACGCCGACGAGGCCCGTATGCAGCACCGCATTCGTCGCGATGCCATGTGGCACGCCACCGGAGATCTGATCGCCGGGTTCATCGACCTTAGCGAGGCCGAGGGGCTTGACATGACCGCCGCACGCATTGCGTGGACCCTCAACCGCCGCGCCACCTGTCCCGTGGGTGCATCGTCTGCCGACGCGCCAGCCGCCGAAGAATCCGATGCCGCTGGCAGGGAAGGCGACGTGGCGCCGCCCGCATGGTCGGCCTCCAAACCGTTCACGACCGTGGGAATCACATCATTCGGAGGGGACCGCCGTCGCAGGCCGCCTGGACGTCTGGCCTGGGGCGTGCGATGGCTGGCCGCGTGGGGGACCGGTGTCGCTGTCGTCTGGGCGGCCTATGACGAGCTGCCCCTCGACAGCGCCACTGTTCGTCTCGTCGTCGCTGTGGGGCTGGGGCTGCTCGCGTGGAAATCGCTGCTCATCCTGCCCGGGTGTGAGTCGCACGACACGCGATAGCCCCAGTTCCTCGATCCACCGGTCCGACAGCCGGCGATGTCCTCGGGTTGATCGGTCGGATTCGCTCAGCCGGCCGGTAGCGGATCGGGACTAACGGGCATGCGAGGTTGCTGCGTCTACGTCGACCGGCGGCTTATGTCAGCTCACTTCGTGGCGGCTACTCAAGTCGATCGATGACGTAGTCGCCGACCTTCGGTTCCCGGATGCGCTGCTTCATCGTGCCGGCGGCTTCGTCCTGCTGTACGTGGTTGGTCTCGATATAGCCGACGAACTTGTCTTCGCGGTAGACAATCAGCCGCATGCCCGGCTCGACACCCTTGGCCGAGCCGATATTGATGATGATCGCGGCCTCGCCGAGTTCCTTGATGCGTCCGTGGATGCGTTTGGGCTCGGGTGCGGGGGCAGCCGGAGGCTCCGACGGCGTGTTCTCCGGCGCGGCGGCCAGGTCGGTATCGGCCGGTTTGGTGGGCGGGGTGTCCGGCGCGTCGGTCGGTTCGGTCGGCTGGGGGGCTACGGCCACGATGTCCGGCTTGTCCGGCGCGGGCGACGGCGGCACCGGCTCCGGCGGGGCAGACTGCAGGTCGGATATCTGGCGCTCCATCTGTTGCTGCCGCTCGCGGAGGGCGCGGATCTCGTCGGCCTGCTTGACCGCCAGACGGGAGAACTGCCGCCGCTGGGCCTCGACCTTCTGCAGCGTCTGTGTCGTCTCGCGAAGCTGCTCCAACAGCTTGCGGTTGCGCTCGTCCGTCTCTTCGATGGTCGCAAGTTCCAACTGCAGCCGCAACTTCTCGTTCTCTTGCTTGAGCCGGCCGGCCTCGATGATGGCGTCGACGCGCTTGTCGCCCTCCGCCGCCGCGGAGGCGGCGACTTCGCCGGTCTCACCGTCGTTGGCCTCATCGCCTGCTGAGGCATCCAGGGCGGCCAGTCGCTGGCGAAGCTCGGCGACCTCACGTTTCTGGATCTGCCGCAGGATGGCGGCCCGGTTCAGCTCGCCCTGGAGATTGCCGGCGGTTTCGCGCGATTCGAGAAGGGCAGCCTTGAGGCGCTGGTTCTGCTCTGCGGCCTGCTGGAGTTGGTGTTGCAGTTTGAGGATCCGCTGCTGGAGCTGGTCAAAGATGGCCAGTTGCTGCTGAACGGTCAGAGGAGCGTCGGGCGCGGCCTCGGCGGTCTTTGCGGCGGGCGGGGCACTGACGGGCGCCTCGGCGGGTGCCGGCGGCGGCAGGGCCGTCTCGTCCTGGTCGTCGGTTTCGGGTTCGGTCGGCGCGGCGGCGGATGATTCGTCGGCGGGCCGGGGCGTGGGCGCGACGACCGGGCCGGCCTCGGAGGTGTCGGCGGGCGACTGTGTCGCTTGCTCGGCCAGGCCGCAGCCGGTCAGCAGGAACACAATGCAGAACGTGGTTCGTAGATGCATGGGACACCGTGGCTGAGGTTTGGTAGACTCTATGTTTGCGAAATCTCCCCATGAAGTCAAGCTGCCGGGACAAACGATGACCGATACCCTCGAAACCTGCCGTTTGCTCGATGCCGTCGACCTCTGGCCGAACGGTCCCCCGGGGGGGCTGGCCGACGGCGCGACGGCACCGAGCCTGCGACCCGTGCTGCCACAAGGCGATGCGCCCACGGCCGCCATCATCGTCTGCCCCGGAGGCGCATACGGGCATCTGGCCGACCACGAGGCCGAGCCCGTGGCACGCTGGCTGACGCGTATCGGCGTGGCGGGGCTGGTGCTGCGATATCGCGTCGCCCCGCATCGCCATCCGCTGCCGGTGGCGGACGTGCAGCGAGCGATCCGTCTGACGCGGGTGCGCTTGGACGAATGGAATATCGACCCGCAGCGCGTGGGTGTGCTGGGCTTCAGCGCCGGCGGTCACCTGGCGGCTTCGGCGGCGACGATGTTCGACCGACCGACGCCCGGCTGCGGCGACGCTGTCGATGGCGAATCGGCCCGACCGGACGCTGCCGTCCTGTGCTACCCGGTGATTCTCGGCGAGCCGTATGGACACGAGGGGTCCCGCAGGAATCTGCTCGGACCTGAGCCGGCGGAACGGGACGTCGAAGAGTTTTCGCGCGATCGGTTGGTCTCGGATCAGACGCCGCCGACCTTTCTCTGGCACACGGCCGACGATCCGGTCGTCAACGTGCAAAACAGCCTGAGCTTCGCCGCCTCCTGCCGCGAGCATGGCGTGCCGGTGGAACTGCACGTGTTCCCGCACGGCATGCACGGCATTGGCCTGGCGTTCGGTCATCCGTCGGCGGGAGCGTGGACAAGCCTGTGCGAGGCCTGGCTGCGCTCGGTCGGCTTTGCCCGTGTAGGAAGACGCGGTACCGCGGGTGCTGCACCGCGCTGACGGACAATCATGTCGGGCCGCGATCATCGGAAACGAGCCGGCCGTCGTGTGCGGACTACGCCTTCCACAGGCCGTGGACGTTGCAGTGCTCGCGGGCCGTCACGTCCGTGCCCTTGGGGAAGGGGAAGATGGCCGAGGGTTCGTCGCCGGGCTTGAGGAACTTGCGCATCACCATGTCGCACTCGTCGCAGCGGGCTTCGATCCACTGGATGAAGTGCTTCTCTTCCATGGGGTGCAGGGTCGAGCCAATGGTGACCTTGACGCCGCCTTCGACCTCTTCGATGACCGGCACGTGCTTCTCGGTGGAGGCCTCGGCGGTCTTCTCCTCGAGCTTGGCCATCGGCTTGCCGCCCATGCTGGGCGCCTGCTCCTGGCAGGACTGGCAGGGCACGAGGCATTCGTAGATGGCGGCACAGTCTTCGAGCTGGCATTCAAACATGTCATACCGGGCGGTGGTCATGGTTGCTCCTTCAGGGGTTCTGCAGTCAGGCCGGCCTCTGCCAGCGTTCTGATCGCGAGTCACGAAATTCTACAGTCGTCGAGCCCGCGGGACGCGCTGTCGACGATAATTAGACAGCATCTCATCTGTAGTCCTTCCCGCCATTGAAGCCACCGGCGTGTCGATGTACACTGGAAGCCTCGTTTAGAAGGGAGATCGTACCATGCAGCGGATGTGTCGGATGATTGGGTTAATACTCGTGGGGGTCGCGGTCGCAACGGCGGCGTCCGGCGCGACGGCGGTGACGCGGGACGGCAAGACCTATCAGGGCCGGGTCCTCAAACGCGGCGACGGGACGATCGTCTTCGAAGTCCATATGTACGGCTCGACGTTCAATAAGACCTTCAAGGAAGGCGACGTGACGATCACCGAGGATGACGCGCCGGCCGCGGCGACGACCACCCGCGGTAAGGACGAGCCCGCCGAGGCCAGGCGGCCCAAACCGCCGGCCGTCAAGAAGTACGCGGGGGCCACGTATTACCGCATTCCGCTGGAGGGGATGGTCGGCAAGACCTTCACGGCGGCGCTGCTGGAGGCGTCGCTGGCCGATGCCGCTTCGCGCGAGCCGACCGTGGTCATCCTGGAGATCGATTCGCCCGGTGGCGTCATCAGCGAGGTCGAGAAGATCGGGGCCGTGCTGCATCGCTACTCGGAGAAGCTGCGGCTGGTCGTGCTGGCCGAGGATGCATTGTCGGCGGCTGCCATTGCCGCCATCGCCGTTCCGGACGTGTTCATCAAGCCGCTGGGCCGCATCGGGGCCGCCACGGCCTGGCAGGCGGGCGAGGATGGTATGCCGACGGCGATTGCCGAGAAGTTCCAGTCGGCCTGGCGGGCCACGGCGCGGAGCATGGCGGAGATGGGCGGCCACGAGCCGCTGCTGGCCGAGGCGATGATCGACGCGACGATTGCTTTGCACGTGGTGAAGGACAGCGGTCGCAAGCGCATCCGACGCGGCGAGGGCGAGACGATGGTGACGCGCGAAAGTCGGCTGCTGACGATGACCGCCGGCGAGGCCGTCGACGCGGGCCTGGCCCGGGCGAAGGTCGCCACACTGGACGACCTGCGAGGCGAGTTGGGCGTCGAAAGCTGGACGGAGTGCGAAGGCCTGGCCGTGCCGCTCGCCGAGTGGCAGGGCAAGCGACTCGCACGGGCCGAGACGGCATTCAAAGGGAAGATCGCGGCGTTCAAGACAAACCTCGACAGCGCTATCGCCAACGACCCCTCGCGGTCGGACTACGTCGTGCATAAGGGCGGGCGGTTCACGCCGGCGTCAAGGAAGAAGTGGCGGCGGCTCGCCGGTATCTGCACGCGGTTTCTCACCAAAGCCGAGACGAACCTGGACGCGGCCGCCGACCTCGCCGAGGAGTATCCGGGCCTGCTCACCGATCCGGATATGATTCGTCTGGAGCAGGAGAAGCTCGGTTCGTTGCGGAAACGCGTTTACGCCGAGATGAACCGCCAGGGCCTCGGCGGCTAACGGCTGAGGTGGTAGGGCAGGTCGGTGGGCTGGACGTTGCGCCACAGGCCTCGTCGGGCGTCCTGGGCTGACCGCATGGCCCGGCCGAACTCAGGGAGGTAGCGGTGCTTGAACCGCGAATCTGCATAGCCGAAGCCCTCGGCGACGATCGCCTCGTTGAGCATCGTCCCGTCGGGCAGGTAGACGTAGGCGAGCAGGCGACCGTACTTGTCGCGAGTATCGTGGGCGAGCAGTTCGATGCGGAGGGTTTGTCCCTCGGCCCGGTCGCGTGTATAGCGGCGGGCCTCGAGCCCATAATGCTGCACGGGCGTATTGGGCTTGACGGTCTCCGGCGTATCGACGCCCCACAGGCGGATGCGGGTATGCGGCTGGCCGGCGTCCGGGGCGGCGATGTCCAGCGTATCGCCATCGACGACCCTCACGCACGCAAACGAGCGGCCGTGATACCGCTGGAGGTCGCCGTCTGGGACCGAGCCGAACCAGCCGTCGCGGTCGGCGGCCAGCAGCAGCGAGGCGGTCACCAGCCAGGCCGCCAGCAGTGCCAGGCTACGTCGCCGGCGCTTCCATCGCCACTGAGCGGGCGAAAGACGGTGCGTGTTCTTCCGTCGGGCCATGGGCGGATGTTAGCAGGCCCCGTTCCGGCCCGCAAGCAGACGATCGCCGGCGCGTGTGCGGCGGAATGACAGTTGCCCGTGGGCGGGTTTTTGCTGCATCAAGCGTCGAACCTACTCGTATTTGGCCTTCTTGGTCGTGCCGGCCTTCGCGCTGCGGGCGCCGAGGTCCAGGATGTGGATCGGCCGCCGCGAATACTCGGGGGTGATCACCAGTTCAGCCTTGCCGGTAAGGTGGTCGGCGATGTTCTTGTAGAACCGATCCTGCCGGCCGGGGCGGTTGTCGCCTTCCTCGACCGTCGTCTCGCCGTTGACCTGGCGGATGACCTTGTATCGCTGCTGGTTCATCACGTACGTCCCCTTCGTGCCGGTGATCTCCAGTTGCCCGCGGTCGGCGGCCTTCGGCAGCGAGTCGAGGGTCGTGACGGTCAGTGACAGCCACGCGCCGTTATCGAACCGCGCGACGAGGTGGCCTTCGTCCTCGTTGGTGTCCTCGCCCCACTTGACTCTCTTCGCCCAGAAGCCTTCATGGGCGAAGCCGCTGACCTCGGCCAGCTTGCTGTCGCCCAGCAGTTGCAGCGAGTACTCCAGCAGATGAACGCCCCAATCGTACATGACGCCGCCGGAGAACGTCCGGCTGCTGCGCCACCAGTCCTTCGGCCGGCCGTAGCCGCCCATGTGGCACTCGATGCGGACAACCTCCCCGATCTGCTTGTTCTTGACGATCCGGTCGACGCCCTCCAGGATACAGCCGTCCCAGTGACGGTTGTGATACGTCGAGAGGACCAGGCCCTTGTCCTTGGCGGCCCTGATCATGCGGTCGCATTCGGCGGTGGTGATCGCCAGGGGCTTTTCCGCCACCACGTGCCGGCCGGCCTTGAGGCACTGGGTGGCCAGCGGGGCGTGCGTATTGTGCGGGGTGATGAGTACCACGAGGGTGGCCTCGGAGGTCTTGAGCATCTCGCGGGTGCTCTCGTAGGTCTCGATGCCTGGGAAATCCTCTGTGGCGGCCTTCAGTCTCTCGGGGTCGAGTTCCACGACGGCCGTCGGCACCATGCCGGCTTTCTGCATTTCGAGCAGATGTTTCTTGCCCATGCAGAATGCACCGCCGTATCCGACGACGGCTACCTTGATCTCGCTTGCTTTCTTGTACTTCTTGGTTTTGGCCACGATACGTCTCCAATGCAGTTTACTTGACAGGGCTGAATAGGAATCCGGGTTATGCACATGGTCGCACCACGCGGCGCGACCATCCGCAAAGGTAACAGCGTGGTCCGCGCTTCCAGCGAGAACGTACGCGGTGCAGCACTCCCGAAGGGATGCCGTTGGCACGGCTGCACCGCGTCAATCGGTGGTGGTTCGGGTTCTCCACGACCCACGCATCAGCTGGAACGCGTGTAACAGGTTATCGGCGGGGATCGAGTCGACCCGCTCAGCGGTCAAACGGCGCGTCGAACGCCAGTCCCGACGGCTCGAAATCCACGCTGCGGACGAACTCGCAGGCCTCGGCGGCCCCGTGCTCGCGGTCCATGCGGCTGTCTTCCCACTCCACGCTGAGCGGGCCCTTGTAGCCGATGTCGTTCAGCGCGACAATGATATCCTCAAACGCGATATCGCCGTGACCGAGCGAGCGGAAGTCCCAGAACCGCCGCGGATCGGCGAATTCAGTGTGCCCGCCGAAGACGCCCACCGTGCCGTCACCGTGGCCCCACCAGGCATCCTTCATGTGGACGTGGACAATTCGCTTCGGGAACTCGCGGATGAACTTCACGTAGTCCACGCCCTGGTAGCCCAGATGGCTGGGGTCATAGTTGAAGCCGAAGGCGGCGTGGTTCTTGACCGCCTGCAGCGCCCGGGCCGAGGAGGCGATGTCGAAGGCAATTTCCGTCGGATGCACCTCGAGGGCGAATTTGACCTTGTTCTTCTTGAACTCGTCGAGAATCGGCGTGAAGCGTTTGCCGAAATCCTCGAAGCCGGCCTCGATCATCTCCGGCGGCGTCGGCGGGAAGCTGTAGAGCAGGTGCCAGATGCTGCTGCCGGTAAAGCCGTTGACCACCTTTACGCCGAAATTCGCGGCGGCCTTGGCGGTCTTCTTCATCGTCGCCGCGGCCCGCTTTCGGACACCCTCGGGTTTGCCGTCGCCCCAGACATCCTCGGGCAGAATGCCCTTGTGTCGCTTATCGATGTTGTCGCAGATGGCCTGGCCGACGAGGTGCGAGCTGATCGCCCAGCACGTCAGGCCGTGGTCCTTCAGCAGTTCCTTCTTGTCCTTGCAGTAGGTCTTGCTGCGGGCGGCCCGGTCCACGTCGAAGTGGTCGCCCCAGCAGGCCAGCTCCAGGCCGTCATAGCCGAAGTCGACCGCCTTTCTGCACAGGTCTTCCAGCGGCAGGTCCGCCCACTGGCCGGTAAAAAGCGTTACGTTGCGTGCCATGCGTTGGTCTCCCAAATCGGGCGGATTTTGGTCCGCCGCATAAGCGTGTGGAGGTCAGGGGTTATCGGTTCGAGGTGATCGGCCAAGGACTGCGACGCTGCACGCCGCGAAATGCGTCGCTTCTGCGCGGCTGCCCTCTGTCCCATCGCCTCTAATCTGCGTTTGCTCTACTTCGGGAGCTTGACCCACGTGGCGCCCTTGGCGGACGACTTGACGACGGCATCGATGAACTGCATGCCGCGCAGGCCGTCGTTGACCGTGGGGAAGTCCTTGACGATGTCGTCGACCTTCTTGTTCTCTTCGAGCGTCAGGATCGTCTCGGCGACGTTGCGGTAGACGTTCGCGAAGGCCTCGAAAAACGCTTCCGGGTGGCCAAACGGCAGGCGCGTGGCTCGGGCGGCCGCCGGCGACTTGGCGCCGATGTAGTCGTTGCCGCGACGCCAGATCTCCACCGGCGAGTCCGGCCACTTGACGTACAGGTAGTTCGGGTGCTCCTGGTGCCACTCCAGGCCGCCTTTTTCGCCGTAGATCCAGATGGCCAGGCCGTTTTCCTCGCCGATGGCGATCTGGCTGGCCGTCAGTACGCCCCTGACGCCTTTCTGCCAATGCGCCAGTACATTGCCGTCATCGTCCAGCTTTCGGCCCTTGACAAAGGTGGTCAGGTCGGCACAGACTTCCAGCATCTTCAGGCCGGTGATGTACTCGGCGAGGTTCTCCGCATGCGTGCCGATGTCGCCCATGCAACCGGCGGCGCCGGCCTGCTTGGGGTCGGTCCGCCAGCTTGCCTGCTGCTGTCCGGTTGTCTCAACGGCGTCGGCGAGCCATCCCTGCGGGTACTGGACTTTGATCCTGCGGACGTCGCCGATATCGCCGGCGGCCACCATGTCGCGCGCCAGCTTGACCATCGGGTAGCCCGTGTAGTTGTGCATCAGCGCGAAGACCTGCTTGCGCTTGCGGTGGACCATCGTCTTGAGTGTCTTGGCCTCGGCGACGTCCATGGTCATCGGCTTCTCGCAGACGATATGGAAACCAGCCTCCCAGAACGCCTTGGCGATCGGGAAGTGCCAGTTGTTTGGCGTGGTGATGGCGACGAAGTCAATGCGCTCGTTGTCGGGCAGGGCCGTTTCGCCGGCGATCATGTCCTCGTAGGTGTTGTAGACGCGTTTCTTGTCGAGGCCAAGCTCGCGTCCCATCCTGCGGCTCTTCTTGGGGTCGCTGGCGAAGGTGCCGGCGACCAGGTCGATCATGCCGTCCATGGCGGCGGCCTTGCGATGCACCTCGCCGATGAATGCCCCGGGACCTCCGCCAACCATACCCAGTCTGAGTCGTCGCTTCATGTCAGTCGCTCTCCTTTGCACGTCGCTGATTGATCGGGAGACTGCAACGTATCGTTGTAGCGACTGGCCGGACGGGTGGCAAGGCGGCAGTCGCAAAAGGAGCGAGCGTTCTGCGACGACCATGGAGACAGCCCCTCAGCGGCCTGGCCGGCAGACGAGGGTGAAGTCGTTCGGCAGGTAGTCCTCGACCAGGCGGACCTCCGAGCAGTGTGGCCGGGCGATGGCGATGACGTCCTCGGGGCGGTAGTGGAAGTAGCGAATGTCGCCCCAAGGCCGGCGGTCGTGCAGGAAGTTTACCACGGCGGCCTGCTCGGCGTGGCGGATCAGCACCGGCAGTGATCGGCCGACGAACTCCATGTTATTGCCGAGGTTCAGGTTCATGATGCCGCTGGCGTAGACCACGTCGAAAGTCTCGCCGGCCAGTGGCGAGTATTCCGCATCGAATATATCCCCGCAGACGAAGCGTCCCGACGGATAGGCCACCTTCGCGCGCTCGAGCATCTCCGGCAGCAGGTCCACGCCGGTGTAGTCTACCGCCACGTCATGATCCTTCAGGAAGGTCGCCAGGCAGCCCAGCCCGCAGCCGATGTCCAGCAGTCGTCGGCCTTCCAACTCGACGTCGCGCAGCAGCACGCGGAAACGCTCGCATTGCGTGTCGGGCTCGGCCCAGTTGACGATGTCGTAGTTCTTGCGGCCCGGTGTCAGCCGGGGAATATAGTGGGCGCGGATGCGTCTGATGGCGTCGTCGTTGTGGATGGGCATGGTGCTACGTGTGGAAGGTTTGCGGCGTTTCATCGTAAAGTTCAGTCTGCTGGACGATGTCATTGTACAGCGCCTCGCCGCCCAGAGCGACCGCCCAGGGCAGGATCGCCCCGCGCGAATCGTAGAAACTGAGTTGGCTGAGCTGGGTGTCGGTATGGACGCGTTGCAGCAGTTGTTCCTCCAGGTCATCGCGGATGGCCCGCTCCTGCTTCCACAGGTGGCGGACCTTTGGGTCCTTGGGGTTCTCCCGGGCGATCCGGCGCTTCTGCTCTTCGAGATGGGTGATCTGCCCTCGCTGCTCGGCGAAGGTTGCATCCAGCCATGCCTCGCGGGCGTCCTGGTCCTTGAACTGCTCCAGTCGGGCCGCGGCGGCGGCCTGGATGTCGGCGTATTCATGGGCCAGTCGGCTGGCGGGGATTTCCTCGCAGCCGATCTCGCGGGCGAGGTACCCCGGCAGGGCGACGGTGGCTTCGACGTCGGCCAGGCGGTCGAGGAAGTGCAGCCGCACGCGACAGACCGGCTCGACCGGACCGGGCAGGAGGTTAGCCTCGCCGAGCAGCTGCTCCAGGCGATAGGCGGCGGGCATGTACAGCGAGCCCTGATACGGCAGGGCCAGCCGGTGTCGCCCCTCGCCCACGCGGGCCTGGATGACCAGCAGGGCGGCCTTGCCGGCGCCGGCTTCG
>JAAAOJ010000006.1 GCA_009908915.1 Planctomycetota bacterium
CCCACCGGCAAGAACGTTACATCCTCTCCCGAACGTACGCTTTTACGCCAATATCCAAGGTAGGAGCCGGATGCGGTAATTCCGCACGTCCGGATCTGCGCGCGGGGCTGCCCGAAAGGGCAGTCCCTACCGCGACCGAAATGGCTGTGTGGTCCAAAGGAACTCGAACCGGATCAGCCCGACGACCTCAGCGGTAGCATTCTTGATTACTATGAGCTCAGATGCCTTGATTTGTCGGAGCAGTACGTCTCCTTGACAGTACGGGTTCAGCGACTCAATAATCGCTTGATCGGCTGGTTGAGCAAAGCGAATGATGTGTTTGCGGGCGGCCTTTCATTGCTGGGTCTCAAGTTGTCTGATAAGCCGATGGCTTGGCGAGACGAAATTTGCAGCGACTGGGAGCGAGGTATTGGCCACGAACTGGTAAAAAAGTCTTCGGCCCAACGGGTGACGCATGATATATTGCGCTGTCATGGATGAACTGTACAGCAAATATCCCGACCTGCAAGGCAGCCGAACGGCTATGATCCGCGCCGCTCGCCATGCGGCCGAGGCCGCCCGGCAATACCAGCAGCCGCTCGCATTCTGGCGAGATGGCCAGGTCGTTCACGTCATGCCGGATGACCTGCCCGACTTGCCGGAAGAAACACCGCGTCAAGATGCCTGAGTCGCAAATACCTTCCTGAATGGAGCCTGTTCGATGTCTGACAAGCGGAAGAAGCAGAAGAGACGGAAGGCGAGAAGGGCCAAGAAGAGGACAAGGCCGGCTTGTGGACTTTGCGGAAGTACAGAAAACCTGACCAAGACAGAATGTTGCGGCAACTGGATATGTGACGATGAGCACGAATACGTCATGTTCTCCTATGCCCGAAACAGCTGCTACCGGAACCATCGCCGGTACACACTTTGCGGGCTCCACCACACGGAGGGGCACGAAGGCAATTGGCAGGATTGCGACCAATGCCGTGAAGGCATGGAAACAGAGATGTACGTCCACTACGGCACGAACGAATACAATTTCGAGAAACTGTCCAATCCGCCGGCCTATGAGCCCACCAGGTGTCATGCATGCGGAGAGGTGATCGTTCTCGGTGATGGCGGTTATTCCATGAAAGGGGAAGACTACTTCTGTCCAAAATGCTCAGCAAAGAGAATGAACGAATTGATGCTCGCGTTGCAAGGCCCCAAGTCCAACGCACCAGACCGCCAGCCGGAAAAGGATTCCGCAAACGGCAGCTTACGGGAGTGGTTGAACGACGTGCCGGATGCATACGCCGTGCGTTTCTCCGAGGTTGTCAAGTTGACAGATGCGTTTTGCGATGACCATCTCAATGTCGAGTACAAAGAGCTATGCCGTGAGATGGCCGTGGCCGTCTGTCAGGACGGCTCTGCGGTCCTCAAAGGCAAGCCCGAAAGCTGGGCGGCTGGAATTGTCTATTCCCTCGGTCGAGTTAATTTCCTGAGCGATCCCAGCCAGACCCCGCACATGAAATCAAAACACATTGCCGAAGGTTTTGGCGTTTCCGTAGCCACCATGCAGGCCAAGTCAAAAGTGATTCGTGAGGGTCTGGACCTGTTCCCGTTCCATCCGGATTGGTGTCTTTCCAGTCTGCGGGAAAGCAATCTACTGACTTAAATGTTGGAGGTAAACGGTTTCCTCATGGATATTCGTACTGCACCGCGCGCCGCGCAGGTCGTAGCATACGAACAAGGGCTCCTTCCCTATGTCCCGTCAGATCGAAACAAGTAATCACCCATGGTGATATTGCAGTAAGACGTGATGAGCCGAGGCCGACTCGCAAAAGTCCGGCGGAGAAGCGGGCTTCGCGGCATGGATGTTTCGGAGTTGGCACGTGTGATTGGTGGTATCTGCGGCAAACAGCAAGCAAAATTGTTGGCGGCAAATGGTTTTGAGGACCATGTGCATATGCTGGTGAGCATACGGCCGAAGGAGGCTGTTGCCGATCTGGTTCGTAATGTGAAATCGAACACATCGAGCTGGATTCATAACACGGTTGCGG
This sequence comes from Planctomycetota bacterium, assembly GCA_009908915.1. Classification (GTDB taxonomy): domain Bacteria; phylum Planctomycetota; class Phycisphaerae; order SM23-33; family SM23-33; genus JAAAOJ01. The sequence continues at coordinate 2,022 of JAAAOJ010000006.1, forward strand.
GACGCGATGATTTCGCATGGCAGTCAGGCTACAGTGTGTTCAGCGTCAGCCGGTCGGCCATGGATGAAGTCAAGAGCTATATCGAACGGCAAGCGACGCACCATCGAGAGATGAGCTTTGAGGAAGAACTTCTCGCGTTGCTGGAAAGACATGGCATTGAGTACGACCCCAGGTATGTTCTCAATTCCTGATCCAAGGCGCCCCTGACGGGGCTTTTCGGACAGGACGCAGCAAACCCCGCCCTGACGGGCGGGGCTACTGAAGGCGCCGCTACCGCGGCTTATGAGGCTATGCCGCGGATGTAATTCCAGCGTCGATGCACTGTAGCCGTGTTTGCGTCGACGTTGAACAAGAGTAGCATGCAAATGAGGTTCCTTAGCCGCGGTAGCGGCGATGTTGAGTAGCCCCACGCGTGAGCGTGGGGAACGGATGCACGAGATGATAAAGCCCCGGCAGGGGCGTTTGGTGTTCCTTAGCCGCGGTAGCGGCGAGGTTGAGTAGCCCCACGCGTGAGCGTGGGGACGAGGACGTACGAGAAGAACAAGCCCCGGCAGGGGCGCCTTGATTGCGGGCTGTGTCAAGGCGGCCTTGCCAGGACTTTCAGATGCCTGCATGACATAGCCCCGCCCTGGCGCGCGGGGCTACTGAAGGCGCCGCTGCCGCGGCTGAAGAGCCCCGGAGCTTACGACAGTGTAGAAACGCCCGCATGATGGAGTGATTGCTGACCAGATGAGCAAACTATGGATACAGAACGGGCGAGTGATTGACCCCGAGAGCGGGCGCGATGAGCAGGCGGACGTGCTGCTGGTCGGCGGCGTGGTCGAGGCCGTCGGGTCGGTCAGCAAGACCGCCGCGAACGGCGCCGAGGTCATCGACGCCACGGGACTGATCGTCTCGCCGGGGCTGATCGATATTCACGTACACTGCCGGGAGCCCGGCCACGAGGAAGAGGAGACCATCGCCACGGCCAGTGCGGCGGCGGTGGCGGGCGGCTTTACGGCGATCTGCGCCATGCCGAACACGCATCCGCCGGCCGACGACGACACGGCCATGCACTACGTTCTTCAGCGGTCGGTCCAGGCGGGCCTGGCCCGCGTGCTGCCGGTGGGCTGCCTGACGAAAGGACGGGACGGCAAGGAACTAGCGGAGATCGGCACGATGCGGGCGGCCGGCGCGGTGGGCTTCACCGACGACGGCGACGGCTTGGCCGACAGCAAACTCATGCAGCGGGCGCTGCAGTACGCCACCATGTTCGAGACGGTCGTCATGCAGCACTGCCAGGAGTCGGCCCTGGCGGGTGGCGCGATGAACTCGGGCCCCACGGCTGTACGCCTGGGGCTCGGCGGCATTGCTGCCAGCGGTGAGGAGATCATGCTGCGGCGCGACATCGAACTGGCCCGTTATGCCGGTGCCCGCTATCACGCCCAGCACATCAGCTCGGCCGGTAGCATGGGGCTGATCCGCCGCGCGAAGTATGACGGCGTGCAGATCACCGCCGAGGCCACCCCGCACCACCTGCTGCTGACGGACGCGGCCTGCATGGGTTTCGACTCCAACTACAAGATGAATCCGCCGCTACGGACGGCCCGCGATGTCGAGGCTCTGCGGGAGGGCGTGGCCAACGGCACGGTTGACTGCTTGGCCACCGACCATGCGCCGCATGCCGTCGAGGAGAAGGCCCTCGAATTCGCCCTCGCGCCGTTCGGTATCATCGGTCTGGAATGCGCGCTGGGGCTGTACGTCAAGGCGCTCGTTCAGTCCGGGTACGTCGACTGGCCGATACTGATCGACCGCATGACGTTCGGCCCGGCAAAGATCATCGGGCGCGACGATCTCGGGCGACTGGCGGAAGGCAAGGCCGGCGATGTTACGCTCATCGACCCGAAAACACGATGGACGGTCAAGGTCGATGCGTTCCGCTCGAAGGCCCGCAACTGTCCGTACGACGGCATGAAGCTGACGGGGCGGGCCGTCGCGACGATCGTTAACGGCGAGGTCAAGTGGCGGCTTTGACCGGCGAAAAAATCTCAATGGGACGTCAAGTCGGGGCCCGGCGGGGGCGATATGTAGGTGACGTGGACGATAAGCGGCAACATCCCCGTTTCAACCTGGAGTACACCATCCAGCTTGTCAGCCCGGATGGTGAGTACACCGTCACGGCTATTACGACCGACATCTCCGACGGCGGCGTCCGCCTGCCGCTGCCCGAGCAATGCCTGCCATCGGACGGCAATGAACTTGAAATCGATCTGACCATTCGCCGACGCCTGACGAACAAGGTCGAGACGTTCCGCACGATGGCCGAGGTGGTTCGTCACACCGCGCCCGGGGCGGACGGCATGGCCGACGTTGCCGTGCGATTCGATGAGCCCATGCGCCTGCGACTCGAGCAGGAAGCCTCCACCGACGACGAGGAAGAGCCCCTCGCCGTCAATCGCAAGACCTACACGGTGCCGGAGTGAGCGGGCGAAGAAACCAATCCAATATTCAATGTTCAATATCGAATGCAGAAGGTAGAGCGCAGAATTCCTGAAACAGACGTGATGCAGACGTGAAGAACTTGCAGACAAGGCTGGCTACCGCCCCATGTTCTACTTGGCTATTCACGATTCGCCGAGGGCCTTGTCGGCGATATCGTTGCGCCAGTACGCGCCGTCCCACTGGACCTCGGTGACGGCACCGTAGGCACGCTCCTGCGCGTCGGCGATACTCTCGCCCAGGGCCGTTACGCCGAGGACGCGGCCGCCGTTGGTCACGAGCTTGCCGTTCTTCATCGCCGTACCGGCGTGGAAGACCTTCACGCCCTCGATTGCGTCGGCGCTCTCGATGCCGGTGATCTCCTTGCCCTTCTCGTACGGCCCCGGGTAGCCGCCCGACGACATCACGACGCAGACGGCGGGACGGGCATCGAACTCCATCTCCACGTCGTCGAGATTATGTTCGGCCGTGGCGAGCATGAGCTTGAGCAGGTCGCTTTTGAGACGCATCATGAGGGGCTGGCACTCGGGGTCGCCGAAGCGGCAGTTGAATTCGATGACCTTCGGCCCGGCGGGCGTGAACATCAGGCCGGCGTACAGTACGCCTTCGTAGCGGCCGAAGTCGCGGCGCATGGCGTCCACGATGGGCACGAGGATTTCCTCTTCGATATGCGACATCATCTGGCCGTCGATGATCGGCACGGGCGAGTAGGCGCCCATACCGCCGGTGTTGGCGCCGGTGTCGCCCTCGCCGATGGGCTTGTGGTCCTGCAGCGGCTCCATGGGGTAGATGTTGCGGCCATCGACGAGGGCCAGGACGGTCGCCTCCTGGCCGGTGAGCATTTGCTCGACCAGGACGGTTTCGCCGGCCTCGCCGAAGATCCTTGCGTTCATCATGTCTTCGAGGACCTTGACGGCCTGGTACGGTTCGGGGCAGACCGTCACGCCCTTGCCCTTGGCCAGCCCGGCGGCCTTGACGGCCACGCCGTGGTCGCGCGACAGGACGTAGGTTTTGGCGGCTTCCAGATCGGTGAAGATTCTGGCCTCGGCCGTCGGGATCGACACGTGCTGCATGAGTTCCTTGGCGTAGGCCTTGTCAGATTCGATACGGGCGCCCTTGGCGCCGGGGCCGAAACACAGCAGTCCGGCCTCGCCAACGGCGTCGCCCAGGCCGTCGGCGAGCGGGTCTTCGGGGCCGATGACGACGAGTTCGCAGTTGTTCGTCTTGGCGAATGTCACGACGGCATCGTGGTCGGTGACGTCGATACTGACGCACTGGCCGCCATCGGCCTCGATGCCCGGATTGCCCGGCGAGGCATAGAGGGTGTCGCAATCGTCTGACTGCATGAGCTTCCAGGCCAGAGCATGTTCCCGACCGCCGCTTCCGATGAGCAATACGTTCATGGTCGATCCTTCAGTACGGGGTGAGTTCTCAGCGGGGGAGTCTACCGCAACGTCCTGTCGCTTTCCAGCCCGTGGCGAATGCCTGCCGCCCGCAGGTGTGATTGCTGGCGGCGTCATCGCTGCGGGGTCCGCAGCGCGTCTGTGGGGGACAACGACCAACGCAGGGCTACTTCGGAGCCGGCTGCCTGTCAAAACGTTCGAGCAGGGCGGCGAGGTCGGGCTGGTTGGGTTGAAGCTTCAGACTGACTCGCCAGGCCTTGAGGGCCTTTTGCCGCAGGTCGGTGCGTTCCGGGTGGAGGACGGCCTGGTACATACATACCACGCCGAAGCCCCGGTAGGCGCCCGGACTGCGGGGATCGCGACGGATGGCTTCCTGGAAGCTGCGGATGGATTTGTCGAACATGCCCAGCCGGAAGTAGCCTACGCCCATCTGCTGCCACGGAGCGGCCGACTGTGGCGACTGACGGGTGGCTGTCTGGTAGACGTTCATCGCCAGCTTCAGCTTGCCGGTCCGCATATACACCGAGCCGAGGTTCAGCAGGATGTTTGGCTGGTCGACCTCCAACTCGATTGAGTTCTTGTAGGCCGCGATCGCTTCTTCCGGGCGGCCCTGCAGTTCGCTGATGACCCCGAGGTTGTTCCACGCGGAATGGTTGGTCGGATTGATCTCCGTGGCCCGGCGGGTGTATTGCTCGGCGCGGTAGTACTCGCCCAAGCGGAAGTAGCAGGCGCCGAGGTTCATATTCGCCTCGAAGCTCGCGGGCTTGATGGTGATGGCCTCGATGTAGGCGTCGACGGCCTGGCGGAGATAGTCTCCGGCGTCCGCGGCCTGGCCGGCGAGATCCGCCAGCCCCTGGCAGACGACGCCGAGGTTGTAGCACGGCCTGAATGCGGCGGGGTCGGCCTTGCAGGCGCGTTCGTAGCTGCGTTTGGCGGCGGGCAGGTTGCCCTCGTGGCGATAGAGGTCGCCCATGATCGTGTAGGCGCGGGCGTTGTACGGGTCGGCGACGACGGCCTGCTCGAGCTGCTGCATGGCTGCTTCGAGCTGGTCCCGTTCGACGAGACGCCGCGCCTGGCCGAGATGTTCGTCGCTGCCGCTGCGCGCGTCGACGTCGGAGTCATTGCCGTTGCAGCCGATCAGACCCATCACGGCAACGGCCAGAATGCAGACTACTGAGGTTTGCCTATCCATGGGCTCCTTCCCGGTTTCCGTATTTGCAGGGCCGGTCGTCCAGCCCGCGAGTTGAGCTATTTTCCAGATGTCGCTGTTGCCACGCAAGTATTCTGCGTCACTTTTTTGCCACATGCCTTCGCCCGCGGTACCATACATGCATGGATTCTGCCGACCAGAGCTTTGGCCCTATGCGCCGCCTTCGGAACCGCGAGGACATCTCGCCGGTGTTCCGGGGCGGGCTGCGCGCCGGTGACCACCGCCTCCTGCTGCTAGCCCGGCCGCGTTCCGATGGCCTGCCGAGCCGGGGCGGTGTGAGCGTCAGCAAGCGGCACGGCACGGCGGTCCGTCGCAATCGCCTGAAGCGCCTCTGCCGTGAGGCCTTCCGCCTGACTCGCCCGTCGCTGCCGGACGGCTATGACTACATGCTCGTGCCGCGCGTGGGCTGCCAGGCGGGCCTGGACGAGCTGCGCGAGTCGCTGCAGCGGCTGGCGGGCAAGCTGGCGCGACGGGCGCAGCGACGGAGCGACGCGTGATGAAGCGGCGTGGGCTGCGAGCGCTGGTTCGTCTGCCGGCCCGGCTGCTGGTGGGGCTGGTCCGCATCTATCAGGTCTCGCTCGCGCCGTACCTAGGCGGACAGTGCCGCTACGTCCCGACCTGCAGCCAATACATGGTGGCGGCCGTCGAGCGATACGGCTCGCTGCGGGGCGGGGCGATGGGCCTGTGGCGTATCCTGCGGTGCCATCCGTTTGCCCGCGGCGGCTACGATCCCGTGCCGTAGCAGTCCGTTCATAACGGCAATGCGCCACCGTGCCCGACGTTACGACGCAGGATTGTAGAACCCGCCCGGTGTCTACGAGCAGACACTGCCGGGTGGGGCGGTGTCTTTGTCGGTGGTCAGGACGACGACGTCGTCGAGCGCCTCGCGCGAGCCGACCGTCGCGGCCAGCAGCATGCCCTGGCTCTCGATGCCGCGCATCTTTCTCGGGGCGAGGTTGGCCACGAGCACGACGGTCTTGCCCAGCAGGGCCTCGGGCGAGTAGAAGGCCTTGATGCCGGCACAGATCGTGCGCTGCTCGTCGCCGAGGTCGACCTTCAGGACCAGCAGTTTGTCGGCATTGGGGTGCTCGGACACCTCGATCACCTTGGCGACGCGCAGGTCCAGCTTGGTGAAGTCGTCGTATTCGATGGTCGGCTTGGCGGGGGTTGCTTCGTCGGTCATGGTCATCTCCGTCTGTCGTTGGTTCAAGTGTAGGTCCTCCTCGTCGCGGCCGCAAGGGCGCGACACAAATCCTGGCCGCCAAGGCGGCGGCATCTGGTTTCCACGTGAGCATTCTGCTAAGATGCTTCTTTTCGCCAGGCTGCCTGCCTTGCGGAATGGAGAGGACAGTGAGCGACGAGCTTCATCATGAATGCGGGGTCGCGGCCTTGTACTGGCTCGACGAGCCGGTCGGCCGGGGCGGCGCCGCCAGCCAGCGCGTCGATGACGAAGATGTCACGCCCCTGATGCCGCTGATGCTGCTGAACCTTCAGAATCGCGGACAACTTGCCGCCGGGCTGAGCAGCTACCAGCCTGGGCGGCGACAGATTCTCGACACCTTCAAGGACGTCGGCAGCGTGGCCGAGGCGTTCCGGATGTCGCACCCGGCGAAATTCGAGTCATTGTTGGGCGAGTACCCCGGCCGGGCCTGCATCGGCCACACGCGATACGCCACCTGCGGCGCCGACGACGCCCGCTACGCCCAGCCGTTCGAGCGCCATCACGGGCGGCTGTGGAAGTGGTACAGCTTCGCGTTCAACGGCAATCTTGCCAACTACGTCGACCTTCGATCGCAGTTGCTGTCGCGGCGTCACTACGTGTTCACGCTGAACACCGACACCGAGATGATTATGCACGAGCTGAGCTACCGTTTGCGCGGCGACAAGCTCCCCTCGCTGCGCAAGGCCGTCGCCGGCATGAGCCGCCACTTTGACGGGGCCTACAACATCGTCTTCCTCGACGCGATGGGGCGGATGGTCGTGGTTCGGGACCCGCTGGGCCTGCGTCCGCTGTGTTACGCCGTGCAGGGCCGGCTCTTCGCCGCGGCCAGCGAGTCGGTGGCGCTGAAGAATCTCGGTTTCAAGCAGATCTGCTCGCTGCCGCCGGGCGAGATGGCGATCATCGAGGACGGCAAGCTGCGGTTCGAGCGGTTCGCGCCGGCCAATCGGAAACGCACCGCGCACTGCTTCTTCGAGTGGGTGTACTTCTCGAACGTCGCCAGCGAGATGGACGGCTCGGACGTCTACAGCGTCCGTGCCCGCTCGGGCCAGATCCTCGCCGAACGCGAGGACAAGGAGATCAACGGCGACTGTATCGTCGTGCCGGTGCCCGATACCGCCAAGGCCGCCGCCGACGCCTTCGCCTATCAGCTCGGCATTCCGAGCGTCGAAGGCCTGATTCGCAACCGCTACGTCGGACGGACGTTCATCCAGGCCGGTACGACGCGGAGCCGCGCCGCCAACAACAAATACACGCCGCTGCCGGCCATCCTGGAAAACAAGAAGGTCTTTCTTGTCGAGGACTCGATCGTCCGGTCGACCACGTTGCGGGCGCTGAGCAGTCGCATTCGCAGCGAGGGCCGGGCCAGCGAAGTACACGTGCGCGTGGCCTGCCCGCCGATCATCGCGCCATGCTTCTACGGCATCGATATGTCGACGCTCGACGAGCTCTTCGCCCCCGATTTTGTCGGTGAGAAATACACCGGCGAGCCGACCGAGGAACATTTTGCAAAGATGGCCGAGAGCCTCGGCGTCGACAGCCTGCGGTACCTCAAGACGTCCGATCTCGGCGAGTGCATCGGCATCGACAGTGATTCGCTCTGTCTCGGTTGCGTGACCGGCCGCTACCCCAGCAAATGGGGCAACGAACTGATGCGGTCGGCCCGCGAGAATGTCGGCAAGGGCAAGGCTGGCCGGACGTACGAGTAACCCCCATGCAGAACAGGCTGGCGGAGCATTTTCCACCGTGTGGCGGATGCATACAGGCGGGAAAACCTGCCCCAAAGCTTCCTTGCCGCCACGGGCGTGCCTAGAATGCTTTGGTGGGCACACAGGTGCTGCGATGTACGGAGAAACCATGTCTCGCGAGAAAGTCGCCTACACACGCCACTACGAAGCGGTGATGGAGAAGCTCACGTCGCACGGGCTGCTCCTGGGGAGCTACGACGCCGCAGGCAACCCCAACGTGATGACCATCGGCTGGGGCACGCTGGGCAACGTCTGGGGCATGCCGCTGTGGATCGTGCTCGTCCGCCCGAGCCGCCACACGTACCACAACATCGAGTACAGCGGTTGCTTCACGGTCAACGTCCCCGGCGACGAACTCAGCTACGCCGCCGCCGTGTGCGGCACGAAGTCCGGGCGGGATACCGACAAGTTCGCCGAGTGCAAGCTGACGGCAAAGCGGGCGGGCAATGTCCTCGCTCCGGCGGTCGCCGAGTGCCCCATTGTCTACGAGTGCCAGGTCGTCCACAGCAATGACATCCTGCCGACGAAGCTGGCCGACGAGATCCTCTCAGGGGCCTACGTCGACGGCGACTACCACCGGATGTACTGCGGCAAAATTCTGGAAGTACACGCTGCCCCCGATGCCGAAGCACGACTGAAGTAGACCGCCTCGAAACGATCAAACCGCGGAGAACCCGCAGAGCGCGGAGTAGTCGATGTTTCGATCGATCTCGTTTGGTCGACTGGCGGGGTCGCTTGAGAGGGATTTGGCGTGCAACGAGTTGCACACCCTTCGACGCTATGTCGGAGAACACTGTGCGTGCAGTGCAGCAAATCGCGCGATTGATCTTGTCTTGTGTTGATCCATTGGCGGGGTCGCGTCAGCGAAGCTGCATTCGCTTTGGCGTGCAACATTTCTGCGTGCCGCGTGTTAAACTCCCAGCGGATCAACCGAGGCTCCGCCAATGAGCATGTGGCGAATCGCTCTTATCGTGGCGTATTTCTTCGCGGCCGTTGCCATTGCCGGTGACGACAAACCCCCGCTGCGCCCGGACGAGCCGACCGCTGGCGAACCCCGGCCGGGCCGCCTGACGGCGGTCATCACGCCGGCCGAGCAGGTCAAGGCCGTGCGGGTCGTCTCGCGGCAGACCGGCAAGGAATACCGCCCGGCGTCCTTCGACAAAGCAACCGGCGAGGCACGTTTTGCCGACCTGCCCGGCGACGCCAACTACGACGTCTGCATCGCCACCACCGATGGCCGGGAGATCGAGGGGGTTGACCTGGCGTTTGTCGACGCGCGCCTGCAGCGGCTGGCCGATGCACGTCGCAAGGAACTCGACCTGCCCGCTCGCAAGCCGGGCCGCTTCACAACCGATGACGTCGAGGCGATCACGAAGTTCGTCGCCGGCTGGGAGGACTTCATGGACACTCGCCGCATGCTTTACCTCCGCGGCCACGGCGACCGTGCGACGGTGTTGGTCGAACTCATGCGGCTCAAGGAGTTTCATGCGTCCGGCCGCGGGGAGAACCAGCAGATGGTCTGGCGGATTGAGCTTTGGTACATGCGGAATGCCGGCGGCGGCTGGGAGCGGCTCCCCAACGTCGAGCGCACGCTGCGGCGGTTCCGCGGGCTGCCCGCCGACTGGCGGATGATCCACGTCGAATACACCCCCGCCCTGACCGCCACGATCGACGCCGGCGGAAAGGCCGAGCCGCTGCGGTTCGATATTCCCGTCAGGCCCGACCCCGCAACTTCACGACCGGCCGAGACTGAACCCGCGCTCGACACGCAGCCCCGGATCCTCGGCCTGGACGATGACTCGCCGCCCGAGACGTAGCTCTACGGAACGACTGGCCGAGGGACGATCAGCATCGCGTAGCGTTCTGGCCGCAGGCGTGCGTCGCCCTGGGGGCGGAGGAACAATCGCGTCTTTTTCGTGGCGTCGTCAGCCGTCGCGATGATCTGAATGGCCCAGACGCCGCCTCGTCGGGGATCCTGCACCTGATGGACCGGCAGGGCGATTTCGAAGGTCTGCCAGCCGTCCGTCGGCTCGCGCGGCGCCTGGATGGCGAAGGCTGTCGACGGGGGCGTGCGGCCGGCCCGGATGGCCCAACTTCCGATGGGGCCGGGCGGCGGGGGCCGCTTGACCTCCGGCAGGAGGGCGGGCGGCATGTAACGGGTCCGGAGCGTCTCGCGGCGGTCGCCGCTCTCGCTGAACTCCAGTACCAGTTGCGTCCATGCGTCGCGGTCGGCGTCGACGGCCACCATCACGTTCCATCGCCGCCCCTTCGGCATGCGGAGTCGCAGCCCCAGTACGACGTCAACCGGCGTGCGCACGACCTGCACGGTCGCCTCGTCGGCACCGGCCTCGGCGGTCTGCAGCGGCGTGGGCTTGGCCTGCTGCCAGGCGGGCTCGTTGAGTTTGCCGTCGATGCGGCCGTCCGGTCCGGCGGGGGTGGCGTCCATCCACAGGCCGCGGTCGCGATTGCCGGGGCGGCCGCGGCGCAGGGCCTGTTCGCGCAACGCCAGTTCGCGCCAGTCGTCGGGGTACGGCTCGGCGGCGAGCTGCTGCAGCGCAGCGAACGCTACGGCATCCCGGCGGGCGGCGGCGTTGGCATGAGACGCCAGCAGTCGCCCGGCCGGGCTGTCGGCCCAGGGGTGCAGGTCCTCAAACCGCTCGGCCGCCCGGGCCAGGTCGGCCGGCGTAACGTCGACGCCCGTACCCAGCCGGAGTCGCTGGAGGGCGAACTCGCTCGATGCCCACTCCGCCAGTGTCGCCACGTTCATACGGTCGTACCACGGATGCGCCTGGCCGACGCGCATGAACAGTTGGCGGGCTTCCTCGGATTCACCGAACCGGCCCCGCTGCCGCAACCGTACCCATGCCAGCAGCAGCCGATCGGCGCCCAGTGTGGCCGCCTTCGGGTCGTCCCGGATCGCCTGCATGATCTGCGGCAGCAGCGTGAGCGTCTGGTCGCGGGCGTCGGCCAGCTTGAAGGCGGCGGCACTGCCGAGTGTGTCGTGGTGTTTGCCGGGCAGGGCGTAGCCGCGACGCGCGCGGACCAACCCGTCGGTCATCAGGCCGACGCGGCCGGAGATCTGCTCGCAACGATACGTGCCGAACCGCGCGGGTCGGTCCAGCAGGCTCGCAGCGCCGATCGCCCAGATGGCCCGCTGGGCGAGCAGTTCGATGTTGCTGTCGGACTCGCCGTCCGGTCGTCGTGTGGCGTCGATGCGGGCAGCGGCGTCGCGTGCGGGGTGGATGGTATCCTGCCAGGGCGGCCTCCAGGCGGTATTGTCGTCCGTGCCGATGAACAGGCGGTCCGCCGCGTGTGGCGGCAGCTTTGCCCCGAGCAGTTGCGGGAAGCTTTCCTCATCGCCGGCGAGTGTGACGGCCCGCGCAGCCAAGCGGGCGACGAGGCGATTCTCCGCAGCGACGCCGGGTGGGCCCGGTTCGGCCGCCCCGGTGGCCACGACGCGCGGCCGGTACAGACGGATGGCAGCCACGAGGCGTCGCAGGACCTCCGGCTCGGCCGGTGCGTCGAGTTCCTCAGACCATCGCTGGAGGATGCTCGTGGCGTTGGCGTCGCCGTCGGCGTCCGGGTCGAGCAGCAGGGAGGGAAGTTCCTCGATGACCGTCGCGCCGCCGGCCCCGGCGAGAGCAGCAGCCAGCCGCAACTGCTGGCCGGGTGCGATGTCGGCATGGCCCATCTCAGCCTGGTTGCCCGGGCGGCGCGGGGCGGTCACGTAGACGACGGCGACGTCCAGGCCGGCCGCGGCGTGCAGCACAATGGCGGGGTAGATGCTCGTCTCGCCCGCGGCGGCGATGAAGAGCACGTCGCATCGCTGCGGCCCGCGGCTGAGCTGCCAGGTCTTGCCCGCGTCGGTGCTTCGCCAGATGCGGCCCCCGTCGCCGCCGACGAGGATGTCGGTGGTGGAGAGTTGTCGCAGGCATCGCACGGGGCCGGGGCCGGGCGCGGCCAGGGCCTCAAACCGCTGGGTGTCACCGCTGCGAAACAGCACGCCGGTCAGGCCGCCGCCGATGAGGCACGTGTGGCCGTCGTGGAAATCGATCGCTTCGAGATGGGTTAGGCTTCGCGTGCCGGCGGGGTAGGGCAGCGAACGCTGCGCCCAGCGTTGTCCGCCGGGGCGGGAGGCGACCACCGTGCCCCGCCGGCCGACGGCCCAGCAGGTCTCGGCGTCGCGGAAGGCGGCGGCGGTCAGGGCCACGCCGCTGTCGATGTCGGCCGGGTGAAGCGTCGGCTGCATCAGATTGCGCAGGCTGACGATGCGATGCTGCTGGCCGACGAAGTAACCGTAGCCAAAGTTGCGGAATGCGGCCCCACGCAGGTAGCCCAGCCCGTCGAGCGGCACGGCGGTCCACCGCTTGCCGCCGCTGCGCGTGTGGTGGACGCCGGCGGGAGCCCGGGGTGTGGGCTGGCCGCCGAGGACGACGCTGTCGTCGCTGGCCGCGCCGCCGCAGGCCCAGCCGGCCGGGCCCGTCGGGAGGGATTCAAAGGTCTTGCCACCGTCGAGACTCCGCAGGATGACCGCCTGGCCCGCGCCGCCGGGATACGCCGGGGTCGCCCGGCCGCCGATGGCCCAGACCCGCGGCTCGTCGATCCACAACTGGTGCAGGTCGGCCGATGCGTCGGCCTGGCGGGACTGCCACGTGCGGCCGTCGTCGTCGCTGGTGAGGATCAGTCCGCCGTCGCCGACGGCCCAGAGCGTTCCGGCCGGGGTCCGGCGGATGTCACGAACACTGCCCGCTGAGAGGGGAAGGGTAGCAGCGGCCAGGACGAGAAAAACGGTGTTCAGGCGGGTCGGCATAGTCAGTCCATGAGTATCAGGGCATTGGGCAACTCATCGGTGTCGTCGTCGGCACGCGGCAGGACCTCGCCGAGTTTTTCGCCGGCCAGCTTGAGTGTTTCGCACAACGCGGCGGTTGGGTCGCCCAGGCGACGGCGCTCGGTCGGCACATCGGCGGGGTCATTGATGCGCTGCTCTGCATCCGGATCGAGCAGGTCGACCATGTCCGTGACAAAATTGGTCTTGCCGTCCGGCTGGGGGATATCAAACGTGACCGCCACTGCGGGGCCCGCCGTGGCAAAGACGGTCAGGGCAACAACGGCCAGGTACAGCGATGCGTTGCGGCGATGCGAAGTGTGTTTCATGTCACGTCCATCCCGTTGGGTTGTCGCTGGAGACTGCAGGCTAACCGACCGGCGCATGGCTGGCAAGGTTGTATTGGCGTCCGCGAGGCGTCAGCATTTCGCCGCCGTGATCAATTCGTCGACGGTGGTCGTCGCGCCGGCGCAGACCCGATCGCCGCCGCCGTAGTAGACCGTTACGTTGCCCGCCCCGTCCACCACCCAGCCGTTGGTGAACACGCAGTTGCCGTATACGCCGTGCTGCTCGTAGGGCTCCTGGGGCTGGAGCACCGGCTTGCTGCCGACGCTGATGACCCGCTGCGGCGCGTCGAGTTCGCTGAGCATCGCTACCAGGGAGTAGCGGCCGTCAGCGTCGGCGCCGTGAATGATCTCCAGCCAGCCTTCCTCCGTGCGGATCGGCGGGGCGCCGCCGCCGACGCGGTTGGCGCACCAGCTCCGCGGCGTGGGCGCGACCGTCTGCGCGTGGTGGCCCCAGCAGTGCAGGTCCGGCGAGAAGGCCGTCCAGATGCACGCCTCGTTGAACTCGCTCTTGTAGGGGCGATGGCGGCAGACGTACATGCCGCCCACCTTCTCGGGGAAGATCGCCACGTCCTTCTGGTACGGCGGGAAGACAATGCCGTGCCGCTGGTAGCTCTTGAAGTCCCTTGTCGACGCCATCGCCACCGTCACGCCACGGTCGCTGACGGCGGTGTAGGTAATGTAGAAGGTCTCGTCGATCTGCGTGATGCGCGGGTCCTCGCAGCCGTAGGCTTCGTACGGCGTGGCGGGGTAGATGGCCGGCTCGGGATCGAAGGTGAAGTTCCGCCCGTCGGTGCTGCGGGCGATGCGCAGGTGTGACATGCTGCTAAGGACCATCTTGCCGCGGTAGTAACAGCCGCGGTCGTCTGGCGATTCCAGTTCCGGGTCGTTCCGGTCATATCGCTCGACGCGGAGCTGGCCGTCGTCGGTGTGATAGTAGACGTAAGCGACGCTGTCGGCGTCCGGGTGGACGCGCTCGCCCACACGAACCAGCAGCAGCGTCTCGTCACCGAACCGCACGGCCGCCGGGTTCAGCGTGCAGAGCACGTCGAGGTCCTCGTGGGTGGGCTCGAGGTCGTCGGGGCTCAGCAGGGGGTTCTCGTCCATGCGTTTCAACATCCGCTCGGTCCTTTCGTGTGATCGTAAATCTTAGCAACTGCGAGCCGACGGATAAAGCCTGGGTGCCTTGCAGTGTAGGGGCGCAAGATTATCCGGTGTGGCTGGGGAAACGTGCCCGCGGGCGTCTCGATGTGCAACAGGTGGCGCTTTCAGCAGTTACTGAAAGGCCATAGCTTGACCGGCGAGGATGGTGACTTATAATGGCGTTGTCGATTTGGCTTTCTTCATAGCATTTGTCACCGCTTCATTCAGCAGGAAGGAGCAGCCGCATGGCCGCCGATGAACAGGGACACGATCCGGATCTGGACCCCATCAAGCTTGATCTCGACGACGATGATCCCGACAGCACGCAGAGCAATGCCCCGGTCCCGGTTCCGCCCCCGGGCCAGCAGGGCCGGGAGGGAGCCTCCGGCCCGGTCCCCGTCCCGCCGCCGGGCGCGCAGCAGGCGACGGAAGGCGAGGGGGAAGGTCCCGTGCGCATTCCGCCTGCGGCGCCGAAGAAGGTCGAAGACGAATCACCGATCCAACTCGTCGACCAAGGCGAGGTCAAGCCCGCCAAGCGGAAGGCCTTCGGGTCGGCCGCGTCCCGCGCCGGCTTTGAGGTCAAGACGGATTTCAAGCGTGACCTCAACGTGACCGGCGAGGGGGCGACGCGCTGCAAGTTATGGCACTCGCGTATCGCCGACGGCCCGTTGCTGCACATGGAGTCGATGATTAACGAGTGGATCGACGAGAACGAGATCGAAGTCAAGTTCGTCACCCAGACCATCGGCACGCTGGAAGGCAAACGGTCGGAAGAGAACCTGCTGGTGATCATCTGGTACTAAGCCGGATCACAGGCACAGGTCAGAGGCCGCGGTTGGATCGTACATTCCCTTCTTCCCCGATCACTTACGGCGGGGTCTGTGGGTCGTCCCGTGTCGGCTCGACGGGCAGCGTGAGAATGAACGTCGCACCATGTCCGGGCTCGGACGCCAGGTCCAGCTTGCCCTTCAGCAGGCTGGCCAGTTCCTTTGAAATGGCCAGGCCGAGGCCCGTGCCGGTCGTTTCCTTGGTCAGCGTCGCATCGACCCGGTAGAACTTCTCGAAGATGTGCGCTTGATCCGCCTCGGGTATGCCTGGCCCGGAATCGGCGACGGCAATGCGGACCTGCCCGGGCGCGTTGGCGCTGCGACCGACGGGGTCAGCCGTCAGCGTTACCTTCCCACCGGCGGGCGTGAACTTCACGGCATTGCTCAGCAGGTTATAGAGGATCTGCTGGAGCTTGCCGCCGTCCGTTTTCACCAGGGGCAGTTCGTCGCTGATATCGTCAACGAGGTCGATGTTCTTCTTGTCGGCCTGGGGCTGCATCAGGGCCAGGAGGGTCTGGCAGGTGTCGGTGACGGAGACCTTGTCGAAGCGCACGTCGGCGCGGCCGGCCTCGATTTTGCCGAGGTCGAGCATGTCGTTGATCATGGCCAGCAGGCTCTTGGCCGCGGCGGAGATGTTCCGCCCGAACCGGGACGTGCGTTCCTTGTCCGACTCGGTGAGCAGGTCGGCAAAGCCGATGATGCTGTTGAGGGGCGTGCGCAGCTCGTGCGAGACGTTGGCGAGGAACTCGGTCTTGACCTGGTTGGCCTCGTAGAGCGCGACATTAGCCTCGCCGAGTTCGTTGAGCTTCAGGTCCAGTGCGCGGTTTGCGGTCCGCAGCCGCGAGTGTTGATCGTTGATGGCCTCGAGCATTTCGTTGAAGCTCTCGCCGAGTCGCTGGAGCTCGTCGCCGGTTTCGACATCGCTGCGGACCGACATGTCGCCCTCGGCGACCTTGTCGGCCAGGGCGCGTAGCTTACGGACGGGCTGGAGCACCACGCGATGGGCGATGACGGCGAAGACCACCAGGGCGACCACGCCGGCCAGCACCCCGCCGAGCAGGATCGCACCGCGCGCCAGCCAGAGCTGCTCGCCGGAGGCGGCGGACTCGGGCAGGGTCACGTCGATCATCCCGACGAGCTGGTTCGGGCGGAACTGCAGCGTTCGCGGTTTGGTGGGGTCGGTGTGGCAGCGGCTGCACGCGTCGGTATTGCGGACGGCCCGGAAGCATCGATAGACGGTTCGGCCCTGTTCGTCTTCGGTGCGTCGCCAGGCCAGTTGGCGATCTGGCATCTGCTGGAAGGTCCGCAGGGCGTACATCGCCGACTTGCCGAGCCCTTCCTCGGGCTTCTGTGGCTCGAGGACGATGAATCGCGGCCCGGTGAGGCCTTCGGCTTCACGACCCGTGGTGTAGTAGCGGAGGACGTGGGACTTGGCGTCGACGGCATTGGCGTGGCTGTTCTGACCGTCGCTCTGCCACTCATTGAGGCGGGCGCGGGTCCATGCACGGGCGGGGCTTTCGAGGCTCTGCTCGCTGAGGATTTCCATGAAGTACCACGGCACGACCAGCGCCGCCCCGATGACACCCAGTAGCGCCAGGCCGAACATCAGGCGGAACTTCATCGCCAGCGAGATGCGGACAAACCGTCGAGCCATGCCGCGTATTGTAATGAACAGCCGGCCCGGGTGATACCCTTAGCCGCCCGCTTGGCACGCTATCGCTGCCGCGGTCGGGCTGTTTGCCTGAGGCGGTTGCAGCGTTCGTCTCGCAGGCATCCTGCCTGCGCGTCTCGCGGCCATCGTGGCCGCGTCTGGACATGACGGGCGAAGAAACGAAGGCAAAATGTAACGAATCATCCGACTAACCAATCAACAAGTAATCCAATTGACAAGTAACACCAATCGCCTGCGTTTCGGCTCCTTGACACTCGGCAGAGTTGCTCTACCGCACGATGTGATCCATTTTGGGACGGACTGTCAGCGTCGCGAGGGGTCGATGTAGATCTGGCGAATGTCGCGCAGGGTATAGCCGGAGCGGTTGAGCTTGCGGATCAGGCGGATGCGGCGGACATGGTCTTCGTCGAACCATCGGCCCCGCGTTCGGCCGCGGCGGTGCGGGCGGATCAGCCCGAGCATGCAGTAGTACTCGACGGTGCTTTTGGTCACGCCGGCGGCTTCGGCGACGTCCGAGATGCGCATCAGCGCGTCGTCGTCGGTCTCGGCATGCGTGTCGGGTTGTCGGTTCCACTCGGGCATCGGTACACGGAGGTTATCGCCCACGCGGCGGGAAAAACTTCAGCCTTCCCGCGTCGTGCGGTACACTGTGCGGCATGGAAGCAATCCACCATGCGCTGTTCGGCGACCCGACGTCCGTGTATGTCGCTCTGGCCATTGTCGAGGTCCTGCTCGGCGTGGCATGGTTCTACCGTCGCACCGCGAAGCTCCAGCGGCTGCTGGTCCTGCCGATCCTTCTTGCCGGTGGTGTCTTTGTCCTCGACCAGGCCATTGTAACCGACCGCGAGCAGCTTGGCGAGACGGTCGAGTCGATGGCCGAGGACTTCGTCGCCGGGCGGCTGGACGCAATCGGCCGGTACATCGACGATGGTTACGTGGGATTCCGCGGCGCCAGCAAGGCCGAACTCCTCGAAGCGATCCACAATGAGGGGCGCGTCCGCAACGTCACGTCGATCGACCTGAGCGGCGTGGAGATTGACGTCAGCGGGAACCTCGCGACGATGTGGCTGGTGAGTACGATCACCGTCGACGGCTCGATGTACAGCGGCAGTGTCGCACTTCACTGGCAACTAAGGTGGGTCAAGCGCGGCGACGTCTGGCGACTGGAATACGCCTCCGAGCCGAAGCGGGGCATCTCCGGGTTCGGGATCTGATATCGAACGCGACAGATATGTGCGCGGTGTCCCGTACGGGGCGCCGCGTCAAAAGGTGGTGCAGCCGTGCCGGCGGCATCTCTTCGGGAGTGCTAAACCACCCGCGAGTTTTCCGGAATGCAGTATAGTACGACGCGCGGAAATCTCGCGGGCGGGTCTTACTCGTAGAGCTTCAGCAGGCGGGCGGCGCTGCTGGTCATGAGTTTTCGCAGTTCGCTGTCGTCCAGGCCGATTTGGGCGAGGGCAGATTCCTCGGCCTGCTGGTCGTTCCACGGCCAGTCCGTGCCGAAGCACACCCGCTCGACGCCGTGACGGCGGATCATCCGCAGCATCTGGTCGGGCGGCATGTGATTGAGACAGAAGCTGGTTTCCAGCGTGACGTCCATGCCCACCAGCGTCCGCTCGACATCGTCCCACATTTTCCAGCCGCCCATGTGCGTGCATAGCAGCCGCAGGTCCGGCTGCTCGCGGAGCACGGCCGCGATGCGTGCGGGGCCGGCCCGGTCGGGGATGGGATCGTTCTCGAAGCCGATGTCGTGGCCGCAGTGCAGCACCACCAGGAGGTCGTGTTCGATGGCGGCATCCAGCAGTGGCCGGACGCGATCGTCGTCGATGCAGAAATCCTGATAGAACGGGTGAAGCTTCAGACCCGGCAACTCGGCTTCGGCCATTTTCGCGACGGCCCGGGCAGGGGCGGCGTCTTTGGGGTGAAGGCTGCCCAGCGGCAGCAGCCGCTCGCCGTGGTGTTTGCGGACCTTCTTCGCCCACTTGAGAATGCCTTTCCATTGCCCGGCCTTGGTGGCCACGGGGCAGACGACGGCCATGTCCAGGTCGGCGGCATCCATCGAGGCGATCAGCCCGTCGACCGTGCCGTCGCCGATGGCCCGCCAGTCGCCCATGCCCGAGAGTTTGCGGACGGCCCGGTCGGCGACATTGTCAGGAAATGCGTGCGTGTGGATATCGATGCCAGGCATGGCCGCGATTATATGTCGCCGGCTGCGGGTGACTCAACGTTGTGCGGCGTTTTCGTGTCGCAGCGTGCCGTTGTTTTCCTCGGCGATCTGCTGCAGCCTGGCCAGCAGCTTCTTGGAGGCTTTGCCCCTCAGGTGGACATGGATGGCGGCTTTGGGGTCGGCGTTTCGGGTGGCGAGATTGGCCTTTAGGACCTGCGTGTGCATCGCCACCATGCCGTCGGTCAGCAGCACGACCGCCCGGCGCTTGCCGGCGAGCGATTCGTCGTCGAGGATCCGCAACGCCCGGCGGACGGCCGGGATCGGATCGGTTCGCCTGCCGCCGGGACGGGCCTGCTTGAGGAACGCGGCCAGGAGGCCGGCCTTCTCCTTACCGCTCGGCCAGAGACCACGTGCCGGACGGGCGGCCAGTTTGCTTCCGGAATAGAGCATCACGCTGAATTGCTTCTCGGCGGGCATGGCCCGGACGGCCTCGACGATTGTCGGGCCGATAGCCGCAAGGTGCGGCTGCATGGAGGCGGAGGTGTCGAGGATGAAGACGACGGCCTCGGCGTGGTCCAACCATGGAAAGAGGCGTTTGCGCGCCGGCCTCGGCTTGCCGGACGTTGCCGGCGTGCTTTCGCCGTGGGTGGGGGCTTTGGGCAGCGTCGCGCCAGGCTTGGCCAGGGCGACGCGAGCCGGCGCCAGCAGCGCCCCGAACCGGGCCGAGACGACGTCGTTGTCGTTGAACAGATCGCCCTTGCTCAGCCGCTCGAAAATGTAGTCCTGGAGCACGCCGGTCGCCCGGACGATCGATTCCGGCTCAAGTGTCTCCACGAGGTCCTGCTGGCCCGGCCCCACCTGAATCGTCACGGGGTAGTCCGAGGTCGACTGGAGTTGCAGGTCGTAGCCATCGCCGTTGTCGGCGGGCTTGTAGTCCACAACCACCAGCAGCCAACTGACCGTTCTGCCCTTGTACTGCTGGAGCTTCTTCTGCCAGGCGGCCATCGCCTGCTTGTACGCTTCCTCGGCTTCCTTGCGTTCCTCGTTTCGCAGGTCGGTGTTCTTCGAGCCGTCTTTCGGCGGCTTGATACTCAGCAGATGGTCGACCAACGCCTCCGGCGAGGCCAGGTGCGCCACCGTCTCGGGCTTGCCGATTGTCGGCGGCGACTCGGGCTCAGCCGCCGTCGTGGCGGTCGTCAGGATCATCAACAGCAGGCAGGGGTGCAAAGAACGAAACATCAGAGCTCCTTTGGGGCGGGGGGCGTCGTGGTTGGCGGCTCACTCTTCGCGGGAGTGTCGGGAGTGTCGGTGACGCTCGGGCGCGTATCGGCGGCCGTGTCGGCGTCCGTCCCGGCGACGTGGGCCGGTGCCCAGGCCAGCGTGCTGACCAGCAGATCGTGGTCCGATCCCTTCCCGCGGATGATCCGGCAGGTGCGAGTCACCATCGCCGCCGCGTGATAGATGTAGTCCAGGCGGAACGACCAGTCGATGCCGTTTACCTTCCAGTGCCATGTATGCTCACGCTTATCCGGTGGGGTGGCTGTTTCGTAGCTGTCGGTCAGGCGGCGGCGTTTGACGTATGTCGCGACGCTGCTGCTTGGCAGGCTGTTGAAGTCGCCCAACAGCACCAGCGGCGTCTTGCCGCCCAGCGTTTCGAGGATATGAACAGCCTCGGCCCGGCGAATGCCCCCTTCGCGCGTCCATCGCGCGAGGAACGCCACCATCTCCTCGCCCTCGCGCGGCACGGTCGGTTTGAGGTGGACGTTGACCAGTTGGATGTCGCGGCCGGCGAGGTTGACGGTGGCTACGTACGTGCCGTACCAGCCTTTGCTTCGCGGCAGGTAACGGACGTTGCGAAGCGGGACCTTCGACAGGAACGCAAACCCGCCGGCTCGCGGCCTGTGCTCGAAGCGGCTGTGCGGGTAGAGCTTCCGGAGGTGACGACGAAGATAACGTTCCGACGCGCGGTTGGTTTCCTGCAGGGCCACCACGTCAGCGTCAGCCTGGCGGATGGCGGCGACGACGCCGCGCAGGTTCGGATTGCCGTAGTTGATGTTGTATGAGGCGATGCGGAAGGTCGGAGTCTCGCTCGCGACCGCCTCTTTGGCGCACGTCGTCCCAGCCGGCAGCACGGCCAGAACTGTCAGCAGCAGTGTCAGCAGTTGGGTGGAGGGTTTGTTCATCGTACCAGTGGGCGGTTTCGGCCGCTTGGGGCCATGCAGCCAGTATACCGTGACATGCCCGATGCGACAATGCGCTGGCTGGACAACGTTCACGGCGTATGCCACACTAGGCCATGGCTCGCATTTCGGTCTGCCACATCCTCACCGACCTCGTCCCGGCGGGCGCTGAGCGCAGTGTATACGAACTGGCGACGCGACTGGACCGGACACGTTTTGACGTTTCCGTGGTGGGCTTGCGCGGCGGGGCGATGGCCGATCGTCTGGCCGAGGCAGGCATCGACGTGGAGGTCCTCGGCGTGCGCAGCAAGGCCGACGTGGCGAAACTGGCGCACCTCGTGGGCATCCTTCGCGACCGCCGGCCGGACATCGTCCACACGCACCTGTTTCACGCGGATCTCGCCGGTCGCCCGGCGGCCAGCCTGGCCGGCGCGGGGCACCTGGTCCATACGGTCCACGCCATCGAGCAACGGTTTCGGCCGTGGCAGTTTGCCTGGGCGCGGCTGGCGTCCCGACGCTGCCGCTGCACGATCTGCATCAGCGGGGCGGTGCGTCGACACTACTGGCGGCGGACCGGCCTGCCACGGCAGTCGCTGCGGGTGATTCGCAACGGCATCGACCCCGACGCGTGGCAGCCGAAGACCGACCTGGCCCAGCGCATCCGTGAGCAGCGGGGGATCGCCGGCAGCGACATCGTGGCCGCTTTCGTCGGTCGGCTGCACGTGGACAAGGGCGTGGACGTGCTGGCCGCGGCGGCGCAGATTCTTGGGGACGGCTCGCTGTGGCTGCTCATTGCCGGGGATGGGCCGATGCGGCCATTCGTGCGGCAGTTCGTCCGCGGTGACGCCCGGGCCGACTGGCTGGGGCAGATCGACGACGTGCGCGGCGTGCTGACTGCCGCGGACATGCTCGTTATGCCCAGCCGGACCGAAGGCTTCGGCCTGGCCGCCCTGGAGGCGATGGCCATGGGCCTGCCCGTGGTGGCCGCCAGAGCAGGGGGGCTCAAGGAAATCGTTGTTGACGGCGAGACCGGCCTGCTGGTCCCGCCGGACGACCCGGCCTCGCTCGCTGGGGCCATCCGGCGACTGGCCGACGACGCCGACTTCCGCCGCCGCATGGGCCGGGCCGGCCGAGAACACGTGGCCGAGCAGTTTCATATCAACGCCACCGTCGCCGCACACGAGCGGCTCTACGCCGAGATCGTCAGAGAGTAGATGGCGAAAGCGAACGATGGCCACAGTGTGAGTTTGGAGTTATGAATTCGGAATTATGAACTCAGATCCTCAAACTCTGCCGTCTCTGCGATCTCCGTGGTTTGATCTTCTGCTTTTGCTTGTCCGGAAGTTTCGCTCAGGTTCCTCGCCGAAAGTGTCCGATAAGCACCGGTGTAGGACGAACTGGGAATGCCGCGCCGGGCTAGCCGGCGCGTATCGAAACACATTGACAAGTCGGTTCCGGATTTACTGACAGAGCATTGCACGGCAATGGTGTTGCGTCGATCGGCCCGGACGATGTCGTCACACGGGCTCGCCACGCTTGGAAGATATCGAGAAAAAGAGTGGAGGCGATTTTTTTTGCTTGCCGATTCCCTGTTTGTGGTGTATTTTCCCTCTACATCCCTGGAATCGGTGAGCAGGACCATGTAATGCCATTCTTTACCGGCGAGCACGAGACCGCGATCGGAGCCAAGCGACGGCTTGCGATCAACTCCGCGCTTCGCGAGGAGCAGGATCCTGAGGATGGCGAGCAGTTCTACCTGGTCCTCGGCCCGGACAAGCACTTGTGGCTGTACCCGGACGGCTATTACCGCAAGCTGGCGTCCCGCATGAAGCGGTCGCTGCTGCCCAGCCGCCAGGTTCACAAGATGAGCCTGTTCTTTGCGATGGCCCGGCTGCTGAAGCCGGACTCGCAAGGGCGAGTCGTTCTGCCCGAAAAGTCGCTCCAGCGGGCCGGCCTGGACAAGGTCGAAATGGTCACGCTGCTCGGCAAGGGCGACCACATCGAGATCTGGCCCACCGACGAGTGGGAGCAGGTCATCGACGAGGCCATGCCCAACTACGGCGAGATGCTGTACGAAGCAGCGGATCTGCTCGACGGCGAGATGGCCGACGACACGTAACAACAACGACTTGCAGATGACAGATTTCAGCGCATGGTTGCGCTGATGACGGCCACGGAAGGCCGCGGGACATGGATGTCCCGACCGCCACGGACGGCGGATAGCGGAAGGATACCGCGGCGGCACTGGAAGCCGCCAACGACTATGGACAGTCGCCTGGACGATGGACCTTCCGCCCGGCGAGTAAAGGATTTGCGATGCTCATCCCTCAAAGTCAGAGCGAAACGGATACTGGACAAGGACGTTCGGGTCCGACCTTCGCGGAATTGCGCCGCCAACTGGCGGAGACGGACGCGTTAAGCGACGTCTCCCGGCAGCGCCTGGTGAAACTGGCACAACGTTTGGCGAGCGTTCAGGCGTTGGGGGATGAGTACCGCCGGGTCGAGTTGTCACAGGCCGCCCGAGAGGCGCTACCTGAAGCGGTGGCATGACGGATACGCCACAACACGAACCGGTATTGCTCGATGAGGTCATCAAATGGATCGAGCCTCACCGACGAAAGACGGTTGTTGATTGCACGCTCGGCCTGGGCGGACACGCCCGGGCCCTGATTGAACTTGCGGGCAAGGATGCCCTGCTGGTCGGCATGGACGCTGACGAGGCCAATGTACTCTTTGCGAGAAAGAACCTGGCTCTCTACGAGGGCCAGGTTCGGTTTTTCCTCGGCAACTTCTCCTCTGTTGGCGAGGTGCTCGCTGAGGTTGGCGTCGCTAGAGTCGATGCGGTTCTCGCCGATCTGGGTTTCTCCTCTAACCAGATGGACGAGGCGTCTCGCGGACTGAGCATACTGCGGGACGGACCGCTCGACATGCGGCTGGACCGACGCACGCCACGGATGGCGTCTGACATTGTGAATCAGGTCGGCGAGAAGGAACTTGCCGACCTGATTTACGACGATGGCGAGGATCGCTACGCCCGCCGGATCGCGCGGGCGATCGTCGAGGCCCGCAAGCAGGAGCCCATCGAGACCACCGCCCGGCTCGCGGAGATCGTCTCCCGTGCCGTGCCGGCCCCCGCCCGACGAAACCGCCGCGGCGTACACCCCGCCACGAGAACCTTCCAGGCCCTGCGCATCGCCGTCAACGACGAACTGGGCGCCTTGGATTCACTGCTCGCCCAGATTCCGCAGATTCTCGCGCCCGGCGGCCGGGCCGCCATCATCAGCTTCCATTCCCTCGAAGACCGACGCGTCAAGCAGGCCTTCACCGCTCTGGCCGGAACCGATCAGGCAACCGTACTGACGAAGAAGCCGGTCACGCCCTCCGAGGCCGAAGTGCAACGCAACCCCCGGAGCCGATCGGCGAAACTGCGTGTCGTCGAGATGCATTGAACATCCCGGCGAGGACGCTGGGATTTCGGTCTCCAATCACGGAGAGTTGGACGTTTGACTCGGCCATGGGAGGCTGCTGACATGACTCGCGAGACGCGCGTCGGACTGGTCCTTGGACTGGTCTTCATCATCGCATTTGGAATCATCCTGACGGAGGTCCGTCAGACATCGGAACCGGTCCGCTCGGCCGAGCCGGCTGCCGTTTTGGAACCGAGCTACTACAGCGTCGAAGCGCCTGCCATGGAGCCCATTCGCCGCACGGCTGCGCCCCGTGTCGCGCCGCGGCGACAGGCACCGCACTCGACCGGCCGGGTACGCCTGGCCGTGCGTCCGTCGCAGCCGCCCTCACCGACCGACGAGGCCGTGGTCGCTGCGACGATCCGTCGTCAGCAGCCGACCACCGAAACCACGCGTCCCGCGCCGCAGCCGTCCGCGACGGCCCGGCACGTCGCCCGGCAGGGGGGACCCGCCGCGCCGCGACAGGCCGGCCGCGTGCATACCGTCGCTCGCGGCGAGAATCTCTACCGCATCGCCGAGAAGGCTTACGGCACCGGTAAGGGCCACCTGTGGAGACGAATCTACGAGGCCAACCGCGCCGCCGTGCCGGACCCCGGCCGCCTGTCCATCGGGCAGCAGTTGGTGATTCCGCCCACCGAGGGCGAGGTGCCCGCAGCGGCGGCCACGACGAGCCGCATTGCCACGGGGCCGCAGTGGTACAGCGTTCGGCAGGTCGGGCGCGATGAACGGCCCAACGAATTGGCCCCGTCTCGTCGCGGCGTGGTTCGCATGTATACCGTCCGCCGGGGCGACAATCTTACGAGCATCGCCCGCGAGCAGCTTCGTGACGACAGCCCCGCCGCCGTGCGGCGAATCATCGACGCCAATCCACAGATCGACGACCCCAATGCCATCCCGCAGGGGATGAAACTGAGGATACCCAACGGCTAGCATGAGACTTGCGCTCGTCATCCTGGGACTGGCGGCCGTCGCCCTGGCGCTGGTGGATATTCGGCGCGAGGACCTCGCCGTGCGCCACGAGATGCAGGCCCTCGAGACGCGCCACGCCGAGGTGCGCCGCGAGCTGTGGTCCCGCCAGGTTGACATCGGTCACCTTACAACGCCCCAGGCCGTCCGCTACCGAGCCGACGTGCTCGCCCTGGAGCTGACAGACCGTCTGCCGAGCGTCAGCCGCGGCCCCGACGCCCGACCAGCTACGGAGCGGCCATGAGCGTTCGCTTCGGCCGACATGATCTGATCTTCGTTGTCCTACTGGCGGCGATGGGCTTTCTCGGCGTGCGTCTGGTGCAGATGGTGCAGGCCTGCGAGGTTCCGCCCGATCCGCAGCACGCCGACGTGGCCGAACGTATCGCCCGGGCGAGCCTGGGCTCGACGATCGTGGTCCCGTTGCCCGGCCGGCCCGGAGACATCTACGCACGCGGTCGCAGCAGTCACGTCCTGATGGCCGGCAGTCGACAGGTGCCCAGTTGCTTCATCGATCCGTCGCTGCTGAACGAGACGCAACTGGCCGAACTCAGCAGGCAACTGTCGGGCATGCTCGGTGTCGACCCCGGCGAACTCTACGTCGACCTTCTGGCCCGGCGAGAGCGGGGCTCGCGCTTCGCGTGGGTCAAGCGACAGGTCACCGACGCCCAGGCTGACGCCGTCCGCGAGCTGGACAACCGGGCCGTCGGCATCCAGTACGAATGGCGACGGGACTACCCGCTGGGCAGCCTGGCCGGGCCGGTGCTCGGTTTCACCAATGACGAAAACGTTCCCGGCGGCGGCGTGCATTTAGCCGTCTTCCGCGCAATCCAGGCCCGGCAAGGTCGGCGCGTCGTGCTCGGCGATGCCGGGCGGCGACCGATCTGGGGCGTCGGCGAGCAGTCCGAGGCCCCGGTCGACGGCTGCGACGTCTATCTGACTATTGACGTGAACGTTCAGGAGACCCTCCAGAAGGCCGTCAGCGAGGCCGTCACGAAATACGACGCCCAATGGGGCACGGGCGTCGTCATCAACCCCTGGACGGGGGACGTGCTGGCCATGGCGTCGGCCCCGACGTTCGATCCGAACAACTTTGGCGACACGCCGCCGCAGGCCATGCTGAACCGTGCCATCGCCACCCCCTACGAGCCCGGCTCGGCTCTCAAGCCGATCTTCGCCGCCGCCGCCGTCGAGCGAGGGGTGCTGAGCTGGCAGAGCCGGCTCGACGGCGAGAACGGCGTGTACCATGCCCACCGCGGTGGCCGCATCAGCGACCACGGCAGGCGGTATGGCCTGATCACGCTGTGGAAGGCGGTTGTCAAGTCGAGCAACATCGTTATGGCGAAGGTCGGCGAGATGCTCGGCAATCGACAGCTCTTTGAAATTGCCCACGCGTGGGGCTTCGGCCGACGGACCCGCATCGGTCTGCCGGGCGAATCGCCTGGCATTCTACGCGACCTTGACGAGTGGGATGGCTACAGCCTGAGGCGCGTACCGTTCGGTCAGGAGATCTCCGTTACCGCCCTGCAGATGGTGATGGCCTTCGGCGCGATTGCCAACGGCGGGACACTGATGCAGCCCCGGCTGATGACGCGGATCACGGACCCCCGCGGACGCGAGTTGTGGGCGTGCGAGCCGACGGCCGTCCGTCGCGTGCTCTCGTCGGGCGTGGCGGCCCAGATACGGGAGTGTCTAGCGGATGTGGTTGAGCGCGGCACGGGCAGGCGTGCCAGGATGGATCGCTGGACGGCGTGGGGCAAGACGGGCACGGCCCAGATTGCCGGACGCGGCGGCTATGTGGACGGTGCCTACACCGGAACATGGGTCGGCGGCGCACCAAAAAACCGTCCGGCGGCAGTTTGTCTAATCTCAATCTACTGGCCTGACCGACATAAAGGATACTACGGCGGTGTTGTGGCCGCCCCATACGTCAAACGAGTCCTTGAGACGACATTGACATATTTACATGTGATGCCCGATCGACCTTGAGTCGCTGTTCCTTCTGGACAGTGCCTCCGGTCGACGGACCTCCGTTGCAGCCTGCATAGCAGGGCCAAAGTGAGCTGGGACGCCAGCAACGCGAGCGTACGATCCGATTCCCAGCGTTGGCCCGGGCTCTCATTGCACTTGGGGTGCAATGATCCCGGGCGGCGAGAATAACCCGTCTTCAGACGGATTCTAATATACTTGTGAGCCGACGGACATGACGGACCATGCGATTCTCACAGCTTCTGGAACAATCGGGACTCGCGGCCGAGCCGCGAGACGGCGATGTGGATATAACCGCCGTCTGTGCCGATAGCCGACGCTGTACGGAAGGCTCCGTCTTCCTCGCCCTTCGTGGCACCACCCAGGACGCTCACCTTTTCATTCCGCAAGCCATCGACGCCGGCGCCGTGGCCGTTGTCGCCGACGATCCCGCCACCGTTCCCAACGGCACGCCGCACGCCATCGCCCCCGATACGCGCGAGGCGCTCGGCCGACTGGCCCAGGCCATCCATGGCTGGCCTGCCCGGAAGCTGACCTGCATTGGTGTGACGGGCACGAATGGCAAGAGCACGGTCACGCACCTGCTGCGACGCATGCTCGAACGCGTCGGGCGATCGGCGGCCATGCTCGGGACAATCAGCTACGAAACCGGTGGCCGGTCGATTCCCGCCGTGATGACCACGCCAGAGGCTACCGTTATCGCCGAGATGATGGCCGAGATGGTCGACGCCGGTGTCACGTACTGCGTCATGGAAGTCTCCAGCCACGCACTCGACCAGAAACGCACGGCGGGCATTGACTTCCAGGCCGCTATCTTCACGAACCTCACCGGCGACCATCTCGATTACCACGGAACCATGGAAGACTACTTCGCCGCCAAACGCGAACTCTTCTCCGGCCTGGCCGACGACGGTGTCGCCGTCATCAACCGTGACGACGAGTGGGGCGGGCGCCTCGCCGAGGACACACCGGCCCGTGTTGTGTGGTACGGCCTGAGCGAGGCCTCGGACGTCTACGGCCGGGTCGACCACATCGACGTCGATGGCACGGTGCTGCAGGTCCACGTCGGCGACGAGACATGCCCCGTCCGGTCGCGGCTGATCGGGCGTCACAACGTGTACAACGCGCTGGCCGCCGCGGCGACGGTCGACGCGCTTGGGGCCGATGCCGTCGAGGCATTGACCACTCTGGAGGATGTCGACGCCGTGCCCGGGCGGCTACAGCGCGTTCGGGCCGAGGCGGGCTGGGACGTCTTCATAGACTACGCCCACACCGACGACGCGCTGGCAAACGTTCTGTCGTCGTTGCGGCCGCTGACGCGAGGGCGGCTGATCGTCGTCTTCGGTTGCGGCGG
This sequence comes from Planctomycetota bacterium, assembly GCA_009908915.1. Taxonomy (GTDB): domain Bacteria; phylum Planctomycetota; class Phycisphaerae; order SM23-33; family SM23-33; genus JAAAOJ01. The sequence goes on from JAAAOJ010000006.1 coordinate 31,011, forward strand.
CGACCGCGACCGCCGCAAGCGGCCCCGGATGGCCAGGATTGCCGAGGAACTCGCCGACTGCATCGTCATCACCAGTGACAACCCCCGCAACGAGGACCCCCGGGCCATCATCGCTGACGTGGTTGCGGGGCTGAGCCCCGCGGCCGCGGCCAAGGCGGACGTTATCGTCGAGCGGCGCGAGGCGATCGGCCGGGCCATCGAGATGGCCGGCGAGGGCGACGTGGTGCTGATTGCCGGCAAGGGCCACGAGACTTACCAGCTTGCACGGGGCGAGCGGACGCACTTCGACGACGCCGAGATTGCGGCCGAGTGCATCGCCGCCAGGGGGGGCGGCGCATGAGAGCCTTGACTGCCGACGAGACCCGTCAGGCCGTTCGCGGGCGATGGCTCAGCCGCAGCGAGCCGGTACCCATTCGCGGCGTGACGATCGACAGCCGCCGGGCCGGCGAGGGCGACCTGTTCGTGGCGATTCGCGGCGAAAACCACGACGGACATGACTATCTGCAGCAGGCGGCCCAGTCGCGATGCGTGGCGGCAATCACCGACATCAAGCACGAGATGCAGCCGGTGCTGATGCGGCAGTTCCCGGCCGGCGTCATCGGCGTGCCGGACACGCGGGCGGCCTTGCTGGACCTGGCCGCCTACTACCGCGGCGTGATTCCCGCGACGGTCGTCGGTGTGACGGGCTCGAACGGCAAAACGACCGCCGGGCGGATGATCGACCATATTCTGCGAACGCGGCTGGAGGGCACGGCGAGCCCGAAGAACTACAACAATGAAATCGGCGTACCACTGACGCTCCTGTCGGCCGGCGCGGGCGACGATTACGTCGTTTGCGAGATCGGTTCGAGCGGTCCTGGCGAGATCGCTCGACTGACCCGGTCCGTTAAACCCAATATTGCCGTTATCACCAGCATCTCCGAAGCGCACATCGAGCGGCTCAGGAGCGTCGAGCATATCGCCGCCGAGAAGGCGGCCGTGCTCGGCTGGCTGGGCGAGCGGGATATCGGCATCGTCAACGCCGACAGCCCGGCCCTCGAACACGCGCTCAAGAGCTACGAGAAGCGGCTAATCCGTTTCGGTACGGCGCCCGAGGCCCAGCTTCGCGTGACCGACTACACCTGTGACGGCCATCGGCAGGAATTCCAGATCAACGACCGGGATTGCGTGATGCTTCCGATCCCCGGCCGCCACAACGCATTGAACGCGCTCGCGGCGATCGCCGTGGCGGCACGATTCGGATTTACCCAGGAAGAAGCGGCCGCCGCGCTGGGCGACTTCACCGGCGTTGAGCAGCGTCTGGAGTGGATTGACGCCGGCGGGATCGCTATCATCAACGACGCCTACAATGCCAACCCGCGGAGCATGCAGGCCGCCGTGGACGTGCTCGCCGACGTCAGGGGCGGTCGCCGCGTTCTCATCGCGGGCGACATGCTGGAACTGGGCGAGAAAGCCGAGCAGCTCCACGCCGACGTTGGTCGGGCCATCGGCTCGCGACGGGTCGACCTGGTCGTCGGCGTCGGCGAGCTGGGCAAGATCCTGGCCGAGGGCGCGGCGCGCATCGGCAAGGACATCGCGACCTTCCCGAACGTCGCCAGGGCGGCCGACGCCGTGGGCGAGATGCTCCAGAAGGGCGATACCGTGCTGATCAAAGCCTCGCGCGGCATGCAGATGGAGAAGCTGCTGCCCAGGCTCAAGCAAGCCGGCGGACGACTGGCCGGCGAGGACTGAGCACCGTGATCTACTGGCTCTTCCGCGACTACTTTTCGAAGGCCGGTCTGGGCTTTCGCCTGGCCGGGGCGGCCGCGGTGGCCTTTGCCATCGTTATGCTCATCGCCCCCCGGTTGATCCACTGGCTGGTCCGCAAGAAGATCGGCGACGTGCCCGAGTTCGACCACGCCGACCTCAACGAGTTGACCCGGCACAAGTCCACTACGCCGACGATGGGCGGCATCTTGATTGTCATCGCCATCCTCGCCAGCGTGCTGCTGTTCGGCAACCTGGGCAACATGTACGTCAAGGGCGGGCTGGTGGCCCTGGTCTGGCTGGGGGCCGTTGGCGGCTGGGACGACTGGCTGAAACTCAAATCGGCCGCCAGCGGCGGACGCGACGGGCTGAAGACCTGGGAGAAACTCGTTCACCAGATCGGGGCGGCCGTCGTACTCAGCGGGTTCGTCTGGAAGTACGGCGCCCAGAGCTACTACGCCGTGCCGGGCGGCGCGCCGATCAACCCCGCGCACAGCTTCTTTTGGCCGTTCCCGGCCCCGGCGATCGCACTGTCGTTCCTGGCCTACGTGATCATCATGGTGCTGACGATGGTCGGCTCGTCCAATGCGGTGAATCTCACTGACGGCATGGACGGACTGGCCGCGGGCAACCTGGTGATGGTGGCCGCGGTGCTGCTGGTCTTCACGTGGGTCGTCGGCGTGGAAACGTGGAGCCAGTATTTCGCCATGCCGTTCGTGCAGTACTCGGCCGAGATGACGCTGATCTGCGCGGCGATGGTGGGGGCATCTCTGGGTTTCCTGTGGTACAACGCGCATCCGGCGTCGGTCTTCATGGGCGATACCGGCTCGTTGCCGCTGGGCGGCATGCTGGGCTATATCGCGGTGGTCATCCGGCAGGAACTGCTGCTGCTGATCGCCGGCGGGGTGTTCGTCGTGGAGGCCCTGAGCGTGGTGCTGCAGGTGGGGTACTTCAAGTGGACGAAGCGGCGGGGCGGCATCGAGGGCAAGCGGCTGCTTCGCTGTGCGCCTGTTCATCATCATTTCCATCTCAGCGGGTGGGCCGAGACGAAGGTCGTCATTCGCTTCTGGATTCTGGGGCTGATCTTCGCGGCCCTGGCGATGGCAACGCTCAAGCTGCGTTGACCGTCCGTTTAGAAAGCTGTCGCTGCTGCGGCCGGGCTGTTTGCCTGCGCGTCGTACCACCTGCGCGCCGATCGTCGGGCTGGGCGTGGTGTGTGGAACCGACGGTCCTCATCGCGGGCCCACCGTGGAGAGGTCCGGCATGCAAAAGCCGATCGACCACGCCGGGCTGTCGGCCGCCAGCGAGAAATCCCCCGCCTGCGGAGCGGTGAACTTCGGATCGGCCACCATGCTGCCTTCGTCAAAGCCCCGGGCCTGCCACTGTTTCATCGTCTGGCCGAGAATCCTCAGCTCTTTGCCCGAGGCATCCCAGTACAGGTTATTCGACAGGTGCAGCGTTTGCGGCGTGTAGGCGCCGAACATGTAATCGCCCTCGGTTCCGCCCAGCATGCTCTCGCCGTCGGCGTAGAAGATATTCCGGCTGAACCGGCAGGTCATGTGTTCTTCGGCCCGCGTCTGCTGAAGCACGCTCTCGCCGCCGAAGGCAAAGATGTTGTTCCGCAGGATATTGTCCCGTCCAAAGTGCTGGTGGAAGCAGGCCCGGCTGCACCGGTAGACCAGGTTCGACTCCAGCAGTACGCCGGTCGATCCCTCGTCGGCATACAGGCCCCATCCGCCATAGCCGCGACTATGCACATCGTGAATGACGTTGAAACGCACACGCGTGCCATGGGCCAGCCCGAGCATGTAGATGCCCCCCATATCGCTGAGCTTGCCCTGGCCGATGTCGTGGATGTGATTATACTCCACCACGTTGCCGTAGGCGTGGTTCTCCTCGCCGTACCCCCACGTCCATCCGATGGAGATGCCCGTATACAGGAAGTGATGGATGTCGTTATGCACGACCGTGCAGGCCATGCATCGCCCGATCAGGATGCCGACCGCCTGGAGGTGTATTTGTCCACCGTCGCACATGTCGTTATCGGCGATGGTGATGCGTCGACAGCCATGGGTGCAGGGCGGCGTGGCGCTGCGAATGTGGCGCCCCTGGCGGTCGACGTGCCATATCTTCACTCCGCCTGCGCCGAGGTCCGTGAACGTGCATCGGCGAATGTCGACATCGCGACAGGCCCCGGTCAGTTCCAGCCCGTAGGCGGCCACACCGGAGAATCTGCACCCGACGAACGCCGCCTGTCGCAGCCCATGGGCCGTGACCGCTCCTCCGGTCTCTGCCGCCGCCTGGCCGTACGCCGCCTGTTGACGGTCCACCTGCCATTGAGCGTGACTGAACTGGATGTTCTCGAACCGGATGCCTTCAACAAACCGGTCATTGTCCGCGTCCCCCTCGATGTCGATCAGCCGCTCAAGGCGCGGGGCGACGATGTCCGTCTTGTCAATCTGCTGGTCGGCGTGGGGCATGTAGTAGAGCTTGCCGGCCGGCCGGTCGAGGTACCACTGGCCCGGCTGAATGGCTTCGAACACGTTCTCCACGTAATAAGGGGCCGGAACAATGGGCGGGTAGTGGGTTTCGTTGAGTCGCCCCGAACTGGGCCACTGAAATGTCACAAGGTGTTTCTTTTCGTTGATCGAGTCGATCTTCATGCGCGAGGACATCCACACATGCATGGCCACGACCTCCACGTCCTGAAGGTTGTGCCAATCCGCTTTCAGGTCACCCTCGGCGAACTGGATGCTCGTATTTCCACCGCACCAGGGCACCCTGTCGTCGCCGGTTTCGATCACCTTCGCAAAGCGAAACTCTCCGCCCCCCACAGGCAGTCGCGGTCGCTTGGCCCGTTGTCCGTTCACGAACAATTGCTCGAACGCCCAGTTGCCTTTGGTGACCTGCCCCAGTGAAGCCACCCATACGCGGCGACCGTCATCCAACGCCGTCTCCTTGAAGTTCGTGATCGTCTTGCCGCCGCTGAAGACCACGTGATGGCCGGGCGAAGCGCTCCATATCACGTTGTGGGCTGGACGCGCCACTGTCCACTTTCTGTAACGTGCGGGCCAGCCGGAATCGCTCGTTGTCAGTTTCAGCGGGCGTTTGAGTTCATATCGCCCGCACGCGAAAACGACGTTGATCGCCACGGGCTCTTTGGCGGCTCTGAGGACTTTGCGGACAGCGCGTTGTGCGCCATGGGGCGTGGCCAGCGGGCCCGTCTTGCCCCGGCCGTGGCGGGGGGACAGGCCGTTGTTGGTGTCGCTACCATCAGGCTGCACATGGATTGTCACCGGTTTGGGGTTGTTGCGTTGTGTGGGCATTGCACCACTCCGTATGAGATGAACGTTGTTTCCGTCCCATGGCGGAACAGACAGACGAACCGTAGCACGCCGAGGGCTCTTATGCCAGCGTTGCTCGGTATGGTCGTCGACCAGCCGGCTGATGCCACCCGACACCGGCTCGTCGCGTACCGCCCCGCGAATCAGGGCTCGCATTCCATTCATACAAAAAGTGTCTCGACTTCGCGGCGCGATCGACTTCCAAAAACGCTCTGATAGGGTTGCCGGGTGTTTGCCTGCGGGGCTCATGGTCGTCGGGGCGGTCCGCCGATAAGAGACGTAGCGGTATCGCTGCGCCGAGCCGAAAGGTTGCGGCAGCGACCGCCGGAGATGCATGGACGCTGAACTCGACAAGTCGACGGATCGACCCTACCTGCCGCTGGCGGCCAACGGGACCGGACAGGGACTTCTCCTCGTGGTCTTCGCCCTGCTGGCCCTCGGCGTGGTCGTCGTACACAGTGCGATGGCCTCGGTGAATGAGCCCGGCCTGTGGTACGCGCGCGTCGACGTCCGCCACGGCATGTTCGCCGCGGTGGCCGGGGCCGTGCTGCTCGTGCTCATTCGGTTTTTCAACTATCGCTGGTTCGCCCGGGGCGGCCGGCTGCCCTGGCTGGCCATGGGGTTGCTTGCACTGGCCGCGACCTGTGCCGCCCTGGTCTATGTGCCCGGCGTCGGCCACGAGGTCGGCGGACGCTATCGCTGGATCCGCGTGGGGCCGCGCGAGTACGCGATCGGCTTCCAGCCGTCGGAGTTGCTGAAGATCGCCATGGTCGTCTTTCTCGCGGCGTGGTTGACGCGTCCGCAGGCCAACCCGCGAAGCATCGTCAGTTTTGCCCTCGCGGCGGTGGTGGCGGGCGGCTGCATCAGTCTGGTGATTACCGAGGACTTCGGCATGGCCGTCGTCATCGCTCTGTCGGCCGGCGTGGTGATGTTCCTCGCCGGCGTGCCGTGGTACTACCTCCTGCCGACAGCGGCGGGCGGCGTGGCGGGTGGCTGGTATATGATCACCGGCAGTGCCTACCGCATGCAGCGCGTCATGGCCGTCGTCGACCCCTGGAGCGAGGCCAACCCCAGCGCCTATCAGGCGAGACAGTCGCTGACGGCGATTCTCGCCGGCGGCTGGAACGGTACGGGCCTCGGCGGGGGCGTCCAGAAGCTCGGCTTCCTGCCGGAGGATTCGACCGATTTCATCTTCGCGAGCTTCTGCGAGGAGTGGGGCGTGCGGGGCGCACTGCTGGTGATGGCCCTGCTGCTGGCATGGATGTGGCAATGTCGGCGGACCTCGGCCCGGGCGTCCGATCCCTTCGGTCGCGTGCTGGCCGGCGCGCTGGGCGCGATGATCGCCGTCCAGGCGCTGCTGCACATCGCCGTGAACATGGTCGTCCTGCCGCCGACCGGCATCGGTATGCCGTTTGTCAGTGCGGGCGGCACGAGCCTGCTGCTGATGGCGTTCGCGGCCTCCCTGATCGTCAGCGTCTCGGCCCGGGCGACGCGCCGGACTGACGCGCCAGACCTTCACACGGCCTCCGCGTCGCCGAGTCCGCAAGGCGAACCTCGCCCGCGGCCCCGCATGAAGGTGCCGCGGCACCTGCAGGCCGGGTCTTCGGCCAGTCAGGCACCGCCCCGGCCTCGCACGGCCCGGCCCCGCAAACGCACGCTTCGTCCCCAGACGCCCGGCCAACCGGCCGGTCGATAGCCCGGAGGCAGGTGTGCCGGTAGCATGGTCCATTCGCCCATGTCCTTTATTCGTCATCCCGTCACGGCGAAGATGGCCGTGATACTCACGGGCCAGATGTCCGTGCCGCGCCACATACGCTGGCCCATATGTCAAACCCCGTGGCGAGTTGCGGCTGTGTCGGCTACAATCCCTCGCGATGGCACGACCGACGTACATACTGGCCGGGGGCGGCACGGGCGGGCACCTGTACCCCGGGCTCGCGGTGGCCGAGGCGATCCGCCGATGGCAGGGCGAGGCCCTCGTGGTCTTCGCCTGCAGCGACCGCTCGATCGACCGCGACATACTCGAACCGCTCGATTATCCCTTTACGCCGCAGCCGGTTCAGCCCCTGCCGACGAACGTCGCGCGCTGGCCGGGTTTTCTGGGCGCGTGGCTGCGTTCCAGGCGACTCGCGGCCGATATGCTGGGCGACCTGCAGCCGCAGGCCGTTCTCGGGCTGGGCGGGTTCGCCGCGGGCCCGGTGGTCAAGCGGGCGGCCGCCGCCGGCGTGCGGAGCGGCATGCTGAACCCGGACGCCGTTCCGGGTAGGGCCAATCGCTATCTGGCCGGGCACGTCGATGCGATATTCACGCAGTTCGAGAGTACGCGCGAGCACTTCGCCGCCGGAGACCGGGACAAGTCGTGGGCCGTGGGCTGTCCCGTGCGAGAGGGGCTGGCCGAGGCCAGTGCGTCTGAGGCTCGGCGCGTGTTTGGCCTGAGCGACGACCGGAGAACGCTGCTGGTTTTTGGCGGTTCAACGCTGGCTCACAGCCTGACCGATGCGGTGGTGAATCTGGCCGAGGATCTCGAATCGCTGTCCGACGACTGGCAGGTGCTCATGCCGGCCGGCGACCTGGCCGAGCGGGCGCTGGAGGCCTTTCGCCAGCGGCGGATCAACGCGCGAATCATGCGCTACTGCGACCGCATGGACCTGGCCTGGGCGGCGGCGGACCTGGCCGTCTGTCGCGGCGGGGCGGTGACCGTTGCCGAACTGGCGGCGACGGGCACGCCGGCCGTCGTCATGCCGTATCCCCATCACGCGGACCGTCAGCAATGGCTCAATGCCGAGGCCCTCTGTCAGACCGGTGCGGCGATCATTGTCGACGACCGAAGCGCCGCGGCGGCGAATGTCGACGCGCTCCGCCAGCATCTTTTGCCGATTCTGCGGGACGGGAGTTGTCTCGCGGACATGCGGGCTGCCGCCGACCGGGCCGAGCGACGCGACGCCGCCGGGGTCATTGCCGAGTGGATGATCGAAGCGGGGCGGTGAGCAGTCGCTCGCCGCGGGGGCTCATAGACGTACGACGGTCGGCAGGGGCAGTTCGCACGTGACGATCGTGCCGCCGCCGGGATTGGCTTCGACGGTCAGCGAACCGCCGTGCTCGCGGAAGACCTCGGCCGCGTAAGCCAGGCCGATGCCCTTGCCGCCGATCTGGATTTCCTGGTGCAGCTGCTCGCCGGAGAGCTTCTGCTGGCGGGCCTTCTCATGGAACATCTCGCGTCGCGGGCTGTACGCCCACAGCGTAACGTGCTCGATGTGTTCCGGGGCGATGCCTACGCCCTCGTCGACGACAGTCATCCGAGCGATGGTCTGCTTGCGCAGGCCGCGGCGTCGCGTGGTCTGCTCGACGCTGATGCGGATGGCGGGGGAGGGGTCGGGTACGGCGTGGCGCTGCAACGGCTGGGCGATCCAGACGCCGCGCTCGGTGCTGTACATCAGGGAACTGGCCGAGAGCGAGTTGTTGAGCACTTCCTTGAGCGCCCAGGCCATACGGCGCTGGTCGACGCTGGCCTCCGTGACGTCGTCGAGGTCGGCTTCCACGTACTTTCGTTGGGCGAATGGGCGTCGCTGGTCGCCGTCGAGGTAGACGACGTTGGCCATCAGGCGGAGGTTTTCGGCCGCCCGCCAGAAGCGGTACTGGTTATAGCGTCGGCTGGCCTTGATGGCTGCTTGTCGCTTGGCCTCGATGCGAACGGGGTCGGCCTCGACCATGTACTCCAGCAGCATGCCGCCGACATCGCGGTTCAGTGCGAAGTCGGTCTTGAAGAATGCATAGCAAGGCTCATTGGGGTTTTTCCGCCATGCCCGCTGTACGGCGTGGATGAGTTCGAGGATGCGGAGATTCCGGGTGTTGATCCGGTACATTGTCGAGAGGTGCTCCTGGACCTCGGGGCGACGAATCATCTCGCCCGTGCCGGGGAGCGTCGGCAGCAACAGCTCGAAGTTGCCGAAGTCGCCGATCAACTGGGTCATCAGGCGGACATAGTGGCGGCTTTCGGTGAGGATGTTGATCCACCGTTGGACCAGATCGGCGTCGTTGCGATCGATCAGGTCGTCGAAGAACTGTCGGAGGTCCTGCCCGACGCTCTGGAGGTTCTGGAGGAGGTCCTTGCCGTGGCCGTAGGGCCCGAGTCGCTGGGATGAGGCGGGGTGCGACAGGATGCCCCCGACGAGTTCGTCGAGTTCCATCACGCAACGCTCGTAGTCGTCGACGGACTTTCTGAGGATCGGCGTGGCCTTGCGGACATAGGTGGCGATGCCCTGCTCGGCGCGGTCGTGGCGGCGCCGCGCATTGAGCCATGTGAGTACGTCGGCGAAGTCTTCCAGCTTCGCCATGTCCCACATCCGCGAGCTCTTAAACCATCCGAACACATCATCTCCGTCGGTGCGCGGCGGTACAGCAGTGTCGGCCGGGACGATTTATGAAGGAGAGATGTTTCCGCTGGGGCTTGTGTCCACACGGCCGACCGGCTGCTCTCTGCGCAGCACCTAACCATTCATCCTTCCACATTTTATCGGCCGATTGCGGGCGAATACATAAATTGCACCGCGGACGATCATGAAGTTCTCGTCGAGCCGCCGCCAGCAGCCGTCGTTTCGAAAGTGGCACGGGCCTTGCCCGTGAGTATCACGGCCGTCTCGGCCGTGGACATGCCGTAATCAGGGGCAAGATGCCCCTGCAACCCATGGGCGAGACGCTCATGCCACGCGGCAGCGCCTTTTTTCCTTTCTAAACGACGGGCTGCTAGCCCTTCTCCGCCTGCATCTTGGCCGCTTCGGCCAGGGCGAGTGCGTCGCGTCCGTTGGATTCGGTGACAATGCGCGCGTGGCTGCGGTCGCGGACGTAGGCAACCTGATCGGCCATCAGGTCCAGGACGCTGTTGGCGTAGATGGTCTGCTTGTCCGGTTCGGGGCAGTAATGCAGTCGAATGCGCTTGGTGACATGATGGTGTCGGCCGCGGCCCTGAACCTGCTGGCGTTCGACGTCGAATTCCTCGACGATCTCGAGCTCGACGCCCGGCAGGAGGTTCTCCAGTGTCTCGTGGCCCCGGTCGTCCACCGCGGCGTCGATACCGATCGACAGCGGAATCCAGCCGTCTACCCAGATGTCGCCCATTTCGCAGACCAGCCGGTGGTTCGTCCGGTCCATCGGCCCGACCTGGTCGAAGCCGTGATAGTGTGCGACGACGGCGCCGCTGTCGTGACGGACGATGCACATCACCCGGTCTTCCTGAGCCGTGCCGGGGCGCATCTCGGTGTGCGAGGATATGACCTGTCCCTCGCCGAGCCATTCACGGTAGAGATCGAAGAAGTGTACGCCGTGTTCCACGAAGATGCCGCCCGAAAGCTCCCGGTTCCAGAACCAGTGCTCTTGGTGGAGGTTGCTGTCGGCAGCGCAGTTGGTGAGATTGGCCCGCAGGACATTGCCGAGAACCCGGCTGTCGAGGAGGTCCTTGACGCGGCGGGAGATTTCGTTGTGTCGCAGGACGAAGTTCACCGGCGCGATGCGGTCGACCCTGCGGGCTGCGGCGAGCATTTCGTCGGCCTCGGCGACGGTCATCGCCAAGGGCTTCTCGCACAGAACGTGCTTTCGGGCACGGGCGGCCGAGAGCACGAGTTCGTGGTGCGTCGACGGGGGAGTGGCGATGTGGACAATGTCGATGTCGTTGCGTGCGATGAGCGCGTCCGGGTCGCCGTGAGCCTCCAGCCCGAGGTCGCGTGCGAAATCGCGGGCAACGTCTTCGCGGACGTCGCAGACCGCAATTGGGCGGATGGCGTCGAGTTTCGAGTAGGCGTCCATGCAGAAAAGCCCGAAGGCGCCACAGCCGATCAGGCCAAATCCAAGCGGTCCGTTGTCTGTCATGTCACGTCCCTTCAACAATATGGGCAGGAATACCCACTTGAAGTATATCGGTGCAACATCACCGAACGCATAACACCGACGCGCCATCCGGGCGTGACGGGTGTGCCACACGTTTCGGTGGCGGCGAAGACATTCCATTGGCCCAGGACCTGCCGGTGTGCAGCCCCGGCAGGGGCGGCGTCCAATAGCCCCACGCGTGAGCGTGGGTCCGGATCGTTCCTGCGGTCAAGCCCCGCCAGGGGCGCCTTGATGCCGCGAAGCGCCACGACGCTCCTGCCGGAGCTTTGTCGTTGACGCCTCCGAGCCCCCCGGGCTGACGCCGCGGGGCTACTGAACATCATCCCTGCCGGGATTCAGGAAGGCCGGCTCGTGCGACCCCAACAACGGGACGCCCGCATTTTATGTCGCACACGCGTGGCGGCGCGGTCATACTGCTAGTCGCGAAGCTCGACGTTCCAGTAGGCGGTGTCGAGGAACTGTTTCCATGAGGCGTACTTCTCGCTGGTCAGCCGCAGCGTGACCACCGGCGAGCGTTTCGGCCGGATCGGGTGGGTGATAAGTTTCATGTGAGCTTCGTTCGGCGTTCGGCCGCCCTTCTTGACGTTGCACTTCACGCAGCAGCAGACGATGTTTTCCCAGTCGGCCTTGCCGCCCCGGCTGCGCGGCATGACGTGGTCGAGGCTGAGTTCGCCGACGGGGAACTTCCGGCCGCAGTACTGGCAGCGGTTGTGGTCGCGGGCGAAGATATTCCGCCGGTTGAACTTCACGTGGCGCTTGGGCAGGCGGTCGTACCACATCAGCCGCAGGATGCGCGGTACGGCGATGTCCAGCCGCACGCAGCGGATCCACTCGTGGCGGTCGCGCTCGTAGCGGGCGCGCAGTTCGCTGAGCTCGCACCAGCTTTCGAGGTCATAGGTCTGCCACTGATCGCCGTCCTCGATGGACAGAATTTCCGCGATCCCCCGGAACAGCAGAGACATGGCCCGGCGGGCCGTGATGATCCTGACAGCCGCGTAGTGCTTGTTCAACACCAGGACGTGGCTGTCCAATGCTGTCGTTGCAGCATGGCTCATGGGTTGTCCTCGAGCCGGTTCGTGTGTGTGGCTCCGGGCGCCAAGCCGCCCGTTGAACGCATCGGGCACACTATACAGGTTACTACAGTTCCTGGCAAGGCAACAGCCCATGATAACGTATACTTAGCGGCATCTGATCCAAACCATAGCGAGCAACAAGTTGCTCGCCCCAACGCCCCAACTGTCATCGCCGAATGCATTTGACACCGCACCGCAGGCGATGGAGAATCCCGTTGCAACAGGAATGACCTTAGCAGTCCATTTAGAAAATGGATCGCGCCGCGAGCATGAAGGAGCGAAAACGGAGTCGGATTGGTAAATTTGTCACGAGAGTCGCAGGGTAATGCACATGGATCAACCGACCACGCTTTATGTCTCCACCGAGGGCTCCGACGAGTTCAGCGGCGCGATGCCGCGGGTCGACACGGAGCGCACCGACGGCCCCCTGGCCTCGCTGAAAAGCGCGCGCGACCGGCTGCGGGCGCTGCGCGCCGACGGCGCCCTGCGCGGACCGGCCGAAGTTGTTATCGCCGGAGGGACCTATCTCCTGACCGAAACACTCCGGTTCGAACAACGCGATCTCGGTGATGCCGGCACTCCCGTCGTATTCCGGGGCGCCGACAACGAAGAAGTGACCCTGACCGGCGCTGTGGAACTCACCGGATTCCAACCCTCCGCGCGGGAAGGAATCTTCGAGTTGGATCTGGCGAAAGCGGGATACCGGGGACTGCGGTTCAACCAGCTCTATTTCAACGGCGCCGCGCAAACCCTTGCCCGCTACCCCTCGTTCGACCCGGAGAACCCGCGGCTGGGCGGGTATCTGTACCGCGAAGGACGTCTCGGCGCGGGACATTTCCAGAAAAAGGGCAAGGGACAGGCCGACCGTTTTGTCTGTCCCGATGGCCGGCCCGAGCGGTGGGGTCGTATCGACGAAGTGCAACTGTGCGTATTCCCTCGATTCAACTGGAGGTTCGATACCCGCCGGCTGAAAGGCTTTGACCCGCACACCCGCGAGGTGACACTGGCCGAGCCGTGCACGTTCGATATCTATCCCGGCGATCGGTTTTTCTTTCAGAATATCCGCGAAGAGCTTACCGAGCCGGGTGAGTGGTATCTTGACCGGGACAGCGAGAAGCTGTATTTCTACCCTCCGTCACCTCTGGAACAGGGCATCGTGCGGGTCCCCGTAACAACGAGCCTCATTACAATCGAAGCGGCTGCGCCGAAACTCCCAACGCGCAGAGCGCCGCGGTCGCTGGACGGCCATTACGGCCGCGGATACCTCACGTTCAGCAACCTCCGTCTGGAGGGCTGCACCGGCGACGGGGTCCAGATGGAGCACGTGCGCTCGTGTTCCCTGATCAAATCCTCCGTGCGCGCGACCGGCGGTGACGGGGTCGTGATTCGCGACGGACTCGCCTGCGAGGTAGTCGGGTGCGATATCGCCGAGACGGGCGGCAAAGGCCTCGATATTTCGGGAGGCATTTCGTGCCCGTTCACCGGCTCCTGGACCTCGTGCGAGCATCGCATCGAAAACAATCATATCCATCACCCCGGGCGCATCGCCCGCGACGCGGCAGCGCTCTCCGCCCGGGGTGTCGGCGTGCTGATCCGTCACAACCTCATCCACGATTCGCCGCGAATAGGCATATTCTTCCGCGGCAACGACCACCGTATCGAGTTCAATCGCGTGCACCGCGTGATGCTGGAGACCGACGACGGTTCCGCTATCGGGTCCAACACGCGCGATTTCACCATGCGCGGAAGCAAAATCCGTTACAACCACCTATCGGGTGTCACGGGCATTGCGCGCGATCCGGACACCGACCGTTGGGACTTCCCATGCGGCGAGTATATCTGGGGGGTATTCCTCGATGATTTCACCAGCGGTACGGAAGTGAGCCACAATCTCCTGGAGGGCCCGTTCACCGCGGGGATCAGCGTGCACGCCGGGTGCGACAACGTGCTGGAGAACAACATCCTGATTGTCCCCGAGGGTCAGGCATTCCGGCACGAAGACCAGGGGCGGTTCTGGCGGGAGCTGCTCTTTGTGGGCACGCACCAAAACACGCAGATCAACAATACGATCCGCCGGAATATTCTCGTACTGGGCGAGAAAGCATGCGTCTACTTCTTCGGCTTCCGTCCCCTCGTGCCGCACTGGCCTTCGGCCGCGGGTGAAACGGCCCTGGAGGGCGACGGAGCCCCGCGGATCCCGGACGTGCTCTCGCATGAGGGCACGCAACGACGGTCGCGGGAAGTACCCGGAGAAGAGATCGACTTCCAGCACCTGTTCGGCTGCCACAGCTCCGAGGGCTGCCGTCGTATCCACGCCGTCACCCACGCTTACCGTGTGCTCGAAAGTTACGGGGAGCAGATCCTGCGATGGCCCCTGGCCCTTGAGAAAGGCGGCGTGGTCTGGCTCAACGGCCGGGAGGTTTTCAACTCCCTTGACGGACGGTACGACGAGCTCTCGCCGTCGGCCGCCTGCCCGCTCGATCTCCACCTTCGCAAAGGCACCAACACCGTCGCCGTACGCTGCCAGAGCGGCTACGTGCACTGGCGGCTGACCGGCTACGTGCCGGTCGGTGAAGGAGCGTTCCGATGGGCGGGCCCGTGGATTGTGTTCGATCCGGTGTACTACGACGTGCCCATGGACGATGAATGGACCGAAGGGATGCAACCGAAGTACTTCCCCGCTGTCCAGGAGGCCATGGGTCGCTGCCGCAGCAACTTCAACCTGATCCACCGCGACGGAGACAACCCTCCGATTGTATTCAACTGGAAGCACCGGATGAGCTTCTCCGGATGGCGGGCCATGGGCTTCGATCCGGACAGTATCACGGCCGATCCGCGGTTCGCCGATGCGTCAAGCGGAGACTACCGGTTCGGACGGGAGAGCCCGGCGTGGAAACTGGGTATCACCCCGCTTCCGCTTGAGCGTGTGGGGCTCTACGATGATCCCCGGCGTTTCACTCCACCCTCCGATGACTGGTACGTAGCATAGATACCGAGCGGTTACTTAACCGCGCACAAAGTCATATCAGTGATGCTCTCCCCTTCGGGGCATATCTCACGAACTACACCGCGCCATAGCGTTTTACAGAGCTACTCACGGCGTCTACGTCTTTGGCTTCGGGCTGTTCTTTGGCCAGGCCGTGGCGGTTGCCGGACTCTCGTCACAGCGCTCTTGCTCTTTTTGTCGCCTCAGTCGCATTTTGGCACGGCGGTCTTGTAGCCGGCGGCGAGGAGTTCTCGCATTCGCGTGACGGTGGCGGCATGGGTCGGGTCGGCCGCGATGTTGATGTTCTCGGCCGGGTCCGTCTTGTGGTCGTAGAGCATATGCACCGGCTCGCCGTCCTGCCGCGGCCAGCGGGTGTAACGGTAGCGGTCGGTTTTTACCGATTCCCCCTTGTGATACCGGCTGAAAACGGCCTGCTTCCAGGGCCGATCGGGCTTGTGGGCCAGCGGCGCCATGGACAGCCCCTCCAGGTGGTCGGGTTGCCGCAGGCCGGCCAGGTCGCACAGCGTCGGGTATAGGTCCACGTACTCCACCAGGGCGTCGGTGCTCTTGCCCTCGGCCACGCCAGGACCGGCGAAGATCAGTGGCGAGTGCAGCGACGTCTCGAAGTTGCAGTGTTTGCACCATAGGCCGTGCTCGCCGAGGTTCCAACCGTGGTCGCCCCAGAGCACCACCAGCGTGTTGTTGGCCAGTCCCTGCCGCTTCAACTCCGCCAGCAGCTGCCCGATCTGAGCGTCGATGAAGCTCACGCACGCGTAGTAGCCGTGAATCAGCTCGCGGGCCTGGACGTCGCTCAGCGGGCCGTTGGCGGGAATGCCCGTGTAGTAGCCGCGAAGCTCGCCCCAGTTGTGCAGCGCCTGCCGCGGGGCTCCCTTCGGGGCGAACGGGTTGTCGGCCAGGTCGATCTTTGAGCGGTCGTAGAGGTCCCAGTACTTCTTTGGCGCGGCGAACGGCAGGTGCGGCTTGTGGAAGCCCGCCGCCAGGAAGAACGGCTTATCGGCCTTCGCCAGGCGTTTCAAGTCGGTCATGCATCTCTCGGCCACCTTGCCGTCGGGGTAATCGCTCGCAGGCCGATCGGCACACTCGGTCGCCGGGCCCTGTTTGTGCGAGTTGCCGTGCTTCTTGCGATACGCCCGTCCGATCTGGCGCGATTCGGCCATCACATAGCCCGGAAAGCCCCTGAGGCGGTCCAGTGTGGACCAGGCGTCCTTGCAGTCGGTTTTGTGGTGGAAGATCTTCCCGCGGCTGATCGTCTCGTAGCCCTGCCTGCGGAACCAGCCCGGCAGCGAGACTGCGTCCGGGGCGTCCTTGCGGGCCCAGGTCTTGTACGTCACAAATCGCCTGTTCGTCGGGCGGAGTCCCGTCAGCAGGCTCGCCCGCGATGCGCCGCAGACCGGCACCTGGCAGTACGCTCTCTTGAACAGCACCCCTCGGCCGGCGAGGGCATCGATGTGCGGCGAGATCATTTGCTCATGGCCGTAACAGCCTAGCTGTGGGCGCAGGTCGTCCACGGCGATCATCAGAACGTTCGGGCGGTCCTTGTCGTCAGCTTGCCCAGCCGCCAACGTCTCCGCCAGAGGCCCGAGCAGACTCGCGCCCGCCAACGAGGCCACCCCGGCCACCGTGCCCTTTAGAAACCCTCGACGATTTACTGGCCGTTCCATGCAATCCTCCAGTTGATCACTATTCCATTAAACTACATTTCGGGCGTTAGGTATCGCTGGCCGCGACGGGTGGCGAATGTGACTTTGCGCTTGCCGACGGTCAGCGTGACGTCGCCGCGCTCGGCCTGTTCGATGCCGAGCTTGGCGATCTCTTTGCGCGAGAAGACGCTTGCGACGACCTGTCGGCCGATCATGCCGGCTGACAGGTGCAGCACGTGGTCGGCCCGGTCGTGCTCCATGGGCTGGCTGAACGTGGCGACCTCGGCCGGTACGGTGCATGCCATCTGGACGTGCAGCCCGGCGCGGCGACCGACGATCCGCCCGGCTTGGCCGTCGAGGTGAATCTTGCCTGCGGTGTGCCAGAACACGTCCACGCGTTCGGGCGCGGGCAGGTCGAGTTCATCCAGCACGACCAGCGACTCGCCCCGGCCCTTGCCGTCGAGCAGCATCACCACGTGGCGAACAAATGTTACGCCCTCGCCGCAGGCATCCTGGCTGTCGGCGGTCACCCAGCGGAAGTCGCTGCCCTCGTCGCCGTCGCGGATAAAGCCGATCGCGTCCGGCCGATGGTCTTCTTCGGCGACGGTGATCGTGTTGTGCGCGCTGGCCTGGACTTCGTAGAAGTCGGCCCGGCTTGCCGAGAAGTACTCGCTGGCCTCGCCCGGCGGGTGCCCGACGTCGACCAGCAGCATCTCCCCGTCGACCTGCACCTGGATGGAGTTCATGTCGCGCTGGGAGTGGCTGACGGCGAGGTCGCCGGTCTTGACGGCGGCGTAGAACGTCGGCCGGGGCCATTGATCGGCCATCGCGGCCCAGCCGATCTGGTTGAAGATCTTGACCGGCTGTAGCTCGGGCGGATCGATCGTGCCGTTCTGCGGGCGGGCGAGCATGGCCACGCCGGCCTGCGACCAGCCGAAGGTACTGACGTCGTGTCTGTCGGCGTAGGTGTCCAGCCACCAGGTCAGCTCGCGGCGGTCGAAGTAGCGGTCCAGCAGATAAAGCGTGCCGTGGGTCGGCAGGGTCGGCTGGTCGCCGAAACTCGCGGGGTGGCCGTTGGGCGTGAAGTAGATCGGGAACAGGCCCGTGGCCTCCATGCCGCGATGGTGGATGATGCTCTGCTCGTCCAGCACGCGGGAGCAGGCCTCGCCCAGCAGCAGCACGCTGCGGACGGCGTAGCCCCAGTAGCCCGTGCCCTCGTCCCAGCCGCCGTCGCGGCCGAGATCGTCGAAGAAATGTTCCAGGCCTTCGCGGCTGAGGTCGAGGACCTCGGCGGCCTGGTCGTTGGTGTCTCCCAGGGCCAGGCCCACCAGGCCGCAGGCACCGTTCATCACGGCGTTCCAATGGTTCACGGCGGAGTACCACCAGACGGGCGGTGAGGTCGTGACCAGGTTGTGGTAGAGCTTGATGACCCGTTCGTGAAGGTTGTCCAGCAGGCGCGTGCGGTCGGCGACGTTCAGGTCGTCCCACATCCAGTCCAAGCCGATCACGGCGGCGACGGCGGCCTCGGCGGTGCAGAGGTTCAGCGGCATGTTCGGTCGCGAGGGGTCGGCCCAGGTGCTCCAGCGGGCGAGGTGGGTCAGTTCTTCGGCGGCTCGGCTGCGATAGGCGCTGTTGCGGTCGATGGCGTCGGCGATGACGAGGTCCAGGATGCGTCCCTGCAGGCCTCGGGCGGCCGCCAGGGCGGCGTTCCAGCGGCCGTTCGCCCAGGCGGACTGCCAGTTCATCTCGGTGGCCGGGGTGCTTTGCAGGATCAGTTCGCAACGCGACTGCAGTCGCTGGCATAGCTGGTCGTAGGGGGCTTCGCCAATGCGGTCAGCCAGGGCGTGAAGTTCCTCGGGGGTCGCAAGCAGTCCTCGTCGCATGTCTTTTTCCTCGCTACGGTAAGCGTCGAAGAAGTACAAGGATACGACTCCACCGGTCTGTAGGAAAGATCAAATTCCCGTCACGTGGAGAATGGTTTCCTCGCCGGGGCATGGCTGTGCGCGACGTGCTTTGGTGGCCCGCAACGCTGGCAGGTCATGGAAGGAGGCTCGGCTTGCTTGCGCGGGTGGTTATTTCGAATTCCAGATTCTGGATTTTGCCAAGCGCATCCGTCGTGCAAACCGAAATCCGAAATCTACATTCCGAAATCCGACCTCATGGACATTGGGGTTCTTTGCCCTCAGGACCTCCTGGCCCCCATCCATGTCGCAGACGGCATGGGTTGTAACGGCCTTTGCTGTTGGCTTGTTGTCGGCCAATCCACTAAGATGCCCGGCCGGCGAGTGTAGTATACTCAAAGGCAGAGCCACACGCATGACACCGGCGAAAACTGACGACAAACCGACGATCTCCGACGCCGATCTGCTCCAGCGCCACATCGACGGAGATCCGCAGGCCTTCGAGGCCCTGATGGGGCGCCATCGCCGGCCGCTCTACGCCTTCCTCGCTCGTTTCACCGGTGACCGCGCACTGGCCGAGGACGTCTTCCAGGAAACGTTCCTGCAGGTGCATCGCTCGGTCGGCATGTTCGACACCGATCGACGATTCAAGCCGTGGCTCTACACCGTAGCGGCCAACAAGGCCCGCGACGCCATGCGCAGCCGCAAGCGCCACAAGACGGCCCCGCTGGACGCCGCCGTCGACGCCTCGGGGGGCAATGGCGCGAGCTTTGCCGACCTCCTGCCCGGCGACATTCCGCTGCCCGAGGAAGATTTGATGAACCTCGAAACGCGCCGGGCCGTACAAGAACTGATTACCGACTTGCCCGACGACCTGCGGGTGGTTCTCACGTTGGCCTACTTCCAGAACCTGCCCTACAAGGAGATGTCGCAGATACTGGATATCCCGGTCGGCACGATCAAAAGCCGCATGCACAAAGCGACCCGGCTGTTCGCCGAGAAGTACCGCAACTGGGACAATCGTCAACCGCGTCCAGCGGACGGCGGTGCAGGATCGGTACAATGAGCACGGGTCCGACGCCCGTACCAAGGCGGAACGACCATGAATGACGACATCACACGCGACGAGGAGATTCTGCTGATCGATTACCTCAGCGGCCGGTTGGGCCGGGCTGAGGCCGAGCAGCTTCGTCAGCGACTGGAATTCGACGACCGCTTGCGCCACCGACGCGACGCCATCAAGCGAACCTTTGCGGCCATGGATCTTGTGCCGCGGCCCGAGCCGCCGGATGATCTGGTGGCCCGGACGATGGCGTATATCGGTGCGGCGGAGCAGACCGAACGACTCATCGCCCGCCAGCAGCTTGCTCGTCCGCGGAGCTATTGGCACACCTTCAATCTGCGCGAGCTGGCCGCGATCGCGGCGATCATCGTGGTGATGATCGGCATATTGCTGCGGATGCTGCAGGTCGCGCGCAGCCGCGGCGACCGCAACCTGTGCACGTCCCAACTCGGCCAGATCGGCGCCGGCCTGCAGACCTATGCCATGAACTTCGACGGCGTCCTGCCGCACGCCGACACCCGTCACGAGCGATGGCTGCCCGGCGGGCCGGAACCCGTGGCCAGCAATTCCGCCGGGCCGTTCAAGCTCGTGCGGGGACGTTACGTCGACGGGCCATGCGTCTTCCAGTGTCCCGCCGTCGGCGGGCCGGGCTTTACCGTCCGCGAGGGTATGACAGACTTTCCGAGCCCCGAGCACATCAGCTACTCGTACCAGCATACGGTGGGGGGCAATATCCTGCGGCTGGACGATCCGCAGGTGGCCCGCGTGCCGGCGCAGATGGTCGTCCTGGGCGACCAGACGCCAGTCTTCCGCGGCCTGCGGTTCCAGCCCGATGGCCTGCGCGAAGGCGTCAGCAAGAATCATGGCGGCAGCGGCATGGGCGTGTTGTCTCTGGCGGGCAATGTTCGGTGGGTGGACAACGCCGAGGTCGGCGTTGCGGGCGATCATATCTTCCTCGCCGACGATCATCACGAGTACCGCGGCATGGAAGCCCCGGTCGCTCCGACCGACACGTTCCTGTTGCCCAGCAGTTCCCGGCGGTAGTGTGCTTTGACATGGCAGGCCATGTGACGCTAGAATCCACGTCACCATGAACCATACCCGCACCGCGCCACTGTCGTTGTCTCTGGCCATCGTTGCGTTCCTGTCGATGGCAGCACGGGCACAGTCTGTCGGTCCGCCGGTGCCGGGCGATGAGCCGGCCGAGACGCCGGACGAAGCGACAAAGTCAGCAGCGGCCGAGCCGGCCACCGACGATGTCATCACCGTCCGCGCGACCGACGACGCACCGCGCACGCCTGCCGAGGCCATCCGTCGCAAGCTGGACCTGTCCGACCGCGACAAGCAGGTGCTCATCAACGTTCGCGACAACACCCAGAGCGTCGACGAGCCGGGCTTCTACCTCATGCTTTCCAAGGTGGCCGCCTTGCCCTCTCTCGACAAGCCCCAACGCCTCCAACTCGACAGCCCGGCCATCCCGAACCTGGCCCTGTCGCCGGACGACTACCGCCATAAGCCCATGCGGCTGCTGGTCCGCGTGCATACCGTCAGCGAGTTGACCACCGATGCCCGCCACTCCAGTCGCCTGATGAGCGCCTCGCCCTATTGGCCGTCGGACAAGGCGGTCTGGAAGATTCACGCCGTCGGCGTCGAACCGCAGAGCGGCACGGGCCTGCCCGGCCAGCCGATCGTCATCTACAGCCCGATCAAGCCGCCCGACCTGCCCGGCGACGGGCCCGGCAAGGACGGCTACGTCGAATATGGCGAGAAGAAAGCTCCGCTGTACAGCATCCTGGCCGTGTTCTACAAAGCCATCAAGACCACCAGCCGCGGCAGCGAGAATGAATCGCGGCGATGCATGCAATACCCGGTGGTGCTTGCATGGCAGTGGGACAAGGTTGCCGAGGTGCCCTCCGGCCAGCCGTCGACGTATATTGCCGCCGGCGTTATTGCCATGGGTGTGCTCCTCGCCGGCGCGATATTCGCCTTCCTTCGCAAGCGGGCCAAGCGCTACAAGCAGTCCGGCGGCATGTGGCAGACGTACCAGCCCCGGCGCGAGGCCGAACCGGACGAACCGGTCGACGAGGACGAACCGACGGAGGTTGATCCGGATCTCGCCGCCGCCGCCCGCGAGTATCGCACGGCCATGGGCCTCGACGAGTCATCCGAGCCGGGCGACGCACCGGCCGAGGGAAAGGCCGACAGCGAGGAGTCGCCATGAGCCGCACCGTCTCCGTCGAACTCGGCGAGCGACGTTACGGCATCACCATCGCCCCGGGCCTGCTGGACCAGTTGGGCCGGCGGCTGGTTGAGTTGACCGGCGCCCGCCGGGCGATCGTCATCACGGACTCCAACGTCAGCGAGTTGTACGGGAGCCGGGCGCTTGCCGCGTTAAGCGAAGCGGGCCTTGACCGGCTGGAGCTGTGCTTCGCCGCCGGCGAGACGCACAAGACCCTCGCGACCGTCTCGAAGCTGCTGGATGGAGTGCTGAGACACAGCCCGGCCATCGATCGCAAGACCGTTATCGTCGCCCTCGGCGGCGGGGTGGTCGGTGACGTGGCGGGTTTCGTCGCGGCCGTCGCCTTGCGGGGCCTGCGTGTGGTGCAGGTGCCCACGAGCCTGCTGGCCTGCGTGGATAGCTCCGTCGGCGGCAAGACCGGCGTGGACCACGCGGCCGGCAAGAACCTCATCGGCGCGTTCCACCAGCCGCGGGCCGTCCTCATCGACGTCGACACGCTGCGGACACTGCCCGCGGCCGAGCTGCGCAACGGACTGCCTGAGTGCGTCAAGCACGCTGTCATCCGCGATGCGAGCCTTCTGGACTTCATTCGCGACCACGCGGTCGACCTGCT
This sequence comes from Planctomycetota bacterium, assembly GCA_009908915.1. Lineage (GTDB taxonomy): Bacteria > Planctomycetota > Phycisphaerae > SM23-33 > SM23-33 > JAAAOJ01. The sequence goes on from JAAAOJ010000006.1 coordinate 53,517, forward strand.
GGCCGGGGAGGACGGCCGGCTGACCTTTGACGCCGAGGTCATGAGCGAACTCATCTCGCGAAACGTCGCCATCAAAGCCGCCGTTGTTGCCGGGGACGAACACGAAGTCGGCGTACGGTCGCACCTGAACTTCGGCCACACCATCGGCCACGCGGTCGAGGCGACGATCGGTTACGACAAGCTCCGGCACGGCGAGGCCGTCGCCTTGGGCATGATCGCCGCCAACGATATTGCCGTGCGTCGCGACCTGTTGTCCGCCGACGCTGCCGAGGCCGTCCGGTCGGTCCTGGGGGCCCTCGACCTGCCCGTCCGCATCGACGGGCTGGACCTGCCGGCCATCCGCGAGACCATGCTGCACGACAAGAAGGCCGATGCGGGCAGGCTGCGGTTCATCCTCGCCGACAGCCTCGGCCACGTCGACATTTACGACGACGTCACCGACGCCGAAATCACCACCGCCGTCAAGGCGATCAGCTGCTAGCAGCCCGTTTTGGGAAGCCCTATCAACGTGGCAGGGGCGTCTGCGCCCATGAATCGCAGGGGCACCTTGTTGCTCCTGTTTTGTCGCTTCCTTACGGGCGGGACGCCCGTGATCCTTGCGGACAAGATGCTCGTGCGACTCTGCCACTCTGTAAACGGTCTGCTAGCAGCCTGTTTGGAGTGGTTTGCAACCCCCTGTCGCGGCGATACGGTCTGAGGTTTCGGCTCTCTGCGTCCGGCTGCACCTGCCTGCCGGAAGGCCGGTCGGCAGCTCGCGGGGTTGTCTGCTTGCTACTCTGTCAAGCAGCTTCGCTACGAAGCACGATTCGGCGTCTTTGTCAGCCTCGTCCTTGCCAACGCCTGAGGACGACATGCTTTCTGCAAAGAAACGCTCTTGGCGTGCGGATGAGGTTTTCAGTAACGACACGTCAGAAGTCTGCGGTTTTCCGTTGACAGCAAGCGGTTGCAGGATAGATTACCACAAAGGGATGAGGCATGGGTTGATGCGGCTGACGGCTGTTGTGTTAGGCAGGAACATATCGCAGCTCATGTAGCGTAGATCAAAGCGTGGTTTCGTCGGCGCTGGCGTCCCATTTTTAGCCTCATGCGTGACGTACGCACGGGGGACGCCGGACGGATTTCACCACGCTCCACGATACTGGTAGCGGTAGATTCGGATCGCGTCTGGCGCGTGCTGAAGCTGCCACGGCTTGGTGCCCACGCGCCCGCCCACATCGGCCAGAAACAGGTCCAGCGTCTGCTCGAAGGTGTACCCGGCATGCGCCCGGGCGAACAGCAGGAACTCCGCCACCCAACGCACGAGCTACGGCTGGTGCTTATCCATCGCCAAGTTCTTCTCTTGCAGGAACCTGGCGCATCCATCGAGCACCTCGCGCAAATGGCCATCGTGTTCCGCCATATTCAGCTCCCGTTTTATCCAGATCTGGATAACACCCGATTTGCCGTGGTTATACATGGGCCGTCAAGCCACGTTTTCGCCTTTGAAGGCGTCTTTCGCTCAAAAAGGCTCGACAAAACCCGAAGGGGGGCGGTAATCTGGTCGTCGGCAGTCCGGGTAAAGCAGATTTCTGTACAACAACAAGCACTACAGCGCCGTTTAAGCTCAAGAAGTATAGCTACGATTGTCGATAACTCCTTCCGGACACGGAATCTGGAAGGAGAACGAGCATGGATGTCGAACAGGTC
>JAAAOJ010000049.1 GCA_009908915.1 Planctomycetota bacterium
CAGAAGTCCGAGGAAGTGCCGCTCAGCACCGTTTTCGTGACATAACTTCTTTGTTTGCGTTGCAAAATCGTTCTGGTTTTCCGCCCACCTGACTTTTGAGGGAGGCGTCAATCATAAACCCCCAATCGGGGACACCTGTAGCTAAGCAATCTTCAAATTGCTTTGGACAAGCTTGGTGTACTCAACTGGGTTCGCCGTTGGACCGTCTTGACAGGTATTTGCGGGCAGTCCTATACTTCGGGGAACCCGCCACATCCGTGTGAAAGGTTCAGATGTGTCCGATTCTTCTGACCTCGACAAGCTCAGCCGCGTTGTCCGCCATCAAACCATCGCCATCGCCGTGCTCGCCGCCGTGGCGGCGGCCGCCGTCGTCTTTGGCCTGATGATGAATAACAAGTACCGCCGTGCCAAGAGCGACCTCAAGCACATGGATCACGAGGTCGTTACCCGTGCCGGCCGATTGATCCGCCGCATCGAGCCGATGGCGGAGAGGCCCTTCTTCATCTTCGAGCGGACGCGAATCCCCTGGGATGCGCTCGCACCCAACGCGCGGACCGCCTACGGTGGCCGGCTGCCAACGAAAGTCTTTGGCACGTTTCCCATTATCGGCACCCAGAGCGATACATGGCAGGCCGTGCGAACCGACGATCGTGGCCTGACGTTCCCCGGCCCCGACGAGTACTACCTGCGAACAGGGCTCGGCTGCTTCAAGATCCTGATCCTCGATCCCAAGACCGGGCCCGACGCCCACGCGCTGGCGGTCGGACAATTTGTCTCGCGCAATGTCGTCCATGCGACGGCCGACGCCGCATTCTGCCAGCCCGACCCGCTGCTCGTGACGGTTCAGCAGCCGGACAAACTGCTGCGGCGGTTCTTCGCCAGCGACCAGCCTCTCAAAGTGTACTGCCACCACTCTGCGGAGTTCGTCAGCTACCTGCTGCATCGGCTCGGCTATCGTACCCGTCAGGTGCAACTCTATGACGACCGCGACGGCAAACTGCTTGGACGTCACACCGTTGCCGAAGTCTTCCTCCCGGAAGCGAAGCAGTGGGTCATGCTCGATGCCGACTACGGCGCCATCGTCCGCGATTCAGAAGGTCGAGTCCTCGGTGTGGCGGACATCGCCGCCATGACGCACGGCCATGCCAGTGGCGGCCTGACCGTCGACGATCTTGCCGGAAAGGTACGACTCAAAGAGGGCTACAGCACGCACCCGCTGTACAGTCCGCAGTTCGCCTGGACGCCGGAGACAATGACCGACAAGCCCATCCTGGTTCCCGGCAAGTACCTGACGCTTCTCGGCGAGATCACCGACCAGTACTGGATCCTCGAACACGACGCGAACTTCGTGCCGGCGTCACTGAAGAAACGCAAGGCCAACGGACAGGCAACGCAGGACTGAGTCGTGCAGATTGCCAAGGACGGTGCATGTCGATGCGCCTGGCAATCAATCCATCATCGAATCGCCATCATCCCTGCTCAAAGATTCCTCTTCCGGGGCAACGGAACGTGCCGGCCACACACATTAGAGCTGCTACTGTTAGAATTGCGAGCTTCGTCATGTTTCTTCTCCTTGCAAACTGACGTCCTTCACACTTTCGTGCGACGGAACATCCGCCGCACATTGCTTGCATGATCCATCGAATCCGTTCGTTGTCGTCGTCATTTCCCGTTGCTCCGGCTCACCGTCTGTGGCCGGGCACGCGCCGCGGCCATCCTCTCTCAAGGAGTAGCTTCGCTGCTCCTCACTGCGCCGCCCGCGACGGCGCGATGGTTTCGCCTTCGACGTATGTGGTCGGCGCGATGGCGCGGGCGCCCACCCGCGCCGCGCGATTGGCCACCTTTTCAAACGGGCTTTGGCCGCCGCAACGCCGTCGTCGCGTTCCGGCTCGCGCACGCAGGTAACCCCTCTGATGAATGGTAGATTCGTCGAGTTTTCGGAACGGTGACGCGCAAGCAAAAGGCCCGACCGCAGCCACGATAGCTTTCTAAGACGGGCTGCTTGCCTCAATACGCCCGCATGATTTCGGCGGCCGGGTAGTAGAAAGCGAGAATCTCTTCGGCGGACAGGCCACGCTTGGCTTTGTCTTCCGCGCCCCACTGGCTCAGGCCGACACCGTGTCCGAAGCCGTGGCCGTCATAGAACTCGATGGAATCGCCGAGGTCGCGGATCTTGCAGTTCATCGAGTAGAGTGTGCCGGTCATCGACACCTTGCTGCCGATCAACAGATAACGGAGCTTCTCGGCCCGCATACTCGTGCGCTGGCCGGTCGTGCCGATGATCTCCAGCCAGATCGGGCGGCCGTAGTCGGTCGCCTGGCGGACGGTGACGGTCTTGATGCCGCCGAGCCGGCTCAGGGCTGGATACTTGCCGAGCAGGACCGCGTACAGCGACGGCTTGCTGACGCGTACCGGCTCCCACGTCCACAGCGGACAGCTCTGGCCGTCCGGGTCTTCCTGTCCGCCGGCAAGCGGTGGGATGATCCGCGCGACTGGCTGAATGACGTGCGCGCCGTTGACGTAACCGCCGTTGCAGCTGGAGAACATCGCCGAGAAAACGCGCTGCTTGCCCTGCGGTCCGTAGGCCAGCACCCAGCCGTGCGTCGCCCGAACCGCCTGCCATGACTTGTCCGACTCGGCCGACATCCCGCCGTAGACCTGGGACTGCTGCGAGTCCCAAACGTCGAACGTGCCGCCTCGGCCTCGCGTGGCGATCTCGTGGAGGGCGAAGGTCCGGGCCGCGACCGCCTGGGCCTTGAACGCCTCGGGATGGAAGCTGGGGTATAGCTCCTTGGCAACGACGCTGGCGAGGTAGCTCTCCATGTCGACGTGGTTGTGGACATAGAATGTGTCGGCCCCGGCGGGAACCAGAACGAGCTGCCCGCGATACAGCGTATCGTCATGGCCCGCGAGGGCATCCGCGTCGGGATGCAGTTCGACGACCTGACCGTGCGTGGTCAGGCGCCCGAAGGTCCACTTCGAGTCGTGGCGGAGGCAGTCGGTCTTCTTGAGTCGCCCGGCGGACCGGCCCAGCTCCTGGCCGTCGACCACCACGCGGTAGCCGCCCGTTGTCCAGAGCGTCGCGCTCGAGACGGGCTTGTGTGTCAGGCGGACGCGGACGATCGGCACGTCGTCGAGCTGCAGCGGCTTGGGTTCGACAGCCGGCGCCTGCGGCTGGTCGGGCTGACAGCTGCCAAGGATCATCGATGCCAGGGCACACGCGGCCAGCAGCATGGCCAGCGACAGCGCCGGCGCGACGCGGAGAAGAATCTGCTGTGTTCGGGATGGGCTCATACTTCCGTGCTCCGTTGGATGACGTGCCGCGTCGCAGCCGTTTAGAAATGGACCGCGTCGCGAGGTCTATTCCTCATATGACCCTATGAATGGGATGCTAACAGCCCCTGCCAGATCGAGGCGATTGGCCGAGCATCAAAGAGCGAAAACGCAGGCAAATTGACAAATGCGTGAATCGACCGAGTGTTCGCGACAATGACGCGCAGGCAAATCGCACGACCGCAGCAGCGATAGCTTTCTAAACGACACTATTATGTAGCAAGTCTCCTCAAGTGGTACGCTGATCTTGGATACGGGCTGATAGACCTCGATAGCACGGAGAACGCAGGACAGTACTCCGTGGCAAGGTTCGGCGACTGCGTTTCGTTCATGAAACACTATACTGGCCGGGGGGGGCGGCGCAAAGAAAATCGCACGGGACGCATCGTTGCGCGCATCCGCGCATTGAATTCACCCGTCATCGCAAACAGGTTCCAATCATGTTTTCGACACAATATCGTCAAGAGCCTCCGAAGCGATGTTGATGGGGCGAGGCCTACCAGGCTTCGAGTTCGCCGACGATTTCTTCGACGAGATCCTTTACCGTAATGATGCCAACATGCGTCCCGTCATCTTCGGCGGCAACGGCAAAGCTTCGACAGGCGTGCTGCATGGTATACAGGGCGTCGATGACACTCGCGCTGGCGGGCACGGTCAGCGGATCGAGGCTGTGAACGTTGACCGGCTGGTGTTTCTCGTCGGTCAGTACGTCGTAGATGTCCACCACGCTGACGACCCGGCCGGCATCATCCAGCATGGGCAGCCGCGAGTAGTCGTGCTTCCCGATGCGGGCGAGAAAGACCTCTCGCGTCACGTCCCGCGGCACGGAGATAACCTCGTCCATCGGTTGCATGACGTCTTGCACCTTGACCCCGCCGAGCTTCATGACGCGTTCGCCCATGCGTCGCTGGTCCGCCGTCAGTGCGCCGGCGGCGTGGCCTTCGGCAAGGACGGCGGCCAGGCCCTCGTGGCCGTACAGGCCGGCGGCGATCTGAGGTCGACGTGAAATCTTCAGCAGAACCCACGAGAAACCGCGGACCAGGTAGCTGATGCCGGTCAACCGCAGCAGCCAGTCCGCCAGCCACAGCGGCCTGGCAAAGAGCCGCACGAGCCGCTCGGCCTTTCGCTGGAAGACGTTCTTGGGGACAGCCTCGCCGCAAACAAACAGTGCCGGCGTCGCCACGGCCAGCGTCAGCCATTCAGCGCTGTCGCCGTACCCCGCCATTACGAACATCACGCTGACGCCGAACGTGGCGAGGTAGTTGCTAATGTTGTTGCCGATTAGGATGACGATCAGCAGGTTGTTCATGTTGCGGAAGAAGCGTCGCAGGATCCGCGCGCGGCCCGAGCCGGCGTCGGCGTGCAGTTCCACGCGCATCTTGTTTGTAACGTACATGCCGATTTCCAGCCCGGAGAACAGGGCGCTGAGGAAGAACCCGGCGAGGCAAAGGGCCGGCCAGATGATCCACTCGATGGCTACCGCCAGCATCATCGCCCACCTCCCAGCACTTCCACGCGGATCGTCTCGACGCGACGGCCTCGCATGGACCGCACGCCGAACCGCAGGTTGCGACAGGTCACCTCGTCGCCGACGCGCGGGATGTGCCCCAGCCTTGCGGCCACGAGCCCGCCGAGCGTGCTGATGCGCTTGCGGTCGATCTCCATCTCGAATGCATCGGCCCAGTCGTGGATTGCCAGGTCGCCGCCGACCAGGTACTCGCACTCGCTGCGTTTCTCCACTTCGGGCGGCTGGTTGACCTCGCTGAGGTCGGGAATGTCGCCGACGATTTCCTCGATGACGTCCTCCAGCGTCACCAGCCCGGCCGTGCCGCCGTACTCATCGACAACAATCGCCATCTGCTTGGCCCCACGACGGAACTGCAGCAGCAACTTCTCCAGGTTCGCCGCCTCCGGCAGGAACGTCACCGGCCGCAGCAGTTCGCGGATCGGGCGGTCGGGGTTCAGCAGCACGCGTTTGGCATGAACGAGGCCGAGGATGTGGTCAAGGTCGCCGTCGCAGACGGGCACGCGGCGCAAGCGCGTCCGGCGGAAGAGCTCGCGTAGTGCTTCGCGCGGCTGGTTGATGTCGAAGGCGATCATGTCGACGCGCGGAACCATGATGTCGCAGGCTCGCAGATCCGTCAGCTCAACGATCTCCTGGAGGATCTCGCCGGTGTCGCGGTCGATCACGCCCCGCCGGGCCGAGAGGTCCATCAGCGCCCCGAGTTCGTCGGCGGTGATGTCCCGCGGCGGGGGCGTCTGGGGCGCGACAATACGCGTCATGGGCCCGACGAGGATGCGTTCGAGCACCCAGACCGGCGCGAGCAGCAGGCGCTGGATAGCGATGATCGGCCCGGCGGCGATGCGACTCCAGTGCGGGGCGATGCTCCAGGCGAGCATCTTGGGTGTGACCTCGCCGAAGAGGATCACCGCCAGGAGCGGCGCCAGCGACGCCGTGGCGACAACAGCGGGATTGTGGCCGGCTGTCTCCAGTTCCAGGACGAGGACGGCTGCGGTCGCCGAGAAGGCGATGTTGACGACCATATTGCCCATCAGCAGTGTGTTGAGGAGGCGGCTGGGGCGGCTGGTCAGGGTGTGGACCCAGCGGGCCGAGGCGTGGCGCGAGGCCTTGAAAGCTTCCCGCTGACCGGCCGTCAGCGTAAACAGGGCGGTCTCCGAACCGCTGAAGAAAGCGCTGGCCAGCAGCAGCAGCGCCATGGCGAGCAGTTGAAGGTACTGGGCGGTCCCCAACGCGGCCAGGCAGGTCAGGGCGATCATGCCACGCCCCCGCTCGTGCTGGCGAAGACCGGCCGGGGTTGTTCCCCGAGCTCGTCGTCCGTCGAAGCGCCAGGCTCCTCGGTTTCGGCGGATTGTTCCTTTCGTGAGTTCATTGCAGCTTGCGTCGCGGGAATATTGTAACGCCGTCGACGCTCTACATCCAGCGGCCGGGCACGAAGGTCACGTTGTCGAAGCCGGGCACGATGATTTCAGCGACCTCCAGGACGTCGCGCAGCGAGGCCATGGCGGCTTTGGTGTCGGTGGCGTCCTGCCAGACCATGCCCGCCGTGAGATAGCCGGCCGTCGCCACGGCGGGCCCGGCGACCAGAAGCGTCCGCGTCGGGGGTGTGAGCAGCAGGCCTGTGCAGCCGGGCGTCGCTCCGGCCAGCGGGAAGATGTCCACCATCTCAGAGAATGTCTCGGGTGCCGCCTCGAAGCGCCGTATCGTCTCGATCTCGGCTCGGACGTTGGCGGCATCGTCGGTGTCCAGTCGGTCGGCCGACTCGCTGAGGGCCTCGAGCCGGCGGGCGTAGGATTCGATTTCGGTCTCGCCCGCCCAGTGCCGCGCGTTGCCGAAAGCATCGAGCCCCCGCCGCGCACTGGGGTGGAGCGTCGTGCAGAACACATCGGTGATCTGCTCTGGCTTCAGGCCGGTCCGCTCGCCCAGGCGGGCGGCGAGTATTTCGGCCGGCAGCGACGGATCGACGAGGATCCGCCGCTGGCCGTGGGTGACGAGCGTGGTCGTCGCGTGCTGTGTGCGGACGGGCCGGGTTTCCTGCCACAGCAGGTTGCAGGCCATCGCCCCGATGCTGATGATGCTCCATTCTACACTCAATGAAATCTCCAATTTCTTGCGCCCTTTGCGCCAATGTACCGACGTTATACTACAATAACACGATCAAAACGCGTATGATTGTCCGGGCCACAACCGGCCCGCAATCCCAGCCCCCAAGGAGAAGCTATGCCCATGCTGAAACGACTCGCCCTGCTGACCTGCCTGCTGACGACCGCCGCCTTCGCCGCCGAGAAGGTGAGCCTCAAGCAACAGTTCCAGCCCGGTACGTACTGGATCACGAACCTCTCCAAGACCGACCAGACCATGAACATGGGCCCACAGGCCATGAAACAGGCTGTCACGCAGATGATGGTCATGAAGCTCGATGTCGGCAATGCCGACGCCCAGGGCAACCGCAAGGCCGCCCTCAGCTACGAGCGCATCGTCCAGAACATGGACATGATGAACGGCCAGATGACGATGAACTTCGACAGCGACAAGCCGGACAACAGCTCGCCGCTGGCCGCGGCCATGAAGCCGCTCTCGCAAGCCACCTTTACCATGACCATCGACAAGGACGACAACGTTACCGACGTGACGGGCTTCAGCGAATTGCTCGGCGAGATGCAGAAGACGAACCCCCAAGCCGCCCAGATGCTCGGCCAGATGAAGGACGCCTTCGGTGATGAGCAGATCAAGCAGATGATCAGCCAGGGCACGCAGGGTCTGCCCGCCAAGCAGGTTACCGTCGGCGAAACATGGCAGCAGAAGATCGACATGCCCCTGCCGATGATCGGCAAGATGGCCCTCAACGTCGACTACAAACTCACCGACGTCATCCAGCATAACGATCGCAAGCTCGCCACGGTCACGTTCGAGGGCAAGGGCGATCTCAAAGACGCTGCGGCGACCGCCAAGCAGCCGTTGCAGTTCTCCAGGATGGATATCAAGCAGGACGGGCGGATGTACTTCGACGTCGCCAAAGGCCGGGCCGTCCGCACCGAGCTGAACCAGACGACCGAGATGGCCGCACAGGCCGCCGGCGGCGAGCAGGGCATCGCCATGGACATCAGCCAGGACATGCAGGCGGTCATCCTCGAAACCGCCGAACGAAACACGGAAGCTGAGAAGGAGTTCCTCGCCACCGGCGAACTGCCCACGATGGAGTAGACGAGCAAGCCCACAAGCGACACTGCACTGAGGGCGGTTGGCGCACCCGCTCCACTACCTCGTTGGGCGCAACGGCATCCCGGCGCGAGTGCTGCACCACGCACCTTGTCGTAGGACCGCGTATGACTCGCTTGAGAACATCGGTTAGCAGTCCGTTTAGAAATGGATCGGGTCGCGAGGTCGAGGCATTGTTGATTGGCTAGTTGATTTGATCCAACAACTGGAAAATCAGGAAACAACACAGTTTTCGGGACGATGACGCGCAGGCAAGAGGCCCGACCGCAGCAGGGATAGCGTTCGAAACGACGGGATGTCAGGCTCCATGGCCCATGGTCTGCCGGAGGTCGTCCTCCAGCATGGTCTGTATCTTCCACAGCCGTGCGTACATGCCCTCCTCGTCTAGCAGTTGCGCGTGAGTACCGGACTGGACGATCCGCCCCTCGTCGAGGACGATGATGCGGTCGGCCTGCATCAGCGTCGTCAGGCGGTGTGCGATGACGATCGTGGTCTTACGGTTGTGGCGGTCGCGCAAGGCCCCGAGGATCATGCTTTCGGTCTGCGTGTCGACGGCCGACAACGCGTCGTCCAGCAGCAGGATCGGCGTGTCCTTCAACAGCGCCCGCGCGATGGCCACGCGCTGTCGCTGGCCGCCCGAGAGCGTCACGCCCTTCTCGCCGACCAGTGTGTCGTAGCCCCGGTCGAATCGCGCGATCGACTCGTGAATCTGGGCGGCGTTGGCGGCGGCGAGCATCTCCTCGTCCGCGGCGCGGTTTCGCCCGAGCTTGATGTTGTCGCGCAGGCTGCGCGAGTAAAGGAACGGCTCCTGCAGGACCGTGCCGAACTGCTGGCGGACGTACCGCCTCGGCAGGTCGCTGATCTCGCGCCCGTCCAGGCGAATGCTGCCCTGGCGGTAATCGTACAGCCGTAGCAGCAGCTTGATGACCGTACTCTTGCCGGCGCCGCTCGGACCGACGATCGCCAGCGTCTCGCCGGCGTCGATGTGCAGCGACACGTCGCGGAGCACGTCGACGTCCTCGCGATGCGTGAACGAAAGCTGCTCGATATCAATCTCACCGCGGACCGGCGACGCGTCGGCGACGATGGCCGGCGCCTGCGGCGCGTCCTGCTCTTCCTCGGCATCGAGGATCTCGCCGATACGCCCGATGCTCACCAGCGCCTTGCCCAGCTCGGCCAGCATCCGTCCGCTCTGGCGGATCGGCCACATCACCATGTTCGTAACGCTGAAGAAGAACAGCAGCTTGCCGATGGTCATCCAGCCGTTGATGACGAAGTACCCGCCAGCCATGATGATGATGCCGTTCTGCAGGATGCACAGGAAGTCGGTGCCCGGCCAGAACCAGCTCATCACCTTCGTCAGGTGAAACCAGCGGTCGCGGTAGATCTGGTTGTGCTCGCTGAAGCGGGCGATTTCATGCTGCTGGCGGGCGAAGGCACGGACCACCCGAATGCCGGAAATATTCTCCTGCAACGTGGCGGTCATTTTGCCCTCGGCCTCGTCCATGCGCTGGAAGGCCCGGCGAACGTTCAAAAAGAACCACGTGCTCGTGCCGATCAGCACGGGAATGATAACCAGACTTAGCAGACCCATCCGCCAGTCGAGCCACAGCAGCACCGGTATCGCCGAGCCCAGCAGCGTGACGGCCCGGCCCATCTCCACGACGTGCCGGCCGAGGAAGGTCTTGACCGTCTCGACGTCGCTGGTACATCGCTGGACGAGGTCGCCGGTTTCGCGCAGGTCGAAAAAGCCCGACGGCAGGCACTGCAGGTGGGCGTAGAGGCGGTTGCGAAGCTTGCGAATGGTTCGCTCGGTGGCGTCGGCGGCCCAGACACCCCGGAGGTATGCGCAGGCCCCGCCACCCGCCGCGACCAGGATAATCGCCAGCGGCCCGATCCAGAACTGCTCGCGGAAGAACTGCCGCCCACCCGCGCCGTACCAGATGCCGCTGAACCAGCCGGGCACGGGCTTGGTGTCCAGCACGTTGTCGATCATCGCCCACAGGACCAGCGGCTGAAGGTAGCGGACCCCGCTGGAGGCCAGCGTAGCCACCACCGCCGTGCCGTAACGCAACCGCTGCCCCGCCAGCAGCCGCCACAATGTCCCAGTTCTCGACGTCATCTCACACACCCTCAGACAGCCGCAGAAAGCAGCCCGTACAAGGAATGGTAGCCAGAAGACCCCGCCGTGATCGCCGACGGGTTGCTGTCTGATAAGGCCATCAAAAAAAAACCGCTCGGCTGGGAGCGGGTCGTCGCTTGGTCACATGCTGTGCGTGCGAGCACTCACCGCGGTTCGATGTTCGGAAAGTCGACTTTGTGGCGGCCTGCCGCCATGTGGTTGCGCGTGATCTGCATGAAGATCGTGCTTTCCTGCGCAAGTCTACGCGTCACGACCACACCGTCAAGATCAAAACGTATGAAGTCTCACGGATGACACAGAGGGGCAAGAAATCCGCTCGGAAATGTGCCTCGCGACGCCGGCGGCCATAAGATACTGCAAGAACGTTGGTTGCATAGGCCGATCCCGAAAACACTGCCGCGGAGGTCGGTGTGAATTACTATTGACCTACTCAGGCCATACACGTAGGATATTGGACTTACATTTGAAGCTTGGCAATGTCGGGTCGTTGCGGCTGTCGGCCCGCAAGCGTTCGTGCGATGATCGCACCTTGCAAGACGGAATGTCTTTCAAGAATTCGTCGTGCCCATGTCGATTTAGTATGCATGGGCAAAGGTCGACGCGACCCTCGCCGCACACGGGTCGTCGGTAGCCAGCCCCGATGGAAGTCAACATGCCGAAAATCGTCCGCAAACTGATCCGCCCCAGCAATCGAGGCGTCCGACTCATGGTGGGCCTGCTGCTGGCGGCGCTGCTCTGCATCCAGGTCGCCCGATCCATTGCCACCCCCGAGGTCCAGCGCCCCGGCGTGGTGGATATCGACGGTGGGAAGATCGTCGTCACGGACCGCGTTGCCTTCAAAAAGGCCGAGGAACTGGCCAGGAGCGACCACGTCGCCCTTCTGAAACGCGGGCTGGAGAATCTTGAATCGCTCGGCGCCGAGAGCTACACCTGCACCTTCGTCAAGCAGGAACGCATCCGCGGCGAGCTGGGCGCGGCCCAGACCATTGCCGTCAAGTTTCGCCGCAAGCCCTTCAGCGTCGCCATGACCTGGACCGAAAACGCCCCGACGGCCGACACAATCCTCTACGTCGAGGGGCGCTACCGCGACGACGAAGGCCGCAGCCAGATGCTCGTGCGGCCCAAGAGCGGAATCCTGCGGGCGCTGGTAGGTGGCTCGGTGCTGCGTTTGCCCGACGGCCCCGACGCCATGAAGAAAACGCTGCGGCCATGCACGCAGTTTGGCTTCCGCAACAGCATCCAGAGCCTCATCGACGTCTATGAACTGGCCCGCGAGCGAGGCGAAAGCACCGAGCGCTTCGAAGGCTTTGCCGAAATCGGCGGCCGACCGTGCTTCAAACTCGTCCGACGGCTGCCCAAGACCCACCCGGACTACCCGGCCCAGAAGACCATCGTCCTGGTCGACACCGAGTGGATGATCCCGCTACGAATCATCGGCGACAACTGGCAGGGCGAACGCTCGTGCGACTACCAGTTCACCAATGTCGACTTCGGCGTCGCCCTCCGCGATGCCGACTTCACCCCCGCCGCCAACAACATCGAGGTTTCCGAGTAGACCGCTCCGGCCAAGCCGTGTCCCGTCATCCCCCGCCGATACGTCCGCGCGCCGGCCGTGGTCTTTTCTCTGGCATCGCCCGATGGCGCGTGTGTATCTCCCCCTTCCTGATGATCGACGGGCTTGCCGACGCCGGCGAGACCGACCTGGCCGCCGACCTGGCCGAGCGGTTCTGCCGCATGGTGGCCATGCACGGCTTCGGCGAGAACCACGATGCCCTGACGGGCGTCCCCCACTACAACCCCGCCTACACATGGGCCGTCAGCGTCTTCCAGATCCTCGCCGCCGAACATCTGAAGTAACGCGATGCCGACGACCTCTTCGCGCAGTACAGCATCTGCTGCACCGCGCGTAACCTCCGAATATCCCATAAGTTCACGTGGCAGACCGGCAGGCCTCCCAGGGTAAGACACGTGACCTTCGCTCCACGCCTGCCGCGTCTACGTCGTGCCGATCCGGACCGCATCGGGCTTCGAGTCTTGCGGCCCTCTCACCCTCGACACGCCGCCTCGTACGCGGTTGCTGTCCGTCAGGTCGGAGCTTTGCCTGCAGCCTCCTTCCCACGACACCTCGCGACGCCGCAGTTGCTGTTCAGCTAGGAGTTTGCGCTATCCGGGGCCTCCAGAGGACTTGCACCTCCAAGCCATCGTGCCATACCTGGCACACCGCAAAGAACAGGCCCGGCGGGTCGGGTGAGCCACCGGGCCTGGAATCATCTATTCAGTTGTCGGGGCAAGGTCGCAAACGACTCAGGCCCTCCCTCAGGCCCTGTCTTCTCTTACCCCTCTCCCTCTGGGAGAGGCTGCGTGAGGGCTCTTTTTTTCTGCTCAGGCCTACTGACCTCAGGCCCTTACTTCTTCTTCGCCTTCTTTTTGGCTTTCTTATTGACCTTCTTCTTGCTCTTCTTGGCGACATTGGACTTGACGGTCTTTTTCTTGGCCTTCTTCTTGGCGGTCTTGCGTGCGACCTTGGTCAGTTCGCCGGGAGCGCCGCGGTTGATGAATGCCTGTGCAGCGGCCAGTCGTGCGATGGGCACGCGGTAGGGGCTGCAGGAGACGTAGTCCAGGCCGACCATGTGGCAGAACTCGACCGACGACGGGTCGCCACCGTGCTCGCCGCAGATGCCCAGCTTGATGTCCGGGCGGGTCTGGCGGCCACGGCAAACGGCGATACGAACCAGCTCGCCCACGCCATCACGGTCGAGGACCTGGAACGGATCAGCGTCGTAGATGCCTTCCTCGACGTACTGGTTGAGGAACTTGCCGGCGTCGTCACGGCTGAAGCCGCACCCCATCTGCGTCAGGTCGTTGGTGCCGAAGCTGAAGAACTCGGCTTCCTTGGCGACCTCGTCGGCCGTAATGGCGCCGCGCGGCACTTCGATCATGGTACCGATCTTTAGGTAGCTCAGCGCGCGGCCTTTCTTCTTCTTGATCTCTTCGTAGATGTCTTCGACGAGCTGCTTCTGGTTGGCCAGTTCCTTGACGTTGCCGACCAGCGGGATCATGATTTCGGGCTTGGCGCCGCGGACCTCGTAAGCGGCCTCGATGACCGCACGGGCCTGGGTGGCCGTGATCTCGGGGTAATAGATACCCAGGCGGCAGCCACGGTGACCCAGCATCGGGTTGAACTCGTGGAGGCTTTCGACCTTGACCTTGATCTTGGCCGCCGAAACACCCATGGCCTTGGCCATCTCGTCCTGGCCCTTCTTGTCATGCGGCACGAACTCGTGCAGCGGCGGGTCGAGGAAGCGAATGGTGGCGGGCTTGCCCTTGAGGGCCTTGAAGATGCCCTTGAAGTCCTTTTTCTGCAGGGGCAGGAGTTCCTTGAGGGCCTTCTTGCGGCCTTCTTCGTCCTCGGCGAGGATCATCTTCCGCATGGAGACGATGCGGTCGCCTTCGAAGAACATGTGCTCGGTACGCGTCAGGCCGATACCCTCGGCGCCGAACCTGACGGCGACCTCGGTGTCATGCGGCGTGTCGGCGTTGGTGCGGACGCCGATCTTGCGGTATTTGTCCGAGAGCTTCATGATCGTGCCGAACGGGCCGGTCAGCTTCGGGTCGATGGTATCGACCTTGTCGGCGTAGACCTTACCGGTCGAACCGTTGAGGCTGATCCAGTCGCCCTGCTTGATCGTCTTGCCACCGGCCTTCATGGAGGCTTTCTTGTAGTCGATCACGCAGCCGTCACTGCCGGCGACGCAACAGGTGCCCATGCCTCGGGCAACCACGGCGGCGTGGCTGGTCATGCCGCCGCGGCTCGTGAGGATGCCCTTGGCGGCATGCATGCCACCGATATCCTCGGGGCTAGTCTCGATACGGATGAGAATGACGTCCTTGCCTTCTTCGGCCCATTCTTCGGCCGTGTCGGCATCGAAGACGGCCTGGCCGGTCGCCGCGCCGGGGCTGGCGGGCAGGCCGGTGGCCACACAGTCGGCCCTATCCTCGGCCTTGGGGTCGAAAGTCGGGTGAAGCAGCTGGTCAAGCTGCTTGGGATCGACGCGGCAGACGGCGGTCTTCTCGTCGATGAGGCCTTCCTTCATCATGTCTACGGCGACCTTGACGGCGGCAGCAGCGGTCCGCTTGCCGGTGCGGGTCTGCAGCATGTACAGTTCGCCCTGCTCGATGGTGAACTCGATATCCTGCATGTCCCTGTAGTGCTCTTCGAGCTTCTTGCGGATATCGGTCAGTTGCTTGTAGACCTTGCGGTTCTGCTTCTGCAGCTCGCTGATGTGCTTGGGCGTGCGGATGCCGGCCACGACGTCCTCGCCCTGGGCGTTCATAAGGTACTCGCCGTAGAACTTGTTCTTGCCGGTCGACGGGTCACGCGTGAAGGCCACGCCCGTGCCGGACGAGTCGCCCATGTTGCCGAAGACCATCGCCTGGACGTTGACGGCCGTGCCGAGCAGACCGCGGATCTCGTTGATCTGGCGGTAGCGAATGGCGCGGGGGTTGTTCCAGCTGCCGAAAACGGCGTCGACGGCGGCCTGTAGCTGCTTGCGGGCGTCCTGCGGGAACTTCTTCTTGGCCTTCTTGTAGACCTTCTTGTATTCCTCAACAACCTCCTTGAGGCCTTCGACGTCGAGGTCGGTGTCGTTAGCGGCTTTGCGATTCTTCTTGACCTTGTCGAGGGCTTCCTCGAAGTCGTCGTGTTTCATGCCCAGCACGACATCACCGAACATCTGCATGAAGCGGCGGTAGCTGTCCCACACGAAACGCTCGTTACCGGTCAGTTCGATCATGGCCGGCAGGGTCTTGTCGTTCAGGCCGAGGTTCAGGACGGTGTCCATCATGCCCGGCATGGAGACGGCGGCACCGGAGCGGACGGAGACCAGCAGCGGCTTCGGGCCCTTGCCGAACGTCTTGCCCGTGACGTTCTCCATCTTCTTGATACCTTCGTCAACCTGCTTATGTAGGCCGTTGGGGTACTTGTGACCGAGTTTGTAATACAGGTCGCAGACCTCGGTCGTGATGGTGAAGCCGGGAGGCACCGGCAAACCGAGGCTGGACATTTCGGCAAGGTTTGCGCCCTTGCCGCCCAGCAGTTCCTTCATCTTGCTCTTGCCTTCGGCTTTGCCGCCGCCGAAGTAGTAGACATACTTTGCTTTCTTAGCCATGGATGTAATCTCCAAACAGTTGTAATGTCGGGACACGTGCATGTTGCGTCGCCCCTCTGCCGAAGCCGGGAGCGAGCCGGTTAAAGCCCTTCCGCGGGATTCAAACGGGGCGATGAGTGTAGTCAACGCATTGGCCGGTGTCAATGCGGATTTCCACCGCGCCACTTTCGCCGCGAGCCTGCAAATCGATCTCCACTCGCGGTGTATCTGCCGCCGACGTCATCAGACGCGCGATGAAAGCGACCAAAGTAAAGAGTTGCCAAATCGGTTGCGGCATGTCATACTCGAGCGGTCCTGAAAACTTATGAAGACATTGAGGAGACACCTATGCCGAATGTTCAACAAGTGCTGCGTGAAGAGATTAGCCGCCTGGCCCGCAAGGAAGCCCGCAACGAAACAGCGTCCCTGAAAAAGGATAACGCCCGACTGAAGCGGGATGTCGCCCAGATCAAGCGGGATATCGACGAGCTCCAGCGCGACAACCGTGTCCTGCGACAGACCCTCAAGCGTCTTGATGACACGCAGGTCCCCGAGCAGGAAGAGCTTGAGAAAATGCGCGTCACGGGCAAGATGATCCGCAAGCTGCGAGATCGCCTGAAAATTACACAGGCCGAACTGGCCGAACTGATGGACGTCAGCGCCCAGAGCGTCTACCAGTGGGAACACAAGGACGGCTCGATCCGCATGCGTATGCCTACGCGTGCCGCCCTCCAGCGCGTGCGCAATATGGGCGTTCGAGAAATCCGCGTCGAACTCGATCAGCAGAGCTGACTCGTGCGAACGTCCAACCATGCGGCCCCGGGGACCGGGCCGGCCTGACGCCACGGCAGCCAGGTTCTTTCTGTTCGCTATCGAAGTCTGCACCGAAACCGGTCGATACCAACAGTATCCGCCTGTGCATACGCGCCTGCCCGCGACGAAGATGCATTGAGACCATTCGCCGGCCGGTTTCCCTGCGTGACACGACAGAAGAACGATCCGCTGACAATTCTCGGCCTGCTGATCCTGCTGGTCTGTGGCGTCATGGCTTTGCTGCGCACGTACGGCCGGCCGGAGCCGACACAGGCCGAAACCGCAGAGGCTGATAGACATTCCGCCGTGGATGCGCGTGGCGCGGCGCTTCGGCCCGGGCACATCTATAGCGGCGACCTCGCGGACATGCCCACGGACCGACGCCCCCACCAGGCCAGCGATTCAACCATACGGCCCGCAATCGACACCTTCCTCGGCCTGACGCCCGGCGAGGTCGCCATTCGCCAGATCGGCCCCTATTCAGCTCAGCAGTGGCAGGCCATCGTCACCACCTGGAAGGACCACATGGTCGGCTGGCAGACACTTCGCATCAACGGTCTCGTCCTGACGCGGCGAGACGGCGGGCGCATCGCCTGGCAGGCAGACGAAGGCCTGGCGGTTGTGTCCGCCAACGGGCTGGTGTTCACCTGCGCAGGTCCGTGTCAGTGGGTCCGGCGCAACGAGTACCCGCCCCGGCGCGAGTACGGTCCGGTCGCCTTCACACTGAGTCGACACACCGGCCGGATCTGGCCCGCACCATCCCGCATGGCCGACCTCGAGCCAATCAGTCACGATCACACTACCGACCACATGCCGCGCATCGCGACCGGCGCGCTGCGCCTGGACCTGGCGGCCTTCCTCGGCTATGGCGAGCGTCCGAGCCTGATCATGAAGCTTGGCGGGATGGATGCTGATCGGGCCAGACAGTGGATCCGCCACTGGCACAAGGAACACCCCGACTGCCAGCGCATGCGAATGGCCGGTATCGAAGTCCGGCGTGGCCGCATAGGCATCGGCCGAGTGAGCAGCGTCGAGCCGATCGCGGTGACGACGTGGGACGGCAACCGATACGAAATCGAGCCCGACGGCCACTGGCAGTGGGCCCAGAGGAGCATACTGCGTCGACGAGTCAAGCTAAAGGTCTCGTGGCTGACGGCAGACTCCGACAAGCCCGTCGCGACCGCCACCGATGAGTTTCTCCCACTGACGCCGTGGCAGATCCTCGGACTGGAATAGCGGCTGGCGTGTCGGCTGCATCAAGTCTTCGCAACTGCACTTTTCTTCTGTCCGCCCAACAGCCCCCAGAGACGGGTTCGACCCCGCATACGGGCTGCAATGGCGGTCGCCGCGAGCTGTCATCGCCCGAGCCGCGGGTCTCGTATGCAGTTCATGTTCGTCGAACCACAGCGTTGCCTGCCGCTTCCTTCAGACTTCAGACCCCGCCTCGCGGCGGTAGCCCTTGCTGTTCGGCTGGGTTTCTTCATACCCGGAATTGCCAGGGCCGTCGCGGGGGGCATGGTTCGCCCCTTCGTGGGGCGTGGGTCTCCGGCAACCGCGTCCGGCTGGCGTTACCAGCCACCGGGAACGCCGCCCCCACCGGAATCCTCCGCAGGCACGTCAACAGGCCCGTGCTTCTTGTTCTTGTGCTTCCTTGACGGTTCCTTCTTCCTGGGCTTGGGTGCCTCAGGCGTCGGAAGCACGATCTCCGTCCTGGTCGATAGCAGGCCATGTTTGGCCATAGCCTCGGAGAGTGACTGCGGTACATCCACATACACGTTGGCGGCCGATTCGCCGCCCGTGACGAGGAATTCGACGAAGTCACGCGCAACCTCCGTAGCCTTCGGCGAAACATAGA
>JAAAOJ010000076.1 GCA_009908915.1 Planctomycetota bacterium
CTGAATTTTCGCCACCATCTCCTCAAAATCGCCCGCCAAGGCGGCCTTGAGTTCTTCTGCGCTAATCCCTTGATCTTCCATGACTTAAGCTCCTTATCCTGAGGGTTCATCAGTCACTGTAAACAAAGGACTAGCGTCGCGCCAGAAAAAATCTCGCACACCCATCCCGGATCGCTCGGAGGATTACCGGCTGACTGCCTTGCCCGCCTCTTCGGTCGCCCTCCTGCGAATCGTCTCGATGCCCGGTTTGAGTGCAGGCGGTACGAGATCGTCGTCGTCATCCGCGTCCACGTCCTTACCGTCATTCATCTCGACCGTGCCGGCCGACCAGTGCTTCTGCATTTCTAGAATGGCGTTGGCCCGGTGGCGCTCGATCGCTTCCTGCATGTCCGCCGGCAGATCGAAGATCGGCATAAGTACGTCGCGCTCGATACCATCGGAACCGATGAAGCTCGTCCGCATGATCACACCCGCCCGGCTGCGTCCGCTGTCTCGCCCGGCCGACGCCCCGTCGCTCGGCGCAGTCGTCTCGCCAACCTTCAGCCCCAGGGCCGGTCGCGCATCGATGCCATCATCGATGACCGAAAACTCCAGGCCCGTCGCGCCGCTGATGACCTCCAGGGCCTGGGCGATGGTCGCGTCGTCAATCATGAGCGTGAAGTCGTTCCGCACGTCGCGCGGTAGGATATTCAGCGAGCCGGGCGCCAATGTCAATTTCACCTGGGCCTGGCGGGCGAGGTCCAGCAGCACGTTCACCAGCCGCGTGTTCTGATACCGCAGCGACACGCGACGCTGGAGCTGTCGGCGCACCTGATCAGACCGGTTCAGCACGGTGATGCGATCCCCCGAGAGATACCACGTGCGGCCATCGCCGGCCAACAGGTCCAGCCACTCGGCAGCGGGGGCCGGCAGAACCTGGTCAGCGCGGCGGCGGGCCGCGGCGAGGTCCTCGCCCAGCAGGTCGTCCGGCAGCACGAGTGCCAGGTCGTCATCGTCGGACGCCCGGCGCAGCAGATCGACCGGCCTGGCCTGGGAGTCGGCGGACAACTCGACGGTCAGCAGTCGGCCGAGCAGCACGAGTTCGTCAAAAGTGGCCCGCCGGCACATGCGATGCAATGCGTCGGAGGGCACGACCTGAACAACACCGTCCTTGATGCGCCAGTCAAGCCCATGAGGCCGGAGCATCTGCCGCAGCGCCGCGCGCAGGGAGACGTCGCGCAGTTGCACATCCATGTGTGTCTGCCCGGCGTACGGCAGCGCGGCGAGGGTCTCGTCGGTGACGGTGAACCGCACGTTGCTTGCGCGGGTCAACTTCCAGAAGACCTCGCCGATGGGTTTGTCGCTGACGGTCAGGGTCAGCGGTGCGTCGAGTCGCTTCTGGCGCAACCCGTCGGTCTGCTGGGCCACCGCCCAGCCGACCAGGGTCAGAAGTGTCAGCGTTACGACCGTACGCCTTGCTGTCATCATCATGTTCGTCGTCCTTGTCCGTGGGTGCCATGTCGTCGCCGCTTGCCGACCCGGCGCGCTGGTCAGTTCATCCAGAGGCTGCTTGCGGCATGCGCGTCGTTGCCGGAGTCGGCTTGACCGACCGGCGAGCCGACCGTCACGACGACCGCCCCGTCGCCCAGCGTTCGAAGCCGGTGCCGCATGTCCTCGAACATACTCTTACGGCGCAGCGCCGTCTGTACGCCGCCTTGCTTTGCCGTTGGCGGTGCCGCGAAGGCCATCGCCGCCCGGCCGACGGATTCACCGTGGGCCGCGATGGGTGTGGATTGTTCCGGCCCCGTCAGCAGAAAGTAGCCTCCCAGGGCCAGCAGGAACATAGCTGCCGCAGCAAGTCCCGCCAGGGCCGGGCGAAGAATCAGCCGCTGGGGGCGTGTCGGACGGTGCAGGCGTCGCCGCTCGACGGCCTGCAGGATCTTGTCACGCTGGGCCGCTTCGTCGAGCTCGACCGCCCCGCCCAGGTCGCCAAGCTCGGCCTCAAGATGGCGGTACCGCTCGAGCGCAGCGCCGAGCGCCGCATCCGCGGCCAGTTCACGCTCAAAGGCGGCAGCTTCCCCGGCGGTCATGTCGCCGTCGAGGTACCGGCAGATGCGGAAGTCCAGATCGTCGTGACGTGTCGTGTCGTTCATGGTGCTACGGCTTGTCGATGTGTCGTTGGCGATGTGTTGTCTCATTCGCGGCGGGGCGAACAGCATTGCGCCCGCCTGGCCGGTGCATGTTCGTTACGTATATCACAAGAAATCGCCCAGCTTCTGCCGAAGCTTCTTTCTGGCGGTGAAGACATGCCACTTCACCGCTTCGACGCTGCACTCCAGTATTTCAGCGACCTGCTTCTGGGGCATCTTCTCGATGCTGAAGAGCACCAGCGCCTGCCGCTGCATGTCGGGCAACTCGTCGATCGCGTCCCGAAGCATGTCTCGCAGATCGTGGCCGCTGGCTTCTTCCAGCGGCGTGGGGCTCTGCGTATCCGGCAGCGTCCATTCGCCGCGCTCGCCGTCCTCGTCGACGATTCCGGCGTCGAGAGACGCAGCTTTGCGAATCGCGCGCCGTCGGCGCCGGTTCAAGGCGCGGTTGCTGACGATTCTCAGCAGCCACGAGCCGAATCGCTCGGGTTTGCTGAGCGTGTCGAGGTGGTCGTACGCTTTCAGGAAGGCGTCCTGGACCACTTCCATCGCATCCTCGCGATGGCTCAGCAACCGATAGGCCACGGCATTGGCCCGCCGCTGGTAGCGTCGTACCAGTTCTTCGAACGCCGGCATATCGCCGTCGGCAGCGCTGTGGACCAGGGCGATCAACGCCCGCTGTTGCGCAGCATCTACCTTGTTATCCGGAGCTTTGGACACACCATCTGTCCCAACGTTAGGCGAAAATCTCAGCACAGACCGCGGGCCGTGGAAGCAGCTGCATGCATCATAGCCTCATAAGTTTCGATTGCAAAAGGGTTTTTGTGAATCGTCACCAATCGTTGCGGAAAAATTGATGACAGATCGGTTTTTTTTTGTGGAAATCAGGATTTCATATCGTAGTATGAGTGTGTCATCACTAGATGATAAGGGCCGGGGACGTCTCCCCCTGCGTTGCCCGGCCTATCTGGTGATACGGCGCTTGGCCAATGGGCCGCTGTCTTTGACAGCGGCCCATTCCATTTTCGCTTCACCGACACCACCTCGTTTGAATGCGTACCCACTGGGCCGGGCATGCGCTTGCCACGCAGCCTGTTTTTCCCGACAATGAGCCCATGATTACCACGACATTGCGAGTCCGCTACAGCGAGACGGATCAGATGGGCACGTTCTACAACTCCCGCGCGCTGGAGTGGTTCGAGGTCGCTCGGACGGAATGGCTGCGCGCGACGGGCACGAGCTACGCGGCCATGGAGCATATGGGCATCGGTCTGCCGCTGGTGGAAGCTCACGTGGAATACCTCGGGCGGGCCCGGTACGATGACAAGTTGCTCGTGACGGCCTCGGCCGAGATGACCGGCAAGGCCCGGCTGCGGTTCGACGTGAGCATCTCCCATGACGACGACTCGGGCGACGTCTGCCGGGGGTACACCGTCCACGCCGCGGTCAACGGCGACGGCCGACCCATTCGGCCGCCCGCGTGGTTCCTCGACGCCATCGATCGCTGCCCGACGGCATAGTCCCCTCCCCGCCGACCCGCACGCGAAAGAAGGAAGACAATGCCCCGGAAATGGCCGGGGGCTAGCCGACCGTTTTATACGGCATACGATATGTGTTTGCGCGCTGTTGTCCCCGCTCCGCCGCGTGGAACGAACGCATATACCATGAAATAGCATGGCGGAGCCGTGCCGGCGGCATCCCGTCGGGAGTGCTCCATCCGACACGAGCTTCGTATGCTTGGTATTGGAAAGCTATCGCTGCTGCGGTCGGGCCATTTGCGTGCGCGTCATCGTCGCCAGGTCGAGGCACGTCTTCCATGAACGGGCGGCTACCGCTTGAGACGGAGCGTCTTGATCTCGAAGGCGGTGAACTCCAGCATCGCCCTGCCGTCGGCAAACTCGCGATCGTCGGCATCGCCTTCCAGCATGTTCGTCTCGGCCGCCGCCGTGACAGGCAAGGACGTCAGAACCGATGCGCGGGTCGTCGTACCGACGGCTTCGTACAGGCGGACGATCACATCGCCGCTGCCGTCCTCAGCGAGCTTGACGGCCTCGACGATGACATTGTCGGCATCGATCTGCAGGAGGCTGGCCGGCTCGGCCTTGCCGAGGGCGCAGGTCGGCGGAACGTTCAGCTCGTAGCCGGCCCGGACGACGCCGCTGTCGGCGAACGCCCCGCTCCAGGCCATTACGGCGTAGGTGAAGCTCTGGTGGCCGACGTCCCCGGCCGGGTCCGGGGCCGTCGGCGCCCGCAGCAACGAGAGATGAATCGCCCCGCCGAGCGTATCGACCCCGTACTTGCAGTCGTTCAGCACTGCCAGGCCGCGACGGGCCTCTGCGATAGCCGTGTACTTCTGGTTCGCGACCTCGAAGCGGTCGGCGTCGAACTGCCGGCTGCGGTGAGTCGGGCGTTTGAGGTAGCCGAACTGAATTTCGTGAATCGCCTCGTCGTTGCGGAGGTTCGTCTCGAAACTGACCTTCAGCAGCTTGTGGCGTTCGTGCCAGTCGATGTGCGTATCGAACTCGATGACGCGGCTGTCGCAACGCAGCGTGGCGACCTGCGTCATGGCGCTGTTGTTGAGCTTTCGCGTGATGCGAAGTCGGGCCATCAGCGGCCCTTCACCGACGACTTCGATCTCGGCCACCTTGGACAGTTCCACGGGGGCGTCGACGTACATGCTGTCGATATCCCAGGCGTCGTATTTGCCAGGCACGTCCTTGAACATGCGGAAGACATTGCCCGCCCCGCCGTCCTTGATGTACTCCGTGCCACTGGCTTTGTCAATGAAGCTGACAATTTCGCCACGGTCGTTGAACTCCCCGCGAATCAGGCTGTTCTCCAGCGAGCGCGGCGTCGCCGTCACGCCGGCTGAAGCCGCCTCGCCTTGGCCATCGGCCGCAGCTGCCTTGTCGATATTGGTCCAGCCGCAGCTGGGGACCTCGACCTCGACGTAGCAACAGCCGCCCTGCTCCTGAACACAGAGCGCCTCCCCGTCGATATCCGTCGCGCCGGCCCAGTCGTTCGGCAGCGCCACCTCGACCGTTCGCGTCCAGGAGAGGCTGTTGAAGACGGTCATCGACGCGCCATCGTCGGTCAGGGCCGTGACGGCCTGCTCCTTCTCGGCGTTGACGTTCTCGAGCAATTCCAGATACGCGGCCTCGACCTCTTCATAGACGCGGTCGATGCTCGATCCGGGCAGGATGTCGTGGAACTGGTTGACCATCACCGTGCGCCAGGCATCGTCGAATGTCTCGACCGTCATGGGCCGACCCGCGAGAATTGCCGCCGCTGAGCCCCACATCTCCGCCTCGCGGAGGGCCAGTTCGCACTTGCGATTGCCAAGCTTGGTCTTGGCCTGGCTGGTCAGCGCGCCGCGGTGGCACGGGACGTACAACTCGCCGACGTAGCGGTTGGTAATGTTCTCGTTCTGCTCAATGTACTCGAAGTACTCGGTCGGTGTGGCGATCTTGACTGTGGGACAGCCTTCGAGGTCGGCCACGCGCGTGACAAACTCCATGTGATCGATGGCCGGCCCGCCGCCGCCGTCGCCCCAGCCGAACGGCAGCAGGCGAGCGGAGATGTCATCCTTCTGCAGTCGCTTGTTCCAGCAATCGATGACGTGCGCCGGCGAGGTCTGCGAGTTGTAGCCGTTATGCACGTGGACGAGCACGTCCGAGCCATCGATGCCCTCCCAGTAGAACGTGTTGTAGGGAAAGGTTTCGCCGCCGTGGTAGTTCCAGAGGATCTTCTGCGTTGAGAAGTACTTCACGCCGCAACCGACCATGATCTGGGGCATTTGGGCAGAGTAGCCGAACACGTCCGGCATCCACAGGAACTGGCTGTCGACGCCGAACTCGTCCTTGAAGAACCGCTTGCCGCAGAGGAACTGGCGGATGAGAGCCTCGCCGCCGGAGATGTTGGTATCCATTTCCACCCAGGAGGCACCGTCGGCAATGACCGTGCCGTCCGCAACCGCCCGCTTGACGCGTCCGTAAAGCTCGGGGTAGTCGCGTTTGAGCATCCAGAACAGGTGC
The DNA here is from genome assembly GCA_009908915.1 of Planctomycetota bacterium. Lineage (GTDB taxonomy): Bacteria > Planctomycetota > Phycisphaerae > SM23-33 > SM23-33 > JAAAOJ01. The sequence continues at coordinate 6,161 of JAAAOJ010000076.1, forward strand.
GGCTGCGAGTGCAGGAACTTGTGTTGCGGAAACCGCTGGGCGTGGGTGAGCTGGTTGCAGAGCGTCAAGGCCGTCTTGCGGCGCGTCTGGTCCAGCGGCCAGAGCCACATGACGTCCAGGTGCCCGTGGCCGAAGGCGAACATCGTCGGTGCAGTCGGGCCGCTTTGCTTCTCCAGCAGCGGCTTGAGGCGACGACGCGCGGCCCGGCAGCTTTCGAGGAATTCGTCGCGGGGCAGTTCGGGATCGCAGATGTTCGTGAAGTCCTTGATACCGGCGTCGATGTGCGCAACGCGCAGGGAACCGTCGTTGATGCTGTCCCGCAGTTCCACGAGCGTCCGGATGTCGTAGTACAGGCCGAAGGCGTCCTCGTCGATCACGTTCAGGGCGCCCTGCTGGAACTTCCGCAAGGGGGCGATCAGCGGTGGGAACGGGCGCTGCCCGTGCGGCACGGGGCCGGTCGCGCAGACGCGCTCATTGCCGGCTGCACATTCCAGCAGCAGATCAAGCGTCTCGCCGGCCCTGGCCTTCTGCGCGATGATGTTGAACGACTGCGTGCCGACACGGGCCTGGCCGTTGACGAAAATCAGCGACTCGCCGTTGGTCGGCGGCGTGAGCGTCAGCGTCATGCCGTCGGCTTCCTCGGGTACCGTCGCCGTCGCGCGAAACCAACCGTACTGGTACGTCTCGCCCCAGCCCCTAACCGGCGTGTACGGTGTGGGCGGCGTGGACGGTTTTGACCCTTTAGCGAGGGGCTGAAAGGACAACGTGGCCGCTTCCTGCGGCGAGAGCATGTCCATGGTGGTGGCATATTCAAAGTCGATCGCCGCAACGCAGTGCTGGCGAAGCGTCTCAAGGGCGCCGATCCAACCTTCAAGTCGGTCGCGCCATTCGCTGTTCAGTGACATCAGCACATCTCCAGGTTACGTCCGGCCAACGACAGCTTGGGCCATCGCGGTGCAGCAAGGGGCGCGTGATACCGCATTGTCGCACGTAATGCAACGGTCTCGGGAAAATGTTTCCTGGCCGGGAACTTCTCTCGCCGTACGGCGTCAGACATGCCAGCAACAACAGGTTCAACCCAAAGGAGAAGTCACTCCATGAAACGCCTGAGCATTCTTATGACATTGAACATCGCCATCGTCGCCCTCAGTTCCGATATCCAGTCGCCCGGCAAGTTCTTTGCCGCCTACCCGCGGCTGAGCAGAGGCATTATGCTTTGTCTCGCCGCGCCGGCGGCCGCGGCCGAACCCCACGCCGTCGAATCGCCCGAGCCCGTCAAGCAGCCGCAGATCGAGGTGGCCTTCGTACTGGATACCACCGGCTCGATGAGCGGCCTGATCGAGGCGGCCAAACGGAAAATCTGGTATCTCGCGAACGAGATGACCCGTGCCGAGCCGAAGCCCGTCGTCCGGATGGCTCTGGTGGGCTACCGCGACAAGAGCGACGCGTACGTGACGAAGGTTCACGACCTGACGGACAACATCGATCAGGTCTACGCCGACCTGCGGAAGTTTTCCGCCAGCGGCGGGGGCGACACGCCCGAGAACGTCAACCAGGGCCTGCACGACGCCATCAACAAGCTGCAGTGGTCGGAGGACAAGGACGCGCTGAAGATCATCTACCTCGTCGGCGACTGTCCCCCGCACAACGAATACAAAGACGTGCCGACCTACCAGGAGCTTTCCACCAAGGCCATCACCAAGGGCATCTACATCAACACGATCCTCTGCGGCGGCAGCCAGGACACCGCGAAGGTCTGGAAGGAAATCGCCCGCCGCGCCGAGGGGCGCTTCGTCGCGATCGACCAGGACGGCGGCGTGCAGCACATCACCACCCCCTACGACAAGGAACTGGCCAAGCTCAACAGTGAGTTGACCGGAACGGTCGTGGTCTACGGCAACGTCGAGGCCCAGACCGCCGCCCGGGAACTCAACGCGGCCGCCGCCAGCATGCCCGCAGCAGCCGACAAGGCCGACGCTGCCGCGGAACGCGCCAAGTACGCCGCCAAGTCCGGCCGCGTCGGCACGAACGATCTCGTCCAGGCCGTTGCCGACGGCGAGGTGGAGCTGGCCGACGTCAAGGACGACCTGCTCTCGCCGGAGATGCAGAAGATGTCGCCCGAGGAGCGGAAGCAGCATATTGCCGCCCAGCAGGACAAACGCAAGGACCTCAACGCGAAGATCGTCAAGCTCTCCAAGCAGCGGGACGAGTACATCCGCGAGGAGCGAGCCAAGCAGGCCGAGGCGGGCAAGAAGGCCGGCTTCGATGCCGAGGTCGTCGAGGCCCTGCACGAACAGGCCGCCCGCAAGAAGATCGAGTACAAAGTGAGCGACACCGAATAGCATTCGCTCCGGAGGAAGATTCTCGGGTGGCGGCCGCATGGGCCGCCACCCGTTTTCATATATCGCGCGTGGCTTGGATGGCTATCAGGCAGATTCCTTCTTCGCGGCGTCCTTGCGGGCGGCAAAGAGGTTCGGCCGGCTCTCACCATCGACAAGGTCGCCGGTAATCTCGTACGTGGCGCCCTCTTCCTTGTGCTCGGGCAGTTCGTACATCAGGTCGAGCATCAGTTCCTCGAAGACGGCTCGCAGCGCCCGCGCACCAACGTCCCGCTTGAGGGCCTTATTGGCGATGGCCCGCAAGGCGTCGTCGGTGATCTCCAGATTCGTATCTTCCATGCCGAAGAGTTGCTTGTACTGCGCGACCATTGCGCTTTTCGGCTCGGTGAGGATGCGAACCATAGCTTCCTGGTCGAGCGGCTCCAGCGCGGTCGTCACCGGCAGTCGGCCGACGAGTTCCGGGATCATGCCGAAGTGGACCAGGTCTTCCGGCTGAACCTGCGCGAGGTTATGGCCGTGTTCGGCCGGCGTTTCGGCCTGTTCCTGTTCGCTGTCAAAGCCGATCCGCTGCCGCCCCAGCCGCTTGAGGATAATCTCTTCCAGGCCACTGAACGAGCCACCGCATATGAAGAGGATCTGCGACGTATCGAGCTGGATGTACTGCTGCTCGGGATGTTTCCGCCCGCCTTGCGGCGGGATGTTCGCCACCGTGCCTTCCAGCATCTTCAGCAGCGACTGCTGCACGCCCTCACCGGAGACGTCTCGGGTGATGGAGACGTTCTGGTTGGTCTTGCCGATCTTGTCGATCTCGTCGATATAGATGATACCGCGTTCGGCCGCTTCGAGGTCGAAGTCCGCCACCTGCAGCAGCTTCAGCAGGATGTTCTCGACGTCCTCGCCAACGTAGCCGGCTTCCGTCAGGGTCGTCGAGTCGCCAATGGCGAAGGGCACGCTCAGCACCCGCGCCAGCGTTCGGGCCATTAGCGTCTTGCCGCAACCCGTCGGGCCGATCAGCAGGATGTTCGACTTCTCGATCTCAATGTCGTTGGACTCGCTCTGCTCACCGTGCGTCAGCCGCTTGTAGTGGTTATGCACGGCGACCGAGAGCACCTTCTTGGCGAGGTCCTGGCTGATGACGTACTGGTCGAGGAATTCCTTGATCTGCCGCGGCGTGGGAATGCTGCCAAGCAACGGCTTGCTCTGCGACGTCCGCCGCTGCTCCTGCCGGATGATGTTGTGACAGAGTTCGACGCAGTTCGAGCAGATGTAGACCCCATTGGGTCCTTCGACGACCGGCCCGACCTCTTCGCCGCTGCGGTTGCAGAAGCTGCAGAAGCTGGAGCGTCGTTTCTGGCTCTCGCCGTCCTTGCCGCCTGTATTGTCGCTGCGTTTTGCCATAACTGCCTTGGCCGGTCGTCGTCGCCGGCATGTCCTATCTATCGGAAGTCATCGAAATCAATGAGGTCGTATCCACACGTAACTTTATCGAGCGTTCATGCGGCTCGCCTTTTTATGCGATTCGACACCACACGTCAACCATTGGCCGACGGACCGTCGTCCGGGCGCTGTGCTTGCTCGTCCTGCCGAGTTTCCGCCTCGCGGGTCCGCGCCATCGTTTTGCCAATGACGATCTGCCGCATCACCTCGTATTCCGACTCACTGATCGTGCCCGCCTCGAGCATCCGAGCGAGTTCCTCGGTGGTCATCGCAACCGACTCTTCCCCGCCGGCGGCCTTCCGCGGGTCCATTCGCCGCTGGATGACCATCACCATCACGCCCCCCCCCACCATGATCAGCACGAACAGGCCAATCGCAATCGCCCATTCCGTCGTGGAGATGTCGGCCGCCAGAACACTCGTTAATCCATGCATCACAGTATATTAACGTTCCGCTGGCCATCTGGAAACCCATTTTCCCATCGCGAAGTCAACGTGGCGGCGGGGGCCGCCGGCCGCTCGAGCGCCCCTCCCGTGTGTCATCCAGACCCGTCGCGCGCGCTTCACGAATCATGAAGGCTACGGTCTCGCGTTCGGCCTCGCTCTCGGCGACGCCCATCGCAATGGCCATTCGCAGCCGCGAGGGCATCTTCTTGAGCATCCTCACCTGGCGACGTCCGCCGATATCGAAAGCGACCTTGCCGGCCCCCGCCGACCAGGCCGTGCCGCTCGTGTGGCCACGCCGACCCGGCATCTCGAAGCGCACCGGCGCCTCGGGCGTGCTGGCCTCCAGACGCTCGCGAACCGTCTGCATGTAGGCCTCGGCCCTGCGGTACATGCCGGCCATCGGCGTCTGGCCGTAGCCGTTTTCATCCATCCACGTCACCAGGCCCGCGACATCGCGATCGGCCAGGTACTGTCGCCGCGCTTCCTCAAAGGGCTGCGCTTCAAGCCCGCCAAACGGGTCGGCATGCCGAGCGTCGAGCTGCTCGCCCCCTGCCCGGCGGCTGGTCGCCGTCCTGCTTGCGTCGGTGCGTTGAGGCGATGCGGGCGGAGCCGGCGGTGGCACTGGCGCGTTGCCGGCAACATCGCCCTCGGCGCGATCGTCGCCACCCCCTGCCGCAATCATGCCGATCAGCACCGCCAGCAGCACGACGACCAGTCCGCCCACGCCGACGACAATCATCCACAGGCGGCTGTTGTCTTTCCGCGGCTTTGCGGCGACGGTCGCCGTGCCGGCCTGTGCGGCGGCATCGGCGAGAATCTGGTAGACCGGCACGGCCTCCTGTATGTTCTTGAGTTCTCGCGGGCCGAGGTAGGTCGCGTGGACGGCCAGGCGGTTCTTGACCACGTCATAGACGGTCTGGCTGACGCAGATGCCTCCCGGGTCGGCCTGCTCCTGCAGTCGCGAGGCGACGTTCACGCCGTCGCCCATGACGTCGTCGCTGGTGACGAACACGTCCCCGAGGTGAATGCCGATACGGTGCCGCAGCACCTGGTCTTCCGGCAGGCGGCCGACCGCCTCGGCAAAACCCGTTTGGGCCTGCATGGCGCACATGACGGCCTGGGTGGCGGAGTTGAAGTACATCAGCAGCCCGTCGCCGGTAGACTTGAGGACCTTCCCGCCGCAGCGTTCGCAGAGCTTCCGCAAGAAGCCCAGGTCGCGCTGGGCGAGTTTGCACGCGCGGTCCTCATCCTGCTGGGCCAACTGGCTGAACCCGCAGATATCCGTGAACACAATCGCCGCCAGAGACCTCTGCGGCTTCGATGCTTCGTCGCTGCCCGGGGCCATGTCACACACCTTTCAGGCGTCATGATACCCTTGTATTCGAGTTCGTACAACGTACATGCGGGATCGCCCGGGGCAAATGCATTCTGCAGAACGTCTCGCCCCATGGGAGAGAGGGCCCATAACATCACAACAGCGGCGCCTCTTTGGACGTCGCCCAAGACCCTCACCGGCTCGCGGACCCATTCGGCAAGGTCACAGCGTGCTCGCCCTCTCTCCCAAAGGCAGTGGGGTCAAGAGATAGGGTGTGTTTGTCCTGCCGACTCTCCGTATCTTGCATTTCCGGGCCGGTCGCCGTACATTCGTCGCCCTGTCGAAAGGACTTTGCCATGCCAGATGCACAACAACCCCTCGGCGTGGTCGTCGTCGGGTGCGGAACCGTCGGCGGCGAGGCCGCCCAACTGCTCAGCCGCGACGGCGAGATGATCTCCCGCCGCGTCGGCCGGGACTTGCAGCTCCGTCGGATCGTCGACGTGAACGTCGACCATGCGCGGCAGATCGGCATCGCCGAGTCGCTCTTGACCAGCGACCTCGACGCCGCCCTGGCCGACGGGGCCAACCACGTGGTCCTGGAACTCGTCGGCGGAACGACGCTGGCCAAGGAGATTACCGAAAAGGCCCTCCGCGCCGGCAAGCACGTCGTCACGGCCAACAAGGCCCTGCTGGCACACCACGGCCCGGAGCTTTACGCCATCGCCCGCGCCCGCGGCGTGTGCATGGCCTTCGAGGCCAGTTGCGCCGGCGGCGTTCCGATCATCGCCGCCCTCAAGGGCGGGCTGATCGCCAACCGCATCGACGCGCTGTACGGCATCGTCAACGGCACGTGCAATTACATCCTCACGCAGATGATCCGTAACGGCACGAGCTACCCCGACGCCCTCGCCGGCGCCCAAGCCGACGGACTCGCCGAGGCCGACCCCACGCTGGACGTCTCCGGCGGCGACTCCGCCCACAAGCTGGCCATCATGGCCGCCATGGCCTTCGGCGTGAAGGTGGACTTCGGGGCGATCCCCACGGCCGGCATCGACACACTGGAACTCTGCGACGTCCGCTACGGCGAGACGCTCGGCTACGTCGTCAAGCTCCTGGCCATCGCTCAGCAGCAGCCCGACGGCCTGAGCCTGCGCGTCCGCCCGGCCTTCATCAGCAAGAACCATCCGCTGGCGTGGGTCTCCGGACCGTTCAACGCCGTCAGCGTCTACGGCCACGCCACCGGCCACACCATGTACTACGGTCGGGGCGCTGGTGGGCTGCCGACCGCCTCAGCCGTGCTGGCCGACGTGGCCGCCGTCGCATTGGGCAACGCGCAGAACGATTTCGAGCAACTCGGCATCTGGCCGGACCGGGCGGAGCCCGCCAGCCAGTTGCCCATCGACGCCGTCCGCAGCCGCTACTACCTGCGGATCGTCTGCGAAGACCGCCCCGGCGTCTTCGCCCAGGTCGCCCGGATCCTCGGCCGGCGCGACATCAGCATCTCCTCCGTCCTCCAGCAGGAAGCCAACGAGGACGTCGCCGCCGTCGGCGTGCCGGTGGTCATCACCACCGCGACGGCCCTGGAGGGCAACCTGACCCGGGCCATCGACGAGGTCGACGCCCTGGACGTGGCCAAGGCACCGACCGTCTGCATCCCCATCGTCGACGAACATCCTGAACGGGTGTCGTAGTCAGTGCTCAGTGGGCGGTAGCCAGTCGTCAGCAAAACAGGGAGCACGGAACCATGAACACGGAAGAGCCAAGACGCGCGTTTAGCGGCGTTCGGCAGGAAGGCCCTCTGGCGAATGTGGCACGGCATCGCAGTTTCTTATACGGTGCATAACTTGTTACGCACCATCCGCACGTCATTCGCTGGTGCCTAAGCACGTGACGCACTGTCCTTATCCTCTCGGACGACTGGCTCCTGACTACCGGCTTGCCCGGCGGGGCTGGGGCCGGTATCCTGCGATCATGAAGTATGCGTTGATCATTCCGGACGGGGCGGCCGACGAGCCGCTGGAGGAGTTGGGCCACAAGACGCCGCTGCAGGCCGCCGAGACACCCGGCATGGACGCCATCGCCGCGGCGGGCCGACTCGGGACGGTGCTGAACATCCCCGAGAATCTCCCCGCCGGAAGCGACGTGGCCATCCTCAGTGTTCTCGGCTGCGACCCCCAGGAGGTCTACACCGGCCGGGCGCCGCTGGAGGCCGCCGCCCGCGACATCCAGGCCGCCCCCAACGAGTGGATCTTCCGCTGCAACCTCGTGACGATCATTGACGGCGTCATGGAAGACTACTGCGCCGGCGGCGTGACCGACGGCGAGGCCGAGGCCATCGTCACCGCCCTGCAGACCATGCTGGGCGGCACAACGGCGAACTTCTACCAGGGCGTCGGCTACCGTCACCTGATGACGCTGGCCGAGGACGTCGACCTGACGACCACCCCGCCGCACGACATCATGGGCGAGCCGATCAAGGCCCACATGCCGCACGGCAAGGGCGCCGACGTGGTCCGCACGATCATGGACCGGGCAGGCGACGTGCTCGCCGCCAGCGAGATCAACGCCGTCCGCCGTGACCTCGGCGAGAACGCGGCCACCGACATCTGGCTGTGGGGCGAAGGCAAGATGCCCGAGCTGCCACGCTTTGAGGCCGTCTGGGGCCTGCGCGGCGCGACGATCGCCGCGGTGGACCTCGTGCGCGGCATGAGCACGCTGCTGGGCCTGGACGTCATCAACGTGCCCGGCGCGACGGGCTACGTGGAGACGAACTTCGAGGGCAAGGGCGCCGCAGCCGTGCGAGCACTGGACGACTACGACCTGGCCTTCGTGCATATCGAGGCCCCGGACGAGGCCGGCCACAACGCGCAGGTCAAGCCGAAGGTCCACGCCATCGAGCAGATCGACCGCCACATCGTCCAGCCCGTGCTGCAGCGACTGCAGGCCGAGGGCGACGACTGGCGGATCCTCGTCCTGCCGGACCACCCCACTCCCTGCCACGTGCGTACCCACACGCGACAGCCCGTGCCGTTCGCCGTCGCCGGCAAGCGCATCGACCACGTGGTCTCGGGGGCCTTCTGCGAAGACGTCGCCGCCGCCAGCGACCTGCACATCGAACGCGGCTGCAATCTCATGGAGTTCTTCCTGACCGTCCGCTGACCTCGCAATCCGCGCAAGACGGTCGACGTTCCGTCGACCGCCAAACAAAATGCAGACGGTCCTCCGAGCGGAGAGAGGGAGGTTCGTCCGACGAGACGTGGATTGTCGTCACTTCCTTGGCGGGTGCGCTTCAGCGGACATGTTTTGGAGATCTCACCCCCGTAGTCCGATGTCGCGTCCGCACGCCGCGGCGAGCGCGGAGAGGTCCTGCAACCGCTCGCCCAGCGAGGCGGGCTCGAGACGACAGGCCTCAGCAACATACGGCAGCACCTCACGCCGCCAGGTTGCCCGAACGGCTTTGACCCAGCCAGGGCCGAAATAGCGGGCGAGACTGCCCAGGACAATCGCATCCGGCACGAGCAGATCGCCCAGCAGCCCGCACACCCGGCCCGTCATCGCCGCGTGCCTCGCGACCACGGCCGACGCGTCGGCATCGCCGGCGGCTGCCAGCGCGGCCAGTCGTTCGCCATCGGGCGCATCCGCTGTCCAGCGGGCCGGGAACATCCACGCCGCCAGCCGCGGCAGGACCGAGCCGGCACAGAACGCCTCGGCGCTGCCCTGCTTGCCGAACGCCGTTGGACCCTCCTCGGCCAGGCGGACGTGACCGATCTCCGGCGCGCGTCCGCCCGCGCCGTGCCACGCCTTGCCGGCGAGCACCAGCCCCACGCCGAAGCCCGTGCCGCACGTCAGATACGCCAGCGTCGGCTCCGGCCCGAGTTCGTCTCCGATGCCCCAGCGCACCTCGGCCAGCGCGCAGGCCGCTGCGTCGTGCTCCACGTAGACCGGTCGGCCGAGTGCCGCTTCCAGGCGTTCGCGCAGCGGGACGGCCTCCCAGCCCGGCAGGTTCGGCGGCGCATGCACCACGCCGGCCTGGCAATCCAGCGGCCCGCCGATCGAGACGCCCACGCATTCGACCGCCCGGTACTCGTCCAGCAGTTCGCGCGCGGCAGCCTCGATCTCACCGAGCATTGCCTCCGGGCCGCGCCCGGCCCGTGACGCCCACTGCCGCCGGGCCAGCACCGTACCCCCGTCCGTGCCGACCAGTGCCGCCGACGTCGTCCCGCCAATGTCCAGCCCGAGAAGCTCTCGTCGCATCGTCCGTCCTCTGTTGCGTGCGGCGTTCGGACCACCCGAAGCCGTCCCGTGACTGTCCGTCAACCGCGGGCTGCGGTCAAGGCCGAAGTGCGGCCGGGCGGATCGCGGGCCGAACTGCACCGGTCGCCTGTTTGTCCTTGCGATGTTTCGGTGGCGCCGGTAACATCCCCCTAACTCGCTGCGTGGCGAGCGGAGTGTTTCTACAGCATCGACAGCTGGTCCGGTCCAGAATGGGGCCCGCATGATTTCACGCGTACATTCGAGCATTCTCCAAGGGATCGATGCGGTGGCCTGCGAGGTCGAGGCCGACGTGTCCAAGGGCGCCCAGGGCGACGTCAAACTCGTCGGGCTCGCCGACGCGGCGGTCAAGGAGTCCGTCAGCCGCATTCAGGCCGCCCTGCGGAACAGCGGCTATCGCTGGCCCGGCCCGAAGGTAACGATCAACCTCGCCCCAGCCGACGTGCGGAAAGACTCCTCCGCCTTCGACCTACCGATCGCCCTGGCGGTCATGCTGGCCTGCGGACAACTGACCACCGAAAAGCTCGACGAGTTCCTCCTGCTCGGCGAACTCGCCCTGGACGGGCGCGTCCGGGCGGTCCGCGGGGCGCTGGCCTCCGCGATGCTTGCCCGCCAGCAGGGCCGACGCGGCATCATCGTCCCGCAGGACAACGCCGCCGAGGCCGCCGTCGTCGACGGCCTGGACGTGATTCCTGTGCGGTTCATCTCCGACGCCGTGGGTTTCCTCACCGACGAGTTGCCGCTGGAACCGACGCGCGTCGACCTCGAAGGCATCTTCGCCACCGAGGGCAAGTACGACGTAGACTTCGCCGACGTCCGCGGCCAGGAAGCCGCCAAGCGGGCCATCACCATCGCCGCGGCAGGTCACCACAACCTTCTCATGCTGGGACCACCGGGCAGCGGCAAGACCATGCTGGCCAAGCGTCTGCCGACTGTCCTGCCGCCGCTGAGTCTCCTGGAAAGCCTCGAAACCACACGTATCTACTCCTCGCGAGGGTTGCTGCAGCCGGGCCAGAGTCTCATGGCCACCCGCCCGGTCCGCACGCCGCACCACAGCAGTTCCGCGCCGGCCCTCGTCGGCGGCGGGGCCGTCCCGCAAGCCGGCGAGGTCAGCCTCGCCCACCACGGCGTGCTGTTTCTCGACGAGTTCCCCGAGTTCGCGCGGACCACGCTGGAGATGATCCGCCAGCCGCTGGAGGACCGCTGCGTGACGATTCCGCGCGTCCACAGCACGTTGAAGTTCCCGGCCGCGATCATGCTCGTGGCGGCGATGAACCCCTGCCCGTGCGGCTACTACACCGACCCGAAGCGCGAGTGCAGTTGCACGTCGCGGCAGATCAGCGCGTACCTGTCGCGTATCAGCGGGCCACTGATCGACCGCATCGACATTCACGTGGAAGTGCCGCCCGTGCCGTGGAAGCAGCTGCGCGGCGAGGGCACCGGGCTGAGCAGCGAACAGATGCGGCAGTCGGTGATCGCCGCGCGGGCCGTCCAGCGGCAGCGGTTCGACGGCGACGGCCTGACCACCACCAACGCGACAATGTCATCCCAGCAGTTGCGTCAGCACTGCAAACTCGACGCCGCCGGCGAGCAGTTGCTCAAGCAGGCCATGCTGGAGATGGGGCTCTCGGCCCGGGCGCACGACAAAATCCTGCGAATCGCCCGCACGGTGGCCGACCTCGGCCAAGAGGCCGACATTGGCAGTCATCACATCGCCGAAGCGGTTCAGTACCGGCGTCTGGACCGGAAACTCTAGTACGTTCAGGAATTCTGCTTGTGGTGGACGCGTACAAGTTCCTGCGCAGGCATGGCTAAGTACATCGGCCCATGTTTCTCCTCCAGTGATGGGGGTATTTGCTCAGATTTGCTGAGATTTTGGTTGACACAAGTGCGGGTAAGTACCTATGCTCGATTGATAACATAGAAGCCCCATCGAGCACCTTTGAAAGGAGCACCATCATCAAAGCTGTCTTTTCCACCGTGAGCGGTAAGCGGTGTGAAATAGCTCCGACGAAGACGGTCGGCGG